>NZ_RXHU01000083.1 GCF_003955665.1 Paenibacillus whitsoniae
CAGCGGCTGTGCCGCCCCGCTGCCCGCCTGCACCCAAAAATACGCCGTAGACGCGTCCGCGCCAACACACGGTGTCAACAACTCCAGCATGAAGCGGCAAACCTGCGCAACATCTTCGGTATGTGGGGCCTCCTCCACCTGCTCCAGCAGCGGAAACATTTGCGCGATTGCACCAGCCAGCGCACGGTACTCACCCGGCAGCTCGCCATGCCATGCATGGCCGGTGAACCAACCGTAAAGCAGCAGCACCGCAGCATCGGCCAATTCCCCTTTGCGCAAATGTACTTGCAGCTTATGCGCATAGTAGCTGCCGAGAATCCGGTGCCGGTGAGCGAAAACTGCGCCCATCCCCGGGCGCAGCCGACGGCAAATGCGCTCCAGCCTCATGTCTTCGCAAAGCGCGAATACGCTATTTGCCAGCTTAGGCATCGCAATACCCGAGCCGTAAGCGAGATACCCGCGAACCGCTGCAGCGCCCGTGAACCAAGCGCTGCCCAGCGCGCGTAAATACACGTCGGTTTTCATGCCGGCCGTTTTATCCGGTAAGCCGTAATCCCACCAAAATTGACTGACGGTTAATTTCTGTTCATCCGGTGCGTAGTGCGCATGATAGGCCGCTTCCACCTCGAGCTCTTTCCGCCCAGTAAATAAACGCGCCAAATCCACTAGCTGCATATGCAGCTTGGCATCGATTTTTTCGTCCAACAAACTCAAGCTTCCTACAAACATCGCCTTATAGCAACGTCTCGGCAATATTCATAACCGCCGCACGTTCCCTTTCATCTTCCAATTTATCCGCAATCGCGCGCTGCACTGCACGTCTTGGCGGGATATAAGCCGCCAGGTCGCAAGCATCGAGCAAGGCCCGAATCGAACCGGCCTCATCTGGCAGCTGGCCCATTTCGATCAGCGCAAGCAGGTCCGCCGACAGCTGAACGAACGTTCGCAGCAGCTTCTCGTCGTGCAGGATTGAATTTTTTTGCAGCAGCATGTGCAGTCCTTCTCCTTGCAGATAAGGAACTTCGACCGTCACAAAGCGGTTTTTGAGCGCTTCATTCATCGGCACCGTGCCTACATAGCCTTCATTAATCGCTGCAATGACGCGAAAATCGGGATGCGCTCTGATCACTTCTCCCGTGAACGGGTTCGTAATCGACCGACGATGATCCAGCACCCCATTGATTAACGGCAGCGTTTCCGGCTTCGCCATGTTGATTTCGTCAATATAAAGCAAGTGTCCCTTGGTCATAGCCAGCAGAATAGGCCCCGGGATAAAAACAATTTCGCTTTGCCCCAGCGCATTGTGCTGCAGTGTTTTGAACCCCAGCAGCGCTTCGGCATCCAGATCCGTCGAACAGTTGACCGCGTGCATCGGCAGCCCGAAAAGCGCGGAAATATGCTCGGCGAGCTTCGTTTTGCCTGCGCCTGTCGGTCCTTTGAGCAGCACATTTTTACCCAAATAAATCGCAAGCACAGCATCCGTCACAATATCCTCCGAAGGTGCTTCGTATCCGGCCGTCCCAATAAGCCGGCGATCTTCCGGGCTGAAGACTACGGTTTGTTTGTGCTCCAAATGCTGCCTGACTTCTGGCGGGAATTGCGTATGCATCATAACGAGAAAATCCTCTCCTGAAGGTTATTCCCTAACTATTCTACAGGAGAGCACGGCTTGTCAAGCTCAAGCGTTCGGCCACGGCACTTCCAGCACACTGTGGGCATAGAACGTTATCGGCTCCCCGCACGACGGACAGCCCGGCTTGGCCGGATAGGCGTTGTAAGCAATCGCAAGACTATACGCCGATTCGTAATTAATTGCTGTCATCACATCTTCCTTATGCACGTAGTCGCATGTACGCGAAGAGCAATACGCGCGAATCTTAAACCTGTCTCCCATACATCCTCCTTCTTTTCCCAGCATCTTGCGCAACGTTCTAAACTTACTCCCGGCAAACGGCAAAACCCCCAGTTTCAACTGGAGGCCTTCTTGTTTCCGTCTCCGGTCGCTGCCCGCATCAAGAGGCTCCGTTCGGAAATACGTACTGCACCATCGTATTAAATTCATTGAGATAAGCGTCCATATGCTTATTGCTGCGCTGTTGCATGTCATAGAACATCAAGCGTTCTACAAAATTGGCGTTCGTGGAAATATAGACGCGGGAATCGGGATAAATGCGCGTCAGAATTCGTTTAATCCCGTTAAGCGTCTCCGGTGCCAGCGGCTTTGCCGTCCGCCAGTCCATTTGTGCGCCTGCGCCAGAACCGAACAAGCCTGCGCCTGTTACCGCGTCCTGCTTGTTCAAAGCATGCGCTTTCGCTTTGTCGGACTTCGTGCCGCCCATGTCCACCGCGACATAGATGCTGTTATCCGTCATCGCCACATACGTTGAGCCTAGATGCACTTCCTGAATCAACTGGTCAGCCAGCTCACGATTCATGGTTATTTGCGTATTGCGGTGATTCTCACCCTCCAGCGCAACGCCGCCCTGCACCGCATGCGCTGACGCTACGTGATGGGCTGACGCTTGCCCGGTTTGCTGCGGGTTCGGGTTTGGCTGCGGCACCGCCCCTGCGCCTGCATCGTGATGATCGCCTGCTGCATGGTGCTGAAGCACTGTCCCTGCCGAGGAATGCACAGCGGAGCACCCTGTAAGCGCCATGACACATGCCATTGCCGCTGCACCTTGCTTCATTCTTCTCCCTATCTTCAAGTTTAAGCCCCCTACATCGTCATCTATCCGCTTTTTTCTTGCGGTTCTTTGGTATAAGCGATTAACGCAATTTCGACGCCCAGTTCTTCGTGCATCCGCGATTCCAGCTTTCGCAGCTCCGCCAGCAGCTCCTCATGCACATCCAAATCGGCAAATTGATATAAGCCCATTTCCACCCGCGCTCTCCCCCTTCTGGTCATCTATTGTTAATATGAACCATTTCTTTGCTTTTTAGCCGTTTCAGCCCCCTCGGGCAGACAAGATTGTCAGACCGATCAGCCACGAGAAAAGAACTGTATGTCGTCATCACCAACAAAAAAGCCCGACAACCGTCATACGGCCATCGGACTTCTTAATGCTATTCTTTTTCTTTATCGCGGGTTTCATCAATGTCTTGAAGCAGTTTCTTAACCGACTCCGGATCGACATGCCCCTGCTCGCGGAACGCCTTCAGTTTGCTTAGCAGATCGGCCGCAAACGCTTCGTCTTCGTCCTGCTCCGCTTCATGCGAAGGATCGAACCAGATGTAGAATCCTTCCGGCCCATTCCGTNNCCCATTCCGTAAAAAAGAGGATCGCCAATGCTCCGGATACGCATACCCCTGCTCGCCGAAAATCATCCCGAGCACATCGTCACTGTCGACCGGCAGCAAATAATGAAACGATTCCGGCTCCCCGGTATTCGTAAAATCGCGATGCATGTACGCATAATGCAAATAATGCTCGCCCGTTTCCGAGTCTTTCGCAATTTCATACAGATCCAGCTCGGTTTGCAGCAGTTCTTTCACCGATACGATGCGTGCCGCGATCGTTTCAGCCGCAATTTTCTGCTGCGCCTTGAGTGAATTATCCATACGAGCCACCTCCTTTTCTATTCAACCGCCTGCCGCTTGCAATTAGCGTTATTCACCGATCGCGCCGCGCAGCGACCGCTTCGGCAGCTTCCATTTGTAGAACACGGACAGCATCCGCAGCGTAACAATCAGGACGAACAGTCCTGCCAGCGGCAGCGCCCCCTGCGACCACCCCAGACCGATCAAAGCGCCGGCAAGCATGCCCCATACCGCATAGATTTCATCCTTAAGCACCATCGGCTTTCGCCCTGCCAGCACGTCTCGTATGATGCCCCCGCCGATCCCGGTTAAAACCGCGGCGACGATAATCGCGCTCAGCGGATGGCCCATATTCGTCGCGTAAAGCGCACCCTGGATGGAAAATGCCGCTAACCCGATAGCGTCAAAGAAAGCTTCCCACGTTTTCCACAGTCGAATAAACCGCACGGGCAGAAAAAATACTAACGTCATGGCAAACAGCGCAATTTGAAAAAAGAGTCCTTGATCCCACAAAAGTACAATAGGCTTGCCAATCAACAGGTTGCGCACGATCCCGCCGCCAAAAGCCGTGACCAGTCCTAATACATACACGCCTAATATATCATATTCCTCTTCCATCGCCACAATCGCGCCGCTCACTGCGAACGCGATCGTCCCGATGATACTGAATAACTCCCAGTTCACGCGCTTCGCAACTCCTGTCTTTACTCGATGTTCCAGTTCAACTTGACTTCGTCGCCTGTTTGGGAGGAACGGTAAATCGCGTCGAGAATCAAATTGTTCGTGTACCCCGTCATGACGGACGTCATCGGCGTCTGGCCGGTCCGGATGCAGTGAAGGAAATGCTTCACCATATTCACGCGCGGTTCATCGCTGTCAGGAGCCGGCAGCTCAATGTCAACTTGACGGTCGAATTTCTCAGCAAGCAGCTTGCCTTTGTTGCCTTTCAAATAAGCGCCGCCTTCTGTCCCCAGGAGCTGAACGCTCGGCAGACCGTCGTTTTCCAGCAGCCCTGCCCACGATACGTCAAGGGAAAGCGTTTCGCCATTCTCAAATTTAATCAGAGCCGTCGCAAAATCTTCGACATCAAAATGGCCATTCCAATTTGGTGCGCCCCAGGTACCGATACCTTGCTTGCGCGGTCCAAATTCCGAATACGTCGCACCGTAGACGGACACCGGCTTCGGATTGCCCATCAAGTAGAGCGTCAGATCCAGCATATGCACGCCAAGGTCGATCAGTGGGCCGCCGCCGGACTTGTCCATTTGCGTGAACCAGGTGCCCCAGCCCGGAATGCCTTTTCTGCGCAGATACGTCGCTTTGGCATGATAAATATGGCCGAGCGCACCCTTCTGGGTCTGCTCCTTGATCGCCAGTGCGACCGCATCCCACCTTAGTTGATGCGGGATCATCAAGATTCTGCCGGACTTGCGCTCCGCTTCCACAATGCGTTTGGCGGACGGCAGATCTATCGCCATCGGCTTCTCGAGCAGCACGTGCTTGCCCGTTTCCAGCGCTTGCACCGCGATCGGCGCGTGCCATTCATTCGAAACCGCGATGACTACCGCGTCAATCGAAGCATCGGCCAACATTTGATCTGCGTTGTCGTACACACGTTCAATGCCATGCTCTTTCGCTCTGGCCTGCGCCAGCGGCAAGTAGACATCCGTCACCCCGGCCAGCACGAAGTCAGGTACTGCTTTAAATGTTTCCATATGGACGTTCCCGATATTCCCGGAGCCGATGATACCGATACGGATTTGTTTGTTGTCAGTCATACGAATGGACCCTCCAGAACCTGTTTTTAACCAATCTTATTTATTATAGATGGGGCTGTTCATTGCTGCAACGAGTATTTTAACTGTGAGGAAATTTATCTTTTGGGAACTAGCCCAGTATCGATATAATTTACATATACTATATTGCTAAAACTTTCTTAATAGTTGCGTGCAAACATCTTTAACATTTGAAATGTATCCTTAAGACATGAGTAAGGCAGTTTGTAAAGGAGGTAAACACTATGCAAGCCATTACAATTAAGTTTAAAGACAAACTGATTCCGGTTATGAATTTCACTCATAAACGTTCCCATATGGAGCTGCTCTCAAGCAAGTTAACCGAGCTGGAGTACAATTTCGAGTTTCGCAGAAAATTAAAAATGATCTCGATGATCGAGATCATTGGGGATGTTGCAATTTTTAAATACAACGACGGCACAAAGCTGTACCTGGAAGTTTCCTAACAGTTTCGGGATTAATTGACGCTTGGAAAATAATCTTGGTGAAGCTGCTCCAGTTCTTGGAGCGAGCGTTTC
The DNA here is from genome assembly GCF_003955665.1 of Paenibacillus whitsoniae. Classification (GTDB taxonomy): domain Bacteria; phylum Bacillota; class Bacilli; order Paenibacillales; family NBRC-103111; genus Paenibacillus_E; species Paenibacillus_E whitsoniae. Next base: position 5,855 of record NZ_RXHU01000083.1, read on the forward strand.
GCCCACGCTTCGTATTCCGGCTTCTTTTCCAGCTCGGCAAGCTTCGCCATCTGATCTTGCAGCGCCCTGTGCAGCGACTCCTTGTATTCGGGAACCGCTCCTGCATACGGACGAATTGTCGACAGCGGCATCAGCGCGATTTCCTGATGAGCTAGCGCCCTTCTCTGGTGGAAAAACGGAACGTTGGGATCCATCGGGTTGTGCAAGTCTCCCTGTGTCGGGTGGATGTTGACGGCGAGAATTTTAACAGCCGCTTTCATGCTGCTGGTTAACTCTACGACTTCACCATAGTACATACCTGTTTTGTATTCGGCAGTAACCAAATCGCCAATTTGAAAGCTCATGCAGGATCGACCTCATTTTCGGGTGGGCTAGGCTGTACGAAAGCCGTAAGCCTGCGATATAATTCATCTACGGATTGCATCCGATACAGCATCTGTTTCTCCGCTCCCGGCCGAATCATGACGACGCAGGGAACGCTTGTAATCTGCCACTCCCTTGTAACGAGCGGCATATAATTGATGTTGCCTTTGACGATCGGCAGCGATGGATTCATCGTCAAGAGAATCGTCAGCATCCGCTCCGTTAATTGACAAGTGCCGCACAGCGGCGTATATAGCAGAACGGCGAAAGGCTGCAAGCTCGCATCATCGGCGCGGGTAAGCAGCTCTTTTTGCGTAAGCTCTTGCATAGGGCTAATCCTTTCTCTCATCCAGCCAAATCAGGCTTTCGAGGGCGTGCGTGATCAGTTCCGGAAAATCGTCCAATTGGCTTTCATCGACTTTGCGTCCGAAGGACAGCGTAATCTGATTGCGGTAGGCTGTCTCCGGCTGTCCGTATGTATATGAAAGCTGTTGGGTAATGTGCGGCCGGTGCGCCCAGATTCCACTTAGCCCTTCGGCAATCTTCGGGCAATCGCGATCAGGCTCGTTCAGACTGGCGTAGAACTTAATCAGCAGTGTACACCCCGGCTTGGCGTTCGGATTCTCGAGAATCTCCGCCGCCAGGTCGCTGAGATGGACGTGCAAATATATTTCCGCCCTGTTGGGCTTGTCCGCGCTCCTCGCAAATTCAATCGCAAACGTACGCGACATCGAAGAGAGATCAATCCGATCCTCCCTGCGCGTAATAATGATTCTGCCTTCCAAATCGTAATCGTAGACAGCGCCTTCCAGTACGACTTTGATGTTGTCATAGATCGTTGGATCAAACACCTGCGCACCTTCTTTCATCTTTCCTTTGATTCGATTATACTATAAATATATCACGCAAAAGAAGGTGTTCCTATGTCAGACAAGCCGTTAGAAGGGCAAGAGCAAACCCCTGGGGTTAAAAAGGTCAGCCTGGCCGAAGCCATGAAGCAAAAGCTCGCCCAAAAGAAAGCTGATCAAGCTGCAGCTCGTGCGAATCCTAAACAAGCAGGCGGTATGAACCAAACCGCGAAAAGCCAAATGACCAAGAAAGTCAACAATCAACGTCGCCGCACAGGTGGCAGCTAGGACACACGCGTCAACTGCCGGTTCACGGCAAGCGAAGCAAAATCAAAGCGCCCTGCACATCATGTGCCAGGGCGCTTTTGATGTTCCCGCGCTGCATCGCCTTAAGCGTAGTGCGCTTCTTGCTGCTTTTTAATCTCGTCGCTCTCCAGGTACTCGTCGTACGTAATCATCTTGTCGATGAGACCTTTCGGCGTCAGCTCCATGATGCGGTTCGCAATCGTTTGGATGAACTGATGGTCATGGGAAACGAACAGTATCGTGCCGTCAAAATCAACAAGACCGTTGTTCAGCGCGGTGATGGACTCGAGATCCAAGTGGTTCGTCGGTTCGTCGAGAATCAGCACGTTCGCGCCACTCAGCATCATTTTGGAGAACATGCAGCGCACTTTTTCGCCTCCGGACAGAACGTTAGCTTTTTTGAGCGCTTCTTCCCCGGAGAACAGCATACGGCCCAAGAATCCACGGAGGAATGACTCATCCGGATCTTTGGAATATTGGCGCAGCCAGTCAACCAGCGTGAGCTCCGAGTTGAAATAATCTTGGCTGTCTTTCGGGAAATATGCCTGCGACGTCGTTACGCCCCACGTGTACGTACCGCTGTCCGCTTCCATTTCGCCCATCAAAATTTTGAACAGCGTCGTTTTCGCGATACCGTCCGGTCCGACAAAGGCCACCTTATCCCCTTTGTTCAGAGTAAAGGACACGTTGTTCAACACTTGCACGCCGTCAATCGTTTTAGAAATGTTCTCAACCGTGAGCAGCTGCTTGCCGGCTTCGCGCTCGCCTTTGAAATGAATGAATGGATATTTGCGGCTGGAAGGACGAATATCTTCGAGCGTAAGTTTTTCCAACTGTTTCTTACGGGAAGTCGCTTGCTTCGATTTGGATGCGTTCGCGCTGAATCGGGCGATAAACGCTTCGAGCTCTTTCCGCTTCTCTTCTGTTTTCTTGTTCGCGTCTCGCGCCAAACGAAGGGCCAGTTGACTGGATTCATACCAGAAATCGTAGTTGCCCACGTACATTTGGATTTTGCCAAAGTCAATATCCGCGATATGCGTACACACTTGGTTCAGGAAGTGACGATCGTGAGATACGACGATAACGGTGCCTTCAAAGCGGGCAAGGAAGTTTTCCAGCCACTTGATGGACTCCATGTTCAAATGGTTGGTAGGCTCATCGAGGAGCAGAATGTTCGGGTTGCCGAACAACGCTTGCGCCAGGAGAACGCGGACTTTTTCGTTGCCGTCCAGGTCTTTCATTTTCATATCGTGCATCGATGTCGGAATGCCAAGCCCGATTAACAGCTCCGCAGCATCGGACTCCGCCTGCCAGCCGTCAAGATCTTGGAACTCGCCTTCCAGCTCAGCCGCGCGCATCCCGTCTTCTTCGGAGAAATCCGCTTTGGCATACAGCGCGTCTTTCTCTTCCATGATTTTGAACAATCTTGCATGCCCCATGATAACGGTTTTGAGCACTTCGACTTCATCGAATTCGTAGTGGTTTTGTTTCAGAACCGCCATGCGCTCGCCCGGTGTAATGTTGACTTCGCCTGTATTCGGTTCAATTTCACCGGACAAAATTTTCAGAAATGTGGATTTGCCCGCCCCGTTAGCCCCGATTAAGCCATAACAGTTGCCTGGCGTGAACTTAATGTTGGCATCTTCGAAAAGAGCTCTCTTGCCGTAACGAAGCGTTACGTTATTTACGCTGATCATTGAGTGAAATACCTGCCTTTATGCTTATTTTCTCTATCATACCTTATTTCGCTCTATTTCTTCTACTAACTCGGATAAATAAGTCCATCTTTCCATCGCCGCCTCGAGTTCGGCTGCGGTTTGCTGCTCTTTCTCGTAGAGATCGCGCACGCGGTCGTAATTCGCACTGTTGGCCGCGCTCTCCGCTTGCAGGGAGGCAAGTTTGTCTTCGAGTGAAGCGATGACATTCTCGATTTCGTCCCATTCCTTCTGTTCTTTGAAGGTCAGCTTCTTGGGGCGATTGCTGCCGGAAGCGGCCTGGTTCTGAGACTGAGCTTTCGGCGTATCCTGCTTTGCCGCGCTGGCTTGGCGAAGCCGCTCTTTCTCGGCTTGCTCCGCTTCCTCCTGCTCGCGCAGCTCTTCGAGATAGTCCGAGTATGTGCCAAAGTACGGCGTGATGCCGCCTTTGCCATCGAAAGCAAAAAGATGCGTGACGGTCCGATCCAAAAAGTAGCGATCATGGGAGACCGTGACGACGGCGCCAGGGAACGTATCCAGGTAATCTTCCAGGATCGTCAGCGTCTGAATGTCGAGGTCATTCGTCGGCTCGTCAAGCAGCAGCACGTTCGGCTCGCCCATCAGCGTGCGCAGCAGATAGAGCCTCCGGCGCTCGCCGCCGGACAGCTTGCCGATCGGCGACCATTGCAGATTCGGGGAAAAGAGGAACCGTTCCAGCATCTGGGCAGCGGAAATCGTTTCGCCGTCCGCGGTGCGGATCTGCTCCGCGCCTTCTTTAATATATTCAATGACCCGCATGTTCGGGTCCATTTCGACGTTCTCCTGCGTGTAGTACGCCAGCTTCACGGTTGCACCGGTTTCGATGACGCCGCTATCCGGCTGGATGCGGCCCGCGAGCATGTTCAGCAGCGTCGATTTGCCGCTGCCGTTCGGCCCGATGATGCCGAGGCGATCCTTCGGCATCACGATGTAGCTGAAGTCGCTGAGCAGCGTCTTCCCTTGGTTGAACGATTTGGAGATGCCTTGCAGCTCCATCACCTTTTTGCCCAGGCGGCTGCCCGCCAGCGCCATGTCCAGCTTATCCGCGGGACCGTCCGTCTTGCGGTCCCTTAATTCCTCGGCGCGCTGCACGCGCGCCTTCTGCTTCGTGGTCCGCGCCTTCGCGCCGCGGCGCAGCCAAGCCAATTCGCGGCGAAGGAGATTTTGCCGCTTATCTTCGGAGGCGGCTTCGGACTCCATCCGCTCCGCTTTTTTCTCCAGGAACCACGCGTAGTTTCCTTCATAGCTGTAGACCTTGCCCCGGTCGAGTTCCAGGATGCGCGTCGTGACGCGCTCCAGGAAGTACCGGTCATGCGTCACGAGCAGCAACGCGCCGCGCCACTTGCTGAGGAACTCCTCGAGCCAGATCGCGGTCTCGTTGTCGATATGGTTCGTCGGCTCATCGAGAATGAGCAGATCCGCCGGTTGAATGAGCACGCGTGCCATCGCCACGCGTTTGCGCTGCCCGCCCGACAGGAGGCCGACGGGCTTGTCGAACTCGCTGATGCCGAGCTTCATCAGCACGGTTTTGGCAATGGTGCCGGCTTCCCAGGCACCTTGCTCATCCATGCGCGTCTGGGCACGGAACAGACGCGCTTGTTTCGCTTCGCTGGAGGGATCCGCCTCCAGCTCCGCAAGGGCCCGCTCATAGTCGCGCAGTGTGACCATGAGCGGGGAATCCCCGTGGAATACTTGCTCAAGGACCGTGGAGTTCGGATCGAACTCCGGGTTCTGCGGCAAGTATTCCACCCGAAAATGGTTCGCGTGCACAAGCTTGCCGCGATCCGGTGTTTCCAGCCCTGCCAGCAGCTTCAGCAGGGTCGATTTGCCCGTGCCGTTCACGCCGATCAGGCCGATGCGCTGTTTTTCGTTGAGCGTGAACGAAATGTTGTCCAGGAGCACTTTGTCTCCGTATGATTTGGTAATGTCGACTGCACTTAGAATATTCATTGCACCGGCTCCTGAATGTACGCCGCAAGCAGCGCAGCCGTATTCACGACGGCATCCATATGAGTTCGTTCCATGCTATGCGACGCATGCACGCCGGGTCCCACCAACGCGGCGCGAATATCGCGGCCGCCGCGAAGCGCAGCGGAAGCGTCCGAGCCGTAGCGCGGATAAATATCGACCGCATAGCCGATTTGCAATTTTTCCGCCAGTTCAACCATGCGCGTCGTCATCTGGTAGTCGTATGGGCCTGACGAGTCCTTGGCGCAAATCGACACATCCAGCTCGCTGCCGCTGAGATCGTCGCCGAGTGCACCCATATCCACGGCGATAAAGTCCGTGATGTCCTCGGGAATAAACGCCGAGCCGTGGCCGACTTCTTCATAGGTTGAGAAAAAGAACTTCACCGTATAAAGCGGTTGAATCCCTTCCTCTTTAATCAGCCGAAGCAGACCAAAAAGCGAAGCAACACTGGCCTTATCGTCCAAGTGGCGCGACTTCACATAGCCGTTCGCCTTCACCTGCACGCGCGGAGCGAACGAGATGAAATCGCCGACGCGAATGCCGAGCGCCTCTACATCCTTTTTCGACTTGACCAGCTCATCGATCCGCACTTCCATGTTCGCTTCATCGCGCTTATACTCGCGGGCATCTTCGTACACATGCACGGACGGCCGCGAAGTTAGAATCGTGCCGTCATACACACGCTCGTCGCGTGTATGAATTTGCACGTATTCGTTTTCAATTGCGCCCATCATAAAACCGCCGAGCGATGTAATCTTCAGTGTGCCGTTGTCTTTGATGGAGCGCACCATGGCTCCCAGCGTGTCCAGATGTGCGGAAATCCCGATAACCCGCTCCGAGCGGCTGCCCGGAATCGTCACAATACCGCAGCCTTTATGGGTATACGTCAGCTCGAAGCCCAGCTTGCTCACTTCATGCCGGACCTTTTGCATAATGTGATGCGTATACCCGGTCGGGCTTGGCGTCCGCAGCAAAAGCTCCAACATTTCGGTCATATAGGCTTTGTTTAATTTTTCTTTCAAACGGGATGCCTCCCTTTTCTATAAAAATCATCTTTCGCGCAAACACACAAAGAACAGTGCAGCCGTTAGAAAATTGCTCTTCTAAGGATACTACACTGTTCTCCTTGGTTTTTCAAACTTCGATTAGCTGATAAAGTCAACACAGAGGGAGGTGCCGTCGAGCACTGTCTTCATATGTGCCTTAACGCCCTCATGAACCGGGTGCGTATCGTATACTTTCAAATCGTCCATCGAATCGAATCTCGTAATGAGTGCGATATCGTAGGAACGCTCCGAGTGGAGCACGTCCGTGCCGACTTCAATCGATCGCAATACCTCGATTTTGCCTTCCATATTCGTCAGCACCGCTTTGGTCGCTTCAATCGCCTCCGGGCTGCGATCCTTTAATTTAAAAAATACAACATGTGTCAACATATGAAAACCCTCCTATTTTGTAATGGCGGCAGACCAAGCTTCGACATCCCAAATGCGCGATACCCAGCCTTCGTAAAACTCTGGCTCATGGCAAACCAGCAGGACAGTGCCTTTGTACGCTTTCAGCGCTCGCTGCAGCTCCTCTTTGGCGATGACGTCCAAGTGATTCGTCGGCTCGTCCATCAGCAGCCAATTGCTTTCCTTCATCAGCATTTTGCATAAGCGGACTTTAGCTTGCTCGCCACCGCTCAGCATGCTCATGGAACGCGTAATGTGCTCGTTTTTCAAGCCGCATCTGGCGAGTGCGCCGCGCACCTCGTTCTGCGTCATGGATGAGTACTCGTTCCAGACGTCCTCAATCGGCGTCAGGCCCGGTGCCTTGACTTCCTGCTCAAAGTAAGCAGGACTCAAATAGTCGCCCAAGTACGTCGTACCGCTGAACGGTTTGATTTTGCCCAGAATCGTCTTGAGCAGCGTCGATTTGCCGACACCGTTGCAGCCGACGATCGCAATTTTCTCTCCGCGCTCGATCTGAACGTCCATCTGGGGCAAGAGCGGCCGATCATAGCCGATTTGGAGCCCACTTGCTTCAAATACAATTCTACCACTCGAGCGCGATTCTTTGAATACAAAAGTCGGTTTCATGGCCGTTTCCGGCTTGTCGATCCGATCAATTTTCTCCAAATGCTTCTGCCGGCTCTTTGCACGGGTCGACGTCGAGGCTCTGGCTTTGTTACGCGCGATAAAATCTTCCTGCTGCTTGATATACTCCTGCTGCTTCTCGTACGCTTCCAAATGCTGCGTTTTATTCATGTCCGCCATCTCTAGAAACTTCTCATAGTTCGCGGTATAGCGGGTTAATTTCGTAAATTCGAGATGATAGATGACGTTCACAACTTCATTCATAAATTCCGTATCGTGGGAAATCAGCATGAATGCATACGGGTATTCTTTCAAATACTGCTTGAGCCATTCGATATGCTCGACATCCAGGTAGTTGGTCGGCTCGTCAAGCAGCAGCACCTGTGGCTTTTCCAATAAAAGCTTGGCAAGCAGCACCTTCGTCCGCTGTCCTCCGCTGAGCGAAGTCACGTCGCGATCGAGCCCAATGGCGTTCAAGCCAAGCCCGTTGCCCATTTCTTCCACTTTCACGTCCAGCATATAAAAATCGCCGATGTCCAGACGCTCCTGAATTTCGCCCATCTGATCGAGCAGCGTTTCCAGCTCCTCCGGCGAAGCATCGCCCATGCGGTCGGTAATCGCCATCATACGCTTCTCTTCTTCATACAGCGGCAGGAACGCATCCCGCAAAATATCGCGGATCGTCTTCCCCGCCTCCAGCACGGAATGCTGGTCCAAATAACCGTAATGCACACGCGGTGTCCACTCGACTTTGCCCGTATCTTTGAGCAGCTTGCCTGTCAATATATTCATGAGCGTAGACTTCCCTACGCCGTTGGCTCCTACGATGCCGACATGCTCTCCCGCCAACAGGCGAAAAGAAACATTTTTAAATAACGTGCGATCCCCAAAACTATGGCTGAGCGCATCAACCGTCAAAAGACTCATTCTATCAAACAAGCTCCCGTCTCATTCAAACTGCACGCAAATTGCATGCGACTCCTTATTATATCACCCCCGGCGCATAAGAGGAAATGTTCTTTATGACGAAACCCGAAATGTTAGCTCGACTGAAACGAGACGAATTACATCCCCCTCCTGCAGTGGATACGGCTGATAAGCGACCAACGGCTTTCCGTTCATCTGCGTCCCGTTTGTTGAGCCCGTATCTTTAATCGCCACTTGCCCCTCCTCGTTCCGGACGATTTCTGCGTGAAGCCGTGAAATGCCTGATGCGTCCAGTATCAGACCTACCGCAGATTTGGCCTCCCCGCGTCCGATCATAAAAGGGAAAGAACTCACCTCTACGGACAACGACTTGCCGTCCAAAACGTAATCCAATCGCGGTCCTTTCGTTTGCCTGCTCATCCCGCCAAGAAAGACCGTCGCTTGCATACTCCCGCCTTGCCCAAGCATGGTCGTATGAAGCGGAAGATCGCGGTAATAATCCTCTACATTCATTGGAGCTCGAGAAAGAGAAGCTTCGCTTCCATCTTGATATCCTGTTGCTGCTCCATGCGGCGACGGCACCTGGCGCTCTGCAGGCGTCTCTTTAGCCAGCTTCGGGAAACCGCGAACATGTACGATGAGCGCCAGGACGGCGGACAGAATGGTGCAGCCTGCCGCAAATTGAAGCTGACTCGTGCCTCGCTGATCCAAGAATTGGCTCCACACGTATGCACAGACGATCAGCAGCGCGCCAGTCCACAACCAACGAGCTCGGCTGCTCAGCGGCGTAAATAGAAGCTGCCATTTGGCGTCACCGGTTGCCACGTTCGGCAATAAGAGCTCTCTCGGATGTTTGGACTGTCGAACAGGTCCGGGCAGGGTGCTAGCGTACAAATCCGAGACAGAACCCATTGACACATCACGATTCATGAATGCTGATCTTTCCTCCATGCTGGACTGCGCGCCTCCCCCTGCCTGGTCGGGAGCAGCGGCAACAGATCCGTCTCCACCCCGGAGAGTAGCTTCGCCAGGTTTGCCGTTAAGCTCACTTAATGCATCGCGCAGCGTCTTTAAACTCGTCTCAGTGCCATGTTTTTCTATCCAAATCTCAAATGCAGCCCGGTCATGCGCGTCCACATACTGCGCAAGCCGCCGAAAAAAGTCCATGGCCGTGTCACTTCCTTGCGCCGAAGTATCACCATTTATTTCTGATTCCGCTATCGGCACGTACGTCAAATAGACGTCTGACCATTCTTTTCCCACGAACATGAAGTGTTCATTCAGCACAAATTTCGCTTCATCCAACATATAGTTAGCGCTCTCCAGCAAGGCTGTACATATCGAGGCCATCAGCTTGCTCACTTGCTGCAAAGACAACTCCTCCACTTGGACCCATGAGGCCAGCATGCGTTTTGAAGTCAGCTCGTAGTAAAGGCGGATGCAATGATCCACTTCCTGAATGCGGCAAGGCAGCAGAAACGGTGCTGGACTCGCTTCAAGCATCTTGACCTGCAAAGTGTCCAGATCGGACCATTTCAGACCTTCCTCCTTATACAGCTCCATACTATGGCCATACTGGCCGCTAAATTGCACCTGTAATCCATAAACGGATTGCAGCATCCTTCGTCACCTCATCTATACGAACGAATAATACCAAGCCATTGCCACACCGGGAACAACGGCGTACATAAAAGGAAATTTCAGATTCGGCTGCTCTTGCAATTCGAATAGCCCCTCTATGCGTCTAAGCGCAATAAAGGTGAACAGCCATCCGGTCAGCCGAGCGCTTGTCGCCCGTACTTTTCTGCGGACGATGAGGACAATAGCGCCGATGACACCCGCACAACAAATCGCATACACCCCCGTTTGCAGGACAAATCCCGTCCCCATCATCGCTCCGATCGCCGCAAACAGCTTCACATCCCCTGCGCCCAAAGCGCCAATGAGATAGAGCAGCAGCATCGCCATAAACCCTGTCAAGCTGCCGGTCACGGCGTACCCGATGCCGCTCCATCCCTCTGTCGCTCCGTGATAACCAACGCCCATGAGGGTCCCCATCATTGTCAAGACATTCGGAATGATCGCTTTACTGGCATCCAGCACAAACGCAATTCCAATAATCAAAAAAAGCATGATATGAACCACCCTATTCCCTCCCCCGCTATTTTCTAGCCCGATGCCCCGATCCATGTGCGTTCCATCGCTTTCTTGCGTAAAACGACGGTCCGGCTCATAAAAGGAATTGGCAGTCGGTACGCAAGCTGCGCTTCAATGACGAAGTTGGCATTCCCAGCTTGCGTCAAACTCGGGAGCTGCACATCCGTCACACGAAAGTTTGCTTTATCAACCAAAGCCTCGCTACAAAACCCATAAACAATCGGTGTAAACGCCGCCAGCATCCGCGATTTCACTTGTTCATCCACGAAATCGTCCCATTCTCCTTGAAGCGCAGCTTCACCAGTCTCCCTTTTCTCCTTCTCCCAACGCACAAGCTCCAGCACCGCATCCGGAATATAGGCTGCATAATCGTCTGCAAGCGACTCCGCAGAAGTCACTCCGTTTCTCGCCGCCTCCACTTTGTCAATGGCGCTTTGAATGGCCGACGCAGCGCTGCTTTGATTCCATTTCTCGGCCGCCTCCTGAGCGAGCAGCCTGACCGGATATACTTGTCCTGCAATCGTTTTTGTCGCTTCAGAGACGCCGGCATTCAGCGCCATTTCCAGCAACGCCAATTGCACACAGACGACCAGCCCCATGACAAACGCAAGAAAAAACGGTAAAATCAGCGCCGCTTCCAGCACAATTCCGCCGGAGCGCTCTTTCATTAACTTTGTAAGCAACCCGCTCCCCCTTTCGGCGCTATGAGGTCGAGTTCAATAAGAAACGACCGTTGACGTGTGAAATTGGCAGCTAGATCCTTGAACTTTGCAGGTTAAAAGACCTGAGCCATCCAGCAGCTTCATAACCTGCGGAATGAACCACAGCCGGAGCTCGCTGACGGCATTCGCTTGCAGATAGGTCGTCGTCTGCGTCAAATCAACTCCGCTGTTCAGCTCGATCAGCGACTGCATTCTGGCAAGCAGCTTGCTGTTGTTGCTGTGCAGCATCATGAAAATACGCAGATAATCTTTATACGTCAGCGTCAGCACTTTACCGCCCAGCTTGGCTGACAATTCTACCGGTTCTCCTTTCACGAGTTGGCTCATGTCCTGATACGCTTTCACCGCGCCTTCGGCTGCCGCCGCTAACAGAACAAGCATCGGCGAACCGATATTCAGCAGTTCCTTATTCGGATCCATTAGCGCTTCCAGCGTCCGCACCGCCGTCCGGAATGCGAACATTTCGCCATACGCCGACGCGATATTGGCCGTGCAGGAAGAGAAGCCGTAGAGCAAATACTCAGCCTCCTGAGCTGCCAAGGCGTGCGCGGAAGGATCCGTCAGCGCATTCGCTCTTTTTACCTCACCGGTACGATCCTTCTCCAGCCCGTAAGTTCTATAATTAAACTTGGTCAGCCCATATTCGTTCAAGTAAAGCTCGTCACGAACGACAGCCGCCGCTTGATTGAATGCTTCGAGCAGGCTCATGGCGTGCAGGGCGAATGGTTCGGCTTTCTCCGTCTCCACCGGTATTTCACTGCCGATCGAAGCCGTTTGACGATTTACCGTCATGTATTTCTGAAAAAAGCCTACCTCCTGCCCTTCGCCCTGCAACCTGTCGTAAAGGCGGTCATCTCCATCTGCTGCCCCCGTAATAGAGCAGCCGCCGACCGCCTGCTTGGCTTCATCAAGCACGTTTTGAATCTTGCTGCGCTGATCCTTCTTCTGACTTTGGGCCGCCTCGTTCGCGCCAATTCTGGCTTGCTCCATGGGCTGCTGCTTCACATAGAAGCTCGTTGCTGCGTTGTCATAAGCATCATTCGCCTGACTCGCTTCCGCTGTCTTATCCCTAGTAAACAAATAAGCATTTGCCAATTTAGCTTCGAACGCGGCAAACAGCGCCGTCATCCCGGCAATCCCCGTCTGATATTCGTAAAAATACGACTCCCCCAGGACTGCAACATGAGAAAAAACGTCATTGGCTGGATTTGCCGGAGCTTGTCCGGCAGCGCCTACTTTGGATCGTATGTCTTCGTTAATCGTCTTGGCTTCCCTGAGCAGCCCCTCGACTTCTTGCTGGAATTGCTGAACGATTTTGACCTGGTTGCTTGCTTCGAGCTTCGTTGCCGCCAGCAGTGCCGCATACGTCACAATATCTTGAAGCAGTTGCTCCAGCTCGTTCACTTTTTGCGAAAGCTGGCTTACCTGATTCGCGAGCGCTTGTTTGGAAGCTGCGAGTGACTGAATGCCGGCAGCGGCAGCTTCACCTGCACGAGCAAGTGAAGCGATCGATGCATCAATGTCGCGCATAGCTGCATAGAGCGATTCCAGCTGCGATCTGACATTCGCAATTTCACTTCGCACTTCATCGGCGGTATGCAGGCCAATGCGCGCTGCCAGCGCATCAAGCTCGGCGATTCTTTTTGTATAATCAGAGTGATACCCGACAAGCTTTTTGTATAGCTTTTCCGATGTGTCCCAAGCTTCGTCTAACTTCTGCTCTCGCGCTTCGATTCTCTTCTCGATCTCTGCCGCTTGTTGAGTGAAACCCGAACCGAACCGGAACGGTTCCGTCATGCCTTGCTTCGTAAATTTATCTGCGATTTCAAGCGTGAACTCGATCGGCGCCTTGATTTTCATGTCTTCCAACACTTGCTGCTTGAAAACGACATGGCTGGACAGCGCATACACCGGCGTCAACCTCAGCGTGCCATCTACAGGCTTCGTATCTGCCCAATGAAGTCTCGATGCGGTAACGGCACCAGATAAATTATTCGTAAACATCTCCTCAAAAATCGCCTGGGATTCCGGTTGAGGCTGTGCGACGGCATATAGACCGTACTGATGTAGCTTCGGATCGAAAGCCGACAGCACGGACCTGGCTGCTGCATCAACCGCCATTTGCGACTCTTGGCCCGCCGTTTGTATTCTCGCGAAATCAATCAGCACGGCTTGAAAAATGAAAATTGGAACGATAATCAAGATGAGATACACCGATACCGACCCGTGAGTGGAATAAAGAAAACGCCTCAAAGGTTCTCCCCTTTCTAATTGTGGATAACGACCACGATCCCTTTCCGTTCAAGTTCTTTGCGAAAAGCGTCGGAGGGCATGCCTTTACCGCTGGCATCCTTTTTGAAAAAGTGCCAAACTACCCCCTTGACAGTCGTCCCCTGCTCCAACAGCTCCACATCCTTAGGAAGCTGCTCCGAGCGCAGTTGGCTTTCGGTCATGCTGTAAAAGGCTTGGTGCGCAATCCCGCGACCGTCCAGGGCGTCAATCGTTCTGCTTTTGCCGGACGGTGTCGTCAGCACGACCTCTGAGCCGCCGACGAGCGATCTCAAATATGTGGAAGCCTGCCGTTCGGACTGAATCGAGATGCTTGGGCCCGACAAATCCTGGTGCAGAGGCTCCACCAGCGCCTCCTTCGCTTTGGCCGGCGAAATGCGCCCCTTGATGGCAGAGAAATAGGTGCGGGTGATATCCGTCAACCGAATTAACTCCACTGCATCCACAACATGCGTAACGGCCTTGCCACTGGTGCGATCCCTATTCAACCATTTCTGAAACATCGGCGGCGCCATAAACGATTTCTCAAGATCCACTTCGATCTGGCGATCCACCAGCAGATTGCGGTAGCTTGCCGTTCCTTCTACGCCGCGCGGGAGCAGCTGAGCGGCTCTCACCAACTTGCGCTCAACCAGATTTGCCGGCTGCGCAGAAGCCAGGGTGATTGTCGTCTGCCCTTGCTGGAACAGCATACCGAATAAATCGAGCACATGGTCGCTGGATAGCCGCCAGTACAAGCCGTCCGATTCGCCCGGCGTGTAGCCGCCAGACGCAATGTTTTTACGACTGTTGTCCCACGTCGCCGCAAGCCGCTCTGCAGCCGTTCCCGCCCGCTCCGCAACAAATACGCGCTGATAGGTGTACATGCCCGCAAACAGAAGCGTGATTGTGCACACGAGAATGAGCGGAAAAACAAGCGAGGCCTCTATCGTGTAACTCCCTCGCTCGCTGCGCAGATGAATTGACCGGATTTTACGGCGCACAGCTTGTCGTTGGGCTTGGCGCGCACGGAGCGACGGCACTGTTGTCTTTCAAATCCGTGTTGGCGTCCCCGATCAGTTTCTGAAACCAAGATACGATCCACTTTCTGAAGATAATCGCGACTGCAACCAATACCGCGACAATCAACAAAATTTCGAGTGTGCCAAGCCCGTCCTCCTCTTTCCAAAAACGCCTCATTGCTTCTTTAGATGTTCCCATGTCGCACCTTCCTTTACCTGATTATTGATTCATGATGAGCAGTGCAGGACTCCCCACAACGATCATCACGTCGATAAAAATAACTACCATCGGAAACACAAGCTTCGACGAGGCTTCTTCCCCCAGCGTCCGCGAAACCGTTTTGCGCCGCTGCCACAGCTCAAGAGAGAGCACCTGTAGCGCGTTCACAAATTCGCTGCCGCCGCGTTTGTGATTCAGCAGCAGTGTCGAAGTAAAGAGGGAGATTTCATGCAAAGCACAACGCTTGCTGAACGCCTCCAGCACTTTGCCGAAGGAAGCGTTCATTTCCAATTCGTGCACGGCAATCAGCAGTTCTTTGTACAAGGGCGACTGCACCTTATGCGGTTTTGCTCTGACAGCGCGAATCCAGGCACGGTTCACCGTCTCGCCGGCGTTCACGAGCAGAATCATCGTGCTGAGAAACTCCGGCAGCTCGATGATCATCTCCTGCTGCTTGCGGCGTATTCTCGTATCCAGCTCGCGTATCATCAGGAGCGGAGTCACAGCCGCCCCAAGCACTCCGAGCACGAGCAAGCTGCTCTCCCCTCCGGCAAGTGTGGACAGAAGGGCAAACACCGTGAGACTTAATGCACCCGCTGCAATTGCCTCGGCCAGAAACAACTTGGCCCCTCGCGCCGCAAAGTTCCTGCCGTGCAACACCAGCCATTTATGGTGAATTTTGGCCGTTAATTCCGGTAGTTTCTCCATTAGGTGCAGCTTATCGATGAGAAACAAACTGAAAGGAAACAGCCACGTCAACCGGAACTTGTCCGCTTCCTCCTTGGGCAAAGGCTGGCGAGTACTTGACCCGCGCCCGATTCCCCACACCAGGCCGATTCCGGCCAGCGGCATCATACCCAACCATTGCATCCACATGGTTACACCTGAATATTCATAATTTTTTGTGTGGCTGCGTAACACAGCCCTAAAATAACTAAAGCTCCCGTCATAATAAGCAACCCTCCGCCCCGATACAACGGAACCATATAATCCGGCGAGGAAAACGCCAGCACCGCCACAATAACGATCGGGGCAAAAAGAAGCACCCTCGCTTCAAATTTCTTTTGCGCAACCATCACGGCAATTTCCTGCTGAATCTCGAGCTTCTCGCCGATGATCGTCGCTGTGCGCTTCATGACCTCAATCAAGTTGCCGCCGGTTCGCTTGCAGGTTAGAAACACATCCGTAAAGTTACGAATATCGTCGACATAACTCCGCTGAGCAAAATGCAGAAGCGCTTGTTCGATCGGCTCGCCCGTTTCAACCTTGCGGCAGATGAGGCCAAACTCTTGAACGATAAAGCAGCCGTGATCGGGATACAGCAGTTTCAAATCCTCCCACGCATCGCGAAAGGCCGATTCCACGGATTTCCCAACCGTTAACGAAGATGACAAACAGCTCAGTGCTTGCTTAAATTGTATGTACAGCTTCTGCTGCTGACGGGTAATGAGCTGCTTTCGCCTGTAGCGCGGGAACAACAGGCCGCTTAGCGAGAGCATGGCGGCGAGCAGCACGCTTTTATAAAACACATACCCCACTGCAAAAGCCGGAACCGCCAGCATTAGCACCGCTGTCACTTTTTCCTGCCTGGAGAGGTCGTACTCATTATAGTTCCGATAAATGGGACTCAAACCGCCTCACCTTCTTTGCTATGCGTTTCAAACCACGGAGGCAGCGTTTTGCCGGCCATGCGCAGCTTGGCTTCGTTCCACAGTTTTTCTCCCGTATAGACCAGCTCGCCAAGCAGATTGCCCTCCTCCGACTCGCCGCTTTCGACGAATCGAAACAGCGGCTGCAGCTCGACCTCTCCATCCTTCATGCCGATCACCTGATGAATCTCCGTTATTTTGCGCGTACGGTCCCGCATGCGGGAGATGTGAACGAGAATATCCAGCGCAGACGCAATCTGCTTGCGAATGACCTCAATCGGCAGCGGCGCAGCGCTAAGCACCATCGTCTCCAGGCGGCTCAGCATGTCCTTCGAGGAGTTGCCATGGCCAGTGCTAAGACTTCCATCATGCCCTGTGTTCATCGCCGACAGCATATCCAGCGCCTCCGCGCCTCTGACCTCTCCGACGATAATACGGTTCGGACGCATGCGCAGCGAAGAACGGATTAGCTCGCGCATCGTAATCTCCCCTCGCCCTTCTGTGTTGGCGTTGCGCGTCTCCAACCGGACCAGATTAGGAATCGTGCAAATTTGCAGCTCAGCAGAATCCTCGATTGTAATAATTCGCTCATGCGGAGGAATGAACGCACTCAGCGCATTCAAAAACGTCGTTTTGCCCGAGCCCGTGCCGCCGCCGATAAACAGATTAAAGCCCGCTTCCACCAAAATTTGCAAAAGCTCCGCCGCTTGTTCCGTTAAACTGCCGAAACGAATCAAATCTGCCATCTCCATCGGCTTCTCCGGGAACTTTCGGATCGTTAGTGTGGCCCCAGCAAGCGATACAGGAGGCAGCACAATGTTAACACGCGAACCGTCTTCCAATCTCGCATCAACGACAGGGGAAGCCTGATTAACAATGCGGTTGACTTTGGCCACGATCATTTGAATCAAATCTTCCAATTTCTCCGCGCTTTCCAACGTGTAGGGATAACGCTCCACCCGCCCCTGCCGCTCGAAAAATATGTCTTGATGCCCGTTTACCATGATCTCCGTAACCGTCGGATCGTCAATCAACGGCTGCAAAATATCGAGACCGCGGAAGCTGTCAAATATACGCTTCACGACCGCTCCGATTTCGTTCGATGTCCAGCCTTCCGCAGCAGCAGCTTCAAAAACATGCTGTTCAATGCACTCCCGCAGCTGCTCGTCGCTCATGGTCATCGAGAAATCCAAACGATCTTTGATGTGCTGCTTAAGCTGTACAACAGCGGCATTCCCTGCTTGCATCAGGGCATCGCCTCCTTTCCGGCCCTGAGCGGCCTATCCGCCCTCCCATCTAGCCTTGCCACAAGGCCGTCAATCTGCTGCTCGTAAATGTCAGATGTCCATAACTGCTCAGGCGACACCAATGCGCGCCATTCCGGGATATATGGCAAATATGCCTCCACTTCTTGAACCGGACTACCCCGATGCTTGCTCATAACATAGCGGACATTGCCTGGAAGCTTCACCTCACGAGACAACGCTTGTGTTTTGAACCGATCGTTCCATTCATCCTGCACCAGCCAGATCACTTCGTGACTCAGCTCAAGCGCTGCAACTATCCTTGGATGCAGGGAGGACGCCAGATCCAGAATGAGCGCATCGTATGCGTCCAGTTCACGAATCGCTTCCACCAGCTTCTGCACATGCTCGGGCTGCATTTGCTGCATTTCTCCCGCTTGTTCATCAGGCGTCAAATAATCGATTCGAAACCTGGCATCATGCGATTTTAGCAATTGGAGCTTTGGCCCTAGTGACTTCGGAGCTTGCTTCAAGTAATACATCAACCTGGATAACTGTCCGGTCTCTCCGCTCAACCAGCGGGATGCCGGACTCACATTCTCAAGGCTCAGATAAAAAACGCGCTTCCCCCGAAAAGCAAGCTGCTTCGCCAAATGTACGGCCGAAATCGACTTACCGCTGCCTCCGGTGCTGGCATAGACGGAAATCACCTGCGTTTTTCGCCCGAGAAAGAAGCCGTCGCTCTCTTGCTTAACTGCATACAGTGCGAGCAAATGAGAAAATAACTGCTCCAGCGACTGATATCGAAATAGAAAAGGCAGTTTCTCATCCGCCCTACTGGAATTGGCGATTGCCTGGCTCAATACTACCTTGGAGAGCCGCAAGGTCCGATGCGCCAATTCAGGGTAAAACGACTCGGAGAACAACAAGATCCCCTCCGTGTAGGTCTCTTTGTCCAGTTCACGAAGCAGCAAGCTCAAATCGGAGTACAGCTTCAACTGGATCCGGCCGGCGAATTCTGACGTACGCAAATATGCTGCTAACCTTTGCGCATACACCGCATCGTCATCTACAAAAAACAAAGTAATTTTCCCCATGTTCGCCTCCTTTTTCCGGAACAACAAAAAACACCGCTGAATGCGAAGATCTTATCTTCACAATCAGCGGTGCTTCCGCATGTCCGTTTTCAATTACCCAAATTGTACCATAAGCGCATAATAAATCAAGTAAAATTTTCCTCCAGGGTCAGCCCCATCTTGCGATAAATGTGCTCCTCCAAATAATCATGCAAGTAAAACCGCGACAGTACGAAATGGTCCGCCATTGCTTCCGGCTGAAAATGCCGCAAAATGGCGCTCATTTGCGGTCGGACTTTGGTTCTTCCCGCTGTGTTTCTCCGGTAATAGCTGAGCAGGGATCGCCATTCCGCTTCATCGCCGGGGAACAGCTCCCACCTGTACAAATATTTATGAATCGTCCGCATCCTGTCAGACGAGTGCTCGAAAGCGTTCATAACGGCGATCAGCTCTGCTACGTCCTTGTGCGCTTTGACGTCATCGAGAAGGGAGCCGATAATCAAATAATAATCTTCATTCAAATAATTGCCCAGCTTGCTATTGGCCGTTGTCGGATCGACACCGTGAAACAGCTTCAGGAACTTGTCGATAAATCGGCTCGTCTCCGCCTCCCTGTTCCAGTGGACATCGGCGAACAGCGCCATCACGTACCAGGTTGTTTCAAAAATGCCGTAAGGCAAGCCGAAGCTGAACGAAGTGGACCAGTTCGTTGCGACGACACAGTCGATGCCGAGCTTACCCGACGTTCGGGACCATTGCAGCACGTTGTCGATCCGGCTGGCGACGACAGGATAATTTTGATGCTCTTGATCGTCGAAGCATCGAACCGCGGGAGCGCCCATGACTTCGAAGCCGGCGTTTCTGAACGTGGCGGTCAGGCGGGATACGTCCGCATCGATGTTTCTGCCGTTATAGATCCAGATCATAACCGCAGCCCGTTTGTCCAGCAACTGGAGATCGGACTCGGCGCATTTCTTCAGCATATCGTGCCAAATAATCGGAATTTTACCTTTGCCTGCCGCATAATCGATTACCCGGTTGACGAAAGCAATGAACGTACGTTCCCGCGCTCCTGCGTACGTCCGGTTGCACGTCTCGCACTCGCAAAGGCTGTACACTTCGTCGCATCCGAGATGAATGTATCTAGAATCCGGGTGCATGGCGATCATCTCGTCCAGCAAGCCGGTGACGAGCTCAAACGACTCCGGCCGGGATGGGCACAGCTCGCCCGTTGACGATTCTTTTTCCCGCAACCATTTGAATTCATCGTGGCGCAGCACATAGTCCAGATGTCCAAACGATTGCTGCAGCGGAATGATGTCGATAAAGTTGTTTTTCGCTGTTTCCTTGATCATTTCCAACTGCTCACGGCTAAAGGCAAACTCAGGATGGCACACCTGCTTGTATCGCTCATACGGAAGCTTGTCTTCGTACTCAATCAGCAGCCCGTTGACTTTGAACTTGGCGAACTCGACTATATAGGCCAACAGCATCTCCGGCTTGGAGAACGTCTGCCGCAAATCAAAATTCATGCAGCGCATGCTTGTATCGGGCCAATCGACAATTTCTACAGCCGGGATAGGATCATGATTGTCGATGATTTGCCGCAGCGTTTGCAGGCCGTAGAACAATCCGGCCGCTTGCGCAGCCGCGATTGTCACGGAGGATCCCTCCAATTCCATCAGATATCCCTCACGCTGCTGCTCCGGATGAAGCTTTTTCAACGCCTCGGTCTCCAGCCGGCCATCGATGCTGAACAGATAGCCCGATATGCCATTAGGCTCCTCGCAAACGACGGATAGTCCGGGAAACAGACGGCTTATCGCAGCGACGATTCTGGGCTCCGGTTCCTCCATACGCAGGAGGATCGTCGCGCGATCATCGAGTTGAAAGACGGCTCCTTCGAGATAACGAATTTGCTTCACTTGCGGTATCGTTTGAATCATTTCGTTCCCCTTCACTTTTTCAAATCGATGGATTCGACTCGTTTGTAGGCTGCTTTATACGTATCGACCAACTTCTGCACGCCAAGTCCTTCGATTTCCTTGACATATTTATCCCACTCATTCAGGTTTCGTGTACCTGTAACAAACTTGGCGAAATTCTCGTCGCGGCTTTTCTTCACAGCTTGACCGGTCACAGCCAGCACCTCGTTCTCCGATTCCGTAAAAGCCGGTTTCGGCTGCATTGCCGGCAGATCATATTTCACCGCTTCTTGATAAGCACTGCGCAAATCTTTCGAGAACAAAGAGAGGTGTGCCCCAAAATCGATCCAAGTGTAAGCTCCGCTCGTTTGCAAGCCCGTTTTCTTGCGCATTTCCGTTACATCCGTAAATTCAGGTTTGAATTTCTTCTGGCCGTTCTCTACGCTGTACGTCTCGCCTTCTTTGCCCCAGCTCGCCAGCGTCTTGCCCTCTTCGGAATAGAAGAAATCCATAAACTTCATAATATCCTTCACGTTTTTGGACGTGGACGCTACAGTCAGACCGCCCTCCAGGTAATGGAAAAACGGATTCAACTGCTTACCGCCCGCCATTCCTGCCGGAGGCGCCATGAATTGCATGTTGTAATCGGGGTTTTCTTTTCGCATGGCATTGTTGAAAAAGTCGATGCGGCTAATATAGTCGATGGTGATGAATGAATTGCTGTTCGAGATCATGTCCTGCCACTGCTTCGTTTGTGTGGTCAAGAAATCGGGCGGGATGAGCCCTTCCTTATAGAACTTGTTCCACGCGCCAAGCATTGCTTTATACGCATCTTCCGTCGGCCCGAAGCCCCAATCTTTTTTATCGAAATTGTAATAGACGTTTTCACCGGTGTTGAAGTTGGTCGACAAATTGGCAAACATTTCGTCCGGAATTTGACCGAATCGCATGGAGAGCGGGTAGCTGTCCGGGTACAGTACTTTCAGCTTTTTCAGCACTGTGTAGAGCTCGTCGTAGGTTTTCGGAGGCGTCAGGCCATTCTTGCGGAAAATATCCTCCCGGTACATCCAAATCATCCGGTTTGTTTCACCGAAGCCTTGGTTCGGGAACATGTACATTTTCCCGTCTGTGGAAAGGACTGCCTTTCTGTCGTCGGGATACTTTTTCAACCAAGCCGCAAGGTTCGGCATCTCGTTCAAATGATCGAGAATGTTGACAAGCGCGCCCTGTTGGCCGAACTTGTTCGACGTCGCGTGAGTCGGAATGTACAGCAAATCCGGCATATTGTTCGAGGCGACGACGAGATTGAGCGTATCCGCCAGTTTACCGGACGGCGTCTGCACATCGAGCGTCACGCCAGTCTTCTCTTCGATCCATTTCCAGATCGGCCAGTCTTTGTTGTATGGAAAGGTGGGGTTGCTGTCCAGCAGCGCTTTCAATGTTTTCTTGGTTAGCGCAGGTGCCGCAGTGTTCGTATTACCCGACGGTGTAACGTTCGGCGTACTGCTCGTTTTCTCAGCGGATTGGCTGCCAGTGCAGCCCGCCAACATGGATAATACGAGAATTAAAACGACAAGCATCAGTGCATTTTTTTTCATATTGTTGCCCTCTCTTTTTATCGTTTTTGCTTACCCCTTGCAGCTTTGCATTCCATCAGCCCTTCACTGCACCAATCATGACTCCTTTAACGAAATATTTCTGAATGAACGGATACACCAATAAGATCGGCAGCGTAGAGACCATGATTGTCGCAAATTTCAGCGAATCCTCCACGATCAAATTATCACCTCCAATTCGGGTTACATCTCCGGAAGCGACGTTCCCGGCCAGGACCAAATTGCGAAGCAGTACCTGGAGCGGAAACAGATTCGGATCCCTTAAATATAGCAGCGGCAACAGGAAGTTGTTCCATAGCCCTACCGCGTAAAACAGAGAGACAGTCGCGATAACCGCTTGGGACAGCGGCAGCACGAGGCGAAAGAAAATGCCGATATCGGTCAGTCCGTCCATGCGCCCGGATTCTTCAACCTCCTTCGGCATACCGCTGAAGAAGGTTCGCATTATAATCAAATTCCATGTGCTCACCGCTCCCGGAAGCACCATACCCCAGACGGTATCGATCAAGCCAAGGGAGCGAACGACGAGAAAGGTTGGAATCATCCCGCCGCTGAAAAACATCGTGAATACGATGAGCATTGTCAGCGAGCGATGAAATTTCATATCTTTGCGGGAAAGCGCATAGCCTCCCATCGCCGTGACCATGACAGAAATAAACGTCCCCAGGCAAACGTAAATCAGTGTGTTTTTATAGGCAATCCAAATTTTCGGATCTTGAAACACCAGTTCATACATTTTCAGATTAATTCCTTTTGGCCAAATGCTGATTTCGCCTTTCATCACATAGATATCTTTGCTCAAGGAAACCGCAAGCATATAGATGAATGGGTAAAGCGTTACGACGATGACAAGCAGCATAATCACCAAATTCATGATGCCGAACAGGCTGATTTTCGGTTTCATCCCGGCAGTCCCTCCCTTACCATAGACTGTTTTCTCCTACTTTTCTGGAGATATAATTGGCCGAGCAGATGAAAATCAAGCTAATGATGCCCATGAATAAATCGATTGACGCTCCATAGCTGAAATTCCCTTGCTCCAATCCGACCCTGTACACATAGGTACTAATTATATCCGCCGTGTCATAGACAGCCGCATTGTACATGAGGAACACTTTTTCGAACCCGATTTCCAGCACTTTGCCGACATTCAAAATAAAGATAATGACGATCGTCGGCGCAATGCCTGGCAGCGTGACGTTCCAGAGCTTACCCCAGCGTCCCGCGCCGTCAATGCTGGCCGCTTCATAAAGCTGCGGGTCAACGGCCGTCAATGCCGCCAAATAAATGATCGATTCCCAACCGATTTGCTGCCAAATGTCCGATGCGACGTAGATGGAGCGGAACCAGCCCGGCTCCATCATGAAATTGATCGGCCCAATGCCCAGCTTTTGCAATAACTGATTGATCATCCCGCCGGACGGGGACAGGAACATAATTACCATGCTTGCCACAATAACATTTGAAATGAAGTGCGGCAAGTAACTGACCGTCTGGACGAACCTTTTTAGTGCGATATGCTTCAGTTCATTCAACAGAATAGCGAGAATGATCGGAGCAGGAAAACCAAACAGCAGCTTGTAAAAGCCCAGTAAAAATGTGTTGCGCATCAGGAGAAAGAAATCCGGATTTTGAAAAAACATGAGATAATATTTAAATCCTACCCATTCGCTGGCCCAGATGCCTTTAAAGAGATTAAAATTTTTGAACGTGATCACCAGGCCAAACATCGGGATGTATCGGAAAATGAGAAAATAAAGCAAACAAGGAAAAACCAGCAGCCATAAATATTTGTTATAATGCCAGGTCTTCCTTAATCTCGTACGTGTGTCCGTCAGGGCCATCCATCTGCCTCCTATTCGCAAGTTTGTATTGCTTCTGCCCGTTGACGGCGCCTCTGCCACCGGGCTTTCTAAGCGTCATTATAAGCAGCCCGCATCCGAAAAATAAATCTCCACTTTTCTCAGAAAACGTGCAGTTTAATGGTTTATCAAGTAAAGTGTGTATGAATTAGAAGAATTGAATATTGTTCCGTTATCCTGCGCTGCCGTAGTATAGTAATAAGAAGTTGACATCAGAGAATGGGGAGTCTAATGAATGCGGGGATGGAAGCGACTCAGTTGGAGAACCAATTCCTTGTTCGCCAAGTTAATGATCAGTTTTCTCGTTGTCATCGCTGTGCTGGCCATTTTCAATTTCGCATCGTTTCTTTTCTTGAAATCGAAAATCCACCAAGAGATCGTCAAGTACAACGAGTCCAATCTGAAGCATGCGGTGGAACAGTATGAGAACCATTTTAGGCTGGCCAGGGAGTCGATTATCTCTTTGAATCAGGACGAGATGCTGATCGCAAATTTAAATCTGCTGCGAAATGTCAAAGCGGCCAACGGGTATGACCGCATGAACAGCGTTATGTCCGTGATTAAGGTGCTGATCGCCAACCCGTTTCTTTCTTTTGAGAATATCATGCTGTATTTCAAGAACGATGCTTATGTGCTAGAGAAGGAAGGGACGAGCAAGGCTGGAGAAATGTTTGCCAAATATTATGCCAGCAGCGATTATTCACCGGAGTTTTGGCTGCAACAGTTCGACGAATCGTATACGTTCCGGCTGCTCCCGGCATCTGAATTTACGGAAGTGTCGGCGAATATTCGGAAAGACAAGGGGTATTTGCTTCCGGCTGTCATTAAACTGATGCCGTATAAAGATGTGTATTTCATCGTCATGCTTAATTCAAACAAAATGTTCAATGCTTATCATTACTCCGAGGAAACGGACTTCTACATTTTTAATGAAACGGGCAGCCTAATTTTCACTTCAACCGCCAACGTAAACGCGCATCCTGAGCATGACTTCAAGGGGGAAAGCGGGCGGTTTACCGAAAACAACCAGTACTATTTTTATCAAAAAGGCATGCAGACCGGCTTGACCTATGTAAGCGTCGTTCCAATAAAAAGCATCTCCAATCAGTTAATGCAGCTGAATATTCTGTTCGTTTCCCTGCTCCTTGTCGTCATCGCACTGAGCATTATGACGTCGATCGGACTGACAATGCGTTTGGATCGGCCAATCAAAAAAATTATCGAGGCGGTGCAGCAGCGCCAATCGGTCATGCCGGCGAGCAGCCATGTGCGCGAATTCGATATGATCAGCGAGAAAATGAGCAGCATTCTCCGTACGAACGACCAGATGACAGAGGATTTGGACAAAAAGAAAGACCTGCTGCGCTATTACGCCTATACAAACAAGCTGCGAAATATCCACATGAGCTTAGCCGAGCTGCGGGAGCTGGTCGTTGCCGACACCCCTTTCATACTGGTGCTGTACCAATTGACGATGAAAGCGAAATTCGCCGAGTTGGATTCCGAGCTCGATAAAGCGGTTTACTTTATCCGGGAATATATCAACATCTTCCTGTCCCAAGCTTATAACGAAACGATTACGTTCCAGATGGATAAGGATACAGTGCTCTCCCTCTTTTTCTGTCCTGACGATGCAGTTGAGGTGGAAGAAGTTCTGGAGCAATTGCTTCAGGTGCTTGACGTGGATCGGGATCTGTTTTTCCTGACAGTAGCCGTCAGTCCGGTTTATCCGAATTCCGGCCATTTGATTGCAGCCTACGAATACGCGTCCTCTATGCTAATTCAGCGGAAGCTGGATGATGAGACGCAATTCATCCGTACGTACCGCTCAACCAAAGGCCCTGTCCACTTAACCGTGCTGGAGGAGGAAGAGTTCCATACCCGGTTTATGTCCGGCAGCGAACAGGCGGTGTTGGACTGGGTCAGCCGTCAACTGCATGCCCTCTATAAACGCGAAGCGTCTGTAGAGGAGTTCAAACGGTTCGCCAAAGAAATCGCCAATCTCCTCAACAAATCGTTGATGAAGCTGAATCTGCACCGGGAACAGAGCGCACTGCCTTTGCCCGTGTTGGAGAGGCTGAATACCTTCTACAGTGTCGACCAGTACCTACAATGGTTCAAGCAGCAATTGTCCCCTGCTATGGAGCAAGTGAACCGTAAGCAATCGGATCATGATCCCATGACCCAATTTATTTTGGAATATGTGGATCAGCATCTGGATCAGGACATCACGCTCGAAATTATGGCCGATAAGTTGAATATTACACCCGGCTACATGTCCACCTATTTTAAAGAAAAAACGGGTCTGAACTTCAGCGATTATTTAAACGGCCTGCGCATCCAGCGTGCGAAAGAACTGCTGCACAACTTGGAGCTGAAAGTTCAGGAAATCTCCATCAGGATCGGCTATCAGAACGTCAATTCATTCATTCGCATGTTCAAACGCTACTCCGGCATGACACCGGGAGAGTACCGCAAAAAGTATGGTGCTCAGAAGTCATAATCGTTTGCTTATGAAATGCTAAGGAGGAACCGCTATGTCACGTTCGCATTATTGGGTTGTCCGTTCGAAGCCGGATCGTCCCGCTCCCTGGGATCGCATCCAGGCATTAACGATCTCTCATTACCTTTGGCTGGATAATGGCTGCACACCAGAGGTGAACGTCAAGCTTTACTACACGTCTGAGCGTCTGTATCTTCAGTATACGGTTTACGAAAATGACCCTAAGATTCAGTATCATGCGATGAACGATCCGGTCTGCAAAGACAGCTGTGTGGAATTTTTCTTCCAGCCGCTGCCTGAATCCGATCCTCGCTATTTGAACTTCGAGCTGAATGCAGCGGGTACTTTGATGTTGAAAATAGGACGCGACCGACATGACCGGACGGCGCTGCCCAATACGACGCCGAGCCTCTTCGACATCCATGCGACAACCGGATGCTTCGATCCGATTGCTGCCTCACCTTACTGGCAGCTGTCATTCTCTATCCCGTTCGACTGGCTGCAGACGATATTCCCAGATTTTAGGGCAAAGACCGGCCGCAAGTTTCGAGGCAACTTCTATAAATGCGGCGATACGACGCCCATTCCGCACTATGGGAGTTGGAATCGGGTTAGCTCGCCCGTGCCGGATTTTCATCGCAGCAGCGATTTCGGCGATATAGAGCTTGGATAGATCGGCTCACAGCGCAGGCAGGTCAGAGCCGACAATGAAAAATCGAAAACCGTCAAGGGGTTGGACCCTTGACGGTTTTTCATAGGCAGAGATGATTTATTCCCACGGATACTTCATCGTAAAATGACTCGCTAGCTTCTTACTTTCCACCCGGCGAATGCGGCGCATCTCCGCACGGGCCGGCGCAGATTCATGCAGCTTGATCTCTTCTTCCGTCTCCGGCGTTACTTCCGGCACCTCGACAGGCTTCTTGTTCTCATCCAGTGCAACAAACGTCAGGAAAGATGTCGCGGCGATTTTCCTCGCCCCTGTTTTCAAGTCTTCCGTCATGACCTTCACGAACACTTCCATCGAGCTCTTGCCTGTCCACGTCACGAACGACTCCAAACTGACGGAATCCGTTGTATGAATAGGATAGAGAAAGTCAACGGAATCCGTGGATGCCGTCACGACCGAGCGCCGACAATGCTTATGTGCTGCGATCGAAGCAATGTCATCGATGTACGACATCAATTTGCCGCCGAACAGCGTATTGTGATTGTTCACATCCGTCGGGAAAACACGCGATGTTTTAAAACATCTGGACTCGCGCGAAAATCTTTTCTCCATGTGAAAGCCCCCCAGTTTTATCTCTTTCTAAAAATATGAAATAGCATACCACATTTTGGGGCAAATGGTTAGTGCCGACATGCTGAATCGGATGAATTTGTCAGTTCACGACAGCGACTACGCGCGTCTCCGGAACCAGGACAGCCAGTTTTTACCCTCTCGCTTATCGCCTAAATTCGCTATCTGCTCGGCGGAAAACAGCGCTTGCAACAGCGGTGACAAGCGCTGATGCAGCAGCTTGCGCACCTCAGGCAAATCCTGCACACAGTCGCCTCGCCAAACAGCTCGGCTGATCAGCTCACGCGAAATTTGCGGCAATACGCTCACGGATGCCCAGGGCAGCGAAGATAACCAATCTTTTGCCCCTTGCCCGGTAATTTCGCCGTTAACCACAGCATGCACTTGTTTCCCCTGTTTCGCGTAAGCTTCGAATTGCGCCAACAGCGCACGCGCGCTTGGCCGGTTGCATTTGCTTGGGGAGGCATCTACCACAACAACCATATGATCTGCGCTGTAGCATAGTTCTTGAACGGTTGGATGCTGCCAAGACGTCGAAACGTCCCAGAGGACGACCGGCTTTTTGATCATGTGGAGCAGTTTGTAACTGTCAGCCGCCTGCCAGTCGCCTTCCCCGCCATCGGGATGGCTTGGCACCCAGGTCGTATGGCCTTGCACCCACGGCGTATGTGCGGCCGTATTGGAGCTTTTGACGAGTCGGGCCGGAAAATGATACGGCTTCGGCGCCCGCTCGTCTCCATACAGCAGCATATACAAATCGGGCTCCAGTGTCGGCTGCTCTACATAAGCGTTTCGCAAGTTCAACGCATGGCAAAGACGGGCTAGCGCAATCGCGGTAAACGTCGAGCCGCTGCCTGCAAATAATCCGCCTACCAAGATCAGTTGATCGGATTGATTTTTGGTTTCTGTATAAAGAATTCGCGTAAACGAAGTCGTGTCCGGGAGTAGAGGGCGAAGTCTTAGCCTCACTTCCATCGCAGATTGACACCGAAGCTCAGGACGTTCCTGAAGCAAATCGTCAATCAACGAGATGAGGGATTCAGGGAGGTCCGCTTGCAGCTGTCGAATTGATGTTTTGGTGAGTGCCGGATAGCAGCCGCCAGATAACAAGTAATATAACATAGCCCCTAACGTATATAGGTCTGTACGCTCGTCCGTTTGTTGATTTAAATACTGCTCTGGCGCAGCAAAACCTAGCGTCCCCATCTGGATCGTATCGGAAAATTGACCCGGTTTATATTGTCTCGCCACGCCGAAGTCAATAAGACGAACTTGGCCATGCAAGCCCAGCATCACATTGGAAGGTTTGAGATCGCGGTAAATAATGCCTTGAGGCTGGAATGTGTGCAAGTAGTGAAAAATGTCACAAAGCTGCATTGCTATCTGCACAACCTGATTTATCGGGAGACGCTGCCCCGCTTCCTCAAATACGTGTTGAAGCGTCGGCCCCTGGATATAATCCATGACCAAACAGCCATTGTCATCTTCTGAGATAAAAAAGTCTACAAGCTGTGGGAGCTGGGCATGCTGCAGCTGCGCCAGCATTGCGGCCTCTTCCATGAAAGCAGGCCCTTCCCGCTCAGAAAGCGGCACTTCCTTCACCGCCCACATCTTTCCTTTCAGCTTCATATCCTCCGCTAAAAACACCCGGCTCATTCCGCCTTGCCCCAGTAAGGAAATCAGACGGTAGCGCCCGCCAAGTACCTCGCCGTAACGCGAGTGACTCTCATTTGGCTTCGTCAAAAGAACAAAACCTCCTTGCTGCATCAAGTTAAGTATCCCTTTAGCTTGATTATACGAGGAGGTTTTCTATCTGTACATCATTTATTTCCAAAACTTATAACTTTTGCAAATACAGTGTCAGCTCTTCCCGATTGTGAAACAACTGCTTCGCTTTGAGCAGAAACAACGAAGGCTCTAGAATGCGCAAAATATCCCGCACCGTCTGGAACGGCTTCTTGTGCATCAGCTTCACGGTAATAATTGCCGTGCCGCCGCTTTGCAGCGCATACAGCAGATCGGCTACCAATCGCCCCATTTGGCGCGGGTCCCAACTCATGTCGCAGACGAGCAAATCGAACTCATCGTTGCGCAGCTTTACGTCGCCGGCATTTTTCTTCAAAATGGTCAGCTTCGGATGGCCTTGCAGCTTCGGACTCATTGCTGCCGGGTCAATCGCCGTTACTTTAAGCCCGCGTTCGAGCAGCAAAGATGTCCAGCCGCCGGGCGCTGCCCCAACGTCGAGCGCGGTTCTGGCGACGCTGAAATCAATGCCGAAGCGCTGCTCCGCTTCCAGCAATTTGAATTTGGCACGGGAAATCTGGTCTTCCTCTTTCATAAAACGGATCGCGCCGCCCGACCAGTCGGACAAATTGTCCGCAGGCCTGGAAATGCCGATGTAGAGCGTTTTGGCGCCTATATAAACGGATATGATCTTGTCGGCGTAGCGCACAACGGGCTCAGCTCCAAGCTCGCCGGCGATTACCTCGTCGAGCGCTGCTTTCATTGCGAAAGGGGCATACGGCAGCTGCACTCGTTCGTCCTTGCGGATCTGCACGGCAATTTTCTCATGAGCGCCGGCCAGCCCCGCGGCATGGGCTTCGCGAAGCCACACCTGCACTTGCCTCAGATCCTCCTCAGAGCTCGTATGCTCCCAGGTCTGATGAACCGGCTGCAGATGTCTTAGAAAAATCGGCTCCTGCTCAAGCAGCGTGCCAAGCGCATTCTCCGTTTCAGGCGGGACTTGAAACCAGAACACCTCTGTCGGCACGATCAGCGAAAATTTGGCCGCAGGAAACAATTTGCGAATCTCATCCTGCGCGTACTGCGCGAACCCGTGATTCGAGGTTCCGATAAACGTAGTCAATACAGTCATAAAAGCATCCTTTGCAACTCAATCTTGTTAGAGGAAGTTAAAAAAGTCGTCTTTTGATCACGGTGTAATCCATGAAGCAAACTCGACATCGAATCTTGCGTNNAAAACCCAACTTTTTGAACACTCATTTTAAAAAAAGCAGTTCACAGCACTTTAATCCATGGCCGTTCCTGGAACCATTCGATAGAAACGGACACGCCAAAAGCTTGCAGCAGGTTCTCCGGCGTGAGCACGTCTTCCTTCCGGCCTGAGGCAATCAGCTCGCCTTGCTCAATAATGGCAACATGCGTGAATAAGGGCATAATTTCTTCGATATGATGCGTCACGTAGACAACCGTAATCTGCTGCTGGCTAAGCTCGTTCACGTCGGCCAGGAACTTCTCTCTTTCGTACAAGTCCAGCCCTGCCGCAGGCTCGTCCAGAATTAGAATGGACGGCATCATCATGAGCGAGCGCGCCAGCATCACTTTTTTACGCTCCCCTTGCGACAGGCTGCCCAGGGGCTGGTCCGCCAAATGCGGGATACGCACGCGCTTCAGCATATCGAACGCTTTATCCTTCACCTCTTGCGGAATATCCTGATAAAACCGCAAAAAGGCATATTCCCCCGTCGCCACTACTTCCTGCACAGGGTCGCTCAGGTTGAGCTTTTCGAACAGGGATTGGGAAATATAACCGATTTTTTTGCGGACTTCCCTCACATCGCATTGGCCGAAGCGGTTGCCAAGCACCGTGACGCTTCCACGGCTCGGGAACTCGTACCCGTTCATCAGCTCAAGCAGCGTCGTTTTGCCCGAACCGTTGCGGCCGAGTATTACCCAGTGTTGACCGGATTCGATTTGTAAATTCACATCATTTAAAATATGTCGTTCACCACGAATATAATGAATGCCGGATAATTGAATCATGGGTGCAGCAATTCCTTTCGATTATCAGATTGTCTTATAGCGGCCGTGCGCAATTTCCAGCAATAGTTCGTCGGGCATTTTGTGCGGAAAAAGCGTCATACCTTCAGGCTTCGCCCCGTTCAGCAGTTGGAACATCTCCTTGCAGGCCCAAGGGCTGGACGTATGGATATAGACCGTTTGCGGAAATTTGCGCGTCTGAACAAGCCACTCCGCCACATCCATCCCCGTCTGCTTCGTCATCCAGCCCAAATCGTGATCGAGCGATAAAATATCGACCTCGCATTCCTCCAGCAAAGCAATGCATTCAACCGCATCGCGCGCCAAAACAAAGCCCGAGGGGCAGGGCCGCGAATCATCCAGATAGACATGGATCATGGTCCGATTCTCCTTTCCGCAAGTTGGTGAACAAGCCTGATTTCTGCTTGATGCGTTCCGTCCAGATCAGGCTCCGTCTCCAGCACAATCGGAATATCCCGCACATAAGGCGAAGCGAGCAGCTTCTCGAAGGAAGAAAGGCCAATCTGGCCTTGACCGATTTTGGCATGACGATCCCGGCGCGAGCCCAGCGGATGCACCGAATCGTTCAAATGAATAGCCCCAAGATGCGGCCAATATTCCAGCTGCGCTCCCTTCGCCTCAAGTTCCGCCCAATCGGTCCCCGCCCACAATCGCGAAGCGAACGCATGGCACGTATCGAGACAGAAGCCGATCATCTCCGGATGCTGGCAGTTGCGGCGCACCATCACCATTTCTTCCATTGTGAGCCCAAGCTGTGCGCCTTCGCCCGCCTGATTCTCCAGGAGGATCAGCGAAGAACCGCTGTAATCTCGCGTCACGCTATTTAAACATTGTATTATATTTTTATACCCTTGTAACGGGTCTTTTCCGTGATATTTGCCAAAATGCACCACAAGGCCGACAGAACCGCAGCCCGAAGCAATATCGAGAGCATTCAGGAGCAGCGCTGCCATCGCCTCCCGCTCCGGTTCATCGACGGCTGGATTCAGCCCATAGGGGGCATGACCGATGGAAACCAACCCATGCTCACGGGCATATGCTGCACAGGCCTCCGTTTCTTTGGTAGAAACAGCTTTTAACGCGAGACTGCGAGGATTCATAGGAAAATATTGAAAGGCATTAGCCCCCTCGGCAAACGCGGATTTAGCCGCATGGAGATAGCTGCCTTTCGTTCGCACGTGCGCCCCGATGTACATACGCCCCGCCTCCTCTCACGACTGACAGCTCGCACAGTAGAAGCATTTGCGGCTGGAAAGCTCCGCGAAGACGATCGGCTGGCCGCAGCGAACGCAAGTCTCGCCTTCTCTGTCATAGACGCGGCATTTCGCGTCAAACCCGCCTGTCAAGGAATCGCCGACAAACAGCGGATCCGCCATATAGCCCCCATATTGAATGGCTTCACGCAGTACCGAACCCATCGCTTCAAACAGACGAAGCTGTTCCTCTTCCGAAAGTGAAGGCAGCGTCCGCGATGGCAGCAGCCCGGCGATAAAGCAAATTTCATCCGAATAGCAATTTCCGATGCCCGACAAAAAACTTTGATCCGTCAACGCAACCTTCAGGTTCGAACGCTTGCTCGCCAGCACTTGCTGAAACTCGGCAAAGCCAAGTGTGAATGGCTCAGGGCCAAGCTTGTGGAGCACATCTTCCACTTCCGCCTGCGAATGCAGATGCAGATAACCCAGCCGAAGCCCGATAAAATACAACTGCTCCCCTTGAAAGTGAAGCGTAACTTGAAACGTCCGATCCGGCTTCTCTGCATCCGTCCCGTAGAACAACCAACCGCCCAGCATCAGATGCAGCACAAGGACACGCTCCGAGCTTAGATGAAAAAGCAAATGCTTCGCCCTGCGCTCCAGGCGCAGGACCCGCTTACCCGTCACGGCATTAATAAACGCCTCAGGCTCCACATTCAGCGACTTCGGCCTTGTCACCTCTGCGCCGGAGATGGTCTTTCCCTGGATACACCTAGATAACTGCTGACGATAGGTTTCCATTTCAGGTAGTTCAGGCATGTCAATCGATCGCTCCTGCCGTTTTTTCTACCTTGTATGTCCATTTCGCACGGGAAGTAAACGCTAAATCAATCCTTCGCTGGCGTAAATCGGCTTGGGTGTCCGCTTCTTACGAAGTGCCTGCGTTGCTGTGGCTTCTTGCCCATACTGCGCCGTTGGCTTCATCGACTTGGCAGAGGACGGACGCTTCATTTTCTCGTTCAAGCGGTCAATTCGCTTCTCCCACGCTCGCTCGCGTTCCTCCTCTTTACGGTCCTGCCTGCGCAGCAGTTGTCGGCGTCTAAGCCTGCTCCAGGCAGCTTCCGCATACTCTAACGCAATCCCGATCTGCTTCTCGCGATGCTCGTAGTGCATCGCGAGCTCCACATACGCTTCCAGTTCTTCCGTCATACTGCCTTGCTGCAGCCGTATTGCATGGTTCCACAGCGCGACCGCACGGGTGTAGTCACCGCGTTTCTTGAACGTCTGGGCGAGCTGCAGCAACGTCGACATGTCCCCTTCCGCCAATTGCTCGTCCGTCCCCTTCTGAAGCAGTCTCTCGTGCAGCGAGTTAAAGTATAACGCCGCCCGTTCCCCTCGCTCCATCTTCTCGAGCCAGGAACCTGTTCGGAAATGCTCCTCCAGATCTAGATCCAGATTCAGATCCTCTCCTGCCGCCACACCGTCCGACTCCGACCCTTCCAACAGCTTGCCAAAATGAATCGACAACGCCGCGAGCGTCACCAAATCATGCTCGTTGTGCACGAATACGCCCGACAGCACCTTCGGATCTTTCTCCGCCAAATATTGAAAATACAGCGTCGGCGCCAGCGATCCCGGCACATCGTCGACGCGATCGAAGCCAAGGCGGCTCTCCTCTACCTTGCTCAGCCGGCAGGAAGGCAGCGAATTGCGCCATAGGCTTCGCGAAGCATATAACAGATCCAGCTGTAGCAGTTGATCATCGTTCAATTGCAACCGGTTCAACACATACCGGTTCTTCAGGATCGGCCAGTCAAACGTCCGGCCGTTATAAGAAACCACGTGGGTAAACCGGGGAAGCAGTTCCTGCACGTACACGAGCATCGCGTGTTCTTCCGCCGGGTTGCGGATGAGCAGCTGCTCTACCGTGAGCTGCTCGCCGGTGTAATAGCCGATGCCGACCATGAACGGCACATTGCCTGCGCCGACGCCGAGTCCGGTCGTCTCCGTATCGAAGAAGAGCAGCGCTTCGTGCCGGACGACGGCGTCGCGGTCGTGAAAGGCGGACAGCTGCGGCGCCACATCGGCCAGCTCGCGCAGCCGATAATAGCCGTGCACGCTGTCCGCGCCGTACACCCGGCGCCGCATCACGAACGAGCCCGCTGGGCTCGTATGGATATGCGCGCCGAGCGGGGCCCATTCGCCGCCGGCCTCCGGCGCCGGCGGCGGTACTGGTTGAGCCGCCGAAGTGCCCTTGAGGCGGCCCAGCCTTTCGCGGAGCCCGCTCATCGGGCGGCTCCTTCGAGCTGCGACAGCAGCTCCAGGGCGAGCTGCTTGCCCAGCAGGCCGACCTCTTCGATCGGCCCGACGCAGGCCGGGCAGCCGCTGAGGCAGCCGCAGCTCGTGATCAGGCTGCGTGCCTGATCCATCAGCTTGCCGTGCACTTCATACAGCCGATCGCTCAGCCCTACGCCGCCCGGATAGCGGTCGTAGAAAAACACGGTCGGCAGCTTGTTATGCACGGCGCGCACTTGCGGCACGACCCGAATGTCCATCG
Source organism: Paenibacillus whitsoniae (assembly GCF_003955665.1). Taxonomy (GTDB): domain Bacteria; phylum Bacillota; class Bacilli; order Paenibacillales; family NBRC-103111; genus Paenibacillus_E; species Paenibacillus_E whitsoniae. The sequence continues at coordinate 41,199 of NZ_RXHU01000083.1, forward strand.
GGTCGCACATCAAATAGAGCGGCGCGAGATGCGCCAACACGTTCGCGATGCCGAGCAACGCGTGCTGCACGTCGTTCGCGCTTTTGCCCTCGGTCATCGCTTCGTCGAATGTGAACCAGTAGGAACTCGTGTGCAGCTCCTCCTCCGGCAGCCGGATCGGGCCGGACCCGATATTCTCATGCGTGCGCAAACGAATTTTCTTGAAAATCGTCGGCTGTGCATTCACTGTGACCTCGCCTAGCTGACGAAGCAGGCCGCCGGTGC
>NZ_RXHU01000084.1 GCF_003955665.1 Paenibacillus whitsoniae
TAGCTCGACTCTTAGTAGGAATGGCTCGTAGTGATGTCGCATACAAACCCGATAAAATCTTTGCATTAGCAGCTTAACATAAACCTTATCTCACGCAAGTTGGCGTATTCGCAGGAGACAAAGAAAGCACGGAGTATCGGGATACGTTAGTTTAAAAGACAATGTAGCACGATTGCTTGTTGAACATGAAGTAAATTCTTCTTAAATGAATATCCAACAAAATATTCTGAAGCGATAGCGTCTTCACTAATCTCTTCCCCTCGAAAAAAAGGAGGACACGGATTCAAAATAGCATTTTTCTTAGTTAACTTCATTCTCTCTAAAGTTATTTGGTATTTATTGATGTACTCGTTGGTTCGCAATTCATTCGGTAAAGAATCAGTCAATATTACATCGCTTTCCTTTAGAATATCTTCAAGTTCAGTATGGAATTTGTAGTTAGGGGAATCTTTACCCAATTCATGACCTCTTGTACAAACATGCTTAAAATTAAGATTCATCACAGCTGCGATATCCGCCCAGGATTTGCAAATGTTCCCTGCTGGACCTACGAATGTATATACAAGCTCCTTGAAGTTCTCTCTTTGCCTGCTTATTGAATATAGGTCGGACAGAATCTCGCATGGATGGTTATCGGATGTCATCGCATTGATGATGGGAATAGCAGAAAGATTTGACAATTCTAGAACTTTTGTAAAATCAGAATGCCTAACAATAATGCCGTGAGACCAATTTTCCATGTATTTCATAACATCGCTTAATTGCTCCCTCTTGTCTAGGGTTTCTGGAGGGAATAATATGCATTCTCCCCCCAAGTCTTTTATGCCTTTCTCAAACGTTATTCTCGTTCTAAGACTGGATTCAGGAAAGAATAAAATAAATGTTTTACCAGTCAACAAATGCTCATCACTCTTTAAGCTTAACTTATCAGCTAGATGAAAGATATCAGTTATTTGTAGAAATGATAACTTGTTTATGTCCAACAAATTCATATACCCGCCCCCAAGTTAGGAATGCATAATTATACGTATTATTATATATTTATACAATACTAAATTCACCCTATTGAGTACAAGTATTAAAGTAATCTCCCTCTATGTAGAAACGCTTTGCTCTCAAATACTCTCGTTTTCTCAGCTTTTGACCTTTAAATACTTTTTAGCAGATAACATTCAATGGTATGAAGTTGTAGAGGAAGAAATTTATGGATATGCCGAGAGACAAAAGACTCTCTACCTAAACCACCTGTTGTAAAAAACGGATGGTATGGTAATGTATGGTTGCACCTTTGGATCTCCACATAAGCTCATGGTGGTCAACCCTCCCACATCTCGCAGAGTCTACGCTCCCACATTCCTTCATTCAACCTGTCCATGAGGTGGAGGTCAGATATGCTGCCCGACAGGATCCTTCGTCCGTATGTTAACGTTGTTCCGACTCATCCGTGCTTATTGTTATCTTGCTCTGCCTAGGTCATCATCACAAAAACGATCATTAAGCTG
>NZ_RXHU01000085.1 GCF_003955665.1 Paenibacillus whitsoniae
CCGATAGTTATCCCAGTCTCAAAGGCAGGTTGCCTACGTGTTACTCACCCGTCCGCCGCTATCCCCGAAGGGACCGCTCGACTTGCATGTATTAGGCACGCCGCCAGCGTTCGTCCTGAGCCAGGATCAAACTCTCCATAAAGAAAATCTGACTTGCTCATTTGACTTGCTAGCGAGATTTTTCAATCTCATTATAGTTGATTACTCAACCGATTTGCTTACTCACTCGTTGTTCAGTTTTCAAGGAACAATGACTTGCTTTTTTCATCGCCTCGTTTAGCGGCGACTTTTTCAATATATCACATTATCATCTGTGATTGCAAGTTTTTTTCAAAAAACTTTTTTTACAGCCTGTCCGATCTAACGAATTTGACTGTTGCCCTCAAAGTGACGTTTTATAAGTTAACACACGATTAGAGGATAAGTCAAGCACTTATCCTCTATTTTTTCTGTGCTTGGTAATTGCGGTTCCTGGCATACTTGGAAATCTCTTTGGGAGTCGCGAGCCGCGCATACATGCGGAAGATTACTTTGTATCTGGACTCGATAGCACCCTTTATTTCTTGATCGATCCTTTTATCGTTTAAATCAAATAACATTTCATCCAACTCTTTGCGAAGCACGTAATCCAATTCTCTGCACTCTCTGTCATTGAACAAAAATCCTAGCATACACCCCTTCAAACCCCTCTCAACTGTAGAGATTTACGGCACATACAGTGTAATTCAGAAATTGGGCCGAAATTGTTCGTCCGCTTCATTTCTGCCTTATTGTTATGCTCAGATTTTTACAGTTTTATGACTGGGATTTGAAAATATTTTACAAATGAACCAACCAGTAGGTTAGCGTGCTTTCAATAATCGCCGCAAGCAGGAGCAGCGCCACGATGGCCACGATCAACGTTTTACTCAGTCGGAAGACATTCGCAAGCTCGCGCCGCGCCGTCCTTCTTTCAACAGGAAGGAACAACTGACCCCCCATTTTCCATACTAGCATGCCGACCTTTAAACCATATGCGCAAGCAATAAGAATAACAGGGATCTCAATAATACCATGCGGTAGAATCCCCTTGAGAACGACGGAAAGCGTACTTTCATTTGTTTGCAAGGAAAGTACATAACCCAGAATCATCCCATTGGCAACCAACATATACAGGGGAAGCACCCCGAAGAACAGACCTAGGAAGATGATCAGGACCGATTTTACCGCATTATTCAGAAATATAAATATAAAATACCAAATCTGCGGATTCCCCTTTGCACTAAGCGATTGACTAACGGATTTTAGACCCTGCAGCTGCCCTTCCAGAAAGAACGAATACCGATCGGAATTGGCCCAACCCAAATAAAAACTAATTGCAAAAACGACCAACACAACGACGAAGTAATGCTTCATATCGGTAAAATGCCGAAACAACCCTTTAAAATTCATGTCCATTCCTCCATGTCCCGAAGCATAAGTGCTTTGTGTACGAGCATACATTAGTTACTAAAAGATAAACAAGCTCTGCCCATTCGCAGGTTAAGGAGGTACAGGCTGTCTATGAACTATTTTTTCGTTTTTAATGCCAGCAAGCTCAAACAGTATGTTTTCATCGCACTTGCCGTTGTCTTTGCAGCTGCGATCGTGTACTCCGAGCAAAGCCATGTATCGGTCTTCATGAATTCTGAGCCGTCCGCGATTTACAGCGTACAGACCGAGAAAAAAGTGATCGCACTGACCTTTGATATTTCCTGGGGGGAAGAGCGCGCAGAACCGATCGTGAAGACGCTCAAGGAGAATGGCGTCAGCGAGGCTACCTTCTTCTTATCTTCCCCATGGAGTAAAGCGCATCCGGAGATCGTTGATCAGATCAAAAAAGCAGGCTTTGAAATCGGCAGTCACGGCAATGACTTCACGAACTACAGCAAGCTTGACGACGAAGAAATTCGCAAACAAATTTCTACAGCACACAGTATTTTGACTGAATTGATCGGAAAAGAGCCGAGCCTCATTCGACTGCCTAACGGTGATTTCGACAAACGTGTGCTGCGCATTGCCGACGATATGGGCTACTCGGTGATTCAATGGGATACCGATTCCCAGGATTGGCTGAACAAAGGCGTAGATACGCTGATCAACCGCGTTGTTAACAAAGCGCACCCGGGCGACATCGTGCTGCTGCATGCCAGCGACGCCTCCCTGCAAACGAATGAAGCGCTGCCGGTCATCATCAAACAACTCCGCGACAAAGGCTATCAATTCGTGACGGTGAGTGATCTCATCAAGCAGACCGAAGTGGATACAGTGCCGGTGGAAGACCAAGCCTAAAGCCGCTTTCATACCTAAACAGACAAAAAGAGCTAATGATTTAGCTCTTTTTGTTTTCCAATATTTTATGCAGGGTCAGGATTTGCCATGCATTGCACACAATCAGCGGTGCAAACATAAAAAGAGTTGTCGCGGCATTATCCTCTTGGAGTGCAGGAACGGCCTCCAACACCGTTACGACCGTCATAAAGAAAAGCGTTGGAATAAAAGCGTTGCGGTTGGTCAATTTCACTTTCCAGTAGCCAATGCCTACCGCAATGATCAGAATGATGATTGGTGTAATGAAATAACTGGACAATGAACCTGAACCATTTTTACGCAAATACACGAGATCAAACATCACGACAATGACGACGGCGAGCTGCAGCAATTCCCAAACCGTCTTGGACCTGATGATGCCAATCGCGATAAAACGGACAATTAAATAGGCGAAAAAGCCCATTTGACTGAGTAAACTGATAATGCCTCCGCCTAGAATCATAATAAGCAAATTAAATCCATAGCCAGACAGGCCCATTACCGAAAAATCTTTGTCTGATAATTGAAGAATTAATCCGATCACCGTTGATACAACGATGCCCAGTAACAAGGTTGTCCAAAACAAATGAAACCATTTCCGCAGCGTCAACTGATTTCCCTCCACGATTTTCAACTCTAATTGTTAATTGTACCAACCTTTCCGGGAAAAATCCAATGATAGCCTCTTATAATCTTCCCCTTTTCACACATACTACTGGTATATTATAAAGCTACGGGAAGGGAGATTCGGTCATGTTCACTACGACCTTTAAAAAAGTTCATGTTATACCGATCATTTCGATGGCAGTCCTCTTGGCTTCCTGCGGGACGGACAACTCCTCTCAGGGACAATCGCAGGGCTACACCTACAAAGAGCAAAAGGCGATGGTTCTGGATATTCTCAAATCGGACGAGGGCAAAAAGGCGATCAGCGTAGCCAACCAAGCGATTATGAACGGTGAGGTCGGCACCAACAGCTTCGCTGGGCAGTCTCAAATCAAACTGCTATCGGCGAACGAATCGCTGCAGCTGCAAATGGCTGTAAAGGATGTTCTGACCTCCAAAGAGAACAATCAATTTCTAACCGACATGATGAAAGACCCGAAATTTGCTGGCGATTTCGCCAAAGCGATTCAGAAAGACACCAAGCAAATGTTCAAAGAGTTGCTGAAAGATCCTACCTATCAAAAAGCGCTCATCGATGCGATGAAAAATCCCGAATACGAGAAAATGACTCTCGATGTCATGAAAACTGCGCCTTACCGCCAGCAAATGATGACCGTTATGGAAGAATCGTTGCAAAGTCCTCTGTTCAAGGCCCAGATGGTCGAGCTTTTGAAGGCCGCCATTGTGCAGCAAACGAGGCAGGAGCAAGTTCCCACCGCACAGAGTGCATCGAAGGGGAATCAATCGAGTCAATCGAAGGATAGCCAACAGGATAAAGAGAAGGAGAAAGATGATTCCGGCTCTGATAAAAAAGAGGGCGAACAGAAGAGCGATTCCGAGTCCGATTCTGGCTCCTAAGTCCTTCTGTTCAACAAATAAGAGCGTGCCGGAAGGCACGCTCTTTTCCTATTTTTCCAACTTCTGAATGACCGCTTCCGCTACTTCGAGGTACAGTTGTCCCGCTTTGGAATCAGCCTTGTACACCGATGGCGAATAATCCGGTTCCGAAATATGATTGTCTGGCGCGCCTAACGGGATCTGCGCAAGCAAATCGGTATGCAGGTTCTCAGCAAGCTTAGCGCCGCCGCCTTTGCCGAAGACGTAATCGATAGTACCGTCCTTGGCCTCGTAATAGGACATATTCTCAACAATACCCAGAATCTCATGGTTCGTCTGAATAGCCATCGCCCCGGCTCTAGCTGCCACAAAGGAAGCTGTTGCGTGAGGCGTCGTGACAATGACTTCTTTACTTTGAGGGATAAGCTGATGTACATCAAGCGCTACGTCCCCGGTGCCTGGAGGCAAGTCGAGCAAAATGTATTCAACATCGCCCCATTTCACTTCGTTGAAGAAGTTGCGAAGCATTTTGCCCAGCATCGGCCCCCGCCACACAACAGGCGCGTTATCCTGCACGAAGAAGCCCATCGAAATAACTTTAACACCAAACTTCTCAACCGGCATTATGACGTTGTCAACTAATTGCGGCTGCTCCTCAATCCCCATCATATCCGGAATGCTGAAGCCGTAAATGTCAGCATCGATAATTCCAACCTTTTTCCCTTTGCGTGCCAGCGCAACTGCGAGGTTCACCGTTACCGTCGACTTGCCCACACCGCCCTTGCCGCTCGCTACCGCGATAAAATGCACCTTGGACTCTTGTCCAAGAATCGGTTGATCGATCGGCGGCTGTACCGGTTTCTGTTGGGATTGCGCGGCGTGCTCATGCTGATGCTGATGTCCGCCCATCTCCTGCTCAATCCGGCCTCTTTCATGATCGGTCATCAGTCTGAACCGAACATGCACCTGAGAAGCTCCCAGCGCCCCAAGCGCGTCGGCAATAAATGCTTTTGCCTCTTCTTTATATCCTTCGTCGTCCGATGTCGTAATGACACTCAAGGATATGGCCTCTTCTTTAATCATGACGTCACGCACCAAGTTGAGCTCGACGACGCTCTTCTGAAATTGCGGATCTATGAGAGGCTGCAATGCTTCCATCAATTGTTCTCGTTGAATCATAGCCACACACCTTTTGTTCGTAATCTACTTTCCTTCGTGGCTTTTATTATATCACATTATGTTGTAGAACCCACTTTTTCCCCTGCAAAAAAGCGCAAGATTCCCTGATAGACCGATGCAGCCAGCATTTTCTGGTATTTCTCGTCCGCAAGCAGCTTTGCTTCTTCAGGATTAGACAGAAAGCCGACTTCCACAAGAGCGCTTGGCATTTTCAAGGTTTTCAGCAAATACACGGTTTTGTCCGCCACTTTTGCCACCCGGTCCGTGTTCTCCAGATTCCGCTTAATTTCGGATTGGATAAGAGCGGCTAGATTCGGATTCTCCGGATTGTTCAAATAGTAGAACGTTTGTGCCCCTCTCCATTTCTCAGAAGGAATGCTATTGAGATGGATACTCAAAAATAAATCAGCATCCGTATTATTGATCAGGTCAGCGCGATTGTGAAGGTCTTCCGTTTTCCGCTTGCTGTACCCCTTCGTACCCGATTCCGCTAAATCGGTATCCGTCTCACGCGTTAAGACGACCACAGCTCCCGCCTGCTGCAGGAAATCACGAAGATGAAGGGTAATGGCCAGGTTAATGTCCTTCTCAATCACCCCATTCTTGCTCGAAGCACCGCCATCAGGCCCACCATGGCCCGCATCTAAGGCGATTGTTTTGCCGGATAGGGGCAAGCTCCACTGCGAAACGGACTTCGATTGAGGAAGCTCATAAGCATAAATAAAAACAATGAGTGCAACAAGCATCGCCGAGAGCAGCAGCTTCAGGCTGCCGTGGAAGGTTAGCCAGACGACCAGCCTCTTCTTTCTTTTGCGCATAAAAAATCCACCTCTGTTCCCCTATAGACTCTGTAACATCTATATGGGACAGGGTGGACAAATATACCTTGTTGTTCCTTCGACTACGGATTCCAGCTTATTTGTGCAGGCCGCACTCCGTTTTCTCCGAATTCGACCAACGTCCTGCACGAGGGTCTTCACCCGGCATGACTTGCCGCGTGCAGTGCGAGCAGCCGATACTAGGATAGTTGCGGTCATGAAGCGGATTGTAGATCACATCATGTTCACGGATGTAATTCCACACGTCTTCAGACGTCCAGTCTGCCAATGGGTTGAATTTGATGAGACCGAATTTCACATCGTATTCCACTTTTTTGGCATTCGCACGTGTAGGCGCTTGGTCGCGGCGGATCCCGGTGATCCATGCGTCGTAGTTTCTGAGAATATCCGTCAGCGGATCTACTTTACGAATGTTGCAGCATTGATTCGCATCCGATTTCCAGAGCTCATCGCCATATTGCGCCGCTTGCTCTTCAAGCGTCAGTTTTGGAAGTACTTGAACGAACTTTGTGCCATAATGCTGTTCAAGACGGTCTCTCGTTTCATACGTCTCTTGGAAATGCACGTTCGTATCCAAGTAGAAAATGTCCACGTTGGGATTGATTTTTTGCAGCATATCTACAAGCACGACATCTTCTGCACCAAAGCTGCATGCCAGCGTCAAACGGGGAAACGTCTCTATAGCAAGTTTCAGAAGTGCCTCTGGGGATTGGCTTTCAAATTCTTCTGCAGCCTTCGTAACAAACGCTTCTTTTTCAAATAGATTCATCTTACGATTCCTCCAATGTCGTTAATTCCGACCAATATAATATGAATAACTTTATTATATCCGACTTCACCGCTATGTCAATGACTTTTGATCATTTTGGTATTAACTTCTTTGAAGCTTTATAGAACTAGACGGACAGCTAAAAAGAAGAACCTCTCCAACATATGCCGGAAAGGTTCTCGAGGGTGTGCAAAAGCACGAATATTAACGTTTGGAGAATTGAGGAGCGCGACGAGCTGCTTTCAAGCCGTACTTTTTACGCTCTTTCATGCGGGAATCACGAGTCAGGAAGCCTGCTTTTTTCAGGGATCCACGGTACTCAGGATCAGCTTTCAACAATGCACGGGAAATCCCGTGACGGATTGCGCCAGCTTGTCCGCTGATGCCGCCACCGTTCGCGATAACCAGAACGTCGTACTTACCAACAGTTTCCGTCAACGCTAATGGTTGCTTCACGATCAATTTCAAAGTTTCAAGACCGAAATACTCATCTAACTCACGTTTATTAATGATGATGCGTCCTTCACCCGGTACAAGGCGCACACGCGCTACCGAATGCTTACGACGACCCGTTCCATAATATTGAACTTGTGCCACGAAACGTTCCTCCTTATATTAACCGCGAAGATTCCAAACTTCTGGTTGTTGTGCTTGGTGTGGGTGCTCTGCGCCACCGTAGACTTTCAGCTTTGTTTTCATGCTGTCGCCTAGGCGGTTCTTAGGAAGCATGCCATGTACGGCGAATTCGATCATGCGGTCAGGTTTGCTGTTCAGCAGGTCCTGTGCAGAAGTCACTTTCAAACCACCTGGGTACAAAGAGTGACGGTAGTACATTTTGTTTTGCATTTTCTTACCAGTCAGTTTGATCTGGGAAGCGTTGATGACGATTACGAAATCGCCTGTATCCACATGTGGAGTAAATTCCGGTTTGTGTTTACCGCGGATGATGCTTGCAACTTCACTTGCAAGACGGCCAAGAGTTTGGCCAGCAGCGTCAACGATGTACCATTTACGCTCTACTTCATTTGGCTTAGCCATATATGTGGTGCGCATGCTTAGTCCTCCTAAAAATATATCTCAAATACGTAGGTTATTAGATGTTAATTTTACTTAAGTGATGGATTGTTGGTTTCCGTAGCCTGGGGCTGTGGGATAGCCGACCACGAAACGCCAAGTTATATTTTACACGATCACGCTCGAAGAATCAAGTCTTATGCTGATCTTTTTAATAGTCGACTTTCCACATCGTTAAGCCCTTAGCCTCAGCTGTAGGTCCTGCCAATGCGCGGTCTTTGGCCTCAAGGATGCGCTGCATATCGCTGCTTGGTCGCTTCCCTTCACCGATCTGGATCAAGGTGCCGACCATGATTCTTACCATGTTATATAAGAACCCGTTGCCGCTCACAAAGAAGCGCAGCCGATCGATCGAGCCGCTATCCAGGAAGCCGTCGGATTCTGTTTCCAATCGAGCTTCGTAGAGCGTTCTCACCTTCACTTCTTTATCCGTTCTTACCGTGCAAAACGAAGTAAAATCATGCTCGCCGATTAAGCAAGGCAGCGCCTCTCTCATGGCTTCCACGTTCAAAGGGGTGGGATGATGATACTCATAACTGCGGTGAAAAACATCAGGGAAGCGCGCTGTGCGAATCGTATAACAGTACGTTTTGCGTTTCGCGGCTTTACGAGCGTGGAAGGAGGGAAGGACTTCTTCCGCGGTATGGGCAACAATGTCCTTGGGCAATCTAGCATTAAGCGCCAGACACCAACGTTCGACAGGAATCTGAGAGTTTGTCGTAAAATTAATCACTTGTGCTTTCGCATGTACGCCGGCATCGGTGCGCCCAGAGGAAATCACCTTCACGGTTTCTCCGGTGAGCATCCAAACCGCCTTCTCCAGCCGATATTGAATCGTATCTGATTGAGGCTGTATTTGAAAGCCGGAGTAGGCCGTACCATCATAGCTTATCGTAAAACGGAGATTTCTCAAGGTTGTTCCTCCTGAGTCATCTTTGAGTCCGCGACGAAAAAAGGTATCGCTCATTTCCTCGCAGCTCCGTAGGTGTCGAGCCAAGACCGCAAAAAAAGGGCTTCACCAGAATCTAGCGATTCCGTCCACCCTTTCCCATCCGTCTTTTTTATGCGCGATCTACTAGCTCTAGGTAAACCATTGGCGCTGCGTCGCCGCGGCGTGGTCCCAGTTTCAGGATACGTGTGTATCCGCCTGGACGCTCGGAGTAGCGAGTTGCCAAATCAGAGAATAGTTTTTGAATCGCATCTTGATTCTCGTTAGCAGCTTCTCTGCGAACAAAAGCAGCAACCTGACGGCGTGCGTGAAGATCTCCGCGTTTCGCAAGAGTAATTAACTTCTCAGCGATCGAACGAATTTCTTTTGCTTTTGCTTCAGTAGTTTGAATGCGCTCATGTATGAACAGATCTGTTACCAGATCGCGAAATAACGCTTTACGATTACTGGAATCGCGGTTCAACTTTCTGTAGTTCATTGAGTTAACCTCCTTCTGTCACGATTATTCCTCGTTACGTAGACCCAGACCCAGCTCTTCGAGTTTCTCTTGAACCTCTTCAAGGGATTTACGACCTAAGTTACGAACCTTCATCATGTCTTCTTCTGTTTTGGTAATCAGTTCTTGAACGGTGTTAATACCCGCACGCTTCAAGCAGTTGTAAGAACGAACAGAGAGATCCAGTTCTTCGATTGTCATCTCCAGAACTTTCTCTTTCTTGTCTTCTTCTTTCTCAACCATAATCTCAGCGTCTTTTGCCTCATCCGTCAAACCAACGAACAACAGCAAATGTTCTGTCAGGATTTTCGCGCCCAAGCTTACTGCTTCTTCAGGTCGAATACTGCCATCAGTCCACACTTCGAGGGTCAACTTATCATAGTTCGTCACTTGGCCGACGCGAGTATTCTCAATGGAGTAGTTTACCCGTGTAATAGGCGTATAGATAGAATCAATCGGAATGACGCCGATCGGTTGATCTTCACGCTTATTTTTGTCTGATTGGACGTAACCGCGCCCTCTGCCCGCATGAATCCTCATATGAAGACGCGCATCGGAAGAAAGCGTAGCAATGTGCAGATCCGGGTTAAGGATCTCCACGTCGCTATCACCGCGAATATCAGCCGCAGTGATGATACCTTCTCCTTCAGCATCAATTTCAAGCACTTTCTCCTCATCGGAGTGAATTTTCAACGACAGACCTTTCAGATTGAGGATAATTTCCGTAACATCCTCAAGCACGCCAGGAATCGTTGAAAATTCATGCAAAACGCCATCGATTTGGACAGAGGTTACTGCTGCCCCCGGCAAAGAGGACAGTAGAATACGACGTAGTGAGTTACCTAAGGTTGTACCGTAGCCGCGCTCCAACGGTTCGATGATAAATCGACCATACGCACCATCTTCACTTAGAGCTACAGTTTCTATTTTTGGCTTTTCGATTTCGATCATGAAATGTACCCTCCATTCAATACGTCGGTTCCCTCTGGATACTTCGTTCAAAAAAATCTAGTATATCTATCCTTCAAACCATTATTCACGATTTTGGAATAATTATACTACAAAGTGATCCTGAATTATACGCGACGACGTTTTGGAGGACGGCAGCCATTGTGAGGAACCGGCGTCACGTCTTTAATCAGGTTTACTTCGAGGCCTGCTGCTTGCAAAGAGCGGATTGCTGCTTCACGGCCAGCGCCTGGACCTTTAACCATCACTTCAACAGTTTTCAAGCCGTGCTCCATTGCTGCTTTAGCTGCTTTCTCAGCTGCCATTTGCGCTGCAAATGGTGTGCTTTTACGGGAACCTTTGAAACCAAGGTTACCGGAACTTGCCCAAGAAATTGCGTTACCATGCGGATCCGTAATTGTAACGATCGTATTGTTAAATGTGGAACGGATGTGTGCAACACCGCTCTCAATATTTTTCCGGTCACGACGTTTTGTACGGACAACTTTTTTAGGCTTTGCCATTTAGCTCTTACCTCCTTTATTATTTCTTTTTATTCGCTACTGTACGACGAGGACCTTTACGTGTACGAGCATTTGTTTTAGTACGTTGACCACGAACAGGAAGACCACGACGGTGACGAAGACCGCGGTAAGATCCGATTTCGATCAAGCGTTTGATGTTCAACGAGATTTCACGACGAAGATCCCCTTCTACTTTCAGGGTTTTGTCGATTACGTCACGAATTTTGCTAACTTCGTCTTCGGTAAGGTCGCGAACGCGAGTACTACCGTTGATCCCAGTTTCAGCAATAATTTTTTGTGCAGTTGTATTGCCAATACCGAAAATGTAAGTCAACGCGATTACGACTCGTTTGTCACGAGGTAAGTCAACACCAGCTAAACGTGCCATCTACAGATTGCACCTCCTTCTAACCTTGTTTTTGTTTGTGTTTAGGATTTTCGCAGATAACCATAACATTGCCTTTACGGCGAATTACTTTGCATTTTTCACAAATCGGTTTAACCGACGGTCTTACTTTCATTTTAAGCCCTCCTCCTTTTCATCGTAAGCAACCATGTTGCGTTTTCGTGAGAAAACTTGCTTCGTAAGCATACGCCTTTGAGAGAGTAACTTACTTGTAAGCCGAACATTTATTTGAAACGGTAGGTTATACGGCCTCTTGTTAAATCGTAAGGCGATAATTCTACGGTAACCTTGTCTCCAGGCAAAATGCGAATGAAGTGCATTCTGATTTTACCGGATACATGGGCTAGGATTTTATGACCATTTTCCAATTCAACTTTAAACATTGCATTCGGAAGAGGTTCAATCACTGTACCTTCTACTTCAATTACATCTTCTTTGGCCACAGTCATTCTCCTTTCTCTTGTGCTTCAACGAATTTGGCAAGCGCATGACGCAGCTTTCCGTTCGTGACACGTCCTGTTTCCCTGATGCTCTCTTCTACTTCACTGCTAATCTGATCTTGTAACTGAAGATGATGCAGGTTCTTCTTTTTCGGCTGATCGAATTTGCGATTGACGCCGTCGGCAAGCCAGACAAACCGTTCATCCTCGATGCCGATCACGATCGCATATTCTCCGGGATCTTTACCGCGAAGCACCTTTACGATTTGACCTATGACAGGATACTTACTATTCATGCCATTCACCTACGATCTAGGCAAAGTTAATATTTCATAACCTGTTGCCGTTATTGCAACCGTATGTTCGAAGTGGGCACATAGCGAGCGATCCGCTGTCACGACCGTCCAATCGTCTTCGAGTGTTTGGACAAATCTTTCGCCAACGTTCACCATCGGTTCAATGGCTAAGACCATGCCTGGTTTGAGTCTAGGACCTTTATCAGGGATTCCATAGTTCGGAATTTGCGGTTCTTCGTGAAGATCTGTTCCGATGCCGTGACCAACGTATTCGATAACCACGGAGAAGCCTGCGTCTTCAATACAAGTTTGGATTGCATGCGACAGCGTATAGAGTCTGACATCCGGTTTCGCTTCTGCTATCCCCCGGTAAAGCGATTGTTCCGTTACCTGCAGCAAACGCTGCGCGGTCTCGGAAATTTCACCGACCGGATACGTCCATGCAGAATCTCCATGATAACCTTTATACTGAGCGCCAATATCAATGGAGATGATATCGCCCTCAGCCAGCTTTCTTGGACCAGGAATACCATGAACTAATTCTTCGTTGACTGAAGCACAAATGCTTCCGGGAAAACCGTTGTAGCCTTTGAAAGATGGAATCGCTCCCTGACTGCGAATGAATTCCTCTGCGATCTGATCAAGTTCTTTCGTTGTAATGTTCGGACGAATCGCCCTTGAGAGCAGTCTGTGCGTTTCAGCTACGATCCGCCCAGCTTCTCGCATAAGGTCTAGTTCAACCTCGGACTTACAAATGATCATTCCGCTAAACCTCGGAGCAGCGAGCTAATTTGCTCGGTTACCGCATGAATGTCTTGCTCTCCGTTAACCTCACGCAATAATTCCCTCTTTTGGTAGTAATCCAGCAGCGGAGCCGTTTTGTTGATGTACTCATCCAAACGAGTTCCGACTTTCTCTTCCGTATCATCCGAACGTTGGTACAACTCACCGGAACATTTATCGCATACGCCTTCTTGCTGAGGTGGGTTGAAAATCACATGATACGTAGAACCACAGGATTTACAAATTCTTCGGCCAGTCAGTCTAGCTAGCAGGAAACTGCGATCAACGGACAGATTGATAACAAGCTCAATCTTCTTACCTAAGGAATCCACGATATCAGACAATGCATCTGCTTGTGCTACCGTTCTTGGGAACCCATCAAGCAAAAATCCTTTATCACAATCCGGTTGGGCAAGACGCTCTTTCACAATACCGTTCGTAATTTCATCTGGAACCAGAAGGCCCTGATCCACATATTTCTTAGCCTCAACACCCAGCGGAGTGCCTTGGCTCATCGCCAAACGAAACGCATCGCCTGTCGAGATATGAGGAATTTGAAATTCGGAAACGATTTTCTCTGCTTGCGTACCTTTGCCTGCACCAGGAGGCCCCATAAATATTACGTTCACAAATTAAACCTCCCCATCGCACTCGGCATTACGAACAGCACAATAGGTGCCGATGTCGCAACAATCGCGCACCAGAACCTATATGCTATTTATTGATAAATCCTTTGTAATGACGCTTAATCAATTGGCTCTCGATTTGCTTCATCGTCTCAAGACCAACGCCTACTACGATAAGTAAAGATGTACCACCTATCTTAACCGAACTAGGGAGTCCGGCAAGTCCGCCAAACAACATTGGTAGGATTGAGATTGCTGCAAGAAACAAAGCACCAGAAAGAGTAATTCTAGTCATTACGCGAGTCAGATAAGTCGAAGTGGTTTTACCCGGTCTAATCCCAGGTATGTAGCCACCGTTCTTCTTCATCTGGTCCGCCATTTGTACCGGATTAATTTGAACGAAGGTGTAAAAGTAAGTGAACCCGATAATCAGCAGTACATAAAGTACAATCGCTATTGGCGCAGTTTGGTTAATGCTCAGGTTGTTGATGATCCATTCTGCTACAACGTTGCCTCTCCAATAGCTCGCTATTGTTGGAGGAAACATCAATAGGGACAATGCGAAGATTACAGGAATAACACCCGCGGCATTCACTTTAAGTGGAATGTGCGTTGTTTGTCCGCCATACATTTTACGACCGACGACGCGTTTGGCATATTGTACAGGGATTTTTCGAACGCCCTGCTGTACAAAGATGACACCCGCAATAATCAGGATTATGACGACAGCAATAATAATCAGCTTCACGATATTCAGAAACAGCGCTGCGTCTGAAGCGAAAAGCGATTTATAGATTTGCTGGATCCCCGTAGGAATCGCCGCGACGATACCGGCAAAGATGATAATGGAAATACCATTTCCAATCCCATACTCCGTGATTTGCTCCCCAAGCCACATCAAGAAAGCTGTACCAGCTGTCAGTACGATCGCGATTAGCGCATAAGTTGTAAAGCCTGCATCAATCACCAAACCGCTGTAGAGGCGGTTAAATCCGATGGAAAGACCGAAGGCTTGAATCAACCCAAGAACAATCGTACCGTAACGAGTCACCTGCGTCATTTTCTTTCTGCCAACATCGCCTTCTTTTGCCCATTGCGCAAAGCGCGGGACTACGTCCATGGACAAAAGCTGAACGATAATGGATGCCGTGATATAGGGCATAATTCCCATCGCAAAGATGGAGAATTGGAAAAGAGCACCGCCCGAAAACGTGTTAAGCAAACCAAAGACATCGCTTTGATTCGCTTGATCTTGAAGTTTCAAAACATCTGTATTAATGTTAGGCACCGGAATGAAAGCACCCAACCGGTAGACGATGAGCAAGAGAAGTGTAAACACAATCCTTCTGCGAAGATCTTCTACTTTAAAGATGTTGGCAATGGTACTGAACATTAAATCACCTCGGTTTGACCGCCGGCAGCTTGGATTTTCTCAATCGCCGATTGAGAGAACTTATTCGCTTTAACGGTTAATTTTACTGTGATTTCACCGTTCCCTAGGATTTTGATGCCATCTTTAGGGGCTTTAACAATACCAGACTCCTTCAAAACTTCTGGAGTGACTTCAGTACCAGCTGCGAAATTGTTCAGATCTTCCAGGTTTACGATTGCGTATTCCGTACGGAAACGGTTCGTGAAACCGCGTTTCGGTAGACGACGGTACAATGGGTTTTGACCACCCTCGAAACCAGGACGAACACCGCCACCGGAACGTGCATTTTGACCTTTGTGTCCGCGAGTTGATGTTTTACCCATGCCGCTACCTGTACCACGTCCAACACGCTTGCGAGTTTGACGAGCACCAGTTGCAGAACTTAGCTCATGTAACTTCATCGTTGCACACCTCCTCTAAATCTTAATTATATAGCATTTAAGCTTCGATTTCTTTAACTTCTACAAGATGGCTAACTTGATTAACCATTCCTCTGATAGCAGCATTATCTTGGTGAACAACAGTTTGGTTCAGCTTGCGCAGACCCAGTGTTTTCACAGTAATGCGTTGCGTTTCAGGACGGCCAATCAGGCTACGCTTTAGGGTAACTTGTAATTGTTTCGCCATGTTTACCCCTCCTAACCTAACAGCTCTTGAACTGTTTTGCCGCGAAGCTTAGCAACTTCTTCCGCTTTTTTCAAGCGGCTCAAGCCTTCAAGCGTTGCGTTTACCATGTTCATGGAGTTCGAAGAACCTAGGGATTTTGTCAAAATATCGCCGATACCAGCAAGCTCAAGTACTGCACGTACTGGACCACCAGCGATAACACCAGTACCTTGGGATGCCGGTTTCAACAGAACGCGGCCTGCGCCAAAGCGACCAGTTACAAGGTGAGGAATCGAAGTGCCTACGATTGGAACATGGATCAAGTTCTTCTTCGCATCTTCAATACCTTTACGGATCGCATCTGGAACTTCAGATGCTTTACCGATGCCTGCACCAACCCAGCCCTTGCCATCGCCAACGACAACAAGTGCGCTGAAGCTGAAACGGCGTCCGCCTTTAACTACTTTAGCTACGCGGTTAATGTTAACAACTTTTTCAGTCAGCTCTAAAGTATTAGGATCTACACGCAAGTCTTTTACCTCCTTATAAATGTTTTTTAGAATTCAAGACCAGCTTCACGAGCTGCGTCAGCCAATGCTTGCACACGTCCGTGGTACAGGTATCCGCCGCGGTCAAAAACCACTTGCTGAACACCTTTCTCTTTTGCGCGAGCTGCGATCAAAGCGCCCACTTTACGAGCAGCTTCAACGTTACCGCCGTTGCCGATTTCGCTTTTCAAATCTTTATCTTGAGTCGATGCCGATACGATTGTTACTCCCGTCGTGTCATCGATAAGTTGAGCGTACATATGTTTCGAAGAACGGAAAATGTTCAAACGTGGGCGAGCTGTAGTGCCTTCGATTTTCTTACGAACACGAAGGTGTCTTTTCAAACGAGCCTTGTTTTTATCGCCTTTAGTAATCATTTAATCTTGCACTCCTTTCATCAGCTTATGATGCGAGGTTGCGGCTTACATCAAGCCGTGATCTTACGATCTTATTTCTTCTTACCTGCTTTACCTTCTTTACGAAGGATGCGCTCGCCTTCATACTTGATCCCTTTACCTTTATAAGGCTCAGGTTCGCGTACGGAACGAACTTTCGCTGCAATCGCGCCTACGCGCTCTTTGTCGATCCCTTTAACGATAATCTTCGTGTTCGAAGGAACTTCGAACTCGATACCGGATTCAGGAGTGATTTCTACCGGGTGGGAGTAACCAACGTTCAGGACCAGCTTGTCGCCGGATTTGTTAGCACGGTAACCAACGCCGACCAGTTCCAAAGATTTCGTGAAGCCTTCCGTAACGCCACTAACCATGTTAGCTACAACACTGCGAGTTGTACCGTGAAGGGAACGGTGGAGTTTATTGTCGGAAGGACGCTCAACAGAAATCTCGTTTTCAAGAACACTAACTTTCATATCTTGATGAAGCTCACGGGAAAGCGTACCTTTTGGACCTTTAACCGTGATTTGAGAATTTTCTAGTGTTACATTTACACCACTTGGAATGGTGATTGGCTTACGACCAATACGAGACATGTTTGCACCTCCATTCAATTACAATTGTATTACCAAACGTAGCAGATAACCTCTCCGCCAGCTTTGGATTGACGAGCTTCTTTATCCGTCATAACTCCTTGAGATGTGGAGATGATGGCAATCCCTAGTCCGCCCAAAACACGAGGGATTTCTTGTGCTTTTGTGTACACGCGCAGGCCTGGTTTCGAAATTCTTTTCAAACCAGAAATAACACGCTCATTGTTCGAACCGTATTTCAGGAACAAACGAATGATACCTTGCTTGCTGTCTTGAACATATTCAGCGTCACGGATAAATCCCTCTTTTTTGAGGATTTCAGCGATTTCCTTCTTCACTTTGGATGCAGGAATTTCAACTGTTTCATGACGAACGATATTCGCATTACGAATGCGAGTAAGCATATCTGCAATTGGATCTGACATGACCATTTGTGTAAACCTCCTTCCCGAAAATAGGGTGATTACCAGCTTGCCTTCTTAACGCCAGGAATCTGACCTTTATGTGCTAATTCGCGGAAACAAATCCGACAAATTTTGAACTTACGCAGAACGGAATGCGGACGCCCGCAGCGCTCACAACGTGTGTATGCTTGCACTTTAAACTTCGGGGCACGCTGTTGCTTGATTTTCATCGAAGTTTTTGCCACTTAATATAACACCTCCTGATAGGTACGACTAGGAACCTATTTTACGAAAGGCGCTCCGAGTTGTGTTAAAAGCTCGCGAGCTTCTTCGTCGGACTTAGCCGTTGTTACGATAACGATATCCATACCACGAACTTTATCAACTTTGTCATACTCGATCTCTGGGAAGATGAGCTGCTCTTTCAAACCAAGTGTGTAGTTTCCGCGGCCGTCAAACGCTTTGTTGGAAATACCGCGGAAGTCACGTACGCGTGGAAGCGATACGTTGAACAATTTATCCAAGAAGTGATACATGCGCTCGCCGCGAAGTGTTACTTTAACCCCGATCGGCATGTTCTCACGCAATTTGAAACCTGCGATCGCTTTTTTGGATCTTGTTACAACCGGTTTTTGACCTGCGATTTTTTGAAGATCTTCTACTGCAGTGTCAAGTACTTTGGAGTTCGAAACGGCTTCACCAACACCCATGTTGATGACAACTTTCTCGATTTTAGGTACTTGCATTACAGTTGTGTAGTTGAACTTTTGAATTAAAGCAGGTGTAATTTCGTTCAGGTAACGATCTTTCAATCTTGCCATGATTCATTGGCCTCCTTTCCATGCTTGTTGTATTAGTCGATAACTTCGCCGGATTTTTTCGCAACGCGAACTTTTGTCCCGTTATCCAATACTTTGTAGCCTACGCGAGTAGGTTTGCCGCTCTTAGGGTCAATCAGCATCACGTTGGAAACGTGGATTGCTGCTTCTTGAGTCAAGATGCCGCCTTGTGGGTTTTGTTGAGTTGGCTTCGCATGTTTCTTAACCATGTTTACACCTTCTACAAGCACACGGTTTTGACGAGGATAAGCTGCGATAACGCGGCCTTTCTTACCTTTGTCTTTACCAGTGATAACAAAAACTACGTCGTCTTTCTTCACGTGCAATTTATTGTTGTGAGATTCGAGTCTCTTTTTTGTTCTTGGCACTAGCTTTACACCTCCTGGGGTTTTCCGAATGGAAAACGAGCATCACTGTTCTTAGATAACTTCTGGAGCCAAGGATACGATCTTCATGAAGTCTCTGTCACGAAGTTCGCGAGCAACTGGTCCGAAGATACGAGTACCACGTGGGCTTTTATCTTCTTTCACGATAACCGCTGCGTTCTCGTCGAAAGAGATGTAAGAACCGTCTTTACGGCGAGCGCCGCTCTTAGTACGAACGATAACGGCTTTTACAACGTCACCTTTTTTGACAACGCCACCTGGTGTTGCTTCTTTTACAGAGCATACGATCAGATCACCAATGTGACCAACGCGACGCCCAGTACCACCCAATACGCGGATGCACATCAATTGTTTCGCACCGGAGTTGTCAGCGACAGCCAAACGAGTAAATGGTTGAATCATCGTATTCCCTCCTTTCGGGGTTCAAGTCTTAAGTTATTAGATCACAACTGCCACTTCGAGAACTTCAACCAGTCTCCAAGATTTCTCTTTGGACAACGGTCTTGTTTCAGCGATTTTTACGGTGTCGCCGATTTTAGCTTGGTTGTTCTCGTCATGCGCTTTGAACTTTTTCGTATATTTGATTCTCTTGTGATAGAGATCATGTTTTTTGTAAGTTTCAACAGCAACAACGATGGTTTTATCCATTTTATCGCTGACAACTTTACCGATCAGAACCTTACGATCATTACGTTCAGCCATGTAAGGAATCCTCCCTTCTAATATGGTTAGCTAATTAGCCAATCCCCAATTCTCTTTCACGCAAAATAGTCTTGGCACGAGCGATCTCTTTACGCAAGTCACGAATTTGAGTCGGGTTGTCCAACTGACCAGTAGCTAATTGAAAACGGAGGTTGAAGAGTTCTTCTTTAAAACCATTAACTTTTTGCTCAATTTCAGCAGTGGTTAAGTTCCGGAATTCACTACCCTTCATTTGCTTCACCGCCTACTTCTTCTCTTTTCACGAACTTCGTTTTGATTGGAAGCTTGTGAGCAGCAAGACGCATTGCTTCGCGAGCAACTTCTTCGCTGACACCAGCAAGTTCAAACAAAATTTTGCCCGGTTTAACTACGGAAACCCATTTCTCTACGCTACCTTTACCGCTACCCATACGAACCTCAAGAGGTTTTTGCGTAATAGGTTTAGCAGGGAAGATTTTGATCCATACTTTACCGCCACGTTTGATGTAACGTGTCATCGCGATACGAGCTGCTTCGATTTGACGGTTGGTTACCCAAGCCGGTTCAGTTGCCTGCAAACCGAATTCGCCAAAAGCCACTTCTGTGCCGCCTTTAGCGCGCCCTTTCATGTTACCACGGTGTTCTTTACGGTGCTTTACACGTTTAGGTACTAACATGATTTAGTTTCCTCCTTCCGGCTGAGCCTTTTTCTTAGCTGTCGGAAGCACTTCTCCACGATAGATCCATACTTTCACACCAATACGTCCGTACGTAGTGTGTGCTTCTGCTGTACCGTAGTCGATATCTGCACGAAGCGTATGAAGTGGAACCGTTCCTTCGCTATATCCTTCCGTACGAGCGATCTCAGCGCCGCCAAGACGTCCGCTAGTTGCGATTTTAATACCTTTTGCTCCGGATCTCATCGTTCTTTGCATAGCTTGCTTCATCGCACGGCGGAAAGATACGCGGCGCTCAAGTTGAAGAGCTACGGACTCAGCTACGAGGATAGCATCCAGATCAGGGCTTTTAATTTCGGAAATGTTGATATGGACTTTCTTGTTCGACATTGCAGCGATGTAGTTACGAATAACTTCAACTTCCGCTCCGCCTTTACCAATAACCATACCAGGTTTAGCAGTATGAATCGTTACGTTCACACGGTTAGCCGCGCGCTCGATATCGATGTGGGAAACTGCCGAATCTTTAAGTTTATTTTTTAAGTATTCGCGGATTTTGACGTCTTCAAGCAGCAGAGTTCCGAAATCTTTTTCTGCGAACCATTTGGACTCCCAATCACGAATGACACCAATTCTAAAACCTACCGGGTTTACCTTCTGACCCACACGTTATCCCTCCTTATTTCTCAGATACCACGATTGTAATGTGGCTTGTGCGTTTTCTGATCGCGCTAGCGCGGCCCATTGCACGTTGATGGAATCTTTTCATTGTCGGCCCTTGGTTGACGAAAGTCTCGGACACAACAAGGTTATTTGGATCTAGCGAATAGTTATGCTCTGCATTGGCAATTGCGGAGTTCAAGAGTTTCTCCAGAATAGGAGAAGCTGCTTTCGGTGTATGACGCAGAATCGCGATCGCTTCACCTACCGCTTTTCCCCGAATCAAGTCTACAACTAACTTTGCTTTACGAGGAGCAATCCGAGCGTGGTTCAATACTGCTTTAGCTTGCATGGTAGTACCTCCTCTCGGTTAAAAATTAACGTTTTCCGGTTTTCTTATCGTCATCGTGACCTTTGTACGTACGTGTTGGAGCAAACTCACCGAGCTTATGTCCAACCATATCTTCCGTTACGTAAACTGGCACGTGTTTTCTTCCGTCATAAACTCCGAAAGTGTGACCAACGAATTGCGGGTAGATTGTAGAACGACGGGACCACGTTTTAACAACAACTTTCTTGTTAGAACTGTTCAAGTCTTCTACTTTTTTCAGTAAGTGTCCATCAATAAAAGGACCTTTCTTTAAGCTGCGACCCATGGGTGTTCCTCCCTTCTTTGAACCTCAAGAGAATTCATATGACCGTTATTACTTCGTACGGCGACGTACAATGTATTTATCGGAAGCTTTGCCTTTTTTACGCGTTTTGTAACCAAGAGTCGGTTTGCCCCATGGAGACATAGGAGATTTACGACCGATTGGAGCGCGGCCTTCACCACCACCGTGTGGGTGATCATTCGGGTTCATGACGACACCACGAACTTGTGGACGATTGCCTTTCCAACGATTACGTCCTGCTTTACCGATTTTCACGAGCTCGTGATCTTCGTTACCAACAGAACCGATTGTAGCGCGGCAAACTTTCAGCACTTTACGAACTTCACCGGAAGAAAGACGGATTGTTACGTAAGTTTCTTCTTTACCGAGCAATTGAGCTTCTGTA
Organism: Paenibacillus whitsoniae; assembly: GCF_003955665.1. GTDB lineage: Bacteria > Bacillota > Bacilli > Paenibacillales > NBRC-103111 > Paenibacillus_E > Paenibacillus_E whitsoniae. Next base: position 21,441 of record NZ_RXHU01000085.1, read on the forward strand.
CCTGCAGCACGAACCAATTGTCCGCCTTTACCAGGTTTCAACTCGATGTTGTGGATAACTGTACCCACTGGGATGTTTTCCAAAGGAAGAGCGTTACCGATTTTGATGTCTGCATCCGATCCGGATACGATACGATCGTCAACTTTCAAACCTTTAGGCGCGATGATGTATCTTTTCTCACCATCAGCATAGTGAATCAATGCGATGTTAGCGGAACGGTTAGGATCGTACTCGATTGTAGCAACGCGTCCTGGTATTCCATCTTTCGTACGCTTGAAGTCAATGATACGATATTTACGCTTGTGGCCACCGCCGTGGTGACGAACCGTAATTTTACCTTGGTTGTTACGACCAGCTGTTTTGCTTAAAGGAGCAAGCAAAGATTTCTCCGGTGTTGATGTTGTGATTTCTTCGAAAGTAGAAACCGACATCGAACGTCTCGCTGGAGAGGTTGGTTTATATTTTTTTACTGGCACTCGGATTCCCTCCTTACTTCAAAAATGTGTTTTATACCGTTTCAAAGAATTCCAGTTCTTTGCTGTCCGCGCTCAGGGACACGATTGCTTTCTTCCATTCGGAAGTGTAGCCAAAGTGACGACCGTAACGTTTAGGCTTAGCCGGCATTCTGAGTGTGTTTACATTTGTAACTTTCACTTTGAAGATTGCTTCGATTGCTTGTTTGATTTCTGTTTTGTTAGCGCGAAGATCCACTTCGAAAACATACTTTTTGTTAACCATCAGGTCGCTTGTACGTTCAGTGATGATCGGGCGCTTGATAATGTCGCGTGGATTTTTCATTGTGCAAGCACCTCCTCAACTTTCTGTACAGCTTCTTGCGTGATGATCAATTTGTCATGCAGCATGACATCAAGAACATTCACACCATCAGCAGCAACGAATTTCACACCTGGGATGTTGCGAGCGGACAAAGCAACGTTAGAGTCGCTATCTACGCCTACAACCAATACTTTGCGATCAACTTTCAGGTTGTTCAGAATGGCAACGAATTCTTTCGTTTTCGGAGCATTCAATTGAAGCTGATCCAGAACGATCAGGTTGTTATCGATCACTTTCGAGGACAACGCGGATTTAATCGCTAAGCGACGTACTTTTCTTGGCAATTTAAAACCATAGCTGCGCGGAGTCGGCCCGAATACAGTACCGCCGCCTTTCCATTGCGGAGCGCGAATGGAACCTTGACGAGCACGGCCAGTTCCTTTTTGTTTCCAAGGTTTACGGCCACCGCCGCGAACTTCAGAACGACCTTTAGTTTTATGAGTACCTTGACGCACAGCTGCTTGTTGCAGAAGAACTGCTTCATGCATCGCGTGAACGTGAGGTTCGATTCCGAAAACAACGTCAGACAGTTCAACTTCCCCTACCTGAGCACCTGTTACATTATATAAAGCTACTTTTGGCATCTGTCTTCCTCCTTCCTTACTTTTTAACAGCAGATTTCACGCTAACATAGCTGTTTTTAGGACCAGGAATGGAACCTTTAACGAGCAATACGTTACGTTCAGCATCTACTTTAAGAATTTGAAGATTTTGCAATGTTACTGTTTCGTTACCCATTTGACCTGGCAGGTTTTTACCTTTAGGTACGCGGTTCGCTTGAATGGAACCCATCGAACCTGGTCCGCGGTGATAGCGGGAACCGTGCGCCATAGGGCCTGTGGATTGATTATGTCTCTTGATGTTACCTTGGAACCCTTTACCTTTGGAAGTACCCGTTACATCAACGAATTCGCCCTCTGCGAACAGATCTGCCTTCAGTTCTTGACCCACTTCATAGTCACCCAACTGAATGCCACGAATTTCCTTAACGTAGCGCTTAGGCGTTGCCCCTGCTTTTTTCGCATGGCCAAGCTCCGGTTTGTTGGTTCTGCTAGCTTTAACGTCCTCGAAACCGATTTGGATCGACTCATAACCGTCGTTATCCACATCTTTCTTTTGCAAAACCACACATGGTCCTGCTTGAATGACTGTTACTGGAACTACGTTACCTTCCGCAGTAAACATTTGTGTCATCCCAAGTTTTTTTCCTAAGATACCTTTCATCGTTGACACCTCTTTTCCTTCCTAAACATTCGTTTCTATAATAGTTTTACAGTTTGATCTCGATGTCAACGCCAGACGGCAAGTCCAGACGCATCAAAGCATCAACTGTTTGTGGTGTTGGATTCACAATATCGATCAGACGCTTATGCGTACGCATTTCGAATTGTTCGCGCGAATCCTTGTACTTGTGCACCGCACGAAGAATCGTGATGATTTGCTTCTCAGTTGGAAGCGGAATCGGACCGGATACACCTGCACCGGAACGCTTGGCAGTTTCCACGATTTTCTCAGCAGATTGATCAATAACTCTGTGATCATACGCCTTCAAACGGATACGAATTTTTTGCTTTGCCATTTAAAGTCCCTCCTTCTATCGCCCAATTTAGTATCGGACATACTCCGCGAAAATTCTCCAACCACCTAACCCATGGCAAAGGGTCCGGGTGTGTCGGCAACCTTTCGCATCATCGCAACGTCACAGACCAACGTTTTATATTATATAAAAAATAAATACGAATAGCAAGCAAAATCTTAGGCATATACCATCTTTTTTAAACATAGCACCCTTGCCGCTCATTACCTACTATCATCCCATCGCTCATCGGCACAATAACCTGATTATAATAGAAGAAACACGCCATCTCCAGTGCAATCTCTTTCCAAATCAATCGGCTATTCGCTGCTCTTGGAGCAAGTTCAGTTGTGTTGCTGCAGCCACTGCTTTGACGCGGTTATTCACTTGAAGCTTTGCAAATAGATTGCGCATATGCACCTTAACGGTCCCTGCAGACATGATGAGGCGATCAGCGATCTCTTTATTGGACATACCTGCCGCCATGAACTGCAGTACCTCCCGCTCCCGCTCCGTTAACGCCGCGGCAGGTATCAAGTCCTTCAAAGGCTGAGGCGCACTATAATAACCGATTAGCTTAAGCACATAGCTGATCTGCGAGGAGAGCATTTGGAGAACGCCTAGCCGATCGGCGGAAAAGACATAGGGAGCATAGTTGTTCTCGAGATAAAGAATCCCCTGCAAATCGCCTTGTGCGAAAACAGGCAAGCCTAGAATCGATTGCGGCTGATTGGCAAGCACATAAGGATCGTCCGCATATAGGCCAACACGCGATGCTTGATCAAGAATCACATAGGTACGCTTCAATGCGACGTAAGTGATCAGGTTTTGACAGACCTCTGTGCAGTTAGCCAGCGGCATCCCGAACGAACCCGTCGCTTGCGCATTACGGGCATCTGCAATATGCTCCACGATCAGCTCCTGCCCACGCAAGCTCACAAAGCATCCACGCTCCGCGCCCGCCGCTTCAATCGTAATCTGCATCAATTTGTGCAGGAGATGGTACGAATCCTTTTCTTCCGCAAATGCTTGAGAAGCCCGCATCACCGCGGCCAGCTCCAGGACATTCGCATAGCCTCCAGTCGACGATTCAACTTCGTGTCTTTGCTGTACATGAACTGTCTGGTTCACAGGCGATCCCGAAACAACATCGAGCATCAGCGGCGCATCCAAAGTTCCGATATCAAAGTGTTCGCAAACACCGTTTTGTTCCCAACTTTGCAGACATCTTTCCAGATCAGCACGAAGCCCATAAGCGCTTTGGTACCTGCGATCTGTGGTCTTCTCTAGAAGCTTCAAAATTATTTCTTCTATTATATATGGTATTTCTCCACGCAACTCCGAGGGGTGAATTGGCCTTCTAGCCAGATGCGCATGAGCCCATTCCAGAGGGTCCTTCGCTTCAAAAGGCAAGCGTCCGGTCAACGCTTCATAGAGCGTAACGCCAAGCGAATATAGATCGCTGCTTCCTTCGATCATTCGGTTGAGAAGGCCTGTCCGTTCCGGGGCCATGTAAGGCGGCGCGCCTTCAATAAGCGGCATGCTCCGTCCGGGACTGCCATCTGGTACGTGAAGAACGGCGTGCCCCAGACCCGTTAGGTGAACCCGCAGTGCGCTCGGGACAACAACAATCGTGTCAGGCCGGATGTTCATGTGCACAACGTTTGCCTTGTGAAGCTGCTCGAGTACCCGCGCAATTTGGATGGAAATACGCAGAAACACCGGAATGTCGAGCGGGCCGGAACGTGTAAAGTGGCGCAGCGTCAGCCCATGAACCCACTCGCTGGCGAGAATTAAGCCATTACCCTGACGCAACAAGGCAAGGGGTTTAATAATCCCCGGAATCGTGACGCTGCCGGCGATTTCATATTCATTAATGAGTTTAGCGTTCTCTATAATAGCGCGATGGCTTTCCTTGACGATTTTCAGCAAAACCTCACGCTTCAATTCATCGGAAGTTGCATGGCATACGACGATCGTTGCATCTTCAAAAATAACCTGATTAATGTGATATCCCGTTACATTCAGCATCATGCGGCTCCTTGTATGTAATGGTTAGATATCTGTATCGTACCATATTCAAGGCAGTCCGTCTTTGTATCTCGCTTAATTTCAACGTTTCATAATATAACAAATAAGCCTTATCCCGGTATAACACCAAAGATAAGGCTTATTCACGATTAGTGTGATAACACCGTTAGCATACGGCTAATCATGGCTGCTGCCTCTTCACGCGTAATGTAAGCATCCGGGCGGAGCGTGCCATCCGGATATCCGCTTAGGATTCCGCTTTGAGTGAGCCGCGGCACATAGGCCATCGCCCAGTCTGGGATCGTCGCGGCATCCTTGAAGTTAACATCAACAGCTGCTGAAATAGTACCAGGCGACGATGCTAGCATCCGACCGATTATGGCCATGGCTTCAGCACGCGTAATGGCGGCTGCTGGCTGAAGATACAAGCCATCGGCTTGCGAGGAACCCCCCAGCCATTGCTTCGCCAGTGCCGATACGATATATGGTTCAGCCCATAAGCTGACCGTGTTGTGGTCGGCAAAGCGCTCGAGCATCCCCGCTCCCTCTGCAGCATCACTAGCTGGGCCCCCTTCTCGGGCACCTACTGCGATCTTGGCAAACTCTTGGCGGGTAATCAAGCGCTCCGGCTCAAAGACCGGAATTCCTTCCCGCTCCGAACCGTTGATCGCCCCTAGAGATGCTAGCTGATACACGTAATCCTTTGACCAGCGGCTGTGCATGTCTTCGAAATCAGGCAGCGCCGTATTGACGAGTAGTGCATATTTGCTAAAATGCGGTAGGGCAGCCGTCATCGTACCTGCAACAGGGTTGAACGTCCCTCCGATGTATTCCCAACGATGCGCGACTTCATTATACCAGTAAATTGCCGCGCGATTAGGATCAGGGATTTCCTCCAGGTTAAAGCGAATGGTCAGTTCGGCTGGCTGCCCTAAGGTGAGGGGATTGTCCCATTTCAGCTCGTACAGATCGCCAATCACCTGAATGCCGTTCGATTCGAAGGCATTCGGATCCGTCATGACACCAGCCGCAATATTGGCCTCCCTCGGCAGATCTTGCGCAGGAATGCGCAGAGCGGCACGGTTACCGATCGGTAATATCGTTTCATGATTCGGCTTTACTGTGACGGAGCCAACATATTTAGCACCTTGCTCGCGCTCGATCAATTGTTTGAGCAGATTCAGCAAGGTATGATCGATAAGCGCATCTCGATCGGTAGCACTCAGACTTGGTGAAGACTCCTGATTGTCCGTCACCGGAGGCGGCACATACCAGTCCTCATAGCTAGTATCCGGTTGATTCGGCGGATCTCCCGTCACCTTGACGATCAGCGTATCTTCAAAAGCGTAATCTTCCGACACGCTGTAAGAAGCCTTCACCACGATGTCGCCTTCATAATTGGCGGAGAGCTCCCCGTTATCCGAAACGGAACCTTGCGTATCACCGTGGAGGATCTCCCATTTCACCAGTTCCGGATTAACCAAGGTCTTGACGCCTTTTGCATCCGTTGCCACAAGCTCCAGCACTTGCTTACTACCCGCTGCCAAGTTCAACTCCGTTTCCGGGTCCGCGGCAGCCAAAGCACCCGGATCACCTGATGCCGCCGCGCTGATCTCAACACTCACGAGCCCATCCAATTCGGTATTCCCCATTTCGGTCTCGTACATGGTCTGATTACCCGCGTCATCTGTCGCGGTGACCACAACTGTTTTCATGAGCTTCCCGTCTAGTGGCAGCGCATGCTCAAAGCTGCCATCCGCTTCAACAGCAATAGGCTGTCCCTCAATCGTAAGACGGCTGCCAGGTTCTGCCGCTCCCTTCACCATGACAGTTCCATTCACGGAAACGGCACCAAGACGCTCAACCTTGAGATCGGGCGGTACCGTATCCGCCATGATGCGTATACCGCTCTGCGTCGTATCTCCAGCTTGATTCTTCGAGAACAGGGCAATTTGATTAGTCCCCTCTTGCAGCTCTATCTCCCGCTGCCAGTCGCTGCCCTCAAGTGTGCCGATCTCTTTGTCATTCACGCGCAGGACGGTGGATACCGCTTGGTCCGCGTGGAAAGCTAAGGAGAACGAAGACTCTTTCGTTACATACGTTTCCTGCGAAGCATCACCAAATCGATTCGTTATCGGTTGATGATTCAATTGCAGCGGCGTCAGTTCAATCGAGGCCGGCGCAGGCACCGGAACATACACCGGAGCGGATATGGTCGGCGCACTGTACACTTTTCCGCCGTTTACCTGCTTATAAGAGCCTATGGAAACCTTATAAGAGGCACCCGGAACAAGTCCAGCTTTTGCGCCAGAAGCATCCTGAATCATGCCGCCTACGGTACTTGTCAGCTTATCCCCCGCCAGATCGATTGTGCCTAGCCCTGGAATCGGCCCCCCCTGTTCATCGAGCAGCTGCAGCGTGTAGCCGTCAACTGCCTGAGGCGTTTCCCAATTTACTTGCAGGAATCCATTTCCCGCAGGTACCAAACGTACGTTCGATGGCCTGTCGGGCTGATCGTGATTAACATAATGAATCGAAGCGGTGCTATACCGGCTATCCATATTCGTATCCTCACGGGAGAGAACCGCCTTGATGTAGTACTCGCCGCTTGCTGTCATCTCAGGAAGCGTCACATCTGCTTGCCCGTTTGCTGCCGGTACATCTTTCATCAGTAAACGCCCAGGATCATCCGTGTTGTTCGAACTCAGAAATAACGATACCTTTTCATCCGATACATGATCGCCTTCCCAGCTCACATGAACGCTATTCGCATCCGCCGCGTTAATCGCCTGAAGGTCCGTCAGAGACGCAGGTACCGTTACATCCATCAGTGCCCAGGAAAGTGGCTGATCGGAGATTACCTGCCAATTCCCCGCGATGCTGCCGCCTTGCGGTTTTGGCACCGAAATATACACATGCTTCTCCGGCAAGCCGGATTGCGAGTCCTCGGACGGAATTTCTTGCGTCATATAGTTACTGTCCAGAATAAGCGGATAGTCTGTGCCATCCGGTGCCTTCACTTGCAGATTCGGCAGCGTATCGCCTGTATAGGTAAGATCGAAAAGTGCGATTTCTTGATCAGCCGATACCGGAATGGGATAAGTCTGTGAAGCGGAAAGGATGCTCACCCGCTCCGATTTCAGCTCCGCCGCTTGAAGCGAAGAGCTTGTCACCCGTTTGATATTCGTACCGAACGTCAAGGAGGAGGCCTGCCCTGCGTCATCAATAAAATGCTGCTCCGACAAGCCTTCCGGTTCAGGCAGCATATCCGCCGACATTCGAACCGATGCGAGTTTCGGCAGCTTATTGCCCCACACATACTGATAACCAAACGGAATGCCGATAATACGAACTTTGCCCCACACCTTCTCGGAGGAGATTTCGCCCGAGGCGTGTGCAATCTCTTTGCCTCCCAGAATTGGAACGGCTCGCGGAATTCTTAGCGTCAGCTCCCCGCCGCCGGCCAAATAAACGGGACCAAGCAAACCGTGGCGTGACGAATCGTAGCCAAATACGACGTGCACTTCTCCGATGATGGCGTCGAATACCTCCAGCCTCGCCCCCGCCTTCAGCTCGACACCGAAGTTGGATAACGAATCCTGGAAATCAATACTGCCATAGACTTCTTTGAGAATCGGAAACTTCACAATTTCAAATTCACCCGAAAACTCGATCCCCCGTGCCGAAAGCCCCAAAGTCACGTTGTCTGCGGTCACGACCTTGGCAACACTCAGCCCACCGACAATGAGCAGCTTCAGCGGCGGCAAGATATTGAAGTTCCCCATCAGCGAGTCATATAAATTGCGGAAGCCGCCTCCGCCTTTCGTGATATACGCCACCGGCGCAATCGGAATAAGCGGAATGCCTGGTTCCCCGCCGACAACAAAGACGAAGTTATCCGGAATCGGGACTCCAATATCGGTAAAACGAAGCGTTAACAGCCCGTCCACTTCAACAACCTGGAATTGAACGTGGCCTTCGATTTCGAACTTTTTATCAAAGGTATCCAGGGCCACGCGGCCGCTAGCGCCGAAATCGAGACCGGGTATCATGCCTTCCGGCAATCCCGCTTCTCCTTCGGCCCGCAAGCCAATGAAGCCAAACGTGCCTGCCTTGCCGAACATGCTCGTCTCCTGCCGCATACCGAATCTCGCTTCGTCCACCGCGATCCCTAGCTGCAGGTTATCGTCGCTCTGATCCCGTTCGGAATCATCGCCGGCTTGCCCGCCGTTATTCGAGGGCGGCGGTTGCCCATTGTTATTGCCGTTGTCCTCGCCCTCTTTCTCCTTCTTCTGACCGGGATTGAAGTTCAAAGAGACCGAACCGCCAAAGGAAACACTCTCATTCCCGATCACGGCATTCTTAATTTCCACTTGGAAGAAGGACATATGCTGAACGATCGAAAGGCCTTTTAACACTTCCCACTGAATTTCAATCGGCGCGTCACCCGCATCTTCATCCGCTTCCAAGGCGTAATGGGTGCCATCGACCATTTCAATTTGGAAAGGGCCGAACGAGAAAGGAAATCCTGGGATGGTTAGAACCCCATTCCCCTTCAGTTCAATATAATCCCCTTCATGCGATAGATCCTGCTCTGCTTTGCGGATCACCATCTTTTGCGTACTCGCCCCGAAAATATTGCTCAATTCCTTCGAGGTATCATGGCGAATTACCGAGTTGATCGTCGTGCCCGGGCCCATCTCAAAGTACGTGTTATCGCCGGAAAGCGAACGAATCGGCCCTCGGAACTCCAGCAGCAATTCCTTGTCACTGCTCGCATACTGACGCTTCAGCTCAGCTAGCTTCGTTTCATTTTCCACAGGGACCAGCTTGTACGTCTCATCCCCACCACTGCTCATCTGCTCGCCTACGACCAGCAGCAGCCCATAATCGCGCGTTTTGTATTTCGCATCGTTCGTCAGCTGAATCTTCTGCTCGAAGTTGCCCCGGGCTCCGCCTAGAATCCGCACCTTGTACGTGCCTGGCTCCTCCGCAAGCGTAGTCCAGATCCCTGGACTCAATTGCAGGCTAATTTGTTTATCATCGACGACGTTCACGTCGGCGCTAGGTACCGCCACCGCTTTACCATCACGCTCGCGAATCACTTGAATCTGCCAATCCGCCGCTCCCTTTAGCACCTCAAAGCCTTTACCCTGAAGCACAACAGAAGGATTCGTGTCCTTCGTATACAAATTCTTCGGGAGCGCTTCAAGCAATTGGATCTGCGGTAATTGCCCAGATAGCGCCGGCAAAACGACATAAGAAGCCTGCACATTCTCAGCGCCTCCCGCGGCTTTGACAATCACCTGGTACTGCGCGGCCTTATAGCTTTTCTGCGGCTTCGGCTTTACCTTCCACGCCACCGTTCTTGTCTGTCCAGCCGGCATCGAACCGACTGCCTTGGTCGCCCGCTCCTCCGCCACCAGCTCCAGGTCAGCAGGTAAGCCCAGCACGGCTTGAACATCTGTTTGGTCCACCGAACGGTCCAGGGTATTGTCGATATCGACACGGATTTCAAACGTATCCTCGTTATACCCCGTTCGACTGCTGTTCAGGCTCAGCTGCTTCGGCGCTCCAATCTGGACGCCGTACGAAGCCTCTTTTTCCGAAGTAAAGAAGCTGCCCAACCCATAATACGTCTCATAGACGGTTTCTTGCCCAGGCGCCAACGCCGTCGGATCCCAGTACATCGCAACCGCACTGTCCGCTGTGCCGTATTGATTTTGCTTATTGGTAAAATCAAGCCCAGGATTCACCGTGTAATCCCATTTGGTTTCGGAGATTCCGTTCCAATGCGCGATAATCATCCAATTCGGCGAGGTATTCCCCCACCCTTGAAGAAAGCCGTAAGATAAAACTTTCGGATTCAGCGGATTGTCCGTCGCCCGCCAATAATACGGCAGAGGCCCTTCCAACTTGGTCTCCGTCCGGATATAGCTATTTCCATTCGCCATCGAGATCGGAGCCGCATCCTCAGGCCCTAGCATCGTATCGAGCAAAATCCGCGACCCCACTTGCTGCGTCTGCGCCGACTTATTAATAACCTTATAGGATACTTTCATATTCCCCGCGTTCGGGTTGGTCGGATCATCTACGAGCGTAAGAGTTTGTGTAATCTCCAGGCCATCCACATGCCACACCGATTGGTTGATCGTCCCCTGCGTCTCCGGAGAGTAGGTAAAGTAACCGTTGGAGCCCAAATAGCCATAGCCATTACCATAGATATAATCTTTCCCATTAATCCGAAACGTTGTAAAGGACGTATCCGGCAGCTTATCCTGGAACAGGAGCGATTTGTTGTCATCCCCGGTTTTTAATGGGGCGCCCAGCTTGGTTTTGACACTGAACCGGCCGTTCTGCTTATTCACACTCACATCCATAAAATCATTCGACAGCTTGACTGGCTGCAATTCCGATCCTACCGCAAGCGCCAGCTCACCGCCAATCGGCAAGCACAACACCAGCGAGCAGCCCATTAGGACAAGCTTCTTCCACAAAGGAACAGCGCGAACCTTCATAGGACACCTACCTTTCAAAATTGGAAAAGCATCCACCATCCAGCGAATGGCGATGCTTCTCCTAGATTCAGCCATGCTAGTCCGTCGTTTTCGCAGGCAAAATATAAACATGAATCAATTTCGTCTGACGTTCTTGATCTTGCACATAGAAGGTATACAAGCCGTAGTCCTTGATTTCCAGCATTCCGTTCGTGACAGCCGCTTGGAATGTCTTGAAATCGCCCTTCGCCTTGCTGCCACGTGACCATTGCACTTGCGTATCCCCCTGCTGACCGAAGAGGGACAGCTTGATCGCTTGACCGTACACCACAACATCGCCGTTCTGAACCGAATTGCCGTTCACATACACCGTGAACTCGGTCGGAGCAATGACGATCGCTTTCCGCACGACGACCGCTTCATTGCCAGCTCGGTCTTTCACACTGTACGTCACTTTGTACTCGCCCGGCACTTGGTTCTGGATCGTATGCGTGACGCTGAGCTTATCCTTCACGTTGCCGTCCAGATTATCGACCGCCTCTACATACTGCTTGAGATCGCCAGTCGGCGAGCCTACCGGAAGCAATAGCTGATCGCCATCCAGGAAGCGGATGCTTGGCGCCGTGCGATCGATGTTCGTAACATCAACACGGAAAACATATTTATTGCTTACCGCATCAGTCGCCTCAATCCACCGGGTACCATTCTCCGTAAAAGTCACTTTATTCCCGCTAATACCTGCATACGTCAGAGGTTGTTCGGCGTTCAAGGTGACTGTAACATCATTGCGCGTAGGTCCGGTTTCGCTGTAGCTATAGGTTACCTTCGCGTTCGGCAGCGAAATGTTCGTTACCGTCGCAACTGCTTCGGCTCGATTGCCAGCCAAGTCCTGCACAAGGAACGTAAATGTGCCGTTATCTCTAAACACCATCTGCTTCGCGCGGTTATTGTTCAGCACTTGAATCTCTTCATTCGCTCCCACCGTCACGTACACCGCGTCTTTAGTCGGAGCTGTTGTGCTGTAGGTAAGGTGGAGCGAGGGCGGTGTTCGATCAATATTCGCTACCGTCGCTGTCACCGTTGACTGATTGCCTGCCCGATCTGCGACGACAAACGTATAGCTGCCATTGACCGTAAAATCATAAAAGCTGTTCCCGTTATTCCCGAGCACGGTAATCGCTTCGTTCGCATCCACGCTGGCACGAACATCCGCATTTGTCGGCACCGATGTTGAATATCGGATGGTCGCAACCGGCTTCTGCTTATCGATGCGGTCCACATAAGCGCGCAGCTCCTGCTGATTTCCCGCCTCATCTCGAAACACAAAGGTGAACTCACCGTTATCCGTAAACGTATAGGTAGGGTTTCCTTGATTGTTGACGATGACGGGTGCGACGCCCGAGTTATCCACAGCGACTATAGTCGCCACCACATTTTGATTCGTCCAGCCAGTTACATTATAGGTGATGACCGCTTTCGGCGGCTCACGGTCGATGTTGGTGACTTGCGCCATGGCTTCGCCTTCATTCCCGGCCTCATCCCGGTAGTAGAAAGTGAATGTGCCATTCTGGGTAAACGTCACTTTTGCGCTTCCCTCGTTATTGAGGATAGTCATTGGCAAGACGGCTCCAGGAAACGCCAGCGTCGCTTGCACGTCCTGCTTCGTCCAGCCCGTCTCACTATACGTGATCACGGCTTGCGGCAGCTGCTTCACGATATTCGACACCGTCGCCGTCATCTGTGAGAGATTGCCCGCCTGGTCTGCAAACACGAAGGTAAAAGTGCCGTTCTTCGTGAACGTGTACGTGTCGCTTCCGCCATTATTCACAATCGTGACGGCTTCATGATTCTCATCGTAAGTCACTAGGGTCACTGTTACATCCTGATTCGTCGGGCGCGCCTCGCTATAGATGAGCTCTCCAGTAGGCGGAACAAGGTCGATATTACGCACGTCAACCTCGTCTTCACTCATAATCCCCGTAGTCTGGTTTGTCACCCTATACCGAATCGTCCCATTCGTAGCAAAGGTGTAGACCGCTTTGCTTACAGTCGACTCCATCGACACCGCGTCCTCCGGCACAACAAAATCACTCAAAGTGAGCTCCGTGTTGCCCCCTGTGTCGACCGTGACTTGCACAGGCCCCTTCGTCCAATCCGTAGGAGATATCGTCACCTGCGCAGAAGGCAGGCTGCGGTCAATGTTGTTCACGACTGCAGTGGCCGTCCCGACATTCCCTGCAAGATCCTCAAATCTAAATTCAAAGGTTCCATTATCCGTAAAAATGAATTCCTTAGCCCCTGAGGCCGGCTGAGTGATCCTAACCTGCTCATTCGTTGTTAACGTAGCCGTTACGTTATTCGCCGTTCGGCCGGCTGGACTGTAAGTAATCATCCCTACCGGGCTCGTATTATCGAGCTGGAACAATCCGCTGACGCGAGTCGCGGTGTTGCCCGCTTGATCCGTGACTTTGGCCCAGAGGTACCAGATGCCGTCCGTTCCGCTCAGACTAGCTTTATGATCAGCGGGAAGCGTCTGCCATGTCGCAGGAGCGGTCGTCGCAGACGTAGACCACGCATAAGCATAGGTGAGCTGATCCGAAGCTGTCACATTATCGGTTGCGGAGATGACGGTGCTGACCGCTTTCTGCTTCGTGGTAGAACCATCAACACTTAACGTGATGGCAGGCTTCGTTTTATCAATCCAAGTCACCGTGGCCGTTGCGGTATTCTCATTGCCCGCCTTATCGCGGAAGACGAACGTATACGTGCCATTCGTTTGAAACTCATAGGTAAAACCGTTCAAGCCCGAAACTACAATATCCCCCGCAGCCGTGTAATTATCTGTCGCACTTAACGTTGCTTTAACCGGCTGATTGGTGTTCGCTGTCGTAGAGTATGTAATCTTCACTAGTGCTGGCTTCGTTACATCGTAGATCGCTGTATCTTTGTAAATCACACTCATGTTTCCAGCTGCATCCCGAAATTGAACGGCAATGGTCTGTGTGCCTTCTGTCCCTGCTATCGTGACGGTCTTGGTATCCGCATAAGGCTCCCAGCTCCCCCAAGTCGACCCGCCATTCACCGATAATCGCATATCCAGCGGACCGTGTTCATCCGCAGCCGTCAGACCTACCTCGACCGAATTGGTTTTCACCTGCTTCGTTTTCACGGTTAGACTGCCCGTAGGCGGCGTGCTATCCATGTAATAAGGGCCACCTGTCAGCGTCTGCTGGTTTCCTGCCTGATCCGAAACCTTCGTATAAATGTAGTACTCGCCGTTTAATCCCGATAACGAAAATGTCCCGTTGGTGGACGAGCTCCAAGCAGCCCCATCGGCAGGGGTCGTCTTCTGCTGCGTCACGACGTATTTGATCACAAAATTCGCTAATGAGTTCGTGATATTATCGGTTATATTTAAGCTCGTCTCGAGTGAGCTCACATATTTCGACGTGCTTGGCGTCGTGAAGGAGAGCACCGGCTTCGTGTTATCGAGCACAAAGCCTTGCGTCGTGCTGGTATAACCGATATTCCCCGCCTTATCCGCTGCTTTGATATGGAGGAACATCGTACCGTTAGCCCCCGTCGGCGACCCTATCTGTTTGCTGTATGTTGCCGTAGTTCCACCTGTGTAGAAGACCGTCCACCCCGCATTCGCGGCAGGTGTCGTCGAACTGTTCGTCCACAGATAGCTCGCTTCGCCAAGCGTCCCCTGGGCATCCGTCAAGCTTACGTTTACCTGCCGTGCGCCCGCCGGCGCTGCATTCCCTTGGGACGAGAACGTCACGACTGGCGGCGACTTATCGATGACATAATCTTGCGTCGTAACGATTGTGGCATTACCGGCATTGTCCGTCGCCGTCACTTTTAACCGATAATTCCCCTCAAGGCTATTCGGCACATTCAAGCTGCCGCTGCTAGAGCTAGTGGTCCCTGTTGAGTAAGAAGCCCCGTCTTTGAGCCATTCATAGCTCATTTGCTTAAACCCCGCGAAAGTATCCGTGATGATGTAAGCTATACTCCGACTTGTACTGGCTGCTCCTGAATTTGGTGTAATCGTCACTGCGGGCCCTTGATGGTCATAGAATACTTGACCTGACGAAGCGACCGTCACGTTGCCTGCACCATCCACCGCTTTTACATGAAGAAAGAACACCCCCGTACCCGTGGGGTCTAGAGCAGGAGCGCCGTTCATCATTTCGGTGGTAATTGCATCTGGCGACGGCTGCGAGATACTTTGTGTCCATGTGTAGTACAGCCGCACATTCGTGTTCGTAGGCTCGTCCGTAGCTGTTACGGTAATACCATGGCTTTGCTTAATGATTGCTCCTGTATAGGGACCGAAGGTAATCTTCGGAGCAATATGATCGTAATTAAAAGGGCCTGCCGTCGAGATCGTCTCATGTCCCACCCAGTCTACCGCCCGTGCATGGAGATAAAAGGTTCCGTTCTCTACCGGATCCGGAATAACCGCCCCGCTGGTGAAGGCCGTTTTGATATCTGCGGCAGCCGGAGGTGCAGCATTGGTCGTCCAGGCGTAATATTGAGATACGTTATTATCCAAGACAGGTAGATCCGTTACGTTGATCGTGACACCATGGCTATCTTTAAAATTGGTGTTCGCGCTCTGACTGAATGTGATCACAGGGGCGCTCGTATCGATGTAAACTTCCTGCGTGAACAAGCTTTTAAAGTAACTGACGTTGTCCAACCACGTTGAATCCGTAAAACTTGCATGGTAATTACTCGAGCTGTGCCATACGTTCTGTGTTTTGCCTGAATAGCATAGCTCAGGTCCCTGTTTCATCAATAACCGACCTGAAGGGTCCGAAGCCTTCACTTTATAGGAAAACATAGCGGGATACCCTGTGATCTGAGATCCGGATGCCGGGATGGTCAAGTTAATCGGACTTGTCGTCTGCCCCACCGATTCCGCATACACGATGCTGTCCCTTTGACATGCCGCTCCTGAGCCCTCAAATTGCACATTTACCCAAAGCAGATCGTCCTCCTTCACGAAATTTCGACCGGTGTTAGGATCAAGCCGCATGGGTAAGACTTGGACATTGATCGGCTGGTTTACCGGCGGTGTCGGAACGAGTTCTTTGAAGGCGATAATAATATCCGCCTGTGCCGGTTGGCTGAT
Organism: Paenibacillus whitsoniae; assembly: GCF_003955665.1. Lineage (GTDB taxonomy): Bacteria > Bacillota > Bacilli > Paenibacillales > NBRC-103111 > Paenibacillus_E > Paenibacillus_E whitsoniae. The sequence goes on from NZ_RXHU01000085.1 coordinate 37,525, forward strand.
CCCCATAAAGAGCATTAGAGCAACCAGAAACGAAGCTAATTTTCTCATAGCTCCTCCTTCAAGAAATGACTTTGACTATGTAAAAAATAACGACATTATGCGACTTTATCTTCGATTACACATATAAAAATACCGCCCGGTGGTACTTTCGCACCATACCCCAAATGGGGTATATTTGCCCCAAAACGCATAAAAAGCCTTCCCACTGCGCCTGATCGCACAGTAGAAAGGCTGAATTTGGTTTTAATAAACCTCCATCTCCGCAAAAGCCATCCGATACCGATTCGCATCCGTCGGATTCGGACGCAAATTCGTGCCCTGCGTATACCGTTGAGGCCGAATAGATCGATGGCAGGGCATAGGTTGACAATGTTGCTGCATGTGCTTTCTGCTGTGCCGCGTACGTCGCGCCAGACAGAATTAGAATGAAAGTCAATATCCCTACCAGCCATTGCTTGATCTTTTTCAAATTATTCTCCTCCTTGAATAGTTGTTGTTAAGCGCAATTTAAGCGCTTACAAGAGCCGTTTTAGGCGAGCCCCTACCTTTCGACAATGCGTGAATTTCAAGATTAGGGGCAACTTTCATGCGCACATTCGTTAAAACGCAAAAAAACACCCATCGATTCCTCGATGGGTGTTTCCATATCTCTCCAAAGAGAGATTATTTTTGGATTGTAGCAACCGCGCCCGCACCAACAGTACGTCCGCCTTCACGGATCGCGAAACGAGTACCTTCTTCGATCGCGATTGGAGCGATAAGCTCAACTGTAACTGTGATGTTATCGCCAGGCATAACCATTTCAGTACCTTCTGGAAGAGCGATGATGCCCGTTACGTCAGTTGTACGGAAATAGAATTGTGGACGGTAACCGGAGAAGAAAGGCTTATGACGGCCACCCTCTTCTTTAGTCAGAACGTAGATTTGAGCTGTAAAGTTCGTGTGTGGTTTAACGGAACCTGGTTTCGCCAAAACTTGTCCACGCTCGATGTCTTTACGGTCAACACCACGAAGCAAAGCACCGATGTTGTCGCCTGCTTGAGCGGAGTCAAGCAATTTACGGAACATCTCTACGCCTGTTACGACGCATTTACGAGTTTCTTCCGCGATACCAACGATTTCAACTTCGTCTTGTACTTTAACAGTACCACGCTCTACACGGCCTGTAGCAACTGTACCACGACCAGTGATGGAGAATACGTCCTCGACAGGCATAAGGAAAGGCTTGTCAGTTTGACGCTCTGGAGTTGGGATGTAAGTGTCAACTTGTTCGAACAACTCAACGATTTTGTCAGCCCAAGGACCATCTGGGTTTTGCAGAGCTTCACGAGCTGCACCACGGATGATTGGCGTGTCATCGCCTGGGAATTCGTATTCGTTAAGAAGGTCGCGAACTTCCATCTCAACCAGTTCAAGCAACTCGTCATCTTCAACCATGTCGCATTTGTTCAAGAATACGACGATGTAAGGTACGCCTACTTGACGGGACAACAGGATGTGCTCACGAGTTTGCGGCATAGGGCCGTCAGCTGCGGATACAACCAGGATCGCTCCGTCCATTTGAGCAGCACCAGTGATCATGTTTTTAACATAGTCAGCATGTCCTGGGCAGTCTACGTGTGCGTAGTGACGGTTAGGAGTTTCATACTCAACGTGAGCTGTGGAGATTGTGATACCGCGCTCGCGCTCTTCTGGAGCTTTATCGATTTGGTCGAATGCTACTGCAGCACCGCCATAACGTTTGGACAATACTGTTGTGATCGCAGCAGTCAAAGTTGTTTTACCGTGGTCAACGTGACCGATAGTACCGATGTTAACATGCGGTTTATTACGTTCAAATTTAGCCTTTGCCATTTTAAACGATTCCTCCTTAGAGTGACTATTAGTTTATATTAAGCGCCTTTGCCTTTTGCAATAATTTCTTCTGCAATCGACTTAGGAACTTCTTCATAATGAGAGATTTCCATCGAGTAAACACCACGGCCTTGTGTTCTCGAACGAAGTGTTGTGGAGTAACCAAACATTTCGGACAAAGGCACTTTAGCACGGATGATTTGTGCTCCATGACGGTTGTCCATACCTTCGATGCGTCCACGACGGGAGTTAAGGTCACCCATAACGTCGCCCATGTACTCTTCAGGTACAGTAACTTCAACCTTCATGATTGGCTCAAGAAGAACCGGCTTACATTTTTCCTTAGCTGCTTTAAGCGCCATGGAACCTGCGATTTTGAACGCCATTTCGTTGGAGTCAACATCGTGGTAGGAACCATCGACAACTGTCGCTTTGATGTCAACGAGAGGGAATCCTGCAAGAACCCCGTTCTTCATCGACTCTTCGATACCAGCTTGGATTGGAGCGATGTATTCTCTTGGAATCGAACCGCCCACGATTTTGCTTTCGAACGTGAAGCCAGCGCCTGCTTCTTGAGGTTCGAACTCAACCCAACAATGTCCGTATTGACCACGGCCACCGGATTGACGAACGAATTTACCTTCAACTTTAGCAGCTGCACGGAAAGTTTCACGGTAAGCAACTTGCGGTTTACCTACGTTCGTTTCAACTTTGAATTCACGAAGCATACGGTCAACGAGGATTTCAAGGTGAAGCTCACCCATACCTGCGATGATCGTTTGGCCTGTTTCTTCATCAGTCGAAGCACGGAACGTCGGATCTTCTTCGGCAAGCTTTTGCAATGCGATACCCATTTTATCTTGGTCCGCTTTCGTCTTCGGCTCAACAGCAAGCTGGATAACCGGTTCAGGGAAGTTCATGGACTCAAGGATAACTGGGTTCTTCTCATCACAAAGCGTATCCCCTGTCGTTGTATCTTTCAGACCAACGGCAGCCGCGATGTCACCGGAGTATACGATGCTGATCTCTTGACGGCTGTTCGCATGCATTTGCAGGATACGACCAACGCGCTCACGTTTGCCTTTTGTCGCATTGACGACATAGGAACCGGAGTTCAGAACGCCCGAGTATACGCGGAAGAATGTTAGACGACCAACGAAAGGATCTGTCATGATTTTGAACGCAAGCGCTGAGAACGGTTGGTCGTCAGCGGATTTACGAGTCACTTCAGTTCCATCGTCAAGTACACCTTTGATATCAGGTACGTCAATTGGAGCAGGCAGGTAATCAATTACCGCGTCCAGCATCAATTGAACACCTTTGTTACGATAAGAGGAACCTGCGATTACTGGGAAGATCTTAACCTCACAGACACCTTTACGAAGTGCTGCTTTGATTTCAGGGACCGTCAGTTCTTCGCCTTCGAGATATTTCATTGTAAGCTCTTCATCAAGCTCAGCAACTTTCTCTACAAGCTCAAGACGCAGTTCAGCTACTTTATCTTTGAACTCAGCAGGAATTTCAACTTTCTCAATGTCCTTGCCAAGATCATCTTTGTACATGTAGGCAACTTCTTCAACAAGGTCAATGATGCCTTTGAAATCACTCTCAGCACCGATTGGAAGTTGAATAGCAACCGCATTTGCACCTAGTTTATCACGCATGGATTGAACAACTTGCAGGAAGTCTGCACCGATGATATCCATTTTGTTAACATAAGCAATACGTGGAACGTGGTATTTATCAGCTTGTCTCCAAACTGTCTCGGATTGAGGTTCAACGCCCTCTTTCGCGCTAAATACACCTACTGCTCCGTCCAACACGCGCAGGGAGCGCTCTACTTCTACAGTAAAGTCAACGTGCCCCGGGGTATCGATGATGTTGATGCGGTGACCATTCCATTGCGCAGTTGTAGCGGCGGAAGTAATCGTAATTCCGCGCTCTTGCTCTTGCTCCATCCAGTCCATCGTAGCTCCACCTTCGTGGACCTCACCGATTTTGTGAACTTTACCAGTGTAGAACAAGATACGCTCTGTCGTAGTCGTTTTACCAGCATCAATGTGAGCCATGATCCCGATATTACGCGTGTTTGCTAAGGAGAACTCTCTAGCCATAGGTCGGTATTTCTCCTTTCATTAATTCGATCAATATTCTACCAACGATAGTGAGCAAACGCTTTGTTTGCTTCAGCCATTTTGTGCGTATCTTCACGTTTCTTAACGGAAGCGCCTGTGCTGTTGCTAGCGTCGATGATTTCATTAGCCAATCTTTCTTCCATCGTCTTCTCACCACGAAGACGGGAATAGTTCACCAACCAACGAAGACCAAGAGTCGTACGACGCTCTGGTTTTACTTCGATTGGCACTTGATAGTTAGCGCCACCTACACGGCGAGCTTTAACTTCAAGAACTGGCATGATGTTTTTGATAGCAGCTTCGAACACTTCCATAGGCTCTTTTCCTGTACGATCTTTCACCAGGTTAAAAGCGTTATATAGAATGGACTGAGCTACCCCTCTTTTTCCATCGATCATAATACGATTGATCAGACGAGTAACAAGTTTGCTATTGTAAATCGGATCTGGCAATACGTCTCTGCGAGTAACTGGACCTTTACGAGGCATAGTTATCCCCCTTTCTTTCAAGAATCATTCGTATTTGGTAAAGCTTATTTTTTAACCTTCGGACGTTTTGTACCGTATTTGGAACGAGCTTGTTTACGGTTATTAACACCGGATGTATCAAGCGCGCCGCGAACGATATGATAACGCACCCCTGGAAGGTCTTTTACCCTTCCGCCACGGATCATAACAACGCTATGCTCTTGCAGGTTGTGACCGATACCTGGAATGTATGCAGTCACCTCAATACGGTTCGTTAAACGAACACGAGCATATTTACGAAGTGCGGAGTTTGGCTTCTTTGGAGTCATTGTGCCTACACGCGTGCAGACACCACGTTTTTGAGGAGCGCTCAAATCCGTTGCCTCTCTTTTCAAAGCATTAAACCCTTTTTGCAAAGCTGGGGATTTGGATTTATCCACCTTAGCTTGGCGACCTTTACGTACTAATTGGTTAATTGTTGGCATTTCGTTACCTCCTCCCTACAGTCATAACATAATGTGCTTTTTTGCAAGCCCACAGATCCAGGCGAGTCATAAATGAGCAAAGAGAAAGTCTTTGCTATGGACGGCCGAGCAAATCACCAGCATTCACCAACGCCAATTCCACGAACAAAAACATCGTAAGCTTTTATTCATTTACAACAGCTGCTACCGCAGCTCCAACTTCAATTCCACATGCCTTACCTAGCATCTTCATAGAATCTACGTAGGTTACAGGTATTCCCTTCTGCGAGCAGAGGTTCACCAGATTTATCGTCAATCGCGGATCTGCATCTCTCGATACGACGACTGCGAGCGCCTTACCTTGCTCGACAATCTTCGTTACCTTCTTCGTGCCTACCTTAACATTCTTCGCCTGTTTGACAATATCGTACGACATTCAGGCACCTCCTTCAAAGAAAGGAAAGAATATGACTTAGGCACACTACGATATATTAGCATTTTGGTATACCTCATGTCAAGGCGCTAGTGCTTCTATTTTTCAGATTTACATAAAGTTAAAAAAAGAGAGACGGCACACCTCAATCTGTGGCCGTCTCTTGCGATTCCGCCGCGTTATTACTCGACAGCAACCGTCTCTTTTTCTACGCCTTCATCCGTTTCGATAACTTCGTTCGGATTCGTAATGCGAATGTTGCGGTATCTTGGCATGCCCGTACCTGCCGGGATCAATTTACCGATGATAACATTCTCTTTCAGACCTAGCAACTGATCGACTTTACCTTTGATCGCAGCGTCAGTCAAGACACGAGTCGTCTCTTGGAACGATGCCGCGGACAAGAAGGAATCTGTCTCCAGGGATGCTTTCGTAATCCCGAGAAGGATCGGTCTAGCAACCGCCGGTTCAGCGTCAGCGAACAGAGCAACCTTATTGGCTGCTTCATATTCATGAATATCAACGAAGGAGCCTGGCAGCAATGTCGTGTCACCCGCATCGACGATACGGATTTTGCGCAACATTTGACGTACCATAACTTCAATATGCTTATCGTTAATTTCTACCCCTTGGTTACGGTAAACGCGCTGTACTTCTTGCAGAATGTAGTTCTGCACGCCGCGGATACCTTTAATACGGAGCATTTCTTTCGGATCGATGGAACCGTCTGTCAACTCGTCGCCCGCCTCAACCTGTTGGTTAAGGGTAACACGAACACGAGAGCCATATGGTACGGCATATACTTTGGATTCCGCTTCACCTTGCACTTCGATTTCGCGGCGATCCTTCGCCTCACGGATTTCCTTCACGACGCCATCGATTTCGGAAATGATCGCTTGACCTTTCGGATTACGCGCCTCGAAGAGCTCTTGAATACGCGGCAAACCTTGCGTAATATCGTCACCGGCAACGCCCCCGGTATGGAATGTACGCATCGTAAGCTGGGTTCCTGGCTCCCCGATGGATTGTGCCGCGATAATACCAACCGCTTCACCAATCTCAACGAATTGACCTGTTGCCAAGTTACGGCCGTAACATTTTTTACATACGCCATGGTTGGTGCGGCAGCTAAGAACAGAGCGAATTTGCAAACGCTCAATGCCTGCAGAGATAATCGCATCCGCAATGTCGGATTCGATCAGCTCGTTACGGTTAACGATAACTTCGCCAGTTTGCGGATGGCGAACGGTTTCAAACGCGTAGCGTCCTTCAATACGGTCGTAAAGATCTTCAATGACCTCTTTACCGTCTTGAATTTTGCTAACCATGAAGCCTTTATCCGTACCGCAATCGTCTTCGCGCACGATGACGTCCTGCGCAACGTCGACGAGACGACGTGTCAAGTAACCGGAGTCCGCTGTACGAAGCGCCGTATCGGCAAGACCTTTACGCGCACCGTGCGTGGAAATAAAGTATTCCAAGATCGTCAAGCCTTCGCGGAAGTTCGATTTGATCGGGAGCTCCATAATCTTACCGGACGGGTTCGCCATCAGACCACGCATACCGCCTAGCTGTGTAATCTGCGATTTGTTACCCCGCGCTTTCGATTCCACCATCATCGCAATGGAGTTGTACTTATCGAGGGATTTCATCAGGATATCCGTGATTTCGTCCTTCGCTTTGCTCCAAATCGCAATGACACGGTCATAACGCTCTTCATCCGTAATCAAACCTCGGCGGTATTGGTTCGTAACGACGCGGACCTTCTCTTCGCAATCTTTGAGAATACCAGCCTTCTCTGTAGGTACGACAACGTCTGCGACCGCAACTGTAATCCCCGCTTTGGTGGAATACGTGAAGCCAAGCTCTTTAATTTTATCCAAAATCATCGACGTTTGCGTCGTGTGGTATTTACGGAAGCACTCGGCAATGATCGACCCGAGGTACTCTTTACCTACCGCTTTGTTCTCAGGGCGTTCCGCCATAATTGCGCGCAGATCGGCACCTTTCTCAAACACAAAGTGGGAGTCCGGAATACCATTCAACAGATTCGTTTTCGTTGGCTCATTAATGTACGGGAAATCTGCAGGATAGATTTCGTTCATAATGATTTTGCCAATCGTCGTAATCAGCATCGCGTTTTGTTGTTTCTCTGTGAAGCTCGTTTTGTTCAACGCTCTTGCAGGGATCGCAACGCGTGCATGCAGAGCCATTTTACCCGATTGGTAGGAAGAAACCGCTTCGTGTACAGTTCTAATAATGGAACCTGCACCTTTAGCAAATTTGTTGTCCGTTGTTAAATAGAAGCTTCCGAGAACCATATCCTGGGAAGGTGTAACAACCGGTTTACCGTCTTTCGGGTTCAAAATGTTACCGGACGCCAGCATCAGCAAACGTGCTTCCGCTTGCGCTTCGGATGACAACGGTACGTGCACCGCCATTTGGTCACCGTCGAAGTCAGCGTTGTACGCTGTACATACAAGCGGGTGAAGCTTAATGGCGCGGCCCTCGACCAGAATCGGTTCGAACGCCTGGATACCAAGTCTATGCAATGTGGGGGCACGGTTCAGAAGAACTGGATGCTCCTTGATGACTTCTTCGAGTACATCCCATACATCCGGGCTTACGCGCTCAACTTTACGTTTCGCACTCTTGATGTTGTGGGCAAGACCTTTATTCACAAGCTCTTTCATGACGAAAGGCTTGAACAGTTCAAGTGCCATTTCCTTCGGAAGACCGCACTGGTACATCTTCAGGTTAGGACCTACGACGATAACGGAACGACCGGAGTAGTCAACCCGTTTACCGAGCAAGTTTTGACGGAAACGTCCTTGTTTCCCTTTCAGCATGTGCGAGAGGGATTTCAATGGACGGTTACCTGGTCCAGTAACTGGACGGCCGCGGCGACCGTTATCGATCAGCGCATCGACTGCTTCCTGCAGCATGCGCTTCTCATTTTGAACGATAATGTCCGGCGCGCCGAGATCGAGCAATCTTTTGAGACGGTTGTTGCGGTTGATCACGCGGCGGTACAAATCGTTCAAGTCGGACGTTGCAAAACGGCCACCATCCAGCTGTACCATCGGACGCAGTTCAGGAGGAATGACCGGCAGAACGTCAAGTACCATCCAGCTAGGCAAGTTTTTGGAGTTACGGAATGCTTCCATTACTTCCAAACGCTTGATCGCACGGTTACGGCGCTGACCTTGTGCAGTTTTCAATTCTTCCTTCAGCGTGTCGACTTCGCGTTCAATGTCGATGTCAACAAGAAGCTTTTTGACAGCTTCCGCACCCATGCCGGCTTGGAACGCATACCCGTATTTCTCACGGTAGCTGCGGTATTCCTTTTCCGACAAGAGCTGTTTCTTCTCCAAAGGCGTGTCGCCTGGATCCGTGACAACGTAGGACGCAAAGTAAATGATCTCTTCCAACGATCTTGGAGACATATCCAGTGCGAGACCCATACGGCTCGGGATGCCTTTGAAGTACCAGATGTGAGACACAGGGGCAGCAAGCTCAATGTGCCCCATACGTTCACGGCGTACCTTTTGACGGGTTACTTCAACGCCACAACGGTCACAAACGACACCTTTATAGCGCACGCGTTTGTACTTACCGCAATGACATTCCCAATCTTTCGTAGGTCCGAAGATCTTTTCGCAGAAAAGACCTTCTTTCTCAGGTTTTAAGGTTCTGTAGTTAATCGTTTCCGGCTTCTTTACTTCCCCACGGGACCAAGAGCGAATTTTATCGGGTGATGCCAATCCGATTTTCATAAACTCGAAGTTGTTAACGTCCATCAAGGAGCAACCCTCCTTTAAGAATTTAAAACCACGTTGCCGTGTTTCGTTCTCGATCTATTGCGGTGCTTATCTTAATCGTTGACGCCGAGCTCGGTGCCTTCGATATTCAGGTTCAATTTGTCGCTGGTGATGTCGTCGTCATCGTCCGCTTCGCGCATTTCGATCTCTTCTTCGTCGCCGGACAGGATCTTCACGTCCATACCCAAACTTTGAAGCTCTTTGATCAAAACTTTGAAGGATTCCGGAACGCCCGGTTCCGGCACGTTCTCGCCTTTCACGATGGATTCGTACGTTTTGACACGTCCTACAACGTCATCGGACTTAACTGTAAGAATTTCCTGGAGCGTGTATGCTGCGCCGTAGGCCTCGAGGGCCCAAACTTCCATCTCCCCGAAACGCTGACCGCCGAACTGTGCTTTACCGCCCAGTGGCTGCTGTGTAACGAGAGAGTAAGGACCGGTGGAGCGAGCATGGATTTTATCGTCAACCATGTGCGCCAGTTTGATCATGTACATAACGCCAACGGTAACTTCACGCTCAAACGACTCCCCTGTACGTCCATCGTACAGAACCGTTTTACCGTTACGCTGCATGCCGGCTTCTTCCATCGCATCGAACACGTCATACTCGCGCGCGCCGTCAAATACCGGCGTAGCGGCATGAATGCCGAGGTAACGGGAAGCCATGCCCAAGTGAACTTCAAGCACTTGACCGATGTTCATCCGGGAAGGAACCCCCAGCGGGTTGAGTACGACCTCAACCGGCGTACCGTCCGGAAGGAACGGCATATCTTCTTCAGGCAAAATACGAGCGACGACCCCTTTGTTGCCGTGGCGTCCCGCCATTTTATCACCTTCGGAAATCTTACGTTTCTGAGCGATGTACACACGGACGAGTTGATTCACGCCTGGAGGCAGCTCATCGCCGTTCTCACGCGTAAATACTTTTACGTCAACAACGATACCATCTGTACCGTGCGGTACGCGAAGGGACGTATCACGAACTTCACGGGCCTTCTCACCGAAGATTGCGTGGAGCAATCTTTCTTCGGCCGTCAGCTCCGTCACACCTTTCGGTGTTACTTTACCGACGAGAATGTCGCCGGCGCCGATCTCGGCACCAACGCGGATAATACCGCGCTCGTCAAGGTTCTTCAGCGCATCTTCCCCAACGTTCGGGATGTCGCGTGTAATCTCTTCCGGTCCAAGCTTCGTATCGCGGGCTTCGGACTCGTACTCCTCGATGTGAATGGAGGTGTAGACATCCTCTTTCACAAGCTTTTGGCTCAGCAAGATCGCATCCTCGTAGTTGTAACCTTCCCATGTCATGAAGGCAACGACCACGTTGCGGCCAAGCGCCAATTCGCCTTGTTCAGTGGACGGACCGTCCGCCAAAATATCGCCTGCTTTAATCAACTGCCCCTTCTTCACGATCGGACGTTGGTTAATGCAAGTACCTTGGTTGGAACGCATGAACTTGTGAAGCTTATATTTGACCAGGTTGCCGCTTACCAGCTTGCCATCGACCATTTCTTGACGACGAAGCCAAATTTCATTGGCAGCAGCCTTTTCGATAATTCCATCAAATTTGGAGACAATACATACTCCCGAGTCCTTCGCAACCTTATGCTCCATACCGGTACCGACAAGCGGGGCTTTCGGAATCAAAAGCGGAACCGCTTGACGCTGCATGTTGGAACCCATGAGCGCACGGTTGGAGTCATCGTTCTCGAGGAACGGAATCAGCGCTGTCGCCACGGAAACAACCTGCTTCGGCGAAACGTCCATGTAGTCGACACGTTCTACCGGCAGCGTTAAGTTGTCATCCTTATAACGAACGATAATCGCATCTTCAACGAATTTGTTGTCTTCGGTGAGTTCCGCGTTCGCTTGCGCGATAACGTAGTTATCCTCTTCGTCGGCAGTCAAATACGCGATTTGATCCGTAACAACACCGGTCTTCGGATCAACCCAGCGATAAGGGGCCTCGATGAAGCCATACTCGTTAATGCGGGCAAACGTCGACAAGGAGTTGATCAGACCAATGTTCGGTCCCTCAGGCGTCTCAATCGGACACATACGGCCATAGTGAGAGTGATGGACGTCCCGAACTTCCATGCCTGCGCGCTCTCTCGTCAAACCGCCCGGTCCGAGTGCGGACAGACGACGTTTGTGCGTGAGCTCGGCAAGTGGATTTGTTTGGTCCATAAATTGCGACAATTGCGAGCTTCCGAAGAACTCTTTAATCGACGCAATGACCGGACGAATATTGATCAACGCTTGAGGCGTAATCACATTGGCATCCTGAATGGACATCCGCTCGCGAACGACGCGCTCCATCCGGGAAAGACCGATGCGGAATTGGTTTTGCAGCAATTCACCGACAGAACGCAGACGACGGTTGCCCAAGTGGTCAATATCATCCGTATTGCCAATGCCATGCAGCAAGTTGATAAAATAGTTAATGGACGAAATGATGTCGGCTGGCGTGATGTTCTTAACTGTTTTATCGATGACACCGTTGGAAATGACTTTAACGATTTTGCCGTCTTCGAGCGGCGAATACACGTTAATGCATTGAACCGGGATCGTATCGGCGCCGGTCACGCCTTTCGGAATCGAGAACTCCTTGTTGCCTGCCCCTTTTTCAATAAAAGGAAGGATTTCGTCGAGCACGCGGCGATCCAGCAATTGACCGGCTTCCGCGATAATTTCGCCCGTCTCGTTATCCACCAGCGTTTCCGCGAGGCGTTGGTTGAACAAGCGATTCTTGATGTGCAGCTTTTTGTTGATTTTGTAACGACCGACGTTCGCGAGATCGTAACGTTTCGGATCGAAGAAGCGCGCCACGAGCAAGCTTCTTGCATTCTCGAGTGTCGGCGGCTCACCTGGACGAAGACGCTCATAGATCTCGATCAACGCTTTTTCCGTAGAATCGGTGTTGTCTTTGTCGAGCGTGTTCCGAATATATTCATTGTCGCCGAGCAAATCGATAATCTCAGCATCCGTGCCAAAGCCTAAAGAACGCAGCAAGACCGTAACCGGAATTTTACGCGTGCGATCAATACGGACATAGATGATGTCCTTCGCATCAGTTTCCAGCTCGAGCCAAGCACCACGGTTCGGGATAACCGTCGCGGTGTAAGTTTTCTTGCCGTTTTTATCCACTTTCGTGCTATAATAAACGCTGGGAGAACGAACGAGCTGGGAGACGATTACACGCTCCGCGCCGTTAATAATGAATGTTCCCGTATCGGTCATGATAGGGAAATCCCCCATGAACACCTCTTGCTCCTTGACCTCTCCGGTTTCCTTATTAATCAAACGGACTTTGACTCTTAATGGCGCCGCATACGTTACATCGCGTTCTTTGGATTCATCGACCGAGTACTTAGGATCACCTAAGCTATAGTCAATAAACTCCAGTACCAGGTTACCCGTAAAATCCTGAATCGGGGAGATGTCTTGAAACATCTCACGAAGCCCCTCTTCCAAAAACCATTCGTACGATTTTTGCTGAATTTCAATCAGGTTTGGAATGCCCAGCACCTCATTAATTCGTGCATAAGTCCTGCGTTTACGTCGTCCAAATTGAACAAGATGTCCCGCCAACTTTCATTCACCCCTCAACTCTACTCAATAAATAAAAAAAGAAAGAAGAAAAACTTCGACCGACATGCATTCAGGACGCCTCCATGCGTGGAGCCCGTCCGAATTGTGCAGCTGTATGGATGAGTTTTTCCCTTTTGCCTTACACATTTCCAAATATTTCTTTCCATCCTGTTAGAGTTTCCTAAAATTCAAACATTATACGTTACAAGTTTAAATTTTATTCATCCCGGACGAAAAAAATGACTTGACATTTTTGTCAACTAAAGACATGTGTCCCATCTTAATACTGACATTTTCTAATAATATCACATGCGAAATGTCAAGTCAAATACTTTCCGCCCTTTACATAAATTAAAAAGCCGGATTATTTTGTCGCTTTCAGAATACGATAGCCCTTATCTTTCGATACTTCTTCAACCTCGGCATACAGCAACTCGAGTTTCTTCATCGCGGATGGCGCGCCCTGTTTTTTCTGAATAACTACCCAGAGCGAACCGCCTTCGACAAGACAAGCATGCGCATCTTCGAAAATGCGGTGAACCACATCTTTGCCGGCACGGATCGGCGGATTCGTCAGAACCACATCGAATTGCTGCTCTTTTACTTGCTCCAACACATCACTTTGCAGAATCGTCACATTGGCAATCCCGTTTTGCTTCGCATTTTGCATCGAGAGCTCGATCGCCCGCTCGTTAATGTCCACCATGGTGACATGCCCCTTCGGACACATCAAAGCTGCACTCAATCCAATCGGACCGTAGCCGCAGCCGACGTCAAGCACCTTGGCATCCTCGGGAAAATCCATCGTTTCGATCAAGTGCCTGCTGCCATAATCCACGCCATTCTTTGAAAATACACCGCTATCCGTTAAAAAGGTCAAGCTTCTGCCGCGCAGCACATCCTTCGTCGTTTGCACATTTCGCTTCACGGTAGGCTGCTGCGTATAATAATGTTCGGCCATGCTTAGAAATTCCTCCTCTTTCTACCGTTAGGAAAATCATAGCCGCGCGTTCGTTCCTAAGGCTTTCCTAAGGGTACAAACATCGATTTCCATAACGCCTAAAAAAACCCCTTGAAGACAAGCTTCAAGAGGTTTTCTCTAGTAAAAGAAAATTACTTAACTTCTACAGTTGCGCCAGCTTCAGTCAGCTTAGCTTTAACAGCTTCTGCTTCTTCGGAGCTAACTTTTTCTTTGATTGGTTTTGGAGCGCCGTCAACCAGGTCTTTTGCTTCTTTCAGACCAAGGCCAGTGATTTCGCGAACCACTTTGATAACGTTGATTTTGGATGCACCAGCGTTAGTCAGGATTACGTCGAACTCAGTTTGCGCTTCTTCTACTGCTGCTGCGCCGCCAGCTACTACAGCTACTGGAGCTGCTGCTGTTACGCCGAATTCTTCTTCGATCGCTTTGATCAGGTCGTTCAATTCCAAGATTGTCATGCCTTTGATTGCTTCAAGGATAGTTGCATTGTTGCTCATGGTTAAACCTCCATTATCATCAATAAATTTAGTTTGGGTTGTTGTAAAACGGTCCGAGCGTCAAACTTAAGCTTGACCTTCAGCTTCTTTCTTCTCAGCAACTGCTTTAACAGCAAGTGCAAAGTTACGAACTGGAGCTTGAAGAACGCTAAGCAACATGGAGAGCAAGCCCTCTCTGGACGGAAGATCCGCCAGTGCTTTGATTTGATCGTAACCAACGACGCGGCCTTCAACGACGCCAGCTTTTACGCTCAATTTATCGTTCTTTTTCGCAAACTCAGTCAAGATCTTAGCAGGCGCCACAATATCGTTATTGCTAAATGCGATCGCAGTAGGACCTGTCAAGAACTCATCCAACTCCGTCAATTCAGCGTTTGCTGTTGCGCGTCTTGCCAAAGAGTTTTTCAAAACTGTAAATTCGATGCCAGCTTCACGTAAGCTTTTACGCAGCTGAGTTACTTGAGCTACGTTCAAACCACGGTAGTCTGCCACGACTGTACAAGCGCTCGCTTTGAACTTTTCAGTTACTTCCGCTACCGCCGCTTGTTTCTCTGCAAGAATTTTCGCGTTTGCCATAGTTACACCTCACTTCTCATGCATTTATGATTCAAGTTCGCAAACAGTAGGAGCGTTAGCATTTCTTATAAAAATAAGAAATGCCTTCGTAGACGCTACGAAGGCATGATGTTCACTCATTCCGTGCAAGCACTAAGAAATCGCAATCTATATCATAACACCTCGGTAGGAAATTAAGCCCGCAGGGCACCTACTGTCTACGGTTTGCATATTCGTTTGTCAGGACCTTTGATAGAGTATCACGACCAGTGGCCGAAGTCAACTGGTAGCTATTACTTATCTGAAGGATTGCAGGTTAACACGTACGCTTGGTCCCATTGTGGAGGAAACAGCGATGTTTTTCAGGTATACACCTTTAGCAGCTGCTGGTTTCGCTCTTACGAGGGCATCAACCAAGGCTTTGAAGTTTTCTTGCAGCTTCTCAGCTTCGAAGGATACTTTACCAAGTGGAGCATGGATTTGGCCTGCTTTGTCGAGACGGTATTCGATTTTACCAGCTTTGATCTCTTGAACAGCTTTAGTAACGTCGAAAGTAACTGTTCCTGCTTTAGGGTTCGGCATCAAACCTTTACCCCCGAGGATACGACCCAGTTTACCTACTTCGCTCATCATGTCAGGAGTCGCTACGCAAACGTCGAATTCGAACCAACCTTGTTGGATTTTGTTGATCATGTCTGCATCACCAACATAATCCGCACCGGCTGCTTCAGCCTCTTTTGCTTTCTCGCCTTTTGCAAATACGAGAACGCGTTTTGTTTTACCAGTACCGTGTGGAAGTACAACGACACCACGAACAGCTTGGTCTTGTTTTCTTGGGTCTACACCCAGACGAACTGCAACATCCACAGTTTCGTCGAATTTAGCAGGAGCTGTTTTCTTAACAAGCTCGATTGCTTCGGACGGATCGTACAAAGTTTCAGCATTTACAAGCTGAGCAACTTCGCGGTATTTTTTACCGTGTTTAGGCATGAAATTTTCCTCCTTAGTGGTATTAGCGGATGATCCTCCCACCGAGCGGCTAGCACGACGCTGCCGCGATTCCATTCAAAGATGGAATTAGTCTTCGATGACGATACCCATGCTGCGAGCAGTACCCTCAACCATGCGCATAGCAGCCTCAACGGATGCAGCATTCAGGTCAGGCATTTTTTGCTCAGCGATTTCACGAACTTTTGCGCGTTTCACAGTTGCCACTTTCTTTTTGTTCGGTTCACCGGATCCTTTTTCGATACCAGCAACGACGCGAAGAAGAACTGCAGCCGGAGGCGTTTTCGTGATGAATGTAAAGGAACGATCCTCAAACACTGTGATTTCAACCGGAATGATAAGACCCGCTTGATCAGCAGTACGAGCATTGAACTCTTTACAGAAAGCCATAATGTTCACACCTGCTTGACCGAGAGCCGGACCAATTGGTGGTGCTGGATTTGCTTTCGCAGCTTGAACTTGCAGCTTAACGATTTTAATAACCTTTTTTGCCATGATAGACACCTCCTTGCCGTAGTATGGGACTCCGCGGAGTTTCATCCCACCAACATAGGTCTATCCCAAGGAATAGACCTGGTAAAACCTTTTGGTTGTTGTCAACGTCTTATAGCTTCTCCACTTGATCAAAATCAAGCTCAAGCGGCGTTTCCCTACCAAACATATTGACGTGTACCTTGAGTTTACCCTTATCAGCCACAATCTCTTCAACTGAGCCGACGAAGTTCGCAAATGGACCCACCTTGACACGCACGGTTTCTTTGAGTTCGAAGTCGATCTTCGCCTTCGGCTCTTCCATTCCCATGTGTTTCAGGATCGATTCAACTTCCTCTGGTAACAATGCAGTTGGTTTAGAGCCAGATCCCGTAGAACCTACGAATCCGGTAACTCCAGGCGTATTGCGAACAACATACCAGGAATCATCCGTTTGAATCATTTCGACAAGGACATAGCCTGGATAAACTTTGCGCATGACAACTTTCTTCTTGCCATCCTTGTTCACCAGTTCTTCTTCCATCGGCACAAGCACGCGGAAGATCTTGTCCGTCATCTCCATGGACTCAACGCGCTTCTCTAAATTGGCTTTCACTTTGTTTTCATACCCAGAATAGGTATGTACGACGTACCATCTTTTTTCCATGAATAAATTCACCTATTGTCCTGTTTATTTAAAAACAAGGCGCAGCAACTCAGAGATGCCTAGATCAAGCACAAAAAAGTAAACAGCAACGAAAGCAACGGTACCGATAACGACAAGCGTATAAGTAATCATTTCTTTACGGCTCGGCCATTTAACCTTTTTGAGTTCTGACCAACTGTCGGTGAAGAAGGAAAAAGTGGATCCGAAGCTTTGTCTCATTCTAGCCAAGAACCCCACAAACTACACCTCCAAGGAACTACCTAGTCTCGCGATGAGCAGTATGTTCATTGCAAAATTTGCAATATTTCTTCAACTCAATACGGTCGGGATTGTTGCGCTTATTTTTAGTGGATGCATAGTTTCTTTGTTTGCAATTTGTGCACGCTAATGTGATAATGACCCGCATGATGTACACCTCCTACATAGACACTTTCTAATTAAAGCCCTTTGAAGCGCATCAAAAAGAAAGCGACTTTCAGGGCTACCTGAACTACTTTATCACAACCGTTCCCCGAGTGTCAAGGCGGCAGTCTCACAATTGCAAGAGTATCACCAGTATAGACCTCGCGGCCGATCGCTAAACGTATTTACAAAGAAAAACACCCGCACAGCTTGGACAGCGCGGGCATTTCTATAAGTCTCTGACTTCCAAATATCGCTCAAGCTTTCGTTTGACGCGCTGAAGAGCATTATCAATTGACTTGACATGACGGTCCAAATCCACAGCAATCTCCTGATAGGATCTCCCATCAAGATAAAGCATGAGCACTCTCCGCTCCAAATCGCTCAAAATCTCTCCCATTTTATCTTCCAGACCCGTAAACTCTTCCTGATTGATAAGAAGCTCTTCGGGGTCTGTCACTCTAGATCCGCTAATCACATCAAGCAGCGTACGATCCGAATCTTCATCATAAATGGGCTTGTCCAAAGATACGTAGGAATTCAAAGGGATATGCTTCTGGCGTGTCGCCGTCTTTATCGCCGTAATAATCTGCCGCGTAATGCACAATTCAGCAAAGGCTTTAAAGGAAGCTAGCTTGTCTCCCCGGAAGTCGCGGATAGATTTATACAAACCTATCATGCCTTCCTGAACAATATCTTCTCGGTCCGCACCAATCAAGAAATAAGAACGCGCTTTGGCACGCACAAAGTTCTTATACTTGTTGATGAGATATTCCAACGCTTCGCTGCTGCCTTCACGGACGGCTTCGACGATGTCTTCATCTGGCTTGAGGTCATAATCATACATTCTCAGTTCTTTGAGGTCGACGCTCACCAACACAATCCCTCCGGCCTGCAAGACTACCCAGATTCACTATAAGTACCAGTTCAAAAAGTCGGATTTCCATAACCGAAAAGACAACTTTATGAACAACCTCTATAAAAGTTAGGTTAAGTATACATGATGAAATCTGACACCGTCAACGGGGAGCCGCACCATTTCTAGCATTTGGAGGGTTTTACTCACCTCGGCGCATCCGTTCGAGCTTCGCTTTCTGGTCCTCGTTCAAACTGCCTTCGAACGGATTGCGCCGCTTCGTATGTTCCGTTTTGATCTGTTCGCGGACCTCTTTGCGACTCAGTTTAATTTTGGTCAAAAGTTCCTTTGCTGGAAGCCGCAGCGCACCTTTCCCGAAAATGACATGCTGTTCAATCATATCTGAAGTGGCGACGAATATCTCCTTGCGCCTGCCCATTAAATTCGTTACCAGCCGCTCGATCCGTTCATCCGCGGTTTCCTTCTCCTTAGTGTACAAGACCACCAGCTTGCTATGAACATAAGACTTCCCTAGCCCAGGCACCATGTAAGCATCGAAGACCAGATACACCTTCATTCCGGAAAAAGACTGATACTCCGCCAGCATATGAATCAGCTTGTCACGTGCGCCCTCAAGATCCGTATCCTTGAGTTTGCTGAGCTCCGGCCAGGCTCCAATGATGTTGTAGCCGTCTACGATCAGGTACTGTTCCATGCGAACCTAGCGTGCGCGTTGTCGGACAACTTCGTACATGAGCACACCGGCAGCAACGGATGCGTTCAGCGAGTTGACATGCCCGGCCATCGGCAGCTTTACCAAAAAGTCGCAGCGCTCTTTGATCAAACGGCCGACGCCTTTGCCTTCATTCCCGATCACTAGCGCGATCGGCATGTTGAAGTTCGCTTTGTACACGTCCTGCGCCGCGGTCACATCCGTTCCGGCAACCCACACGCCCTGTTCCTTGAGCTGCTCAATCGTTTGTGCAATGTTCGTTACCCGCGCGACGGACACGTATTCCACCGCTCCTGCGGAAGTCTTGGACACGGTGGCCGTCAGACCGACGGAACGGCGTTTCGGGATAATGACCCCGTGCACACCTGTGCAGTCAGCCGTTCTCAGGATCGAGCCCAGATTGTGCGGATCTTCAATTTCATCCAGAATGAGGATAAACGGGTCTTGACCAAGCGCCTTCGCTTTCGCAAGAATATCCTCGACTTCCACATATTCATATGCGGCGACTTGCGCGACGACGCCTTGGTGCTGTAGGCCTTCTGCCATTTGATCCAATTTTCGTTTATCCGTGAACTGTACGAGAATGCCAAGATTTTTCGCTTCGGCCACAATCGGTCCGGCGAATTGCTTTTGCGCGTTCTCGGCAATCCAAATTTTATTAATGCTCCGCCCCGCGCGAAGCGCCTCCATGACAGAGTGCTTCCCGCCGATGATATCTTCTTCCATCCGACTTCCTCCTATTTTTGCACCTTGTCCTGATTAAAGGCGATGGCAAAATCCATAATCTCCTTCAATCGTTTGAACGACTTTTGGTAATATAAGTAACCGATCAAGCACTCAAACGCGGTGCTATGCCGATATTCAAGCACATCCGCATTTTTGGCCGTCGTTCCCGATTTGGCATTCCGGCCCCGCTTCACAATGTCTTGCTCTTCCTCCGACAGCGTCGGCATCAGCGCTGCGAGCAGCTTCGACTGCGCTTTCGCGGAGACATACCCCGTCGCTGCGCGGTGCAAATGATTCGGACGGTGATTGCCGCCCGAAATCACGTACTGCCGCACATATACTTCATACACCGCATCGCCGATATAGGCGAGAACGAGCGGATTTAGAAGGTTGGGGCGCGTAGTTGGAGGAAAAGCGAACAAATTGGCATCTTCGATCGTGAATTCGCTCATTTTCTGCGCCAGCGTATTCCTTGCGGCGTATCTTCAAGGAATATCCCTTTCTCCGTCAGCAGATCGCGGATCTCATCGGCGCGCGCCCAATTCTTCGACTTGCGTGCCTCGGTCCGCTCGACAATCAACTTTTCGATTTCGGCGTCCAGCAGTTCGTCCGCCGCTTGTGACAAGAGTCCGAGCACCGCATCGAATCGTTCCAACTGCGCCATAAATTGCTGAACCGCCTCGCTATGCACCCGCTCCTGTTGGAGGTAATGATTCGCCTCCGACACCAGTTCGAACACCGCGGTAATCGCATCCGGCGTGTTGAAGTCATCATTCATTTTATCCACAAATTGCCCATTAATTTCTTGAATCCGCGCTGTGATCGCGCTGTCGACTTCACCTGTGGCTGATGCTGTATTTAATCGGTGCTTCAAGTTATCATACGCATTCTGAATCCGCTCCAGTGAATTCGCCGCCTGCTTCAAGCTTTCGTCGCTAAAGTTCAACGGATTGCGATAATGGGCAGCCAGCATGAAGAAGCGGAACACCTGCGGCTTCATCTGCTTCAGCAGATCGCGGATCAGGATACCGTTGCCCAGCGATTTGGACATTTTCTCATTATCGATGTTGAGGAACGCATTGTGCAGCCAGTAATTGGCCATTGGATGACCGGTGACCGCCTCGGTCTGCGCAATCTCGCATTCATGGTGAGGGAACGTAAGATCCTGACCGCCGCCGTGAATGTCGATCGTTTCGCCGAGATATTTGCGCACCATGGCGGAGCACTCGATGTGCCAGCCCGGACGCCCTTGCCCCCAAGGGCTATCCCAATAAATCTCGCCGGGCTTCGCGGCTTTCCATAGCACGAAGTCCTGCGGATTCTCTTTGCGGTCGTCCACTTCGATCCGGATGCCGTATTGAAGCTCTTCCAGGTTCTGATGGGACAGCTTGCCATAGTCCGCAAACTTCGTCGTCCGGTAGTACACGTCACCGCCCGCTTCATAGGCGAAGCCTTTTTCCACCAGGGCCGCAATGAAGTCGACGATTTCCTGAATGTTGTCCGTCACCCGCGGGTTCAGCGTCGCATCGTGCACTCCCATCGTCTTGATATCCTCCAGGAAAGCCGCGATAAACGTCTCCGCTAGCTCAGGAACCGTCACCGCCATTTCCTCGGCTTTGCGGATCATTTTATCGTCCACATCGGTGAAGTTCGTAATATAAGTAACCTCATACCCTTGCGATGCCAGATAACGGCGAACCACGTCGAAAAAAATAACCGGACGCCCGTTCCCGATATGAATATAGTTGTATACGGTCGGTCCGCATACGTACATTTTGACTTTCCCTGGCTCGATCGGCACGAATTCTTCCTTCTTGCGGGATAACGTATTATACACTTTGAGTGTCATGTTCTCTTTGTTCTCCATTCTTGGTTCTTAGCGCTTCAAGCTGCGCTTTCAGCTCATCAATTTGCTTCTGCATATCCTGAAAAATATCGACAATCGGATCCGGCAGATCACCATGATCCAACCGGTTGACGCGCACGCCATCCCGCTTCACGACTTTGGCCGGCATCGTCACCACGGTGCTGTTCGGCGGCACTTCGCGGATCACAACCGCATTGGAGCCGATCCGGGAATTCTCGCCAACAAGGAAGGACCCGAGAATCTTGGCCCCGGAGCCTACAACCACACTATTACCAATTGTCGGATGTCTTTTCCCTTTCTCCTTGCCGGTTCCCCCGAGCGTTACACCTTGATAGAGAATAACATCGTCGCCGATTTCGCATGTTTCCCCAATGACAATCCCCATCCCATGGTCGATGAACAAACGTTTGCCGATCGTAGCGCCAGGATGAATTTCAATTCCGGTCATGAACCGGCTCACCTGCGACACGATACGTGCGATCGTGAACATGCCTTTCTTATAGAACCAATGCCCGATTCGGTGCGCCCAGATGGCATGCAGGCCCGAATACGTAAATACAACCTCGAACCAACTGCGCGCCGCGGGGTCATTGTCGAAAACCGCCGAAATATCTGATTTGATCGCTCTCCACATGCTCGCTCACCTTCTCCGTATAATGCAAAAATGCAAAAAGCCCCCGCAGCCCATAAAAGGACTGCAGAGGCGTATCATCGCGGTTCCACTCTGCTTGGTGACTCGGAAGTCTCCCAACTCAAGTGCCCTTAACGCGGGCCATTCGGCGGCACCTACCCACTCCATGAGTGATCGGCGAAGCTGCTCACAGGTGCATTTCCGATTACAAGGATTGGATAACTCACAGCCGCTGCCGAAGCAACGATTATCCTCTCTGACGAATCCTTTGTTAATCCTACTCTCCTGATCATTGCATTTGTTATAACCTCAAGTATAGCGAAAAGAAACCCC
This sequence comes from Paenibacillus whitsoniae, assembly GCF_003955665.1. Classification (GTDB taxonomy): domain Bacteria; phylum Bacillota; class Bacilli; order Paenibacillales; family NBRC-103111; genus Paenibacillus_E; species Paenibacillus_E whitsoniae. The sequence continues at coordinate 60,020 of NZ_RXHU01000085.1, forward strand.
GTTTACAATAAGCTTCTCAAGCGAGCGGCAACTTTTTCTTTGCCAAGCAAGTACAGCGAGACGTTCAGGTCCGGTCCGTGCACTTGGCCGGTCAAGGCGGAGCGGATGGACATGAACAACTGTTTGCCCTTGTAGCCCGTTTCTTTCTGCACGGCTTTCAGCAGCGCAGGGATCGCTTCCACGGTGAACGCTTCCGCTTGCTCCACTTGCGCGAGGAAGGCAGACAGCACCGCCGGCACATGCTCTTCCTTGAGCACAGCGGCCGCTTCGTCGTCGATCACGAGCTCTTCTTTGAAGAAGAGGCTTGCCAATTCGACAATTTCCGCCGCGTAGCGCATTCTCTCCTGGTTCAAACCAACGAGAGCCGTTACCCACTCTTGCGATGCGGCATCCAAGTCTGCCTGGATATAGCCGGCTTTGACCAGATGCGGTACGCACAAGTCAACGACGCGGGAAAGCGGGGCTTTCTTGAGATAAGCATTGTTCATCCAGTTGAGCTTGTCCATATCGAACACAGCCGGGCTCTTCGATACCCGCTCGAGATCGAACTGCGCGATCAGCTCTTCCTTGCTGAACATCTCTTCTTCGCCGCCCGGGGACCAGCCCAGCAGCGCGATGAAGTTGAGCACCGCCTCCGGCAGGTAGCCCAGCTCCTTGTACTGCTCGATGAACTGGATGATCGATTCGTCGCGTTTGCTCATTTTTTTTCGATCCTGATTCAAAATGAGCGCCAAATGCGCGAACTCCGGCACCGGCATGCCGAGCGCCTCATACATAAGAATCTGCCGCGGCGTATTGGACAGGTGCTCCTCCCCGCGGATCACCAGATTGATGTTCATCGTGTGATCGTCGACGATCACGGCGAAGTTGTACGTCGGAATGCCGTCCGGACGCGCGATAATAAAGTCGCCGATCCCGTTCGAGTCAAACTCAACGTGCTCGCGCACTTTATCTTCGAAGCCGATGACCCGGTCAGCCGGCACGCGGAAGCGCGTCGAAGGCTGGCGGCCTTCGGCTTGGTACGCCGCGATCTGCTCCGCCGTCAGGTTGCGGCACTTCCCGGAGTAGCCGCCCATCTCGCCGCGCGCCTCTTGCTCTGCCCGCTCCTGCTCGAGGTCCGACTCCGAGCAATAGCAGTGGTAAGCGTGCCCGCTTTCGAGCAGCTGATCCAAATATTTTTTATAAATGTCGAGACGCTCCATTTGCCGATAAGGCGCATAGGGCCCGCCGATGTCCACGCTCTCGTCCCACTCCAAGCCCAACCACTTCAGACCGTTCAGTTGATCGGCGATGCCGGACTCCTTATGGCGCGTCTGATCCGTATCTTCAAACCGCACAACAAACGCTCCGCCATGACGGCGGGCAAGCAAATAATCAAACAAAGCCGTGCGTGCGCCGCCGATGTGCAAATGACCCGTCGGGCTAGGCGCATACCTTACGCGTAAAGGCTGATTCATCGCATTGTCCCTCTTTTCCCCATCAAAGAATATGAGCTATTTTAGCACATCTCGAATTAAACAAACAACCGATTGCGCCGCAATCCCTTCGCCCCGCCCTGTGAAGCCGAGCTGCTCCGTCGTCGTCGCCTTGACGTTCACCTGTTCAGGCTGAGCATCCAGCGCCGCTGCGATGATCTCGACCATTTGCGGGATATAGGGCGCCATCTTCGGCTTCTGCGCGATAATCGTGGAATCCGCATTGCCGAGCGAGTAGCCTCTTTCTCTGGCCAACTGCCATACGCGCTTCAGCAGCACGAGGCTGTCCGCATCTTTAAATTCCGCCGCCGTATCCGGGAAGTGCTTGCCAATATCCCCCAGACCGAGCGCCCCCAGAATGGCATCGCTGATCGCATGCAGCAGCACGTCGGCATCGGAGTGCCCGAGCAATCCTTTTTCATATGGAATCGTCACGCCCCCGATAATGCACTTGCGCCCCTCAACCAACTGATGTACATCAAAGCCTTGTCCAACACGAATCATTGCTTATGCCTCTCCCCTCACGTTATGTACAATCCACTCCGCCCAAGGCAAGTCCTCAGGTGTCGTGATTTTAATGTTATAGTAGTCGCTCTCGACCACAGAAACCTTAACGCCCAACCGTTCCACCAGCATCGCGTCGTCTGTGCCAAGAAACCCTGCCCGCTCCGCCTGCTCATGCGCTTCAAGCAGCAAAGCAAGACGAAAAGCCTGCGGCGTTTGGATCGCCCACAAGCTTCGTCTATCAGGAGTCGACTGTATTTGGTTATTGCCGTCAACAACTTTAATCGTATCCTTGACCGGAACCGCCAGCACGGCTGCCCCTGTCTCTTGGGTCTTCGTCAGGCATGCGAATATATGTTCCTTCTTCGCGAATGGCCGCACCCCGTCGTGGACCATGACCCATTCCGTGCCCGGCTGCAAAGCGCCAAGGCCTTGTCTGACCGAATCCTGACGCTCGGCCCCGCCGGCCAACACCTGCGTCGCTTTTGTGATTCCGTAGTCCGCCACATAGCCGCTGCAGCGATCCACGTCATCCGCCCCAACAACGAGAATGATTTCGTCCACTTCCTGTATGTTTTGAAATAATTGCAAGGTATGTACCAGAATGGGCTTCTGTCCCAACTGCAAATATTGCTTGCTCTCCGCCGTACCCATTCGCGAGCCTCTGCCTGCCGCTACGATGATGACGCCTAGCTTCCCCATAAGTCCTCCAACACGGTGCTCCTATAACCGAGCATACTTCGTAAGCATAGACCTGGATAGAACTATGTTACATCTCCTTATCATACTGGTTTTACTGCGCTTTTTCCAATAGTTTCGGTTTGGCGAAAATCATCCGTCCCGCCGACGTCTGCAGCACACTTGTCACCATCACTTCCAGCGTCATGCCGATAAACTCCCGGCCGCCTTCCACGACGATCATCGTACCGTCATCGAGATAAGCGACGCCTTGCCCATGCTCTTTCCCGTCTTTGATCACTTGGACGACAATCTCTTCACCCGGTAGCACCACAGGCTTGACCGCATTCGCGAGATCGTTGATATTCAGCACGGACACACCCTGCAGCTCACATACCTTATTCAGGTTAAAATCGTTCGTAATTACTTTGCCCTGCAGCACTTTTGCCAGCTTGACCAGCTTGCTGTCCACTTCGGCAATCTCCTCGAAATCACCTTCGTATATTAGCACCTTCACTTCAAGCTCTTTCTGAATTTTGTTCAAAATATCCAGCCCGCGGCGCCCGCGATTGCGCTTGAGTAAATCTGACGAATCTGCAATATGCTGCAGCTCCTCGAGCACGAACTCAGGAATGACCAACGTGCCTTCGATGAAACCGGTTTTGCAAATATCCGCAATGCGGCCGTCGATAATAACGCTCGTATCCAGGATTTTGTGCTCCTCATAAGGGCGATGCGTTTGCTTTTCTTGACCGCCGGACCGGCTTTTAATCATGAGCTGCACAAGCTCTTCCCGTTTGTTATACCCGATGCGGAAGCCCATCACCGACAGTACGGCCGATACGACCAAGGGCAAGAACGGACCCGCCCATGTAGCTTGCGCCAGCACCGGATAGACCATGACCGAGGTTAGAAGCCCGATCATCAGGCCAAATGTACCCGACAACAGATCGGAAACTGGGATTTCCGCAACGTTCTTCTCTCCTCTTAGCAGCAACTTCATCCCTGTACCGGCAATCCATGCTGAAATGACGACCATGCCTACTGCACATAAACTATTAATCCAAAAGACTTGACTGCTGCTCCGGATTACATCCGACGTTCGAAGGAACGTGTCGCTCCACTCATACCCTAAACTGCCACCCATGATAGCGAAAATGGCTTGTATCCATTTTTTCATCATAGATTCACCTCCTACTTCAACTTGGTTTTATTCTTATTACAATTATGTTCCAATTTTTTCAACGTTAATCACATCTTTAGAGACTTTCCGAAAAAAGCAGTAATTTCGGAAAGTTCCCTATATCCAGAAAATTGAAATATTAAAGGGCTTCCTTTATAATAAAAATGGAAGTTACCAACACACCGAGGTGGATGGAATGAGCTCCTTATCTTTAAAGCAGTTTCAGGATCAAGTGTCCGAATTGTTGCTCCGTCACCGTAGTCTGCTTGACGTCTTGTCCAAATTCCAACAGTCCGGCGCAGCTGCGAATCGTTCTGTCGTAAAGTCCGTGACCGAATGCGGCTGTCTGCAGCTTCACGCTGCCAAGCAAGAGTACCATCCTGAGATGACTTTAAGTGAAGCTAAGGATGTTCTTGGCACGCATGTCTCCGGTCACTTGTGTGAGCAATGCATTGAAGTTGTCAGCAACGAGCTTGGGCGAAACCTGTTCTACATGGCTGCGCTCAGCAATCTGCTGGATATTAATTTGGAGCAAGTCCTCGAGAAAGAATCTAAGAAATGTTCCACGCTAGGACTTTTCAACATGTCGTAAAAATAAAGAAAAAAAGCATTTATTTTCTCTCTGAATTCAGAAGAAAATAAATGCTTTTTATTTTCGCACGGCGGCAGTTGATTACAAATCCGATTTCACGGAGTTGTTCTCTTCCACGTTGCTGCCGCGTCTTTTATTTTTACGGTGGGAATTGCGAATACGGATGAAGTAGCCATCAACGTTTTTTTTTAGGCCGTACAATGCATAGAGAAGCAATGGTACAAAGATCATTTTGGAAATGGATTCCGGCCATTTGATCGCGATCACGATGGCAACCGCCACAATAATCGGCGTAATCCAGATGGCGGCTTTCGGAATGCCGGCTTTTTTGAAATTCGGATATTTGACCGTGCTGACCATTAAGTACGAAAGCAATACGGTGCTAACAAGCAGAACATAAACGTTAAGATCGTTCGCGAACAACGCCAGTGTACACAACACACCACCTGCAGCAGGGATCGGCAGACCGATGAAGTAACCGGGTGTACCGGCCACGACATTAAACCGTGCTAAACGAAGCGCACCGCAAATCGGGAAAATCGCCGTTACAATCCAGGCAAATGCCGGGCTAATCGCAGTAGGATCGTTGAAAGCGACTACATACATGATAAAAGCCGGAGCCACACCGAACGAAATCACATCGGAGAGCGAATCGAGCTCTTTACCAAACTCGCTTTGCGCATTCAGCGCTCTCGCTACGCGTCCGTCCAGACCATCCAGCAGCATCGCCACAATGACGAGCACCGCGGCAACGCCATGTTGACCGCTAAAAGCTAAAATAATCGACAACACGCCTAGGAACAAGTTCCCTACTGTAAATAAACTGGGAATTGATTTGGTTAGCATATGTTTTTGTCCACCTCTGGATTTACTATACCCTAAACTTGACTTTTGTAAAACCTTAAACTTTGACGTCATCAATAGTACTTTATGATTGTATCCACTTTAAATATGTCTGTCAATGAACACTTGTTCTTGAATCCGCTTGAGACCATCCTTGATGGCACGCGCTCTTACTTCTCCGATGCCGTCCACTTCATCCAGCTCCTCGATTGTCGCCATCATCATGTGCGGCAGGAAGCCAAACTTCTCAACTAAATTCCCAATAATTATCGACGGCAATCGCGGAATTTTGCCTAAAATCCGGAAGCCGCGCGGCGATACCGGCTCTTCCGCAACGGAGCTCGTGTTCGAGTATCCGAGCAGACGAATGATTTGCTGCGGTTCCAGCAGCTCATCCGAGGAAAGACGCTTCAGTCCTGCTTGCATTTCCTTCACGCGCTCATCGCTTAATTCTCTTACATAATCCTTTACGAGCAAGCGAGCTTCCAGTTCCGCATTTCCTACAAGTTCTTCTAATTGCATGGAAATTAGTCGTCCTTCATTGCCAAGCTCATTTATGTAGCGGTTAATTTCCGCCTTGATGCGCAGCACCATCTCAAACCGTGCAATCACGTTCGTAATATCGTGGAGCGTCACCAATTCCTCGAATTCGGAGGCGCTTAGGTTCGTTAACGATTGATCCAACACCACTTTGTACCGCTCCAGCGTCTGGATTGCCTGATTCGCTTTGGTAAGAATCACCCCAATGTCCTTTAGCGCATAGCGCAAGTTACCCTGATATAAGGTAATGACGTTCCGTCGCTGCGAAATGGAGACGACCAGCTTATTCGTCTGCTTCGCTACACGCTCCGCTGTCCGGTGCCGGATACCGGTTTCGGAAGACGGGATCGCGGAATCGGGAATAAGCTGCGTGTTCGCGAACAAAATTTTCTTAATATCCTCACTAAGAATAATGGCGCCGTCCATTTTGGCCAGCTCATAGAGGTAGTTAGGGGAAAAGTCGCAATTGATGGAAAAGCCGCCGTCGACAATTTCCATCACCTCCGGACTGTACCCGACCACGATCAGCCCACCGGTTTTGGCGCGGAGCACGTTCTCCAGCCCGTCTCGGAATGCCGTCCCAGGTGCTACAAGTTGGAGCAATTGACTCATCACATCTCGTTTGATCTCTTCTTTGCTCATATTTTTCCTCCTGAAAGCCTGCAGATTGCCACGCTGCGTTAACCCAGTGCCGCTTTCAGCGCTTCCGCCACCGTGTTTACGCCTATAATTTCCATACCTTTGGGCGGACTCCAGCCCTTCAGGCTCTTCTCCGGCATAATCACACGGCGAAACCCGAGCTTTTCCGCTTCCTTCACACGCTGATCGATCCGCGATACGCCGCGGACTTCACCCGTTAGGCCAATCTCTCCAAAAACAACATCGTAAGGCTGCGTAGGCTGATCCCGAAACGAAGACGCAATGGAGATTGCGATCGCAAGGTCTACCGCCGGTTCATCCAGCTTTACCCCGCCTGCAACATTAAGGTAGGCGTCTTGATTTTGCAGAAACATGCCCATCCGCTTCTCCAGCACCGCGATAATGAGCGAAAGCCTGTTATGGTCGACACCCGTTGCCATCCTTCGCGGAGATGGGAAGTTCGTCTGCGACACCAGCGCCTGAATCTCCACCAGCACCGGCCGCGTTCCTTCCATGCTCGCCACAACCGTCGATCCGGCTACGCCAAGCGGCCGTTCCTGAAGGAATAGCTCCGAAGGATTGCTGACCTCCACCAAGCCAACTTCCTGCATTTCAAAAATGCCGATTTCATTCGTCGAGCCAAAACGGTTCTTCACCGCGCGCAGCACCCGATAGGAGTGATGGCGCTCACCTTCAAAGTAAAGCACACAATCGACCATGTGCTCCAGCATGCGCGGCCCCGCGATGGCGCCTTCTTTGGTGACGTGGCCAACCAAGACCGTTGCGATTCCTTTACCTTTAGCTATTCTCATAAAATGCCCTGTGCATTCCCGGACTTGCGATACCGTGCCAGGCGCCGAAGTAACCGTCGGATGAAAAACCGTCTGGATGGAATCGATGACCAGGAAATCCGGGTTCATTTCTTGAATGGCTTCCTCAATGAGTTCCAGATTGGTCTCGCATAGCACATACAGCAGCGGAGATGCCGCGTTCAACCGATCTGCGCGAAGCTTTGTCTGTTTAACCGATTCTTCCCCTGAAATGTACAAAACCTTTAGCCCTGCCTTGGTCAGTTCGAACGACGTCTGCAGCAGCAGCGTGGACTTCCCGATCCCTGGGTCGCCGCCGACAAGAATCAGCGATCCCGGGACAATGCCGCCGCCGAGCACACGATTGAGCTCTTTATTGGTTGTGACAACCCGAGGTTCCGGACTGCTTTCTATTTGGTTAATGGGTGTCGGCTTCTCCTTGGTCTTCGGAATGGCGGAGGTCATGCCCTGCGTTCGAACAACCGTCTCGATCTCTTCCACCATCGTGTTCCAGGATTGACAGCCCGGACATTTCCCCATCCATTTCGGCGATTCGTAGCCGCATTCTTGACAGCAAAATTTCGTTTTCTGTTTACTCATGTGGGAAGGTGCTCCTTATTTCCATTACAACGCATTCTGGTTATCCTTACCAATAAAGTTTACCATTTTTACCGTGCCCATGAAAGGGTTCCAAGGAATTAAAAAAAGCATCCCACCCGCCGGATCGGCGAAATGGAATGCTTCTCGCTTATTTCGTGGCTACGCCTTCGCTCTTCACAACGGTAAGCTCGCCTTCATTCTCATCAATCGTTAACGTATCGCCCTTCGAGATATTGCCTCTCAGCAATTCTTCGGACAAGCGATCCTCAATATGCTTCTGAATCGCTCTGCGCAGCGGTCTTGCGCCATAGGTCGGGTCGAACCCTTCTTTGGCCAGGAACTGCAGCGCCTTGTCGGTAAGCACGAAGTCGACCTCTTGCTCTTTGAGACGTTTGCGCAGATCGTCGGCCATCAGGCTTACGATGCGAGCGATATGAGCTTCGTCCAAAGAGTGGAAGACGATGATTTCGTCAATCCGGTTGAGAAACTCCGGACGGAAGCTTTTCTTCAGCTCGCCCATCACTTTGTCTCTCATGTTGTTGTAGTCTTTGCCAGCATCGATCGCCGCTGTAAAGCCAAGCGAAGAGTTTTTCTTGATCATGTCTGCGCCTACGTTCGACGTCATGATGATCAACGTGTTGCGGAAGTCCACTGTGCGGCCTTTGGAGTCGGTCAAGCGACCATCTTCCAGCACTTGCAACAGGATGTTGAACACTTCCGGATGCGCCTTCTCGATCTCGTCCAGCAGCACGACCGAGTACGGTTTGCGGCGTACTTTTTCAGTCAGTTGACCGCCTTCTTCGTAGCCGACATACCCTGGAGGCGCCCCGACGAGACGGGAAGTCGAATGTTTCTCCATATATTCGGACATATCGATCCGAACCACGGCATTCTCATCGCCGAACAGCGACTCTGCGAGTGCGCGGGCAAGCTCGGTTTTACCAACCCCGGTAGGGCCGAGGAAAATGAAGGAGCCCATTGGACGCTTCGGATCTTTGAGGCCCGCTCTGGCGCGGCGGATCGCGCGGCTAACTGCTTTGACCGCTTCCTCTTGACCGATAACGCGCTCATGCAGGATTTCTTCCATTTTGAGCAGACGATCCGTTTCTTCTTCCGCCAGCTTGGAAACCGGAATGCCGGTCCAGCTTGCCACGATTTGCGCGATATCGTCCGGCGTTACCTCGGTGTCGAGGCGGCCTTGCTTCTCTTTCCAATCGTTCTTTGTGGAATCCAGCTCTTCACGAAGCTTTTGCTCGGTATCGCGAAGGCCTGCCGCTTTCTCGAACTCTTGGCTTTGAACTGCCGCGTCTTTCTCTTTGCGGATGTTTTCCAGCTTGTTCTCCAACTGTTTCAAAGACGGCGGCGTTGTATAGGAACGCAGTCTCACTTTGGAACTGGCTTCGTCGATCAGGTCGATCGCTTTATCCGGCAGGAAACGATCCGGAATGTAGCGGTCGGACAGTTTTACCGCTTCTTGAATTGCGGCATCCGTGATTTTCACACGGTGGTGCGCTTCATAACGGTCACGCAGACCGTATAGAATTTGAATCGCTTCTTCCGGAGACGGTTGATCCACCGTAATCGGTTGGAAACGGCGCTCCAGCGCAGCGTCTTTTTCAATATATTTGCGGTATTCATCCAGCGTCGTTGCCCCGATGCATTGAAGCTCGCCTCTCGCCAGCGCCGGCTTCAGGATGTTGGAGGCGTCGATCGCACCTTCCGCGCCGCCTGCGCCAATCAGCGTGTGCAGCTCGTCGATGAAGAGGATGATGTTGCCGGCTTGGCGAATCTCATCCATGATCTTCTTGAGGCGGTCTTCGAACTCGCCGCGGTATTTCGTGCCGGCCACGACCGAGCCCATGTCGAGCGTCATGACGCGTTTATCTTTCAACGTCTCCGGAATTTCGTTATTGATGATTTTCTGAGCGAGGCCTTCGGCAATCGCCGTTTTACCGACCCCAGGCTCCCCGATGAGAACCGGATTGTTTTTCGTTCTACGGCTGAGCACTTGAATCACGCGCTCAATTTCCTTGCTGCGCCCGATAACAGGGTCAAGGTGGCCCTCACGCGCAAACGCCGTTAAATCTCTTGCCAAGCCATCCAGCGTTGGCGTATTGACATTCGGGTTCGTGCCATGGCTAGGCGACACTGTTTCGCTGCTGCCCAGCAGTTGAAGCACCTGCTGACGAGCTTTGTTCAGGGAAACGCCGAGGTTGTTCAGCACGCGGGCTGCAACGCCCTCACCCTCGCGGATCAAACCAAGCAAGATATGTTCAGTCCCCACGTACGTATGGCCTAGTTTTCTTGCCTCGTCCATGGAGAGCTCAATGACCTTTTTCGCCCTAGGCGTGTAAGCAATATTGGAAGGCTGTTCTTGTCCTCTGCCAATGAGCGATTCCACTTCGTCTTGAATTTTCTCAAGACCCAGGCCCAGCGCAACGAGTGCTTTAGCTGCAATGCCTTCGCCTTCCCGGATAAGTCCGAGTAAAATATGCTCAGTTCCAATATTGTTATGCCCTAAGCGGACCGCTTCCTCTTGAGCCAAAGAAAGCACCTTCTGCGCACGTTCCGTAAATCTGCCAAACATCATAGAGAACACCTCCAAAAGTAGTCTATCTATGGAATTCCTAAAGGATGTTACATCAAAATCAGCTAAGCGCTAGAAGCGTCCCAGCTTCTCGCGAATCATTTCCGCTCTGCGCACGTCACGTTCATCGGCGGTCAGCTTCTCACCGGCATACTGCTGTAGAAAGCCCGGCTGCGTCATCACCAAAAGTTCATTGAGCACATGACCGGAAACGGTATTAATGATCCCCAAATCGATGCCGAGTCTCACATCGGACAGCCGCTGCGCAGCCTCTTTGGAGTCCATAATGCCTGCATAAGACAGAATTCCGAAAGAGCGATTCACACGATCGATAATCCGCATTCTGGACTCTTGTAACAGCTTATGCCTCGCAGCTCGCTCATGCTCAATAATTTGTCTCGCGACACTGTGCAAATTATCAATAATCTCATCTTCCGTTTGCCCAAGCGTAATCTGGTTGGAGATTTGGAAGAGGTTACCTAATGCTTCGCTGCCCTCCCCATATAATCCTCTAACCGTCAGCCCAACTTGTGAAACAGCGGATAAAATCCGATTAATTTGCTGACTCAGCACTAACGCCGGCAGGTGCATCATCACCGATGCCCGAATGCCCGTTCCCACATTGGTCGGACAGCTCGTTAAATAGCCGCGCTTCTCGTCATAGCCGTAATCCAGCTGCGTTTCAAAAATATCGTCAATCTGATTCGCCAAATCCCAGACTTCCTTAATCTGAAAACCCGGGCATAAACATTGTATGCGAAGGTGGTCCTCCTCATTGATCATAATGCTGATCGACTCATTGTCGCTGAGGATGACGGCACCGTTACGGGATTCGTTCGCCAAGTTCGGACTAATCAGATGTTTCTCCACCAGTACCATGCGTTCAAGCTCATTCAGTTCGCCAAGCGGCACCAATGAAAAGTTGCTGATCGTCTCCAACTCATCATTCTCAAGCACCTTGGACAATTTCTCCAGCACTTCTTGCGATTGTTGGTTCGTCGCCAGCATAGGGTAGGGGTAGTCTCTGAGATTGCGTGCAATACGGATTCGGCTGCTAATGACAATGTCCGATTCCGGCCCCTCGCCCTTCATCCACTCGCTTAATGCATCTCCTGTAAACCGCTGTAATGTCACTCGATTCACACCTCCCTGCCTTACTTACATGCCTGCCATTTTCTTTTCAATCTCCCGAATTTGGTCACGCAGCTTGGCCGCCTGCTCAAACTCTTCGCCTTCAATGCACGCCATAAGATCCTTCTTTAAAAGATCAATCTCCCGCTTGCATTTGATAATACCTCCGCTTCGTTTCGGCACTTTGCCGACGTGGGCGGTGTTGCCATGCACTCTTTTAAAAAGCGGATCCAGCTTCTCCGAGAACGCTTGATAACAATTCCCGCAGCCGAATCGACCCAGCTTGCTGAATTGCGAGTACGTAAGTCCACAGTGCTCGCACCGGATCGGTTGCGCCTTCGCCGCGGATAGCGGTTCAAAGTCAAGCAACCCGGACAACAAATTATGAATCGAAAAGCCGCCGGTCGTTCCCGGAATCATCTCGCCCTTTTCCCTGGCACAAGCTTCGCAGATATGAAACTCGTTCTTATCCCCATTCACAATTTTGGTAAAATGGAGCGTCGCCGGTCGTTTCCCGCATTCCTGACAAACCATTTATATCCGCCTCCTCATTTGCTAAGCAAGGATATTAGCATTGCTTTCAGAAGCTTCGCTCGTATCTCGTCGCGCAGCGGCAGCTTAAAGGCTAGCACATCCCTTGAAATCGCCGCTCGCATGAGATTGGCCTCCCTATGGGAAATATGCCCGCCCTCTTGAAGCTGATAAATCAGCCCTTCCGAGGCGACTTGATCAATATGTGTGTTAATCGTTCGAAAAATATGGTCAACAATCGAACCGTGGCTCTTGAGCTCGATCTTCTGAATCCGAATATAGCCGCCGCCGCCGCGTTTGCTCTCGACAAGATAGCCCTTCTCCAAAGTAAACCTTGTGGAGATAACGTAGTTAATTTGCGAGGGTACGCATTGGAATTGATCAGCCAGATCGTTCCTCTGAATCTCGATCGCCCCTTCAGTGCTTTGCTGCAGGACGTGCTTCAAATACTGCTCGATAATTTCGGATACATTGCGCATCAATTCGGCCTCCCAGATTTCTGAAAGTAAAATTGACTTTGACTTTCTTTGACCTTAATTAGATTATAATCATTTCCTTTCTTTTTGACAAGTGCTGCCGTAAAAATGAACAACCCCCGTCTCCGCGCTTCCACGTAACCTTATTAGTGTTGACCTTCGTTACGGATTTATTCGAACGGATGGAGGAAAAAGCGACAATCGGCTGTATGCGCCTGCAGTGAGCGAGGAGACCTTAATCGGCTCTAACATCATGCGCCGTCCATTCCGGGTAAGATGCCGCAAGAATAGAAAAAAGCCTTACTC
>NZ_RXHU01000086.1 GCF_003955665.1 Paenibacillus whitsoniae
CTGGCGGTGAAGCCGGGTGGTGGGGGCCGCCGCGATCGGCGCGGCGGCTTGAAGGCGCGCGCGGCGGTGCCCGCCCGCGCGGAAGTGAGCCTGGAGCCGCTGGAGGCGTTCGCGGGCGAGCTGCTGCGCGGCGAGCCCTTCGCCCCTGGGCGGCTCTTGTGTTACGGCGACCACGCGTATTTGTCGCCGCTGGGGTTGCCGGAGCTGCACGGCCTGAAGGTCGTGCGGCCGGGCTGGTATATCGGCGCGCTGCACCGCGGCCGATTCGAGCCGTCCCAGGCGCTGGCGCTGGGACTGCGGGGGGGCGAGGCCAAGCGCGTGCTGCGCTTGGCTTTAGATGATGCGCGCGCCCTGCGCTATTTGCGGGGCGAGACGCTGGAAATCGCGGAGGATGAAATTCTCCGCGAGGATGGCCAGGCAGCCAAAGGCTACTGCCTGGTTTGTTTGGACGGGCATCCCGTCGGCTGGGGGAAGTGGATCGACGGGATTTTGAAGAACGAATACCCGCCGGCATGGAGGTGGACGTAAGCCGTGAAGTTGACACAGCGATTGGATAAAATACTCTCGCATGTAGGCGTGGGCAGCCGTTCGGAGCTCAAGCGCCTGACGAAGGAAGGCGCCATTCAGGTGAACGGCATGCGCGTGAAAGACAGCGGGATGCAGGTCAACCCAGAGCGTGATCTCATTACGGTCAACGGCGAGGCTGTCCGGTACAGGGAATTCGTTTACTTGATGATGAACAAACCGCAGGGCGTTGTATCCGCGACAGAGGACAACCGCGATCGGACAGTCGTCGATTTGCTGGATGACGAATATGTGCCTTTTGAAGTTTTCCCTGTAGGCCGGCTGGATAAGGATACGGAAGGGCTGCTTTTGCTGACCAATGACGGAAAGCTGGCGCATAATTTGCTTTCGCCGCGCAAGCACGTGCCGAAAACATATTTTGCCCGAGTGGAATGGGAAGTGAACGAGGCGGATCGTGAAGCGTTTGCCGCTGGTGTAACGTTGGACGACGGGTATGAAACGCTGCCGGGTGAGCTTGTTATTTTGAAAACAGGTGACGCCGCGGCTGGCATTCCTTCCGAAATTGAATTGACGATTATGGAAGGAAAGTTTCATCAGGTGAAGCGCATGTTTCAGGCGGTGGGCAAAACGGTCGTCTATTTAAAAAGAATATCCATGGGACCCTTGCAACTGGATGTGTCTTTGGCGCTGGGGGAATCTCGGGAGCTAACCTCAGATGAACTTCAAGCACTACGTACTGCTCATGAGGTACAAAAGTAGTTTACAAATAAGATGGAATATGGTAGTTTATAGAAAATGATAGGTTATTATGTGCGGAAGAACCGCCTTTATCTCGTGTAGATCGCTATTCGAGGGAGAGGTGGTTTTTTTGTTTGTCTGGAAATAATGGATGTAAATGGTAGACGACAATGAAATAAGATGAGATACTATCACTATTAAATTGTAAACTTTTGGGGGAGTTTTGAATATGAAGAAAGTGTTGTCCATTTCTACTGCGATTGTGGTTACGTCAATCCTCGCGGGCGCGGCTGTCACGAATGGCGAATCTAGTAAAGTGAAGCTCACGGATATCGATACGCACTGGGGGAAGGCCGCTATTGAAAATGCCGTGGTGAAAGGCTATGTTGATGGCTTTGAGGACATGTCCTTCCGTCCTGATAACCAAGTGACCAAGGCTGAATTTATTAAAATGATTGCGGTTGCCATTGGGTTGAAAAATGGCGATGCAGGCATTGGCAGCTGGTACGCTCCCTATGTGCAAAGCATGAAAGACGCGGGGATACTGTGGGGGACGTTCAGTTCGAGTAATATGAACGAGCCGATCAAGCGCTCGGAAATGGCCGCTGTGTCGGTTCACGCCGTGGACATTAACTCCAAAGCGACGATGCTTGAAGCAACTTCGATGGGGCTGATCCAGGGGAAGAGCAACGGAGACTTGGACGAGGAGGGGGTTACAACTCGGGCGGAGTCGGTGACGATTGTGGAGCGGGTGTTGTCGAAGCGCAAGGGCCAACCACTGCCTGTGGATCAAGCGGCTGTCGCTGCTGCGGAGATTGCTTCGACGGGGACGAATATGAAGTCGATGGTGGGGTTGACGCCGACGGACTCGTTGGGCAAGTGGTTTCCGATTGCGCAGGGAGTGAAGGTCAAGTTTGAGAAGGTTATTATTATCGATCCAATGAAGCCGGATCCGAATTTTAACTTGATTGATTTGGCTTTGAAGCCGCCATTTGTTAAGTTGGAAGACACCTATGTTATTGCCACTCAAATTAGGGTTTTGGTGGATTCTACAGCGGATAAGACTGGTAATTTCTACACGATGCAAACGATTGGTTTGCTTGATTCGGAAGGAACCGTAAGAGCAGTGAATAAATTCCCAGGGCTGGTTAAATATGATAAACCCGCAGAATACATTGGATGGATTTCTAATTATCATTTAAAATCTCCAATGGCAACAGGAAAAATTGCTTATGCTATTTATGATACACAAATAGATCTAGGTATCCATAAATAGTGGGAAGTGATAACCATTGAAGAAACACGTGTTTTTCGTCTTATCGCGCGTATTTCTAATTCTGCTCACTTTTGAGTTGTTTTCACCGTTGTTTTATCCGACAGAAGCCAGCGCGGCTACACAAACAACAACCAGAATCTATGTGGATTTCTCGAATCCTTCAGACGCTGGGAAATTGACCGATGATATAAAGCCACAATATTCAACATCTAAAACAAAGTCGTTGGATCTGGATTTATCGAAGTATGTGTCAGGAACAATTGTGGGTACACCCCAATATACATTAAACGGTGCAAACCGAACATCTTTTACATCATTAAATGGATCTGTGCTGAAGATTCAAGATGCTCCTGGAGCATCCACACCTGTGTTTGGGCAATCCGTTGCCAAGCCTGGACATTATATCTACCGCGACCCTAACGGTAAAGTATGGGCACATAAAGGTGAAGAAACCAAAGCGCTTGAATTTGATGCGAACCCGTCAACTTTCAAAGGTAATCCCGAAAGTCAATATCCAGGACTAATTCCGGATGAAGCAAGGTATCAAGAAACTACCACAAAAACGAAATATTCTGAGGAAGCAAATGGTGGGGATTTACGTTATATGCATGGATACAGTCACTATTTAATGGGGTTGGATAATTTCCCGGACTACAATACGATTGGCTGGGCAGTGACAACGGCTTATGAAGTTTCACCTCCAAAGTATTGGTACGAAAATGCAAGTGTAATTCAGAAGGATGGTTCGGGGGCAAATGTAACTGATAGTGATAAAATTAACACCATCATAATTTATGATGCGACCCCAACAGGTGAGACTCCGAAAGCGATACCATTTTCCTGGGGAATGGGGAAGGACAACAAAGGTTTAATTAGGGTTAGGGAGCTTCTCGATGGAACTTTGCAAGAAGAAGATGGAGTTTACACCGAAGATGACGGCGATGCCCCCTATGGCATCACCCGAAACTACTACATGTTCGCCAACGCCAAATGGCGAGGCACCACCTACAAATACAGCTCCTACATCGACGTCGTAACCGAACCTTCCACAAAACCCGATCTCGTCCCTACAAGTATCACAACCAGCGCATCTTGCATCAAACCCAACACGAAGGTCACATTCAATTACTCCTTCAAAAACAACGGCGCTGACATTCCTTCAGGCACCCCCCTCAAAATTGAAATCAGAGCAGATGGAGCAGTGATCTCCACCAAAACTTTCTCAAGCGGAGTTTTCAACAGTCTAGCTTATGGTGGTTCCTTCGACTTTACTTTCGGCAGTTCAGGAAAAACATTTACCTTGGTTGTGAATGCTGATTATGCTATTTCTGAAATGAGCACTTCGAATAATACGCTGAATGTTCCTGTGAACACGGATTCTAGTTGTTCACCAACAGGAGCTTACATCGGCCACACTAGCGCTGACAAAGAAACCATTCCATGGAAAGACACCAACGTAGTCAAAGCTGATTGGACGATCCCAAATAGCTGCACACCCGTTCGAGGCAAATTCATTCTCACGCAGGCCACGGGTGAGTATTTCGAATACGGATGGAGTACGCTATCCAGCACTTCGATCCAAGACTTCGCTATTTTCCAGTACGGTATGATGGGGTATCTTCAATATCCTGGGAACATCCACAGCGGGCGCGTCGATATTGCTTACAAGCTGGAAGATAGCTGCGGCGGTATCTCGACGTTTACCCAAGGCAACTTTACCATAGGCAACTCCCCTCCTAACCGCCCTCCAGATTTTCAGATTGGCTGGTTCGCCGATAGCGATTACTACAGCACAACACCAATTCCCGATGCCATTGTGGGCGATCGTCTAAACGTTAGACTTTTGCCGGAAATCCCGCCCAATCACTATGATCCCGACGATGAACTCGTCACATTTGAATGGGAATTCGCCAAAAGTTCTAGTTCTTGGATTCAAAGTTTTCCGTCCCAAGGGTGGAACAAAGGAGATGACAAGATTACTTGGCTGACCGCTCCGAACACGGTTGGCGACCACATCATCTATGCCAAAATGTGCGATCAGCAGGGGGCATGCACGGAAAAGACCGCGACCCTCAACATTATGCGCCCAGAACCTGTCCCTTGCATCAACGTCCCGAACCGCGTAGTACAAAACAGGCCTCTACCAGCAAATGCGATTAATGGCGCATGCAGTCAGCCTGCAAAGAAAAGGACGATTGTACAGGAGTTTTGGACAAACAAATTAGCTGTTTATCCGAATATTGGGACTGAAACGATCACGCTTGAAGTGAAAGACAATTACGGCGTCATGAATTTGCCCGAAAACAAAGCGGTAAAGCAGATTAATGTCGTTGAGGATAAACCACCCTTTGCGTTGATTAATCTTCCGCTTATTGGCGTTAGGGGAAATGTCGGCTTCAAGGATATGTCATACAGTCCTGATGGCGATGTTATCGTTTCGACTCAGGTCAGTTATCAATACGACAGTGATAATGACGGGGATTTTGACGAGCATGCATCGGTAAGTATACCGATCACAGTTGGTGGATATGCCTCATTGCCTGCTTCGAGAGTCGGTAAATATCGCTTGACAGTAAAGACAACTGAGGATTGGAGCTTAACGGATACGAAACAGTTCACAATCAACATCATGAATGATTCGCCAGAAAAAACGTTTACTGTTACAAGCGCGAATCCCGAGCCTCCAATATTTAACACATCGAATGAATACGAGCCCTTAATGGCGTTTGGTGATGATTGGCTAGGGTCGAGTTTGACTAATCCGAACTTACATAAAGTCAAGAATATTGGCTTTACGTATAGTTCGGTTACTAAAGGTTTTACGTCACACTACGGAAAAAATCCTTTCAATGCTCCTTCGTCGAATCTAGTGTTCACGCCAACAGTAGTAACTTTGGGAATGGATCAAGGGCATAGTTTTCTGGTCCCACAATTATTTGATAAGCAATATGTAGGGAATAGATATGGCGTTGCTTCATTGGGCGGTTTGAGTGTAACGATCACGAAGTCGGATTATAACGGCAATACTACTTACAACGGCCAGCCTTATGCATTTGGAAAACCAACAACACAGATCATGTATGGACTTCCTTATAATCAGAGTGCGCCGACGGCTAGCAATCCTGGCAATTATCTGTATATGGATGCTAAAGGGGGGACGTATTCACTTTCGTGTCGCTACTATTATGCCGACTATGATGAAGACGACGATGTTTATAAGTATTGGTGCGATTATTCGAGGATATCTGCCGATGGAACCACATCTTGGGTAAAGAGTTTCTTTTCTAGTTATAGTGGTGTTTTGAACTCCTTTCTATTACCGAGGAATTCCGCGGAAGTGGGTTCGCCACAATTCATGGAAGTCAATGATGATGGCACGAAAATAAAACTTCCCGCAAATGCATTTGGAACGCCGTGCTATTATAGTTGTGGAACGGATACATCGAAATGGTATGACGTTGAAACAGGGCAAGAAGTTCCGACTGCATCCATTGTTAAACCGAATACTTATGTGGCAACCTATGAGGATGACGATGTTGTTGTCGTCGGACATAGCGATCAAAATCAAACCAGCTCATCTTGGAGTAATAGTAGCACTACAAGCAACTATAGCTCCACATCAAAAGGGACTGTCACGAATTATGTAACATCGTACAACAAGCATACAGGTGCAACCGTAAGACTTGATCTCGGAACGTTTAACTGGGACGATTTTGAAAGGCAAACAGGTGGCGATGGGAATTATTTGACAGGAGTCGAGAACACGGGTCGTACATACATGAGGGACATAAGGTTTGTTACCTCTGCTGATGGATATATTTATGTCGTTGACGGTTTGAATAAAATCGTCGTCATAAATAAATATGCAACGAAATTAGCGGAGTATACGACAGCAGGAACTCGGGTATATAACGAGCATACATATGCCGTTACGTACATCGACAAGAAGATCTCCATTGATGGGGCAGGGTTCGGGGCAAACGGCGAGTTTTATATGATTGCTCATGAGCGCTATTTTAAGGACCGTCGATACAATCTTCACTGGCAATCTTGTGGTTCGTGTAGTTCGGGTGGTTATATCGATTCTTATCAGGATGATTATACAGGTTCATACGAGAAGTATTATTATTACACGATCAAAGGAACTGTAGCGTCTACGCCTGGCTATGCAGAAAACGAAACTGGACAGACGATGAAAAAGAATACGGATTTAGCTGACGCGGACTATTATTTTGACTTTGCTCAATTGACGCCGAATTACAGCGAAAGATCACCTTCGGGCTTTTTATTCAGAGCGAAGAACAACAATAACATGTATCGGTTAGAATTGAATTCAAATCGGTTATCATTATCAAAAATCGTTAATGGAGTCCGAACTGAAATTAGAAACACAGTGATTGGTTTAAATACCACTGGTTTTACGAATTTCAAGGTTTCAGTGAGGGGTTCGAAAATCAAGGTGAGAATGGGTCCGAATCCAGTATTTGATGTAACGGATACAACGTTTGATACGGGAACATATGGTGCATTCATCGGGGCGTATGGCTCTCACTTCCGCAATGTTGTTGTCAAAGTCCCTATTGCCGATAACCAAAAAATCGATGACATGGGAATTGCGGGAGAAGCACTTACATATACGACCGATTTCCAAGATCCCGAAACGGATCCGGAAATAAAGTCGAAAGAGAAGTGGAAGTACGAGCATATGGATGCGACGAAATTTTTAGATGCGGGTGATGGGCGCAGCGGGGTATCCATTTTCAATAACCAAACGGTTACAGGTGATCCTGTAACGATTCTCGATAAAGTTGGCGTATATAGAATTACAGCAACTGGAACGGATGATCCCGCGCCAACCGGATATGCTTTTCCAGATTCGACATTCGCTATGTATCAATCTGATTCAGATCCTTATTCCCGAAACGTTCTTATTCATCGCAGGCCAATTGCTCTAATCTCGTGTTCACAAGATATCTATTATGCTGTGACGTGCGATGATACCCAAAGTTATGATCCTGATAGATGGTTAAACACTTGGACATATTCAACGGAGCCGACCGGGGTTAATTACGCGACGACGAAAGGGATTGTTGATCGAAGATATGAGTACACAATGCCTGATGGAACGACAAATTCAGGATTGATTAATCGCGTAAAAGAAATGGGAATGTATACATTTAGGGTTGCAGTGAAGGATGAGTATGGCGCTTGGAGTGATTGGGCGGAAAGCTATATTTGGCTCAATGCACCACCACTTAATCACGCACCCTTTGTTGATTTGACCAATCCAACGGGGACGTATGAAAATCCGTCTGGCGCGCCTTCTGCTAACCCTACATTCACTTGGAATGCTGTAGACTTTGATGCAGATAGTGTGATAGCTGGATATGAACTTGATATTCAGTATTACTATTATAATTATTACTCAAACCCTCAGTGGTACTGGGTTAGCCAATCTTCCATCATTACAGGAACTACGGATTTGAAGTCAGATGGAAATGTCGTGGCTATGAGTAGACAGGTTAACTTTCCTCTAGACAGCACAAGGACTTACAAGGTCAGGGTGAGAGTAAAGGACGAGAAAGGTGCGTGGTCTGAATGGTCTGAGAAATTTATGCGGAGTGGGTATCCCCCGTCTGCTCAGATTACATTCCCTAACGGGACTCAATCGAATCCAACAATAATAACAGACGGATTATTAAAACTTTCCTTCAACCAATCCGATCCGGATGTTCCTACGATCTACACCAGTTATCAATATCGCATATTGGATGAGTACGGCACTCAACTTAAGATTTCGTATTATGCTGGAGGTCCTGAATACGATGCTATAGGAACTGGGAGTTATGCGCATGGGTGCTACTGGGAAAGTGATGGATCTTATTGGACAGGATGTAACTATCAAACCAATGCGAACAGTTGGACAATGCATCCGGTTGAGTATTGGCAGTTAAAATATCTAGTCAAGCAAACTGGACCGTACCAGGTTCAAGTTAAAGTGAGTGATGGGCGCTATTGGTCTGATTGGTCAAATGCTGGGTGGTTTACGAATAACAGCCCACCTGTGGCGACAATGATTGAACCGAATGGAACGGAAGCACATCCAACGTTCTTCAATTCTTTGAGACCGACTTTTAGGTGGAGTCAAACAGATCCCGATCCAGTCACGACCTTCTCGTATTTTCAACTGCAAATTACGAATGAAGCGAACGATGTCATGCTTGTTGACACAGGACAATTTTATCAAGGTTCAACTTCAGGTGTAGGTGTATGGACCCCCACAGAGGACCTTCCTGCAGGACAAAAGCTTCGCGTCCGAGTCCGCGTATTCGATGGCATCACTTGGTCTGAATACTCTCCACAAACCTGGTTCTTTATTAACAGGCCGCCGGTTGCCGATTTTAGCTGGATGCCTCAGCCGGTATGGGAAGGGGATGACGTCTATGTGATTAATGCTGCCTCGGATCCGGATGGTGATGTATTGACGTATGCGTGGACAGTTGAAAGGCCGGACGGTTCGGTAAACATATATACCACGGAACATATAACGGATAGGTTTTCCGTGCCTGGTTATTATCGGGTTTCACTAACGGCTTCAGACGGCAGACTCTCGCATACTGCGGCCAAAACGATAGAGGTTCTTCCGCTTACGATTCATTCGGACGTGACGTATACGGAGCAATGGAGGATGCTGCATGAGCGGAGCGGGCATCAAACGGCAGCGGTGCCGAAGCAATTTTATTCGGGGGAGGTTCTGGTGTTAACGAGTCGCAGTGCGCCGGCTCCTGTGGATGAGGTGTCCGCATGGTTGGACACGGTGGGGCTGGATGGGCATTCGCTTTTTGTAATGACGCAGCTCCAAGTGTCGTTAGGGGATAGCACGTTATTCCTGGGGGAATTGTACGATAGCAGGCTCCAATCTTTCACGCAAGGATTGCCGAATGGCCTGCAAACGATACATTTTAAAATTCGTTATCGCAACGGAGTTGTGAAAACAGAAGACATTCCGATCGATATCATTGGAAATGTCCATGCGTCTGTCGGAGTTCATCGTGTTCAATAGATATGGTACAATAGGTCGATAGAAGCGAACAAAGGAGCGAGGAAGGTTGAGCTTTCGATTAATCGCATTGGATGTTGACGGTACCCTGTTGAATGACGAACACGTTCTGACCGAACGGACGATTGAAACGATCCAAGCTGTCCATGATCAAGGTTGCAGCATTGTACTTTGTACGGGGAGGGCGCCGGCCAGTACACTTCCGATTCTGGAGGAATTGGGTCTTGAAGGCACGATGATAACGCATAATGGCGCTGTCACGCTGCATGCCGATGAACATGGACAGACAATTGTGAATGAGTTTACTTTTGCTGTCGAGGATATTGAACCGATGCTTGCGTATGCCAGACGCGAGGGGATCCATTTTGACGTGTGCACGGCGATGAATATGTATATTGAACGAATTGGGGCTAATGAGAAAGAGATGTACGAGAAATTCCTCATTAGTCCCAAGCTGGTGACCAGTGTCTCGGACTTGTCTCTGCCTCTGGTGAAATTTACGCTTTTTGGCCAGCAGGAAGTGTTGGATCGTGTGCAAACGGAGTGGGAAGAGCAGAAGCTGTACGGTTCTTTGCGAATGATCCGAAGCGGTGACTTATTTATTGATGTGATGAGCCCTGCCGCGAATAAAGGTAATGCGCTTAAAGCGCTCGCTGCGTCGCAGAAGATTGAGCCTGACGAGATTATCGCCATTGGGAATTACTACAATGATCTGGAAATGATGGCTTTTGCAGGGGTTGGTATTGCGGTTGAGAATTCCCCGGAGGCCGTTAAAGCAGCAGCGGATTGGGTGACGGCTTCGAATAATGACGACGGTGTGCATGAAGCATTATTAAAATATTGTTTGTAATCTAAAATTTCGATTAAATCCTCGTTTTTTGAGGATTTTTGTCGTTGGAGGGGTTTTTAGGAAGAATGGCCTATGATAGAATGAAAGGAAGAATAATAGAATTAGGATGTGATTCCTTTTGGGTAAAGTGAGAAAAGCTCACATAAAGAAAAAGCGAGCGACTGCGGTATTGGTTAGCTCGGCAATGGCGGTTGCGCCGTTGTTGTTTCAACCTACATATGAACGTGCACATGCAAATGAGTCTTATCCCCCGGAATATCCGGTTTTCGATTCTGACATGCTCGGTGATCGGACGGTTTCATTGGAAAGTTCTCAGGCAATCATTGATTTATTTGGATTATATCCGAATGCCCGTTATTCCAAGTTTATCGTGGAAAGCGATAAACCAGATGTTGCCATCAATGAGCCTGGGTATGATGTTGAAGGTTTGCTTAAAATTCATCCTATTGCCCCAGGAACGGCAACTTTCACGGTGAAGTATTCTGTGGGCTTAGATGAAACTGAACATATGGTGTATGATGAAGATCAATTTCAAGTAACGGTCATAAGTGGCAACGTTCCTGAACGGAAGTATGATATCTCTGATATCATCAAAAAAATGATCAGTTCTCCAAGCGACTTTACGACTGCTGATTCAGTCAAAGGTTTGATGGGCGGCATTAAACCGGATTTTCTTCGTAATCAAATAGCTGGGAATCATGCACCTCAGTTGAAGACGGGGAATCCCCTGCCTACCAACTTTAATGTCCAGCTCTTTGATGAGTTGGAACTTGGTGATCTTAGCGATTATTTCATAGATCCTGATGGTGACGAGTTATATGTTAGCTATATTGCAATCCCTGATTCCAACGGAGAGTACAATGATAGCGCTCATATCTATAATGGAAGCGAAAGCGATGAACCCGAATGGAGAGTTTCCGGGGATTACGAAGGAACAAGTTATTTTAGATTAATGGCCTGGGATGATCACGGCGGAGTAGCGGATTCCGCAACTTTTTCTGTAACGGTACTAGGGGATGGCAATACGGCGCCGCATTTGAATCCGAACAATGTGGTGGCTAGTCATTTTTATAATGCTGGTAATGGAAATAAAATGTTCCTGGGTAAAAATTCAGAGATCGATTTAAATGATGTATTTCGTGATGATCAAGAGGATTACATCATGTATGATGTTGAAGTTGAAGAAATGCCCTCAAGTTCGACTTCGACTTTTACAAGGTCCTATAGTTTGAGTAGTTCAAAATTATCGTGGGATTCATTTCAAACCTATGGAACCGTTCAAAAGATTAAAAAGATTAAAGCTTATGATTCTAAGCATTTGTACACGCCAACTGAAGTAACTGTCGATATTGAACGTTTTGCATTAGAGCCTGATCAAACGGAGCCTTTTCCAGCGCTCACTTCAATGTATCAGTCCATTGACCTTCAGGACCCTGAAAAGACAAGCTCACTTGTCCTTAATGTCGATGCGGCATTTGGTGAAGATGTCAACGTAGGCCCTACAGATATTAAATCTAATGGATTTGGGTCAGTCACAGCCGAGGTCTATGGAACAGATTCTATCAAATTTGTGGCGCCTACCACTGAAGACCCTAGTATTAACAAGATTAAAGTTTACGCTCATAGTACGGATGGTTCAAAACTATATCTAGATGACTTTAACTTTAAAGTCGTTCCTCTTCCACTGGACGCATATGGATTATCTACAAGTTCAATTCGACTTGAAGATCTTTATCCAGATACGTTGGATTCTTTTTATGTTGAAGGAGGATATGCGTTGAATAACGACGCCATCTCCGTCATCGATGATCTTTACGGTAATGAAATCTTATTCGAAACGGCCGGTGCTGTTTCAATCAATGCACCAGAAGGAACTACCGTTATGATTGTTCTACATCCAAACAATGGAGCTCGTGTCTACTATGTACCCTTCACAAAAGAAAATACCTACTAATTATCAGTCCTACATCACCCTCATCCAAAAAGGCAACCTCCAAGAAGCAGAGTCCGCTCTGCTTCTTGCCATCTCCGAAGCACCGATTGACGCGCAGCTCTGGGTGATGCTCGGGGAGACGCTGCTGCTCCAGCAGGAGACGACGTCGGCGCAGCGGGTACTGGAGCGGGCCTGGCTGCTGGATCCGCAGGCACAGTGGGTGCAGTCGATGTTCGAGGGCATCCGACAGATGCCCGCAACTCCCGTGCTGCCGCATATCACGAGGCTGCTGCAAGTGCCTAAGGTGACGGTGGCCGCAGGCATCCTCACCTATAATGAGTCGGCGAACATTGCGAAATGCATCGCCGCCTTGCAAGGCGCCGTGGACGAGATCCTCGTGATCGATTCCTCCACGGATGACACGGCGCAGATCGCCGCGCAATTCCCTAAGGTGAAGGTGATTCGCATCACCTGGACGGAAGACTTCGCGGCGGCGAGAAATATCGGACTAGAGCATATCCAGTCCGATTGGGTGTTGTGGGTGGACGCGGATGAGACGCTGCTGCCGGCAGATGTGCCGGCTGTGCGCGAAGCCGCGGGGATTTTTCACAACATGCCGGTGCCGGCGGCGCTGCATGTGTGGCATTGGAACCGCGTGAACGGCGCGGTGCGGCACGATTTTTCACAGGTCCGCATGTTTCCCGCGAAACGCGGACTGCGATACTACGGCCGCATCCACGAGCAGGTGGGGACGGCCGCAGGTGTGTTCCAGGACGACACGTATCGGCGCGCCGTCCGCATCCGTTTGGACCACAACGGATATGAGCCGTCCGTTGTGCAAAGCCGAGGCAAGCTGGAGCGCAATCTGCGCCTGCTTGCCCAGATGGTTCATGACGAGCCGGACAATCCGGGGCATTTGCTTTTTCTCGGCAGGGAGCTGCTGGCTGCAGGTAGGGAAGAAGAGGCGCTGACAGTGCTGTTGGAAGCGGAGCGAATGGCGCGGCAGACGCCGCTGTTCGGCCGGCTGCCGGAGGTGTACCGCTTGCTGGTTCAGATCAAGCTGAAACGAAAACAGGCTGACGAAGCGGAGGCATACTGCCGACTTTTGATCGCGGATTCGCCGGATTTTCCGGATGGCCATTACCTGCTTGCCCAAATCAAGATGCAGCAGGCGAATGCTCTGATGCAAGAAGCGGAGAAAGAGCTGAAGCAGGCGCTGCAGGTACTGCCGCAATATCGCGGAAGCGTCAGCCCCGATTATCAGATTGCGGAGTGGAAGGCGGCCGCGGCGCTTGGCGAGATCGCTCACCGATCCGGCAAACTGGCGAAAGCCAAGGAAGTATGGAGCAAGGTACGGCAGGTTCCGGGCTCGTCCGAGCGGGTTCGCCGCAAGCTGGACGAAATCGAAACGGAACGACAGAAATTAAACAGTTGATGAAAATCCCTTATCGAGAAGAAGATCCCTGCCGGCATTGTTCGTCGACAAGGATCTTCTTTTTACGTTGGAAGGATTAGAGTACGAATGCGCTGGAGATGATTACGAGCAAGATGAAAAGAACCAAGATTGCTCCTGCGGAGTAGCCTACACCTGCTGACATTGCGTATTCCCTCCTCTCTGGTTGCTGGTATATGTTAAGATATGTGCGGAAGGGCAGATGTGTATAGACGTTTATCCTGATTGCTCATAATTTGGTCGAAATTGGGACATTCTACGAATGAAGAACTAGATCTGTAGAGGAGGCGTGAGTGCCATGGCCGATATAAGGCTTACACCCGACCTGAAAACAGCAGGCGGCGAAGTCTGCGATATACTGTATAATGGGGAGTTTGTCGGTACGTTAACGCTAGTCTACAGGGAATCGGATCGTATGAAAGGCTCGATTCATCTGGAGGAGCAGTCGATTGCTGAAGAAAGCAAGCAGGATGTCTATGACGGCGTGCAAGCGTATGTGCAGAATTTGGTGGATGCGCTGAACATTACCGAGTGTGAGGTGACGGCGAGCTGCAGCGATTATGATTTTGTCATTGCCACAGATCATGCGATACGGCCTGTTTCCGAACAGAGTGAGTTGGCTGAGCGTGTTTATGAAAATTTTCAAGATCAAATTGAATACGAATGGGTGGATGACGGTGCGCCGCTCAGTATGATCGTTGAAGAAGAGGCTGTTGATCATTCCCAATGGACCTTGCTGCAGCAGCATAAGCAGGATAAAGGGTATGAGCTTGTAATTGTCGGGGAATCGCGCAATCACGTGGAGTATCAAATCTACGATCGGGAGGCGGATCTCGTTGCGGAAGCCTCGCTTCGGTTGTACGGTCCGGAAGTGATCGGCGATATTACCTGGAGTTTCGATCCGTTCGAAGAAGAAATGGATCTCGTGACAGAGTTGATCGTCGACGACTTCAATGAAGAGGACACGGATTCCTTTGTGTTCCACATGCAGTATAACGGGGAGACGGTGGACACGATTGAACTGACGCATCTGGATGTGCTGGACCTTTCGGACGAAATGGAAGCCGACGAGGAGTTCGATGTACTGCCGAACCGCGACGACTACTCTATCGTTCTCGCGCGAGATGATGGGGATACGTTGACTTATGAAATTTACGAGCAATCGAATGGCAGTCTGCCGATCGGAACCGCAACGATTGACGTCAGTTCCCGTCAGTTGACAGGCTTTATTGATTTTCGGGAGCCAGGGAGCCCCGATGATCGGGAATTGATTGCGACATTGCTGCTGGACGAGCTGGATAAGGAAAATGAGTACGAAACGTTTAATGTGTCCATGCTCTATCGCAATAAATTGATTGATGAAATTTTGTTTGAAACCGAACAATTGCATTAAATTCAATAAAAAGGGCATGGCTTACGGAACCTCAAGTTCCGAGTGCCATGCCTTTTTCGAATGATGGATTAGAACGTGTTTGCTACTGCAATTTGATCGAGTGTCAAACGTCCGGACGGTCTTGCAGGGGTAGCCGCCAAACCTACGCTGATCAGCATCACAGGCACATAACGAGCCGGCACGTTGAACGCTTCAACGAATTTCGCTGCGTCGTAGCCGCCCATTGGGCAAGTGTCATAGCCAAGTGCTTTTGCGGCGATCATCAGGTTCATAGCCGCCAGAGATGCGTTGCGGATTGCTTCGTCGCGAGCGACTTGCGGGTATTGATAGGCGTTTTCGATTTGGGATACGAGCGAATCTTTCACGGCTTGTGGAATAAAGCCGCCTTCAACGGCTGGTCCGAAGACAAGTTCCGCGTTTTTGTTCGCTTCGAGGTCGCCAAGCACCGCAATCACAACGGAGCTTTCAACGATTTGCTTTTGACCGTAGGCGATCGGAAGCAGTTTCTCTTTGTGCGCTTGATCGTCGATCACAAGGAATTTCCAGTGCTGCAGGTTCCACGCGGATGGTGCTTGAGCGGCAGATGTTAACAATTGCTCCAGATCGGCCTTCGGCATTTGGTGGCCGGCTTGATATTGCTTGACGGAGTGACGCTCTTCCAACACTTTCAGGACTTCATTTTGAACTTGTGTACTCATGATTTTCCCTCCACGGAATTTTATTTTTTTAGTATGATATCGCAAAAGCATTCGCATGCGGGGTAAACGTTGGAATGCTTATCGAATTCTAACTGTATTAAATGTAATAACAAATTACTGTAATAATAAATGTTATAGTTATGGCTGTCAAGAGAGACTTTCGTGTTGTCGGAAAATGTTGGATAATGGAAGGTGAGAAAGGGGCGGTCCCTCTTGAAGATGACGCAGAAGGAGCTCAATCACCTCATTTTTCTTACGGAAGTGATCTTGAGTGGAAAAAAAAAGAACCTCATGGAAGAAACGCTTCAATGCTTGTTGTATATAGTAAAGTCGCTGGAAGACGTGGAACTGCCCGATTCGGTCGTGCAGCAGATTGAGCGTCTGACGGCTGATATCGAGGCGGATTTGCGCGGGGAAAACGAACGGATGCAAGAGATTAGAAGTCATCTGGACTGGCGTCAAGCCGGCAGACGCTAATGATATTCCTTCCTAACACTAGCCAGGTGACAAGCGCGCATTTTATGTTATAATGTAGAGTGCTGTTTTTGAATGAATGAGGTGATAAGAAATGAGTTACGATATCCCAAGCGATATTCAGAGATTGGGACGAGACATCCAAGAGAATCAATTGAAATATCACCATAAATCCGTTTTGGTATCCAAGGAGTTTACCTTTGACAGTGCACATCATCTGCATTGCTATGAGGGAAAATGTAAAAGTCTGCATGGACATACCTATAAGCTCCAGGTGATCATGCGCGGCAAAGTGGATCACCGGGGAATTGCTATCGATTTTGGAGATATTAAGCGCATAGCCAAAGAACGCGTTATCGATCGACTCGACCATCGCTATCTCAACGAGGTGCTGCCGCCGATGAATACAACGGCTGAGAATATGGTCGTCTGGATGTACGAAGAAATCCATCGCGGTTTGCTGGATGAAGGGCTGCACCCGGGCATTCAGCTGGAAGAAATTCGGCTATGGGAAACGCCGACCAGTTACGCCGCCATCACGCGCGCGATGATGGAGGAGGACGTGTAATGCAGGATTATCGCATTCCGATGGTGGAAATCTTTGAGACGGTCGAGGGCGAAGGAACCCGTGCCGGGTTCCCGACGATCTTCGTCCGTCTCTTTGGGTGCAACCTGCGCTGTACCTGGTGCGACACCAAGTACAGCTATCCGCCTGCGGAAGCGGAGAACGTCATGACCATCGCTGAAATTGTCAGCAAGGTGCAGACGTTCCGCTCCCGGCATATTTGCCTCACAGGCGGTGAGCCACTCCTGTATGGGGAGAAATCGCTCGCCCTCGTCGAGGCGCTCGCAGCGCTGGAGCAGGTCGACGACCTGCACATCGAGACGAACGGTGCGATCGATCTGGCACCGTTCATCGCCAAAGTAGCCTCCCCGAAGGTGAGGTACATCATGGATTACAAGCTGCCCGACTCGGGCGAGATGGAGCAGATGCAGACAGGCAACTTTGCCCTGCTGCGGGAGCAAGACGAGCTGAAGTTCGTTATCGGCAGCGATCTTGATTTTCAGACAGCTGTCGACGTGTTGGAGTCGTATCCGACGAAGGCGCTGCCGATGTTCAGCCCGGTCTGGGAGACGATGCCGCCCTACAAGCTCGTCGAGAAGATGCTGAGCGCGGGGTTGTCGAAGGTGAAGCTGAATATGCAGCTGCATAAGATCATTTGGGATCCGGCCATGCGCGGTGTATAGCCGCGCGGGCCTAAGGGTCCTCTTTTGAATATAGAAAAAGAAAGCGGTGGCGAAAAATGAGCGCACAAGTAAGCGTGAAACGCGCGGTTGTCATTCTAAGCGGAGGCCTTGACAGCACGACGTGTATGGGCATTGCCAAAGAAGCGGGATACGAATTGTATCCGATTTCGTTTGATTATGGGCAGCGCCATAAAATTGAAATTGAAAATGCCAAGCAAGTGGCGGCACATTACGGCGTGGCCCAGCGGCATAAAATCATTAAGCTCGACTTCCTGCGCGATTTCGGGGGCAGCGCGCTCACGGATGACAGCATTGACGTGCCGAATGTGACGGAAAGTGAACAGACAGATGAAATTCCGGTCACGTATGTACCGGGGCGGAACTTATTGTTCTTGTCGATTGCGACGTCCTACGCGGAAGTGACGGGTTCCAGTGCGATTTATATTGGAGTCAATGCGCTCGATTACAGCGGCTACCCGGACTGCCGTCCGGAGTTCATTCACAAAGTGGAAGAAGTGATTGAGTTGGCGACAAAAGTGGGTGTCGAAGGGAAAGGCATTAAGATCGAGACGCCGCTCATTGACTGGACGAAGGCGCGTATTATCGAAGAAGGGCTCAAAATCGGTGTGCCGTATGAGCTGACAACGTCCTGCTATAACGGCAAAGCCGAGGCATGCGGGGTGTGCGACAGCTGCCGTCTGCGGTTGAAAGGGTTTGAGGAAGCAGGCGCCAAGGACCCGATTCCATATTTGTAGAGGAAGTACACGCACTTAAGGTTGTAAAGGGGAGACGGAACAGCTGTGACGAAAATTTTGGTCGTGGACGATGACGCGGATATTCGGGAGTTGATCC
Organism: Paenibacillus whitsoniae; assembly: GCF_003955665.1. Taxonomy (GTDB): domain Bacteria; phylum Bacillota; class Bacilli; order Paenibacillales; family NBRC-103111; genus Paenibacillus_E; species Paenibacillus_E whitsoniae. The sequence continues at coordinate 18,501 of NZ_RXHU01000086.1, forward strand.
GGATTTATTTGGATCGTGAGGGCCTCAGCGTGTTGCAAGCGAGCGATGGCAAGGAAGCGCTGCATATGATGGAAACGACGCCTGCGGAACTGGTTGTGCTGGATGTGATGATGCCGATTATGGACGGCTGGGAGCTGTGCCGGGAGCTGAGAAAGCTCTACGCTGACCTCCCGCTGCTTATGGTGACCGCGAAGAGCGAGTCCGTCCATAAGGTCAAGGGTTTTCAGCTCGGAACGGACGATTATTTGGTCAAGCCGTTTGATCCCGTTGAACTGGTCATGCGAGTCAAAGCGCTGCTGAAGCGATACCGCATCAACACATCGCAAACGATTGCGCTCGGGGGTATCTTGATTGATCGGTCGACCCTCAATGTGAAAGTGCACGATGTGCGGACAAGCTTGCCGCTCAAGGAATTTGAGCTGCTGTACAAGCTGGCGGGCCATCCCGGGCAAATTTTCACGCGAACGCAGCTCATAGAGCAGATTTGGGGGATGGATTATGAAGGCGACGAACGGACGGTCGATGTTCATATTAAAAGATTGCGCGAACGCTTCGAGCCGCTGACTGCGGATTTCGAAATCAAGACGATTCGCGGACTTGGGTACCGATTAGAGGTTAAAGCATGATCAAATCCCTTTATTTTCGCGTCGTCCTGACGTTTCTCGCCATCGTGCTCACGTCGATCGTCGTGGCGTTTCCACTCGCAACCTACTTCTTTACGAACGTCATTTCTTCGGAATTTCAGCAGGAAATGTTGAATATGGGGAAACAGATTGTAGCGATCAGCGAAGATGTTCAGCCCAAAAACATGAGTTCATTCATTGCCAGTTCCAACCGGCTGAACGAGAATTATTTGTTTACGTTGTTTGATAGCGAGGGCAATCCCTTCAGTCCGATTCCGAAGGATAATAAAGGGAAACCGCGCATACAGGCTTCCGAGATTGCCGGGGTCCTGCAAGGCAACACGTACAAAAGCCTCGATTACGGCTCCATCCACGTCGGTGCCATCAACAGTCTGAAGGTTGGCGTTCCGATCCAGTCGAACGGGCAGCGCTTTGCGCTTTTTATCCAGATGAACTTTACGCAATCCATGAAGAATCAGGTACAGTTCATCATCACCATCGTGCTCATCATCGTCCTGACCATTGGCTCGGTGCTCATTCTGATCGCTTCGCGCTATTTGGTGAATCCCCTCAAGAAGCTGACCGTGGCGACGGAGAAGCTCGCGCGCGGCAATTTTAACGTTAGCGTGAAAGTTAACAATAAGGATGAGCTGGGCAAGTTGGCAGAGAGCTTCAATCATATGGCGAACGAGTTGAAGCAGCTCGAACAAATGCGGCAGGATTTTGTGTCCAATGTGTCGCACGAGATTCAGTCTCCGCTGACCTCGATTCGCGGCTTTTCCAAGGCGCTCAGGGAATCGTCGGAGATTGACGAGCTAAGCCGTCAACAGTATTTAGAGATTATCGAGAGGGAAAGCGAGCGGCTGTCGCGGCTAAGCGAAAATTTGCTTAAATTGGCCTCCTTGGAATCGGAGCACCATCCGTTTCATCCGACTGTATATGACCTGGATGAGCAGCTTCGGCGCATTGTCGTTTTTTTCGAGCCGCAATGGTCGGCAAAAGATCTGGACATCGATCTGGCGCTGCCGCGGGTCAAAATTTCCGGCGATGCTGACCAGCTCAATCAAGTATGGACGAACGTGATCGGCAATGCCATTAAGTTTACGCCGTCCGGCGGACATATTCACGTCAAGCTGGTGCCGCTGCGGGACCGGGTTCAGGTATGGATTCACGATAATGGCATCGGGATTCCGGAAGAGGATCAAATCCGTATTTTTGATCGCTTCTATAAAGTGGATCAAGCCCGGCAAAGGGACAGCGGGAGCGGCTTGGGACTGGCGATTGTACGGAAAATCATCGATATGCATCAAGGGACGATCGAGGTGCAGAGCGAGGCTGGAAAAGGCACGGTATTTCTCATCGTGCTGCCGGTCACGAATTTTATGGCAAAAAAATAACAAATGAGCGCTTGGCGAACAATTGTTTGCCAAGTTTTTTTGTTTTGTTCATATTGGGTTCATATTGAACGTGTATCTTAACCTTACAAACATTTTATTGAGGGGAGTACAGGAATGAATCGACTTACTCAGTTTTCCATGAAGAACGTAGCGGCACTGTTCATCATGATGATCATGCTGTTCATGGGCGGCTTGTATTCGGCGACTCAACTCAAGGAAGAGAGCATGCCCAACGTCTCTTTTCCAGTAGTTGCAGTTACAACGACCTACATAGGTTCGCCTAAAGACGTCATGGACGAAATTACGGTTCCGATTGAAAAGAAATTGTCCAACATCGAAGATTTGGATAAAATGCAATCGGTCTCCAGTGACAACTATTCGATGGTCATCGTTTTCTTCAAGCAAAACGTTGACGTCGACAAAAAGAAGCAGGCGGTCCAAGATCTGCTGCAAGAGGTGTCTCTGCCGACTTCCGCGAGTTCACCTAAGGCCTCGACGTTTGGCGCGGCATCGTTCCCGTCGAACTATCTCGTCGCATCGGCCAAAGATGGCGTGAGCCAAACCGAACTGGACAAATCGTTCAAAGATACGATTAAACCCGGTCTGGAAAGCATTAAAGGCATCGACCATATGGACATCATCGGCGCCCGGGATACATCGCTTGACATCGAACTTGATGCGACTGCGATGAGTCAATTCGGTCTGTCGCCGGGGATGGTCAGCAATGCGATTAACTCGGCTGTCACCAAATCGCCGATCGGCAGCGTACAAATCGACGGCAACGACCGCATGGCTCGGGTCACCGGCGATATCAACTCGCTGTATGAATTGCAGAACCTGGAGATTACTACGCCAAAAGGCGATATTGTGACGCTTAATCAAGTTGCGAAGATCAAATCCATTACAGAGAATACGTATAATGGACGTTTGGATGCTAAGCCAGCTATCGGGTTGATTCTATACAAAGCCGGCAGCGCGAACGCGGTTGACTTCTCGGATGGCATCCACAAGAAAATCGAAGATTGGAAAACAACGCTTCCGAACATTTCCTTTGTGAGCACGTACGATAGTGCGGATCAAATTAAAGAATCCATCGCTGGACTTGTACGCGAAGGCGTGGTCGGGGCGGTGTTGGCTTCCCTGATGATTCTCGTTTTCCTCCGCAATGTCCGGATGACCTTGATCGTACTCGTCTCGATTCCGCTCTCCATTCTGATTACGCTGCTTCTCATGTCGCAGCTCGATCTGACGCTGAACACGATGACGCTGGGCGGTATCTTTATCGCTGTAGGCCGGGTCGTGGATGACTCGATTGTCGTCATTGAAAATATTTATGCATCCCTGGAAAAAGCGCAGGAGCGCAAAGAATCCGTCATTCTGCTGGCTACCAAGCAGGTATCCATGGCAATCACATCGTCAACGCTGGCAACGGTTGGGGTATTTGCTCCGCTGGCGCTCGTTACGGGCGTTGTTGGCGGCTTCTTCCGACCATTTGCCTTAACAATTGCTTGCGCACTCTTATCTTCCTTAATCGTTGCGTTAACTGTCATTCCGATGCTGTCCAAACTGCTCGTCATGAACAGCAAGCCAGGCAAGGCCCATGATGAGAATGCACCAACGAAGATGACGTTATTCTACGAGCGGGTTCTGACTTGGAGCTTGAAAAATCGCATCAAAACGCTCTTGATGTCCCTGCTTATCCTGGTCGTAACCATCGGAGGATGCATCCCGTTCTTGTCCTTTTCATTCTTGCCGGAATCGGCTCCGTCACACACGATGTATTTCAAGCTCAAACTGCCGAATACGACGCCTTTTGATGCGACAGATGCCAAAACGAAGGAAATCGAAGGCACCTTGCTTGATTTGAAAGATTCCAACGGTGAGCCTGTCTTTAAATTTGTTGAAACGTTGGTGGGCTACTCCGGCAGTACGATTGAAACGGGCAAAGACGGGCGTACACCGAACGCTGCGCAAATTTTCGTTGAAGTGAACGATAAACTTGATCCGACGAAAGTCAAGGAGCAAGTTAAAACGTATATGCTGTCTGAACTGCCAGCTGGCTCCGAGGTTGTGCCGGCTTCCATGGAAGGCGATATGGGCGGCGTGTCCTCGACGGATTTTGCTTATATGCTGAGAGGCGACGATCAATTGCAGCTTGAGAAAGCTGCGGCGATGGTCAAGGAAAAGCTGAAAACTTATCCGGAACTGTCGAATATTGAAGACAACTTAAGTGATGCCAATAAAGAAATTGAAATTACCGTCGATCAAAGCAAAGCGCGGGCTTACGGCTTGAGTGCTGCTACGGTTCGGGATACGGCTCGCCTGTGGATTCAGAAACAGAAACTGGGCGATCTGAAGTTCGATAACATTACGTATACGACGACAGTGTCGTTGGATAAATCGGAGAGAAATTCGCTTGAAAAGCTGGGTGACATCCCGCTTGCCGGACCGAACGGATCCACGGTCTATTTGAAAGAAGTTGCGAAGTTGAACGAGGTTATGGGCGCTGTATCACTCAATCGCGTTGACCAGTTCCAACTATTGCAAGTCACGGCCAAAATCAATGATAAAAATAAGACAGCAGTAAGCAACAAGTTGACCAAAGAATTAAGCCAACTGGAACTGCCGGAAGGTGTTACGACGAAGGTCGAGGGTGTCTCGGACGATGTTAACGAAAGCTTCTCACAACTGTTAGTTGCAATGGCGGCCGCGGTATTCGTCGTGTACTTGATTATGGTGCTTGCCTTTGGCAACGCCGGCGCGCCATTCGCGATTCTGTTCTCCTTGCCGCTTGCGGCCATCGGCGGTTTGCTCGGCCTTGTCATCACCAGAGAGCCGCTTACGGTCACCTCGATGATTGGCTTCCTCATGCTGATCGGTATCGTCGTGACGAATGCGATCGTGTTGATCGACCGTGCGCAGCAGCTGCGCGAAGACGGCTATACGGTTCGCCATGCTTTGATTGAGGCGGGTAAAGTTCGTCTTCGTCCGATTATTATGACGGCTGGCGCAACGATCATGGCATTGCTTCCGTTGGCACTTGGAATTTCAGCTGAAGGCGGCTTGATCGGTAAAGGCCTTGGCGTCGTCGTCATCGGCGGTCTGATCACATCCACGGTTCTTACGCTTGTCGTCGTGCCGATTGTGTACGAATTGATCGACAGCATTAAGAATCGGATGGGGCGCATGTTCAAACGGAATAAAAAAGCCGATAAAATGACTACAAGCTCGGTAGAGGTATAAGGAGGCACATAGATGATTAGCAAAAGTTTGCGAAACAATCGATTCAGATATCGCGGAATGGGCGTCATGGCGGTTGTTACCGCTGTCGCCCTCATGGCTTCGGCTTGCTCCGCACCAGGCGCCAGTAAGCAGGCAACTGTTCAACTAACGCCAAAGCCTGTTAAAGTTGAAGCTGTCAAAAAAGTGACGATTTCTTCGCCGGTAGAACAAATTGCCGATGTAACGGCAGGCGTGACGTTGGATGTCATTGCAAAAGCGAACGGCGAAGTGACATCCGTGAATAAGCAAAAAGGCGACTATGTCGAAAAAGGCGATGTGTTGTTCGTTATCGACAATCGAGACGCGGTCTCAGCGCAGCGCAAGAGCGAGCTTGCGGTGAAAAGCGCGCAGCAATCGCTGCAGCAAGCGAGAGACAGCAAGGTAAACAATCGTAAGGATTTAGCGGACGGTGTGGAGCGCGCACAAACGGCGCTGCAAAATGCGCAGCAGGATTACAATAAAATCCGCAACGATTTCGATGCGGGCACTGTGACACAGCGCCAAGTGGACCAAGTGAAGCAGGCGCTGGACAACGCACAGATGTCTTACGACTCGGCAAAGGCGAAGCTCTCCGCATTCGATAATTCGGATTCCATCGCCGCGGCAGAAACGCAAGCCGAGTCCGCAAGATTAAATTTGGATGATGCCACACGCGCCCTCGACAACTTCGAAGTAAAGGCGCCGGGCAGCGGCGTTTTGACGGATTTTAACGTAGTGGTAGGCCAAACGGTATCGGCCGCAGCAGGCAGAATCGCGCAAGTTCAGGAAATCGATCCGATCAAAATTAAAACGGAATTGTCCGAAAATAATTATCTGCTGGTTAAAGGCAAGCAGGAGCTCGTGTACTACAACCCGAACACACCGGATAAGAAGGGTACGGCGAAAGTCAGCTATTTGGCCCCAATTATGAGTGCGGCTACGAAAACCTATACACTGGAGCTTGCGGTGCCGAATACGGATCACCAATTGCAGCCAGGTACTCGCTACATGGTGCAGCTCACGACGGAATCGGAAGAGAAAGTGCCGGTTGTTCCGACACTGAGCATTATTCGTGAAGCGTCCGATACGTTCGTCTTCATTCAGCAAGGCGATCAATATATGAAGCGTAAAGTGAAGCTGGGCCGCATCAATGGCGAGAATCAAGAAGTGTTGGAAGGTGTGAAAGAAGGCGATCAACTCGTCATCTCCGGCCAAAATACATTGAAAGACGGACAGAAAGTCGGCAGCACGGAAGCTTCCGCTCAGCCGTCCGCAACACCGGCAGCGAAATAACAGTTTTCAATTTATAGTGAGTGTTTGAACTACCTCTTACATGAAGGAGAATAACCACATGAAAAAAAGACCATGGAAGTCCCTTTTGACTACGCTCGTAGTAGGGACAATGATCGTGCAGGGCGGTACGGCGGTATGGGCGGCTGACGCCGCCTCCACCGCGACTACGGCATCGTCCGTGAACTACGGACTAACCAGCGACATTCGCGCCGCGGTGAAGAGCGTCTCCGCGACGCCAACCGCAACGGGCTCCCAGCTGGCCGTCACGGTACGCCTCTATAACGGCGGCGCGCAAGTGAACCGCGTGCCGGAGCATGAGCTGCGCGTGCAGACGACGAACGGTCTGACGTATACGCTTAAACCGAGCGCAGCGAACAAAGCGTCGCTGCAGCCGAAAGAAATCGGCGAGCTCGTCTACGTATCCACGGTGGATACGAAGGAGATCGGCGCGATTTCGCAAGTATCCTTCGTAAACGTGGATTTGTACACGTATCCGAAGGTCGAAACGACGCTGCTTGCACTCGCGACGCCATCGGTATGGTACGGCGGCACGGGCAGCACCGCACTGCAAGGCATTGACAACCTGGCGTGGGGCGACGCCTTCGCCATTCCTGGCGTGAACTCCGGTTTGACGTACAAGCCGACCGAGGCGACGATCCAGAACACGGCAACAGGTCGCGTTGCCCTGGTGACGCTGCTCGTGAGCAATCCGGGCGCAGGCCGCGAAACGGTGCCAACCTTCCGCGTGGACGGCTTGTCCGCGGATAAGAGCTTTGAAGGCAAGCGTACGGAAACGGCGCCGGTGACGTTGGAAGCGGGCGGCCAAGCTTACGTGCACTACGCGATTCAACTGGAGAACGGCGCGGACTTGACGAACCTGGTGGTTGCTTCGACAGACACCTACGTGGCGAAAGACAGCGGCCAGGCAGCCGTGATTGCGACCGGCAAGCTCGCTTTCCCTTGGCCGGCGGCGCAAGGCGGAGCCGTTGCGACAACCTACACGATCGGCCAGCCAATTCCGTTCGACAGCTTGTCCAAAGTCGTAGATAAAACGACGCAAGTGTCCTTGATGGAGCTTCACCTGCACGAGAATCCGGGCGAAGGTTATCAAACGGCGGTGGCGAAGTTCAAGCTGACGAACACCAGCACTTCGCCGGTAACGACACCGACGTTCCAGACGCAACTGACGAATGCGCATGGTGTGACTTATACCGGCAGCCGCCAAGCGAACGTGACGGCAACGATGAACCCAGGCCTCAGCTATGTGGTGAGCTATTCCTTCATCGTGCCGCAGTCGGAAGAAGGCAAGAACTTCTCCCTGAAGCTGCTTGACGCGCAATCCGCAGCGCCTTATACAACAACCATTGCGGCGCTGCAAACAAGCCTGCAGGACGAAGAGAAAGACGGCGTGATCTCGCTCTATCCATTTGACCTCAAGTTCAACGATGTGACAGTAGGCACGCAAACGACGGCGCAATTGATGTACACGTACAAATTCCGTCTGGACCTGGACATCAAGCAGCAGGAGAATGTCGTTGTCGACAACAACTTCTCCAAGCTTCGCTTTGAGATTGTTGACAATGCCGGACGTGTTGTAGGTTCAAAAGATGCAACCTTTACAGGCGTCAACAAGCTGATCTCCGGACAGCAGGTATTGGATGCATCCAACATTTCTTCCGAACAGTTCAGCTACCCGTTCACAGTCAATGTGTACGAAACGATCGACACACCGGAAGGTACGGCGAAACGCCTCGTGAAGGTCATCAAATAAAACCGCAAAAAGCTCCGAAACCACATGTGCGCTGTGGCTTCGGAGCTTTTTTCATAGTTGAATGCGCGCCTTCGTCGACTTCGCATAATCGGAGGGGGGCATGCCGACCATCTTTTTAAAATCGCGTGAAAAATAGTGAATGCTGGTATACCCGAGCATTCCGGCAATTTCCGTCAAGTTGTAATGCTCCTCACGAATGTACGTCTTGGCTTGCTCGATCTTCAGCACTTTGAACGTCTCCATCACGCCCATGCCGCGTTGAGATTGAAAAAGCTCTTTCATCCGGCTTTTGCCGAGATGAAACGTCTGGCACAGCGTATCCAGCGTCAGCGTATCCGCGAGATGTGCCTGCAAATACGCCACGATGCTCGCGACGATGTCGTGCTCGGCTTTTTCTTTTTGCAGCGAGGATTGCTTGAGCCGCACTTTGTCTTGCAACGCCGGCTGCCCAAGCCTGCGAATCAGCGTAATGAGCAGCAGCTCCAGCTGCAGCTTGATCATTTGCTCGGCGGCGAAAGGCGCCGCCGGATTGCGCTCCAGCATGTGTTCCGACGGGCTGTCGAATGGAGGCAGGAACGCCTGGAAGCCTTCCTGCACGATCAGCGAGAGCAGATTCCGCTCACGGTCACCGAGCGCCACGATTTTGCGGGCGAGCTGCATCATCGCCTGTGAATTCGAGCTGAACGCAATGACGATCAGATTCGGCGGTTTGTACGAGTGCTTCACATGCACAGTGTGGAATTCCTCCGGCTGATGGACAATCAGCTGTCCTTGCTGCAGCACGTGCACCTGCTCGTCAGCGCGCACCTCGACCTCGCCTTTGTCGACGTAGAGGATTTCCCAAAAGTCGTGCTGTTCGCCTTCGAAGACGAAGCCTTTGGCGTATTCAAAATAATGAAAGGAGATTAACTCCCGAATCGCAATGGATTCTTCCAGCGTAAGACGTGGAAATTGCATGCCGTCTGTCCTCTCTGGGGCGCTTGGCTGCGCCCTGTGTCGTCCCTTTATTTTACCATAAGCGCTTTCGCAAAGTGCAAATTATTCGGCTGATTGGATAAATCCAAGGGGCCGGGTTCCTTTTATAATGAGGATATAGAACGGAGGAGATAGGGATGAAAAAAGGGATTAACATTTGGTCCTTTCCAGGGATGCTGAAGGTTAACGAGTGTATCGATATTGCGAAGAAGGCCGGCTTTGACGGCATTGAGCTTGCCCTGAACGAAACCGGCGAATTAAGCCTCGAAAGCAGTGAAAAGGAAGTTGCCGCATACCGTCAGTACGCGGAGGACAAAGGTATTCAGCTCAGTTCGCTCGCGAGCGGATTGTACTGGTCGTATCCCCCGACGAGCAGCAAAACGGAGACACGTCAGAAGGCTAAAGATATTGTGAAAAAGCAGCTTGAACATGCAGCTACACTGGGTGTGGATACGATTCTCGTTGTGCCTGGCGCGGTGGGCGTCGATTTTATTCCGGATTCCGAAGTGGTGCCGTACGATGAGGCTTATGACAATGCCTTGGAAGCGTTCACGGAGCTGGCTGCGGAAGCGGAAGCGCATAAAGTGTCCATCGGGCTTGAAAATGTGTGGAACAAATTCCTGCTCTCGCCGCTGGAGATGAGAGATTTCATCGATAAAGTCGGCTCCCCGTATGTCGGCGCCTACTTCGATGTCGGCAACGTGGTGTTCTCCGGCTACCCTGAGCATTGGATCACGATTCTCAAGGATCGCATCAAAAAAGTGCATTTCAAAGACTACCGCCGCGCGGCTGGCGGATTGCATGGCTTCGTAGACCTCCTGGCCGGCGACGTGAACTATCCGGAAGTGATGAAGGCTTTGCAAGCGGTCGGCTATGACGATTATGTGATTGCCGAAATGATACCGGGCTACACGCATCACGGCGAGCAGATCATCTACAATACATCAGGGGCGATGGACGCCATTCTAGGGAGGAAGTAACACATGTTAAAAATCGGATTAATCGGCCTTGGTTTCATGGGCAGAACGCATCTTGAAAACTACGCGCGTCTGGAAGCGGAAGGCGTAGCGATTCAAGTCGTGGCGCTCTGCGATGTAGATCCTGAGAAGCTGGAAGGCAAAGCGCAGGCGGGCAATATCGATACAGGCGATTCCGGGCTTGATTTTAACCGTTATGCGAAATATACAAGCGTTGCGGAGATGTTGGAAAAAGAGCAGCTCGACATGGTCGATATTACGCTGCCGACGTTCCTGCACAAGGAAATTTCCGTTCAATGTCTGAACGCTGGCGTCCATGTGCTGTGCGAGAAGCCGATGGCAGGCTCCGTGGAAGAGTGCGAGGCTATGATTGCCGCGGCGGAAGCGAACGGCAAGCAGCTGATGATCGGCCAATGTCTGCGCTTCTGGCCGGCGTATGTATATCTGAAAGATGTGATTGAAAAAGGCACGTACGGCAAGGTGACGAGCGGCTTTTTCTACCGCGGCGGCGCGACGCCGACTTGGGGGCCTTGGCTGATCGACAAGTCGAAGTCCGGCGGCGCGTTGCTGGACATGCACGTGCACGACATCGACATGATCAACTGGCTGTTTGACAAGCCGGAAGCGGTGTCGACGCTGGCGCGCAATGTCGTGCCGGGCAGCGGCTACGACATCGTGTCTACAAACTATTTGTACCCGGACGGCAAAGTCATCAATGCGCAAGCCGACTGGACGCTGGAAGGCGACTACGGGTTCGACATGCAGTTCCGCGTCAACTTCGAGAAGGGCAACCTGATCTTTAACGCGGACGGCCTCAAAGTGAACGAAAATGCTGGCAGCGGCTTCAAACCGGACATTTCACCGGAGATGGGCTACTATCTTGAACTTAAATATTTCGTAGAGACGCTGATTGCAGGCGGAACGGTCACAACGGCAACGCCGGCCTCCACGCAGGCGACAATTGAAATCGTCGTGGCAGAGATGGCCTCGGCCGACCAAAAAGGCGCATGGGTCAGCTTAAACTAAACGGAAGTTGCGAGGAGGAAACTCTTAGATTATCCGAACGATAATCTGAGAGTTTTTCCGTTTTTATGAAGTTGAAGTAAATGCATTGACTGCAATCGCTTTCGTACCGTAAACTGATGTCATTTGCAACTTAGAGGTGATTTCAAGCGATGGAAGCACAAGCATCATGGAAAAAAATGAACTTATTCGCCGTCACGTGGCCGCTTCTGATCGATTCCGTCCTGCGGATGATGCTCGGAACAGCCGACGTCTTCATGCTGAGCCGCATCTCCGATGAAGTCACGGGAGCCGTCGGACTAGCGAATGAAATTATCGTCTTTTGTATTCTGTTATTCGGCTTTGTCGGGATCGGCACCTCCGTATCCGTTGCGCAGTATTTGGGCGCGGGGAAAAAGGCGGAAGCCAGCAAAATTTCGGCGTTAGCGATTTCAATAAACGGGATTTTTGGACTAGTGATCTCCGTCCTGCTTGTCGTGCTATCCGAGCCGCTCATGCGCCTCATTCACCTGGCGCCGGAGCAGATTGAGATCGCCAAAGGCTACCTGCTGCTCGTCAGCTCGTTCATCTGGGTGGAGGCGTTGTCCAGCGCAATTGCGTCGATTCTGCGTTCCAACGGGCACACCCGCGATGTGATGTTCGTGACGCTCGGCATCAACATCATTCACGTGATGGGGAACGTGCTGCTCATTTTCGGGATGTTCGGCTTCCCTGAAATGGGTGTGATGGGGGCCGCGGTCTCGACGGTGGTCAGCCGGTTTATCGGTCTGCTCATTCTTATTCTGCTCCTGTACCGCAAAATTTCGGTGCCGATTCAGTGGCGCGATTATGTGCGCTTCGACCGGAAAATCGTCAACCTCATTCTCGGCATCGGCCTGCCGGCCGCCGGGGAGCAAATATCGTGGCAGACACAGTATCTCGTCATTTTCGGCTTCATCAATATCATTGGCCCGACGGCGCTTAGCGCGCATGTGTATGTGATGAACATTTCGAACTACTTCATGGCGCTCGGGATGGCGATCGGGCTTGGCACGGAAATTATCGTCGGCCATATGGTCGGCGCCCGCGCTTTCAATGAGGCGTATCATAAGCTGATTCGAAGTTTGAAAATCAGTTTCATGCTCGCGTTCGTTGTTGTGGGGATCACTGCGCTCTTCCGCAAGGAGCTGCTAGGTTTGTTTACCTCCAACCCGGATATTATCTCGCTGGGTTCGAGTATCCTGCTGCTCTCTATTCTACTGGAGCCGGGGCGTACGTTTAACCTGGTTGTCATCAACTCGCTGCGCGCCGCGGGTGATGCCAGATTTCCGGTTATGATGGGGGCTGTCTCGATGTGGGGCATCTCTGTACCGCTCGCTTACTATCTCGGCATTCATGAGGAAATGGGGCTGCTCGGTGTGTGGATCGCTTTTGCCGCGGACGAGTGGACACGAGGCGTGCTGATGTATTGGCGCTGGAGAAGCCGCGTCTGGCAATCCAAGGCGCTTGTCAAACCGTCGGGCGAGGTCTTGGCGGGATAATCATAAAAGAAGCGCAAGTCTTTGTGACCAAAGACTTGCGCTTCTTTGTGTGAAGAGGCGGGAATGAGTGGTGTGGCGGCTGGTGGTAATTCTATTATATGACGTCTCTTATTAAAAGATTGGATGTTTAAAGAGTAGAGTTAAAAACGCGCTATTGCCCATCCGTATAGATGTGGATGGCGTCCCGCAAAAATTCCGCTGCGCCCGGCTGCTTGGCGTCGTAGTACGCCTTGAAACGCTCGTCGTCGACGTACATTTGGGCGAGTCCTCTGTGTGCTTCCGGCGAATACTGGTCCCAGTAGAAGCAAAGCCATTGCTTATGCAGCCCCGCGGCTTTTTGCGCGAGCTCGCTGCCGGGATCGCCGGTTTGATAGGCATGAGCGAGCGTCGTCAGCACCTCTTCCGTCAGGTGCGTGATTTCCTCATGCTGCTGCTGCGTCATATTTTTAACCTTCTGATTCGAGCGGTTTACCGCGTCTTCCCCGTATTTCTCACGGACTTCCTTGCCGTATCTCGACTCGTTATCATCGATCAGCTTTTGCTTAAAGCCTTCGAATTTTTGTTTATCGGACATGACCATTCTCCCTTCTGCTGCGGCAATCGTTCGATCCACATTCGTAATGAGGAGATCGAGCTGCCTGCGCTTGTCAAGTAGGAGTTCGCGATGGCTCTTGAGCGCATCGGCGGGGCTGAAATCGGGCTGGGCTAGAATCGCTTTAATCTCTTCCAGACCGACGCCAAGCTCGCGATAAAATAAAATCTGCTGCAGCCTGTCGACCTCCGCTTGCCCGTAGATGCGATACCCCGATGAATTGATTCTCGCCGGCTTGAGAAGCTCAATCTCATCGTAGTACCGCAGGGTGCGCGTGGAGACGCCCGCCAATTTCCCCAGATGCTGTACGGTGTATTCCATCCTCGTCACCTCCTGACTTCTTTACTGTAAAGGTTGACGCAGCGGCAATGTCAACACCCGATATTTTATTTTTGCCAGGGGATAGTATCACTTGGGATTTGGAAAATTATACGAATCGGATCAGTCCAGCTCCGCGTACAGCTGACCATTGATCTCCAGCACCGGATAAGCTTGCAGCCGCGCGCTCGGCACATTGTGACAGCGCCCGGAATGGAGCTCGAACGTCCAACCGTGCAGTGGACAGACGAGTTCGTCATCTTCGATTTCGACCGTAAATCCCGCATGCGGACACCGAGCGGACAGCAGCGTATACTGATCTTCTTCCTGGATCAGAAAGTAAACCTTGCCGCCAACTTTTACTTCGGTCGGACTTGCTGTAAACTGGTCTCGGGGACCAAGCAGGATGTTTGCCATGGGTAAATCTCCTTTTATTTGCAGGTATACCTCTAATTATAAACGAAACTTGAGCAAAGTTCTTGCTAATTTGAAATCAGACAAGGAGTCCGAACAGCATGACGAAACGAACACCGTTAGCGGCTGCTTTTCATGAAGCCAAGTATCAGGTGCCGGGAAACGGGCCGAGAAATGTGCAAGTGTTAAAAAACGTACTGGAGGGGCTTGACGGTTCGCTGGACAGCGATCATTACGGCACGGGCGAGCTCATCGAGCAGTTCCAGTCGGAGATGGCGGCGCTTGTGGGCAAGGAGACCGCCGTGTTCTTCCCCAGCGGGACGATGGCGCAGCAGATTGCACTCCGCATCTGGAGCGACGCCAAGGGGAGCAGGAAGGTGGCCTATCATCCGCTGAGCCATCTGGAAATTCACGAGCAGGATGGGCTGAAGGAGCTCCATCATCTGGAGCCAGTGCTGCTCGGCGAGGCCGATCGCCTCATCCGGCTGGACGATGTGACAGGGATGGGCGACGATGTTGCCTGCCTGCTGCTGGAGCTGCCGCAGCGGGAAATCGGCGGAGAACTGCCGGCGTATGACGAGCTTGAGGCCATCGCGGCTTACTGCCGGGGCAAGGGAATCAAGCTGCATCTGGACGGCGCGCGTTTGTTTGAGATTTTGCCGTACTACGGGAAGACGGCGGCTGAGGTGTGCGCGCTGTTCGACAGCGTATACTTTTCGTTCTATAAAGGCATCGGCGGCATCGCCGGGGCGATTCTGGCGGGGGACGAGTCGTTCACGACGTCGTCCAAGGTGTGGAAAAGAAGGCACGGCGGCGATCTGATCGCGCTGTATCCGTATTTTTTGAGCGGCCGCTACTATCTGGAGCAGCGGCTGCCCCGCATGGCTGCGTATTATGCGCAGGCGGTGGCGCTCGCAGCCATGTATAATGGCTGCGCGGGTGTGAAGACGAAACCGGCGGTGCCGGTTTCGAATATGTTTCACGTGCACGCCGCGCTGCCGGCGGAGCGGCTGGAGGCGATCCTGATCGCGCTGTACAAGGAGACAGGGATCGGATTAACGAGCTACTTGCGGGCAACCGGCGAGTCGAGCTGTTCTTTTGAAGTGAGCGTGGGTGACAGCTTAGGGCGGATTCCGCAGGCGGAGCTGGCTCGCGCCTTCGAGTGGCTGGCTGCGCGGTTGAGGGAAGAGGCGTAGCTGGCAGTTAGGGCTCCCGATGTGATCGGGGGCTCCTTTTCATTGATGCTTAAGTTCCCCGGCAAACGTAGGCCGCTCGTAGTCACTTTCCTGCAAAATGTGCAGGTCATTTCCTTTGAATGCGACTAAATGGCTGAGGAACATGTAAAACCTACATTAAAAGTGCGGCAATGGGTGCCTTTTCCTCGAATAACGGTGTGCGGGCGCCAATTTTCCTGTAAGAAATGCAGCTTCCCTCGGGAAATTCGGTGTATGCTACGGATTTTGCTGTACAAAATGCAGGTTCACCACAACGCCGGTGGTGACTGTGCATGCTGATGCCCCGTTGAATAATGCCCCTGGTATTATGGGCCCGGATAGGCTAAGGCTTTCCGTTTGTGAAGGGCAGCGTACCATTTGCGGCATCATAATTTTCTCCCCCTCCTGCAGCGAAAAACGTAAGTTTGTTCCCCTCACACCGTCCGATTGTGGGTAGATGAGCGCTGCACGAAATCGGTATACTTCAAAAAGTAAGCCCTTACATTTTTGCCGGGATGTGCGCTGGTTCGGGCATCTGGCAAACGTGGGGCTGCTAACTTTTGAATGGAGGGAACGTTAATGATCAAAAAAAGCTTCGCATTTGTGATGAGCCTGCTCCTTCTCATGCTGTTGTTCGGCGCGCTGCCGGCGTTCGCTGCGAACGGCCCGATCACCTGGGGCTCGAGCGTGACGGTGACGAACATCAATACCTTCACCGATGCGGGAACGGACGCCCGCGGTTTGCACCCCGGGACGTTCGGGGCGGAGTACCCGCGCATGATCAAGCTGGCGAACGGCAACTGGCTGGCGGTTGCGGCGATTTACGATAACAACGGCTATACCAAGGTGTCGTGGGGCGGTACGCGTCTGCAGGTGTTCCTAAGCACGGACAACTGCCGGACGTGGTCGCTGGCGGCTACGCTGTGGGAAGACGGCCGAGATTTGGATAACGGCCAGTTTGCACAGCTGCCGAACGGAGATATTTTGCTGGCGATGCGTTCGGTGCGTTGGCAGGAATCGTATCAGCTCAAAGTATATAAGAGCACGAACGGCGGTTCCGCTTGGAGCTACCTGAGCACAATCGACGAGAATAATGGTTCGCCGGGCTCGTTGGGTAATCCGGACAAAGGCGTGTATGAGCCGCATATGGGCTTCCTGGACGATGGCTCGCTGGCGGTCTATTACGCCAATGAGAAGCATGTAACGGGCTCCCCGTCGTATAGCCAAATCGTATCGGAGAAAATTTCGACGAATGGCGGCGCGAGTTGGGGCAGCGAGATTTACGTCGCATGGGACCCGTCGAACAGCGGGGCGCGTCCGGGCATGCCGGTATGGACGAAGATGTCCAACGGGCAATATATGGTTGCCTTTGAGGTGTGCGGCACGCAAAGCTGCAACATTTTTACGAAGAAGAGCAGTGACGGCAAAACGTGGTCCAGCGGCATCGGCACGCAGGTGCCAAGTCAGCAGGGCGGGCCTTATATTTTGTCTTTGAGCGACGGCCGACTTGCGCTGATCTCGAACAGCAATGTCGTATCGATGAGCAACAATTACGGTGCAAGCTGGTACACGAATGACGCCCCGGCATTTGGCAACTCCTTATGGGGAGCGATCTATCAGACGGGGGCGAATGAGATCGCCTATATTGACTCGGTGAACCGCAGCGTGGGCGGGCACAATATTCAAGTGCGGTTCGGTTCGCTGCTGACGTCGTATTCGAACGATTTTGCGGCGAATGACAACGGCTGGGCACGTTATGGCGGCACTTGGGGCGTCAGCGGAGGCACGTATAATGTGACGTCCGGCTCCGCGGATAAGTCGGTCCTGACACCCTATCCGTCCAAACGGAATTTTACGCTCCAGGGCGACATCAAGCTGAATAATGCGGGTCAGGGCAGCCTGATTTTCAATGTGACGAACCCGGCGACAGGCACCGACAGCTTTACTGGCTACGGAGCAGGCATCGATTCGGGAACGGGCACCCTATGGCTCGGCCGCTTCAACAACGGCTATACGCAGCTCAGTTCGGCCAGTATGTCGATTGCGACAGGCACGTGGTACACAATGAAGGTGGTTGTGAATGAAGGCAACATCAAGGTGTATGTCGGAGATATGTCCACGTCAAAGATCAACTTCACCGACACAACGTATACGAATGGTACGGTCGGCGTACGGGGAGGTTTCTCGAACAGCGTCAGCTTCGATAATGTTAGCGTAAATTAAGTGTAACGGCCTGCCGGAGGTTTTCGGCGGGCTTTTTTTCGCGCCAACCACCCGTAAAATCTACACCCCTACCGTAATATTCTACACCCCGAGTCGTCCTAAGCCGCGTAGAGAGCTTACGATCGTCCCCCCAAAGCAGGCTTTTTATCGGTTCAGCCCAGCCCGAATTCGCGCTAAAGTTAATACCAAGGAAGCCGCACCGCTGCAAGGCAGTTTGGAAGGGCTTTCGCAAACCAACAAAATGTCAGAGAGAGGGTTGACCATCACAATGAAAAAGAAAATCGCAAGTCTGATGACAGCAAGTTTGGCGCTGGCTATGGTCGTGTCGGGCTGCTCGACGAGCACAAAAGAAAGCGGTACCACACCGGCCGCCTCCGCTCCGTCGGAGACAGCCAAAGCAGCAGAAACGAAAGCCGCCTCCCCGGTGGAGATTACGTTCTGGAATATGTTCGGCGGCGGCGAGGGCGACTTCGTCGACCAAATCATTAAAGGCTTCAACGACTCGCAGAAGGAAGTTATCGTGAAGCAGCTGCGCCTCGAGTCGAACGAATACTACGCGAAGCTGAGCACAGCGCTTTCCTCCTCGAAAGGCCCGGATGTGGCGGTGGCGCACGTGGATCGCATTTCGCCTTTCGTTAAGGCAAAGCAGATCGTGCCGGTTGACCAGCTTGCGAGCAAGGTTGGGTTTGACTTGAAGCAGATCACCGACTCCAACCTGAAGAGTGTGACGTACGATGGCAAGCCATATGCAGTGCCGCTGGATACGCACTTCCATATGTTTTACTACAACAAGGATTTACTGAAAAAAGCGGATCTGTTGAACGCAGACGGCACACCGAACCTGGGCGAGCTCTCGCCGGAAGGCTTTAAGAAAACACTCTCGCAAATCAAAGCGAAGGTGCCGGATGTGCAGCCATTGGCTGTGAATACGCCATATTTTCAAGAGCCGTTTCTGAATCTCTACTATGAAGCGGGCGGCGACCTCTTGAATGCAGATATGAACAAAGCAGCGATCAATAACGAGAAAGCGCTCTCCGTTCTTAAATTTTACATGGATCTGTATAACAACAAATACAGCGATCTGAACGACAAAACGCCATGGGATTCGTTCAACAACGGCAAAGCCGCGCTCTGGTTTGGGGGCGTATGGGAAGCCGGGCTGCTGCTCGGTGATAAGTCCAAGAACATCGGCGCGATGCCGCTGCCGGCGATTTTCGGTTCGCAGACGCATTGGGCCAGCTCGCACTTGCTCGTAGTGCCGTCCTACGTTACGCCAGAGAAGCAAGAAGCTTCAGCGAAGTTCATGAAGTACTTCTCCGAAGTTGGCGGCCAGACGTGGGGCCAAGCGGGTCACGTACCGGCGAACAGCAAGGTGACGGCAAGCGCGGAGTACAACAAACTGCCGTACCGCAATTTCTTTATCGAAGCGCAAAAAACCGTCAAATTCGCACCCAAAACCGATAAATACACAACGATCATCACGACGGTGTCCGAGTCGCTGCAAAACATTATTTTCGGTAAACAATCCCCGGAAGACGGCCTGAAAAACCTGGAAAAACAAATCAACGAAGTGTTGGCGAACTAACGCTGCACCCAGACAAGGAGGGGCTTTCGGGCGGATGCCCGCAGGTCCCTCTGCTAGATAGAAGCAAGGGAGAGTAACCTACCCATGGAGACGAAACTGAACGAGCACTTCCAGGCGGACACCCGCACAACACAGCGTGCCTCGAAACCGCTTCGCTTTTTTCAAGAAATGAATGCGCTTGTTTATCTGCTGCCTTTTCTGCTGCCTTTTGCCGTATTTTACTTGTGGCCCGTCGGCCGTGGTGCCTGGATGAGCCTGCATGTCTGGGGCATTCAAGGGATGCAGAAGTTTGTAGGGCTGGCGAATTACCGTAAAATTTTTACCACATCCGATTTTTACTTGTACGTTTGGCATTCCTTCTATTTCGTCCTATTGTGCGCGCCAACGGTCATCATTCTGGGCCTGCTGCTCGCACTGCTCATTAATCAGAAGCTTTGGTTCCGGACGCTGATTCGATCGGTATTCTTTTTGCCTTATGTGCTGTCCGTTTCGGTAATCAGCTTTATCTGGCTGCGCTTGTTTGATTCCAAATATGGACCGATTAACGCTTTTCTGAAGCTGATCGGGCTTCACGGGGATATCAATTGGCTGACCAATTCCCATTATGCCTGGTGGGCGCTGACAATCACAACGGACTGGTGGACGGTAGGGTTCGTCATGGTACTGTTCCTGGCCGGCTTGCAAGAAATTCCGAGAGACCATTATGAAGCTGCGACAATCGATGGGGCTGACAGCTGGCAGCAGTTCCGACACATAACGCTCCCCGGCTTGTCGAGGGTCATGCATATACAGATTTTTTACCAGATTATTGCGTGTTTGAAGCTGTTCGGGCAAGTGCAGATCATGACGGGCGGCGGTCCGGGGGATTCGACGAATACGATGATACGCTACATTTATGTGACGGGGTTTAAAAAGGATATGTTCGGCCTGGCCTCGGCGCAGTCGATCGTTTTTTGCGGCTTGATGCTGCTGATCGCCCTTATTCAGTTTAAATTATCGAGCCGCACGGATGGCTGACGGCAGCGGAGGTTGACTATGAAACGAATGGCTGTGCAAGTGCTGGCGATCGTGCTGGCCTTATTATTTATTTTCCCGCTAGTCTGGATGATCATCGTCTCGCTGAAGCCGGATGGCGTTAACGTCTATACGCTCGCGGATTGGTTGCGAGTATCTGATCTTCATTTCGGTCATTATCGCAAGGTGATCAAGGATTCCCAGATTCTAAGATGGACGTGGAACAGCGCGGTGATCGGCGTGTTAACGACGGTCCTCTCGC
>NZ_RXHU01000087.1 GCF_003955665.1 Paenibacillus whitsoniae
CGAGCAAAATCAGCCCCGCTGCCCCCAGCGTCCCGCCCCACAAGGTATTGTCGGTCGGCGGAAAGTTATGATCCAGCATGTATTGCTGCAACGCGCTTTCCTCCCGCATCTGCTGCTTGAACTTCTCCGGCAGGTCGCTGCTCGCCAGTTCGGTCTGATTATGCTGAATCGTATCGGCCGCACGTTTTTTCCAATCATCGTCTGCGCCCCGGTGGTTTGAATGCGACAAAATCGCCGACGTCACCACGATGAGCACGAGCAGAATCGCCAAAATCCACGTCCTCACCCTGCCGTACATCTTCATTTGTTCATTGAGAATCAAATTAAGCAATCGGATCACGTCCCGTCATTTCCAAAAATTGGTCTTCCAGCGACTTCGTCGCCGCCCGTATACCATACACCGCGATGCCGGCCGTCACGAACCGCTTGTTCCACTCCGCCGTCTCGTCCTTCGTCAGCTCGAGAATCAGCCGCTCATCGGCCGTTTGGTAAGCCAGCCCTTCCGCACGCACAAGTGCCTCCGCCCGCTCCGGCGAAGACAGCTCAAACGCCACGGACTCTTTGCCTTCCCCGCGTCCGAATTCATTGATCTGACGCACATCGACAAGCTGACCGCTCTGAATGATGGCGACTCGGTCGCACATCAGTTCCATTTCCGCGAGCAAATGGCTCGAGACGATGACCGAGATGCCCTCTTCGCGCGTCAATTTGCGCAGATGATCCCGCAGCTCGCGGATCCCTGCGGGATCGAGGCCGTTCGTCGGCTCGTCGAGGATCAGTACCGACGGCTTATGAAGGAGCGCCTGTGCGATGCCGAGCCGCTGCCGCATGCCGAGCGAATACGTTTTGACCTTATCATGAATCCGATTCCCCATCCCAACCAATGCGACGACTTCGTCGATACGCTCTTTCCCGATCGCGGGAAACATGCGCGCATAGTGTACCAGATTGCGGTATCCGCTCAGGAACTTGTACATCTCCGGGTTTTCCACGATGGCGCCGACATGGCGAATCGCTTTCTCAAATTGCGAACGGATGGAATACCCTTGAATGCGAATATCGCCCTCCGAAATGGACATCAGGCCCACCATCATGCGGATGGTCGTCGTTTTGCCAGCCCCGTTCGGTCCCAGGAAGCCAAAAACTTCCCCTTGCGGCACATCAAAACTGAGCTGTTTGATAATCGTTTTGGACCCGATTCGTTTGGATATGCGGTCTACTTGTACAATCGCCGTTGAAGCCGGCTGCGTGTCGGTCATGCTCAAACCCCTTTCTCGGTCATATTAGCAGGTCATATGATCAATATGACTGCGTTCACTATGGCTTTTGTTCAAAATTAGGTAAAATAAGGAGAAGACGAACGATCCGAAAGGAGACCGTTTACAAATGGTACAACGAAGACCGTGGCACGGCGTGGAATGGTCCCTGTTCATCGTGCTGACAGGCGCCAACCTGCTTGGCCTGCTTTATACGCTTCTACATATCCGTGAGCATTCCCTGCAAGTGACATTGGGAACCATCGGTGCAATTCTGCTCGCTTATGGCGCTCCCTTTTTATTTTGGCGGCCGAACTACACGCATGCGATGTGGTATCCGATCGCGGTGCTCGTCGCGGGTGTGCCGCAGCAATTTTATCTCGCTTGGATGGAACAGGATCTCTTACTTATCATTAATTGCCCATTAATGGTCGTCGGATTCCTCACGGATCGAAAAAATGCCTGGTGGACCGCCCCCGTCTTTATGGTGGGGATGCCGAATATTTACTATAATCTGCTGCACAGCGACATGGGGATCGGGCAGTTGTTTAGCTTCATTCTAAATGCCAGCTTGTTCTTTGCCATTGGGCTCAGCCTGCAGCGTGTCGTCACCTCAAACGAGCATACGGAAAAGCTGCTTGCCGAGAACCAGCGGCAATATCGCCTCATCCATGAGCAAAATAATGCGCTCGAGCAGTACGCTAACCAAATCGAGCAGATGACGCTGGTCGAGGAGCGAAGCCGGATGGCGCGCGAGCTGCATGACACGGTCGGGCATACATTTACGTCGGTCATCATGGGCATGGACGCCGTGTCCTACCTCATGGAGGCCTCGCCGGAAATGGCGCGGCAGAAGCTCGACGTACTGCGCGACGTCACCCGTGCCGGTCTGGAAGAGGTGCGCCGCAGCATCCATCAAATGGCGCCCCGGGAAGGCGATTCACTCTTGTCGCAACAGTTGATGCGGTTAGCCAATGAGTTCGCGCTGCATACAGGCACACAGATTCGTTTTGACACGCGGGGCGATGAGTTCGATTTGCCGAAAATGACGAAGCTCTCCCTCATCCGCTGCTTGCAGGAGTCGTTAACGAATGCTAAACGGCACGGAGGCGCAGGGCAGATAGCCGTCGAGCTCGCATTCGCAGACGACCATATCCGCCTGCAAGTTGCCGATAATGGCGCAGGCTCCGATCAGATCAAAGCCGGCTTCGGCATCGCCGCTATGCAGGAGCGCATTGCTGCGCTCCACGGTATGCTGCAGGTCGATTCACAAGCTGGCGAAGGCACGACAGTTACATGCACCATTCCGGCCAGAAGATTATCTGCTTTGTAAGAACTTGAAGCAACAAAAGGAGGCATTTCTTGTATGACTGCACAACTGCCGCTACAATTACTGCTCGTCGACGATCAGGACCTCATTCGGGAAAGTTTGCATATCGTGCTGGGCATGGACCCGGACATCAACGTCGTCGGGCTTGCCGAGAACGGACTC
Organism: Paenibacillus whitsoniae; assembly: GCF_003955665.1. GTDB lineage: Bacteria > Bacillota > Bacilli > Paenibacillales > NBRC-103111 > Paenibacillus_E > Paenibacillus_E whitsoniae. The sequence continues at coordinate 2,749 of NZ_RXHU01000087.1, forward strand.
GTTGCTTTGGAGCAATGTGAGACGCACCAGCCCGACATCGTGCTGATGGACATTCATATGCCCAAGATGAACGGGGTCGAGGCCACTCGCCAGATCAAAGCCAAATGGCCGCAAACGCGCGTCATCATCCTCACGACCTTCCAGGAAGTCGGCTACGTCATCGACGCGCTGGGCGCCGGGGCTGAAGGCTATTTGCTGAAAGCCATTCATCCCAAAGATTTGGCCGCCGGCATCAAATGGGTGCATCAAGGCGGCACCTTGATTCCGCAGGACATCGCGAAAATGCTGGTGCAGCAAGCGCGCAGCGGGGCCGAGGCGACTGGAGGAGATTCGGGCGGCGCTGGCAAGCCTGCGGACGACGGAGGTCGCTCCAGCGACGCCTACGGACTGAGCGAGCGCGAGCTGCAAGTGCTACACGGCATTGCGGACGGCCTAAATAACCGGGAGATCGCCGAGAAGCTCTACCTCTCCGAGGGCACCGTGAAAAACTACATCTCCAGTATCTACGCCAAAATGGACGTGCGCGACCGCGTACAAGCGTCAAAAAAAGCCCTCGAGGAAGGGATGCTCTGAGGGCTTACACTATTCAAATAATCGCTCGAGGAACGATTTTTTCCGCTTGCGGATTTTGCGGTAGCTCTTGACACGCGAATAAGTCGGGGGAATCTCTTCCGGCTCTTCCGTGCTGGGCGCATCCGCTAGCGGCGGAATCAACGCGGGATGCCGTTCAGCAGATGGATCAAAGGGAGAGACAGCAGCCGTGAGAGCGGCGGAATCGGCAGCCGGTGTTTCCCCCGGCAGCTTCTCTTGCTGCTGCGCGACAGGTGTGCGCTGCAGGATAACCCCATTCATCATCTGCTCGTACAGCTTATACTCGAGATGATGTTGGAATTGCCGGAGCAGTTGTTCATGCCTGAGGTGCTGCTCCTGAAAATGCCCTTGCAATTGCTCCTGCAGCTCCGCCACCTGGCGGGAGAGGAGCACGACCGCCTGCTGCAAGGCAGACAAATGCTGCGCGCCGATAGGCTCGTCCGGCGCAAACTCCTGCAGCTCGCCGCCCTTGTCTCCAAGCAGTGCTTGCAGCTCAGCCGGCGTTATAAGATCTTCCCGCTTCATGTGCTCCCCTCGCTTTCCGTTCTTTCTTCTATATCATTCGCTTCCGTCGGCCCTTTTCATGTCCTCTATTGTACATGAATTGTGGAAATTGTTCATCTTTTTGAATAAAACTGGGCTGGAGGGCTTATTCCGCCGGTCCATATACCCGTGTTGTGGGTCTTGAGACAGCCGAAGGGGCAGACCTCATCGCGCCGACAGTCACGAACCTGTAAAAGCTACATCAAAATCAGGAAAAACACCCCCAATTATATGAAAACCTGCAAAACCTACAGCNNGTAGGAAATACAGGTAATCAGCTGGATTCCCCGGTTTTGGTGACAATTAGCTGTACGAAATACAGGATCAGGGAAACAACGGAGGCGCCCCTTTCAGAAGACTGGTGTCGGGTTCAAGGAGTGTATGCCTTCAATTGCCTAATACCTCCGGCAAGCATCTCCCTCTTCACTAAAAAATGCCTGCAAGCGGCTCTCCCCGCTTGCAGGCATTTCCCTATGCGCCCGAGTCTATCCGGGCACGACCAAGTACGCGCTATGGCAAATTGGACGCGCCCATCAAATAGCGATCGACTTCACGCGCCACGGCGCGGCCTTCGTTGATCGCCCAGACGACGAGGCTCTGGCCGCGGCGCATATCGCCCGCCGTGAACACGCCCTCGACGTTCGTCGCGAATTTGCCGTACTCGGCTTTGGCGTTCGAGCGCTCATCCTTCGCAACGCCGAGCTGATCGAGCACCGTGTGCTCCGGCCCGGTGAAGCCCATGGCGATCAGCACGAGCTGCGCCGGGTACACCTTCTCGCTGCCGGGCACTTCGACCGGCACGAACTGGCCCTTCTCGTTCTTCTGCCACTCGATCAACACCGTGTGCAGCTCCTTCAAGTTGCCCTCCTCATCCCCCACGAACCGCTTCGTGTTGATGAGGTACGTGCGCGGGTCTTCGCCCTGCACCGCCGCGGCCTCCTGCTGGCCGTAGTCGACCTTCAGCACCTTCGGCCACTCCGGCCAAGGATTGTTCGCCTGGCGCGTTTCCGGCGCCTTCGGCATAATCTCGAACTGCGTCACGCTGCGGCACTTGTGGCGCAGCGACGTCCCGACGCAGTCCGTGCCAGTGTCACCGCCGCCGATGACGATGACGTCCTTGCCTTCGGCAGAGATGAAGGCACCATCCGCGTGCTCGGAGTCAAGCAGGCTTTTCGTGTTTTTGCCCAGGAACTCCATCGCCAGATGGACCCCTTTCAGCTCGCGGCCCTCGATCGGCAGATCGCGACCTTTTGTCGCGCCGCCACAGAGGACGATCGCGTCGAACTCCTCCTGCAGCTTCTCAATCGGATAATTGACGCCGACATGCGCGTTCGTCACGAACGTTACGCCCTCGGCTTCCAATAAATCCACGCGCCGCTGCACGTATTTTTTGTCCAGCTTCATGTTCGGGATCCCGTACATGAGCAGGCCGCCGACGCGGTCGGCGCGCTCGAACACGGTCACCCAGTGGCCGGCCTTGTTGAGCTGCGCAGCAGCGGCAAGCCCCGATGGGCCTGAGCCGACGACCGCGACTTTCTTGCCGGTGCGCACCTCAGGCGGCTGAGGGGTGATCCAGCCTTCGGCGAACCCTTTGTCGATGATCGCTTTTTCAATGCTTTTGATCGTAACCGGTGTGTCTTTGAGCCCTACCGTACACGAGCCCTCGCATGGCGCAGGGCAGACGCGGCCCGTAAACTCTGGGAAATTGTTCGTCTTGTGCAGCCGATCCAGCGCCTCGCGCCAGCGGCCTTTATAGACCAGATCATTCCATTCCGGAATGAGATTGTTGACTGGACAGCCGGCCGCCATGCCGCTGATGATTGAGCCTGTATGGCAGAACGGTATGCCGCAATCCATGCAGCGGGAGCCTTGCGTTTGCAATTTATCTTCGGTGAGCGGCGTCACGAATTCTTTCCAGTGGCCGATTCGGACGAGCGGAGCCGTCTCGGACGCCACTTCACGTGCATGTTCCATAAAACCCGTCGGTTTCCCCATTTACGTTGATCCCTCCTGCGTATGATAGCCAGCCATGCTGGCTCCCTGCCCTTATGCGCGCCCGCCCCCAACGAGCTGACGGACACGCTGCGTTATTCAGCTAGGAGCTGCTAGAAAATTAGCGCTACTTGATTTCTTCGCAGTCTCTTAGTTGCCGCCAACCCGCGAAACATCCCTCATATTGGCCTCAAAAGCCACCATCACGGCCTCCTGCTGGCTCAGTCCGGAACGTTTCACCTTCTCGATGGCGTCGAACATACGTTTGTAATCCTTCGGAATGACCTTCACGAACTTCCAAACGTATTCCTCCCAATGCTGAATGACGTTATGGGCTACGCTGCTATCCGTAAATGTGGCGTGATGCTGAATCATCGTTTTCAGCTCATTCATTTCATAGGTCTCCTCCAACTGTTCAAGGAGCACCATCTCTTTGTTCACCTTCGAGGCAAAATCGCCCTTCTCGTCGAGCACATACGCAATGCCGCCGGACATCCCTGCCGCAAAGTTACGGCCCGTCGCCCCAAGCACAACGACCCTGCCGCCTGTCATATACTCGCAGCCGTGATCGCCTACACCCTCGACAACAGCACGCACGCCGCTGTTTCTCACGCAGAACCGTTCGCCGGCAATCCCGCGAATGTAAGCATCGCCATCCGTCGCGCCGTAGAACGCCGTGTTCCCGATGATGATATTCTCCTCGGGAACAAAGGTCGCACTCGCCGGCGGGAAGATGACCAGCTTGCCGCCGGATAATCCTTTGCCGACGTAGTCGTTCGCGTCGCCTTCGAGCGAGAGCGTAATCCCCTTCGGCACGAACGCGCCGAAGCTTTGGCCAGCCGATCCGTGGAAATGCAGCCGGATCGTATCGTGCGGCAAGCCCTCCGCGCCGTGCTTGCGCGTCACTTCACTGCCCACGATCGTGCCTACGACGCGGTTCACGTTCGTGATCGGCAGATAGGCGTGGACATGTGCTTTGCGCTCGATGGCGGGCTCGCAGATCGCCAGCAGCTTCGTCACGTCGAGCGAGCGGTCAAGGCCGTGATCCTGCGGCATCTGGCAGAAGCGGCCGACGTCCTCGCCGACATCAGGCTGATGCAGCAGCGGCGCGAGATCGACGCCTTTGGCTTTCCAGTGGGCGACCGCCTGCTTGCCTTCCAAAATGTCGGTGCGGCCGACCATTTCCTCAATCGTCCGGAAGCCCAGCTGCGCCATCCACTCGCGCACATCCTGCGCGATGAACGTCATGAAATTGACGACATGCTGCGGGTCGCCGGCAAATTTTTTGCGCAGCTCCGGATTTTGCGTCGCTACGCCGACCGGACAGGTGTCCAGATGGCAGACGCGCATCATGACGCAGCCAATGGTAATGAGCGGTGTCGTCGCGAAGCCGAACTCCTCCGCCCCAAGCAGCGCTGCGATCACCACATCGCGCCCCGTCATCAGCTTGCCGTCGGTCTCGACCGCGATCCGGCTGCGCAGGTTGTTCAGGACGAGGGTCTGGTGCGTTTCCGCCAGACCGAGCTCCCACGGCAGTCCCGCATGACGGATACTCGTCTGCGGGGACGCGCCTGTGCCGCCGTCGTAGCCGGAGATCAAGACAACGTCCGCTTTCCCCTTGGCTACGCCGGCTGCAATCGTGCCAACCCCAACCTCGGAGACGAGCTTCACGGAGATCCGCGCTCTCGGGTTGGCGTTCTTGAGATCGTGGATGAGCTCGGCGAGATCCTCGATCGAATAAATGTCGTGATGCGGCGGCGGCGAAATCAGGCCGACGCCTGGCGTAACCCCGCGCACCTCGGCCACCCACGGGTACACCTTGGACCCTGGCAGCTGGCCGCCCTCGCCGGGCTTGGCGCCCTGCGCCATCTTGATCTGAATCTCGTCGGCATTGACGAGATAGTGGCTTGTGACGCCGAAGCGGCCAGACGCCACCTGCTTGATCGCGCTGCGGCGAAGATCGCCTTTCTCATCCGGTGTGAAGCGCTCCGGATGCTCGCCGCCTTCGCCGGTATTGCTTTTGCCGCCGATGCGGTTCATCGCAATGGCGATGGTTTCGTGCGCTTCTTTGGAAATGGAGCCGTACGACATGGCTCCCGTCTTGAAGCGCCGCCAGATCGCCTCGACCGGTTCGACCTCCTCGATCGGAATCGGCTGGCGGCCTGCTTTGAAGCTCAGCAGCCCGCGCAGAGCCATATATTTCTCGTCTTCGCGAAGGATAAGCTTCGCAAAGCTTTTGTACATCGCGTAATTGTTCGTCCGCACGGCCGTTTGCAGGGCATGAATCGTTTCCGGCGTATACAGATGCTCCTCCCCATCACGCCGCCACTGCAAGTCGCCGCCCGCGTCAAGCACGGGATCGCGTCCCTCTTGCGCGGAGAATGCCCGCTGATGGCGCATCGCCGCTTCCTGGGCGATGACGTCCAGGCCGATGCCGCCGACCGGTGTGTACGTCCAGGTGAAGTACTTGTCGACCAGTTCCTGGCTGAGGCCGATCGCCTCGAAAATCTGGGCGCCCCGATAGCTTTGAATCGTGGAAATCCCCATTTTCGCCAGTACTTTGACAACGCCCTTCGTCACGGCCTTGATATAATTGTAGGTCGCCTTCGCTTGGTCAACTCCGACCAATTGCTTGCGCTGGATCATGTCGTCCAGCGTTTCCAGCGCGAGGTACGGATTGATCGCTCCGGCACCGTAACCGAGCAATAGGGCAAAATGATGCACCTCGCGCGGCTCGCCCGACTCGACCAACAGGCCAATTTTCGTCCGTGTACCTTCACGAATCAGATGATGATGCAGCCCCGACGTTGCCAGCAGCGCCGGAATCGGCGCTTTCGCGCTGTCCACGCCGCGGTCGGACAGGATAATCAGCGTCGCCCCGTCCGCAATCGCCTCATCGGCTGCCTGACACAGCGCATCCATCGCCTGCTCCAAGCCTGCGGCTCCTTCCGAAGCCGTGAAGAGCGTTGACAGTGTCACCGTCTTGAACCCGTCCCGCTGAATGTGGCGCAGCTTCGCCAGCTCGTCGTTCGTCAGAAACGGCGTCGTGAGCCGAATTTGACGGCAGCTTGCCGGCTCTGGCTTAATCAGATTGCGCTCCGGCCCGATGGTGGTGCCCTGCGCCGTAATAATTTCCTCGAAATTCGCATCGATCGGCGGATTCGTCACCTGCGCGAACAGTTGTTTAAAATAATTGTATAAGAGCTGTGAACGATTCGACAGCACCGCAAGCGGCGCATCCGTGCCCATGGAGCCGATCGGATCCACCCCTGTTTTCGCCATCGGTTCCAAAATTTTACGCAATTGCTCAAACGTATACCCAAACGCCTGCTGTCGTTGCAGCAGCGTATCCGAATCGGAGCCGAGCGCAAACGGCGCATCGTCCAGCTCCTCCAAAGAAACCAAATGCTCATTCAACCATTCGCGATAAGGCTGCTCCTTGGCGATGCTGCTTTTAATCTCATCATCCGCTACAATGCGGCCCGCTTCCGTATCGACGAGCAGCATGCGGCCCGGTCTCAGCCGATCCTTATAGAGCACGCGCTCCGGTTCAATGTCGAGCACGCCCACTTCGGACGCCAGCACGATCAGATCATCTTTCGTCACATAGTAACGCGACGGCCGTAAGCCGTTCCGATCCAAAATCGCCCCGATCTGCGTACCGTCCGTAAACGCAATCGCCGCCGGACCGTCCCACGGTTCCATCAAGGTACTGTGGTATTCGTAGAACGCTTTTTTCTCGTCGTCCATGCCCTCGTGCTTCGACCACGGCTCCGGCACCATCATCATTGCCGCATGCGGCAGCGAACGGCCGGACAGCATGAGAAATTCAAGCGTATTATCGAACATTTGAGAGTCGGAACCGTCGGTGTCGATGACCGGAAGGATCCTTTTAAAATCGTCACCAAACAGCTCCGTCTCACACATCGCCTGGCGGGCATGCATCCAGTTCACATTGCCTCGCAGCGTATTAATTTCGCCATTATGGATCAAATAGCGGTAAGGATGCGCGCGCTCCCAACTCGGGAACGTATTTGTGCTAAAACGGGAGTGCACCAGCGCGAGCGCCGACTCGACCTTCTCATCCTGCAGTTCCACGTAATACGCGTCCACTTGTGCCGGCGTCAGCATGCCTTTATACACGATCGTGCGGCTGGATAAACTGGAATAGTAAAATTGCGACAGGGGTTGATCTTTTTTGACAGCGTTTTCAGAAACCTTCCGAATGATGTACAATTTGCGTTCAAAATCGAGATTGTTCGTCACATCCGCGCTTTGGCCGATAAAAACTTGTCGAACAAACGGTTCAGCCGACTTGGCCGATTCGCCCAAAGAGCTGTTGTTCGTCGGCACGGTCCGCCAGCCCAGGAACTGCTGCCCTTCTTCTCTCACTATGCGTTCAATCGTG
>NZ_RXHU01000088.1 GCF_003955665.1 Paenibacillus whitsoniae
CGAGTCCTGTTCGGGGAGTCCAATCCCCAAAAAGAGAAGGACAAGCTCATTTGAGTGAAGACTTAGCTTTTTGGGGATCCCAATCTTATAATAACAGTTCATTCTAGGCTTTCAGCATGGAGAGGTGTCCGAGCTGGCCGAAGGAGCACGATTGGAAATCGTGTAGGCGTCACAAGCGTCTCGAGGGTTCGAATCCCTCTCTCTCCGCCATAATTTTTTCCACAGCTTTAGAATGGCTGATTTATGAGGCCCGTTGGTCAAGTGGTTAAGACACCTCCCTTTCACGGAGGTAACAGGGGTTCGAGTCCCCTACGGGTCACTTCCATTTATATTCCCATGGAGGCTTAGCTCAGCTGGGAGAGCATCTGCCTTACAAGCAGAGGGTCGGCGGTTCGATCCCGTCAGCCTCCACCATAATAACCAAAAAAGTGACGAAATGCAGCGTAGTAACACCGATTACTTTTTCTGGGCCCAATGATTCTCTCTTATTGACGCGGGGTGGAGCAGCTCGGTAGCTCGTCGGGCTCATAACCCGAAGGCCGCAGGTTCAAATCCTGCCCCCGCAACCAACCTGTTATACCCAAGAAAGTGAAGTAAGCTCTGTAGCGTATACCGATTACTTTCTCGGGGCCCATAAACAGTGAGGTACTTTAATCGTGTGGAGCCGTGGTGTAGAGGCCTAACATGCCTGCCTGTCACGCAGGAGACCGCGGGTTCGAATCCCGTCGGCTCCGCCATTTTTAACACAATATGAGTCATTAGCTCAGTTGGTAGAGCACCTGACTTTTAATCAGGGTGTCGTAGGTTCGAATCCTACATGACTCACTTCGCGGTCGTGGCGGAATTGGCAGACGCGCACGGTTCAGGTCCGTGTGGGCTAACCCCCCGTGGAGGTTCGAGTCCTCTCGACCGCATCTAAGAAAAGCTCTCTTTATCCCCAAAAGGATGAAGGGAGCTTTTTCTTATGGGATCGCCAAATTATTAGTTGACAGTGATTATTATTATCACTAATATCAAGAAGAGAGAAGTTGTGGCTAGCTATAAGCGGGAGGCGACCGCATTTGAAGACGATCAAATACTGCTGCAGAAACGAAAAGTTCGGATCGAAGCAAATCTATAAATCCATTAAGCACGAGTTCCCGGAGCTGAAGCAAAAGAAAAAGGACTGCCTCGGCAACTGCAGGCACTGCCGCAAGGAATGCATCGCGATGGTCGGCAAGAAGAAGCTTCTTTGTGCGGAATCACCGGATATGCTCTATGCGCAGCTTAAGCAGATAATAGCGGAGTCACGGGCGGAGCGTGTGATGGCATGAACGTGGACCTTTTAAAATTGTTACTTCCGTTTGTATTTGTATGCACAGTTCTGGTAATCTTGTATGTATGGGGCTTGAATAAGCAATAGCCATACAGAAAGGTGTGTGCAACAAATGCTAAATGACAAACTCGTTGAAGCGCTGAATGAACAAATGAACTATGAATTTTACTCTGCACATGTCTATCTGGCGATTGCCGGTTACTGCGCAGGAGAAAGCTTGGACGGTTTCTCGAACTTTTTTATGGTGCAAGCAGAGGAAGAGAAGTTTCATGCGATGAAGATTTTTAAATTTATCAACGATCGCGGCAAAAAAGTGGAATTCGAAGGCATGCCGACGCCGGTTAATCAGTATGAGTCGATTTTGGATGCGTTTGAGCATGCGTATCTGCATGAGCAGGAAGTGACTCGCCGGATCTATCATTTGTCCGACCTGGCGCTGAACGACCGCGAGCATGCGACGATGCAGTTCCTGAAATGGTTCATCGACGAGCAGGTGGAAGAGGAAGCCATGTTCGACAGCATTATCAATAAGCTGAAACGAATCGACAAAGACAGCAACGCGTTTTTCATGCTGGATGCAGAGTTTGCACAGCGGACATTTACACCGCCGGCAGCGGAATAATTACATAGCTTATTCAGATAAAAGACTTACCGTCCGTGGGACGGTGGGTCTTTTTCAATTCGTCAGGGGATTTGCTGACGGACAGTTGTCAGGGTTTATTTTATATACTTAAATAAAAAGAAAGGGAATGGTGATGGATATGGAGAAGCTCGATCTCGGAAAGTTGTACAAATCATACTACACGGCGAAGGCAAAGCCGCAGCTTATTGCATTTGAAACCGCTCATTATGCCTCGATCACGGGACAAGGAGATCCGGATGGCGAGACATTCGCAAGGGCGACAGAAGCGCTCTATACGGTTTCTTATGGCGTGAAGGGGCTATGTAAGGGGAAGGAGCAGGATTTCACGGTTCCAAAGCTGGAGGGGCTCTGGTGGGTCGATGGGGACCCTAGACAAGCTCTGGAGGTTCCGCGCGCCGAGTGGCGGTGGAAGCTGTTGATTCGAATGCCGGCGTACGTGACGATTGAGCAGGTGGAGGAAGCGCGGCAGCAGGCGATGAAGAAGAAGAAAGAGCTGGTCGAGCTTGGTGATGTTCGTTTCGAGGAGCTGCATGAAGGGCAGTGCGTGCAAATGCTGCACGTGGGACCTTACGCGACTGAGCCGGAGACGTTGAGGCAGATGGAGGATTTTATCCATGCGGAGGGCTGGGCGTATGCCGGTCTGCATCATGAGATTTATTTGTCCGACTCGCGGCGGGTGGAGCCTGCGAAGATGAAGACGATTTTGCGGCATCCGGTTACGAGAAGGGAAAAAGCAGAAGTGGAGAATGGGGGACTTTTGAAGTAAAATAAAAGAAAATGTCGAAAACGGCAGTGAGGGGAGAAGAGGCGGATGAGGAGCGCTTTTCAACGTTGGTACTTGGGACTGGCTGTATGTGCGCTGGCTGCCATTGTGGGGCTATTCGGTCCGGCCTCTTCGGCTCAGGCGTCTTTTTTTGATCGGATTAAGGATATATATCAGCTTCCGAGCAATGTGGAACAGATTCAAAAAGATTACGATGCCGCCAAGCAGCAGCTTGAAGAACAGAAAGGCAAGATTGACGAACAGCAGGAGAAGCTCTCCGAAGCGATGAGGCAGTCCAAAGAGACGGAGGAGAAGCTGCTGAGCCAGAACGATGCGCTGAAGCAGGAGAATGAGCAGCTGCAGGCGCGGCTCAAGGCGATGGAAGAGCTGGCGCAAAATAAAGAGAAGCGCAACCGTAAAATTACGACGATGATCCTGACGGTAGTCGGGCTCGTGATTGGCTATTTTGTCATCGGCCGGGTTATCCGATTTGTACTGTGGCGGAACCGGAGGCGGGCTATAAGGAAGTAAGGGAGGGGGATGCGGTATGGACGTTCATTTTCACGAAAACAGCGCACAGACGAAAGTAGCCACCTTACATGTGGAGTCGGGCGAAGCCGTCCATATACTGCACCCCAACCAGATCGTCGCGTTTCAAGGAAAAGCGAACCAGCGGGAAGATGGGCTAATGAAGCTGCCGAACATGTACCGGAAAAAAAGGCTCATCCAATCCCGGATTACCGGGCCGGCTGAGGTGCTTATCGGGCTGCCGGAAGGCTACAATATGACCGTCATTCCGATTGCGGAAGGCGACGATTTGTTGTACGAGTTTAAGCATGTGCTGTTTTATACGGAGGGGGTTACGTTTACCTCTCATTTGCAGAGCATGAAGAATACGATTATTACGCAGGATTTGATTAAAATGCAGTTCAGCGGCAGCGGTACGATCGGCATCCTGACGGCGGGGCCAGTTCATCCCATGGCACTGAGCCCGGACAAGCCGCTATATGTGGATGCGCAATGCCTCATTGCCTACCCAAAGCAGGCGAACCTGCGGCTGTGCGTATACGGCAATACGCTGGCAAGCCAGCATATGAATTACCAGTGGGAGCTGACCGGGCAAGGGCAGGTGCTTGTGCAGCCTTGCAAGCCGGACCGTAAGCTCGACGAGCACATGCAGACGGACGGTTTGCTGCGGCGAATTGCGCGGGAAGTGCTGCCTTTTGGCGGGATTTTTATTAAATGAAAAAAAGTAATAAAAACCAGTTGCATTTGTCCGCGATTCCTGATATATTATTCCTTGTCGCCTCGGACAAACGGTTTGAGCGGCGAAAGAAACATTACCGTGCGGAAGTGGCTCAGCGGTAGAGCATCGCCTTGCCAAGGCGAGGGTCGCGGGTTCGATCCCCGTCTTCCGCTCCATAAGATATGCGCCCTTAGCTCAGCTGGATAGAGTATTTGACTACGAATCAAAAGGTCGGGAGTTCGAATCTCTCAGGGCGCGCCATTTTTTCTAAATTGATACTTCGGGACGTAGCTCAGCTTGGTAGAGCACCTGCTTTGGGAGCAGGGGGTCGCATGTTCAAATCGTGTCGTCCCGACCATCAATTTCATATTACGCGGGCGTAGTTTAATGGTAGAACTTCAGCCTTCCAAGCTGATCGCGTGGGTTCGATTCCCATCGCCCGCTTACAAAGTCAAACAACCACCTTCGGGTGGTTGTTTGCGTTAGGGCAGGGAAGCGAACCCTGGGTTCGAACGTCCGCAGGACGCGCGTCCAAATTTCCGCTGGTGCTTCCGTAGGAAGCAAGTTTAATAAAGATTTGGAGTATTCCCATCGCCCGCTTAGAAAGTTTAACAACCACCTTAGGGTGGTTGTTTGCGTTAGAGCAGATAAGCGGTTTGCTTCAATAAGCGCCTGGATAACCGTTAGGGGAGAGCGGCGTTATATTGCACGCTCATTAGGAGAGCCGCCGCCTGCCCAAGAGAGCCTTACGAGCGCCATTCGTAGGGCTTTTTGCTTTTAATGGACATTCTAATTAGATAGGAGATGAATGCGAATGGAGATACAAATACCGTTTGACGAGGTATTCAAGCTGTTGGAGGAAGCTTTTCCGGTGACGGAGATTCGGACGTATGAAGGCCAGCGAACGCTGCTGGAAAACCGGAACTACCGTCTCCATATAGAGCGGGATGCGGCGGGGCACGCCGCAGGCATCTTGGCAAGCTGGGATTTTGGAACGTTCCGCTTCGTGGAACACATCGCCGTGGGAGCTACGATCCGGGGCGGCGGCATCGGCAAACGGATGCTGACGGATTACATGCACAGCGGAGCTTCGCCGATCGTGCTGGAGGTAGAGCCTCCGTACGAGGCGATGGCCGAGCGGAGAATTCATTTTTATGAGCGCTGCGGTTTTCATCTGAATGACTTTCCATACAAGCAGCCGCCGCTTAGATCGGGCCAGCCGGAGATCGCGCTTAACATTATGAGTTATCCCCATCCTCTGACGGAAGCGGAGTTCCTTCCTTACAAGCGCATACTGTATGCAGAAGTTTACAAAAAGTAACAGAAATATTTACCAGTTCGCAAAAGTTGCCAGACAGTTTTGACCTGTGCTAGTCTAACATAGACAAAAAATGCCGAATCCTGGAGCAGCAAAAGCTCCGGTACGGGGGACTTCTTTACTTGGGGTGAATGCACAGATCGGCTAGCCGGTCTTACTAGGGAAAACCTCTTCCCGAACCCGTCAACTAACCTCGGAGGCGTCAAGGAGGAAATGGTTTGAAGTTTTTTGCTAAAAGCTTTATTTGTTCGTGCGCGGCGGCAGGTACGGCGTTTATTTTGCTTGCCGGACCGCAGGCGCAAGCCGCACAGGCGAATACGCCAACACCAGCGGGGACGCCGGTGAAGGTGCAGGTTAACGATGAGCTGCTGAAGTTCCCGGAGGTACAGCCTTTTATCGACGAAGAAGGCATCCTTCAAGTACCGCTGCGCGTACTGTCCGAAAAACTCGGGTATCAAGTCGGCTGGGAACGCAAGGAGAACGGTGTCATGGTTACACTGGTCAATAACGATCAGGCCATACAGCTCACGACCGATCAGGAGAAGGCGATTGTGAACAGCAAGTGGATTTCGCTGGAAAGCTCGCCGAAGCTGTACCAAGGCAATACATACGTGCCGTTACGGTTCATCACGGAGACGTTCGGTTCGCAGATTGAATGGAGCGAGGCCAACGACCTTGCGATCGTCGATGCGGACGGCAAGCCGCATAAGCCGGCGTATATTGCGCCTCCGCCTCCGCCGAAACCGGCGGTTGCCCAAGTCAAAGCGGCAGTAGCGCCACCTCTGTCCGAGCAGATCATTCAAGCAGCCAGCGCTTACCAAGGGACCCCCTACAAATGGGGAGGCACGACGCCGAACGGATTTGATTGCTCCGGATTCGTTCGCTATCTGTTTCTGGCAAAAGGCATCGATTTGCCGAGAACATCGGTCGACATGTATGACAATGCCGGAACGCGAGTAACGGATTTGCAAGCGGGTGATCTTGTGTTTTTCGCTGCCAAGCAGGTCAATCATGTAGGGATTTACTTAGGGAATAATCAATTTATTTCTTCCACCACATCCAGCGGCGTGACGGTTGACAGTCTCTCCAGCAACTATTGGAGCTCCCGCTACGTGGGCGCGAAGAGAGTCTTCTAGACGGAGAAACCGGCTGGAAAATCGAGAACACTTGTTTGCTCGTTCTTCTTTTCATAGAAGAGCGGAGCGGCAAGTGTTCTTTTTGTTGCAAAATGCGCGATTTTTATCGAAATTTTACAAATTTTCGCCTATAATGGAGAAATGGTTGCAAGAAAGTAGGTGACGCAAGAAGCATGCAGGCAGGTGTCTGGAAAAGCTGGTTTTATCGCAATCGCACTCGGACGTCGAATCGGGCCGTTAACCTGTACAGCGTTGATGTGGTTCCCGACATTCCGGAAGAGGTGCGCGGGGTGATTCAGCAATTTTTTCAAACGTATAATCATTTCAAAGGGGCGCGTCACTTACAAACAGATACCTTCATTAAAGAAGTGTTCTATGCGACGAGGCAAGACCCGAGGGATCATCGCTCGGTTGATGAGATGGAGGCCTACATTCAGCAAAAAAATGTACACCGTCTGCGTCTGAAATCGCATGTGGTCGATGAATATATAAGGATCGGCGAGAGCGTCTGCATGATCGGGGTGACCCGGGAATTCAGCAATCATCAGCGGAACCGCGTGCTGTATTTTCTTGTGAAGGAAGGCGAGGCTTGGCAGTTTCATCATATCGCGCGGTCTCATCATGGCAAAGTGTTGGAGAAGTTTCAGGTCAAGGAACAGACGGCTTTCGTTATCGGCAATGACAGGGGAGCGCTGCTCTTCCTCACCCATGCGAATTCCGTCGATGCGACGTCCTTCATACTCGGAGACTATGTCCATGTCGAGGGTTATCTCGAAGTGGAGCAGGAGATGCTGGAACAGCTGTATTACCGGGTTGTGCGCATGAATCGCGTGCATTAAAAAATGAAAAGCCCTCGAACGCGATGCGCGTCTGAGGGCGTGCGGATCGATAAGCTTTGCTCGAAGGAGTAACGCTTATTTGGTGCGTTTGGCGTGTGCTTCCTTGAGGTCGTGCAGAGCGTAGAACGTGCCTCGCCAGTAGATGCCGCCCTGGCGCCAGGTCAGCCAAACCGAACGGATCATGGTGTATAGCATGAGCGCCGCGCTGACGGGCAGCAGGTACGCTTCGTCGCCGTGCCTGCTCATGAGCTGCTGCATCAGCCTGCGGTACAGCCAGATTTGCAGAATGACGTTCACGGCGAAGACGGCGCCGCGCCAATCCCAGAGCAGCAGCATGCCGAGCCAAGGGAGGAGAAAGCCGACCAATTGGCCCAAGCAGGCGACGAGCGCGATCAGATAGCTGTAGCGGAAGCCGGAAAAAAGGTTTTTCTCCAGGCCGCGGATCGCTTCACGCAGACTGGGATACCATTCGACGCGCAGGAGATGCTTGCCGGAGAGCAGCCTTTGACGGAAGCCGGCGCGCTTGAGTGCAATGCCGAGCTGGAGGTCGTCGTCGGGGCGCAGCGCAATCGCCCGGTGCGTGCCGACGGCTTCATAGGCGGTGCGCTTAACTAGGTTAAACGCGCCGATCCCAATGCCCGGTTCCCGAGCGCTTTCGAGGTTCGCCCGCCAGGGGCGAACGAAGAGCGCGAACGCGAACAGGAAGAAGTGCACGAAGCCGCGGAGCAATGGCCCGCGTGCCGTCATCGTAGGCGTCAGCGTGAGGTGCTGGACGTCCTCTTTTTGCATATAAGCGATGCTGTCGGCAATGGTGTCCGGGGCAAACGTAATATCCGCGTCGGTAAACAGCAAATACTGCCCTCTCGCTTGCAGATAGCCTTGGTAGAGGGCGTGATTTTTTCCAAGCCACCCTTGCGGGAGCTGGGTAATATGAATGATCCGCAGCGGTGTCGCTATGCCGCTAGTGCCTTCAGACCATTTGCGCAGCTCGTCGAGCTTGACGCCGGTTCGGTCCATCGATCGGTCGTTGACTGCGATGATTTCCAGGCGGGGGTAATTTTGGGAAAGCAGGTACCGGACGGTATCCTGGATGCTGCCTTCCTCTTCCTTGGCGGCGATAATGACAGAGACGAGCGGCGGCTTGTCCGGCAAGCGCTCCGCTTTTGGAAGTGTCCCGAACAGATGCTTGCTTTGGAATACCTCGCGGGTGACATACAGCCAGTAGAGGAGTCCGACCAGCGCGGTAAGGCTAAGAATGGACATCGGGGGCCTCCCTGTGAAAGAATAGAAGATGACCGCATTATAACATCCAGAAGAAGCTGGAGGAAATGTCTCTGCACGAAAGGGAGGCTGAAATGGAGGACGACAAGATTCACGGGCAAGCGCAGTTTTGGAAAAAATGCAAAGCGGATGAGCTTGCGGAGCAATTAAAAGCGATAGCGACGGACGAGGGGCTAATCGCCGAACGAGTGGCGTTTGTCTGTATAGGGACGGATCGCTCGACCGGCGATGCGCTCGGACCTTTGGTCGGCAGCCGGCTTGCGGGGCTGGGTTACAAGTCGGTTGTAGGGACGCTGGAGGCGCCGTGCGATGCCAGCAATTTGCCGCAGCGGCTTGCGGAGATTCCGGCTGGGATGACGGTCATTGCCGTTGATGCTTGTCTAGGGCAAAAACTGAGCGTTGGCATGTATCAGCTGTCGAATCAGCCGATTGCGCCGGGCAAATCCGTCGGAAAGGTACTGCCGCAGGTCGGCGATTACACGATTGCGGCGATTGTGAACGCCGACGGACCAAGGCAGTACAGTGTGCTGCAGACCACATCGCTGTATCATGTGATGCAGATGGCCGAAGATGTCGTGCGGGCGATTGTGAATGCGTTTCCGCTGCAAGAGGGATAAATGAGGAGCGATGGAGATGGGACCAGGTGGGATGGGCGGCGGCCCGGGAGGCATGGGAGGAAGGCTTTCCGACCGTAATCGCCCGAAGGCGACGCTCAAGGATGTGTCGATGAAACGGATTTTGCTGCTGTTTCGAAGCTATTGGGGGCAGCTTGCCGTCATTATCGGTTTGGCGCTGCTTGCGGCAGTGATCGGACTGATTCCGCCGCTTGTGATGAAGGAGATCATCGATAAGGCGATTCCGCAAGGCAACATGAAGCTGCTGGCGGTGATGGCGGTGCTTATGATCGTACTTCCGCTGTTGAGCGGAGTACTCGGGGTGTGGCAAAACCACCTCAATACGAAGGTGACGCAGGGAGTTATTCGCGACTTGGGACAGTCGCTGTTTCATAATTTGCAGCGGCAGTCGATGGCGTTTTTCACCGATGCGCGATCTGGAGAAATCGTACAGCGCATCACCGGCGATGTGCAGTCTGTGCAGAGCGTCGTGACGTCGCTGGTCGTCTCCTCGATTACCCAAATTGTCATTGTGCTGACGACGGTGGGGATCTTGTTTGCGCTCGATTGGAAGCTGGCGATCATTGCGCTGCTGATTTTGCCGCTTTTTATGATGCCGGTGAAAAAGGTATCCAAGATGCGCAAAGCGCTCCGGCTGGAGACGCAGAAGGTGCGCTCGGACATTTCGTCGCAGCTCAGCGAGAGCTTCGGCATTTCGGGAGCGCTGCTGACGCGAATTTTTGGCAGGGAGACGCAGCAGGAGCGGGAATTTACGGCCATGAACCAGAAGGTCATGGATCTGGAGCTGCGGCTCAATCTGGTGGGTCGCTGGTTCGGTATGGCGACGAGCACGCTGGGGCCGCTGGGCACCGCGATCATTTATTTGTACGGCGGGTATTCCGTCATCAACGGCAGTATGTCGCTTGGCGCGATCGTGGCTTTTGCCGCGTACCTCGGGCGCCTGTACATGCCGGTCGGCACGCTGCTGAACCTGCAGGTGGAGGTGGCGACGGCGCTGGGCGTGTTCCAGCGCATTTTCGAGTACCAGGACATGGTGCCCGATGTCATGGACCGGGAAGACGCACGGCCGCTGGGGCCGGTCGCGGGGCGTGTGGCTTATAAGCAGGTGTCGTTTGCTTATAAGCCGGGGCAGTACGCGCTGCGCGACATCACGTTCGAGGCGCAGCCCGGGGAAATGGTCGCGCTCGTCGGGCCGAGCGGCGCAGGCAAATCGACGCTGATCGGCATGATCGCGCGGCTGTACGACCCGACGAGCGGTGTCGTCGAGGTCGACGGGGTGGACGTCCGCGACGTGAAGCTGGCGTCGCTCCGCGCGCAGATCGCGTACGTCACGCAAGAGTCGTTTCTGTTCCACGCGACGATTGCGGACAACCTGCGCTTTGCGCGGGAAGACGCGACGCGTGAGGAGATGGAGGAGGCCTGCCGCCAGGCCTACATCCACGATTATATCGTGTCGCTCCCCGAAGGGTACGACACGATGGTCGGAGAGCGCGGGCACCGGCTCTCCGGGGGCGAGCGCCAGAGGATCGCGATTGCCCGCGCGATCCTGAAGCGGCCGCGCATCCTCATCCTCGATGAGGCGACGTCGCACTTGGACTCGGAATCCGAGTCCTATGTGCAGTCGGCACTCGAGGAGCTGATGCGGGGGCGCACGACGCTGGTGATCGCGCACCGGCTCTCGACGGTGCTGGCCGCCGATCACATTCTGGTGATCGAGGCCGGCAGCGTCGCGGAGCGGGGCACGCACAGCGAGCTGCTCGCGCAGGAAGGGCTGTACGCAAGGCTGTACAGCACGCAGTTCAAGAAGGCCGCCGAGGTGGAGGGCGGCTGAAGATGGAGGCTGCTTCCCCGGTCAGATAAGGGGGAGGCGGCCTTTTTTGAGATGTCCTCGCTGTCTCTGCTGTCAGAGTGGCGCTATGTGGGTCTTGGCACTTTGGCCGGTACATGGCCAGTAGATGGAGGAGATTAGCCAATGAAAGCATTGGCTAAAGCTGGGTATGCAGCGGATGTACCCGAAATAGCCAATGGAGCCATTGGTTATTTCGCGAACGATCGCTGTCATCGCGATGATTTCCCAAAATAGGCAATGGTAACATTCCTTATTGAAGAAAATGAGCGCGATTTGGTTTATTTAAGCCATGAAACCATTGGCTAGTTCACGCAGCTATTATCGCCGGGCGGGAGCGGGCCTACCTCAAAAATCTATCCATAAGCTGAAATAGAATATCGCCGTTAGTAACTGCTTAGGTCTTCCCAATTGAGGGACTTTTTGCGGTGTTCCTGCCGAATGGAAGCAATTCAAGATGCGGAGTGAAGAAAGAGGCTGAACCGAAGCCATACAGTTCGCGAGGTCGCGAGCCAGATCGGTCCTCCAAAGCTGCAAAAAAGCAGGAATTTCCCTCCATCCTCCCTCTGATTGATCAAATTCCTGCGAATTTGCAGGAATTTTTGGCGAGAACCACCACTTGGGGTGAGTCTGGCCTAAAAAACTGCTTTTTTGCAGGCATTTTGTAAAAAACGCCTCTTTTGTGAAAAATTCCTGCCTTTTCGCAGTAACTCGTACAATCACCGTTTTCCATCTGATAGATACCTGAGTAGCCTTCAATGCCTCTGCGCGGTACCACAAAGAATGGAAATTCGTCTCGGCGACCACTCGAGCAAATATCCATTAGCGGCTCTTTTTCGGATCATACACGGTCTAACAGACGCAATCGTCCGTTAGACGGCGCCTTCCCCTTTTCCTTTTTATGGATTATAACGAATTGTTCGACTGGTAAAAGAATTCATCAGCTTCCCAAAATGAGACTCTGTTGCAGGCCGGCGCTTTCCCCTACACTACAACTATCCTAAGGGAAAGGAGGCAAAGGATAGCGCTGTCGGTGATCTGAGCAATGCCAAGCAAGGCACATGATTTGCCATGATGGAGAGGAGACGATTGACAATGGGTTACACAGGTTCCAATCGGATGTCCAAGCTTGCCGTAACGATGATGGCCGCTTTCTTGCTGACCGCGTGCTTTCCGGCGATGCCTGCCGTGAAAGCCGCATCCGCCTACGACACGGCGGTGCTGGCCGACAATCCCGTCGGGTACTGGCCGCTGTCGTCGACGGTCACGACAGACCAGTCGGGGCACGGGTTGAACGGCACGTTCACCGGAAGCCCGACGGATACAACGATGCCGAACGGCGACGCAGCGCCGGTGTTTGACGGTGCGACGCAATATTTTACGATCCCGGATGACGACTATCTGGAAGTGACGCGCACCGGAATTTTGACGATTGAGGCGTGGATGCGCCCGGATGTGCTGCAGTTTACGCACAGTGAAAGCAGCGGCTATGTGCATTGGATGGGCAAAGGCACCTCCGGTCAGCACTCCTGGGTGGCGCGTATGTACAGCCTGACGAACACCGAGAACCGCCCTAACCGGATCAGCGGCTACTCGTTCAATTTAAGCGGCGGCCTGGGGGCTGGATCCTATTTCCAGGACACGGTGACCGCCGGTCAGTGGATTCACTACACTTTGGTTATTAATACCGTGAATACGAGCGCTACCTATACAACCGGATATACGAAATTATTCAAGAACGGCGTGCTGCGGGATCAGGACAAGCTCTCCGATTACAGCATCGTTCCTGGCAACGGAACGGCGCCAATGCGGATTGCGACGCGGGATCTCGCTTCGTTCTTCCAGGGCGCGATCGGGAAGGTCGCGGTCTACGACTACGAGCTGCCGCCTGCGCAGCTGACCGCGCATTATACCGCGATGACGAACTAAGCCGTTATCGACATTAACAAAGGACGACCTGCCGAAAACCCTTCGGTGCAGGTCGTCCTTTGCAATTCCCGCCGAAACCTTTTCGGTGCGGGTCGTCCTTTGCTATTACAGCTGCGCGCGCCGGAATTCGCTCGGCGTCAGACCGGTATGCTTTTTGAACATGCGATTGAAGGAAGCGATCGTATAATAGCCGACGAGCGAAGCGACGTCTTGAATTTTGAGGTCCGTCTTCTTGAGCAGCTCCATCGCTTTGTTCATGCGCACGGTGTTGACGTAATCGCTGAAGTTGGTGTCTGTTTTTTCCTTAAAATACGTCGAGAGGTAGGCGCCGGTTATGTTCAACTTATCCGCCAGCAAGTCCAGCGACAGATCGCTGCCGAAATGATCGTTGACATAGCTGGTGACGAAGCTCGTGATGTAATCCGTCGCTTCCTTCTTCTGGCGAATGCCGGCGGCGGATTGCGTTAGCAGCTCCTCAAAAAACTGCTGGAATTGCGCAAGCGTCCGGCAATTTCTCAAGCTGTCGGCCGGACTGCGCTTCTCATCGAGCAAGGACATCGGATTATGGCTGGCGTACAGCGTTTTAATGATAAGATTGACGATCTCTTTGGCCAGCTCCGCGATTTGCGCGTAGGAGGCGCCTCGTTTCACGGCCAGCTCCAGCGTTTTCGTGATGATTGGGATCGTAATCGCAGCGTTGCCGGACGTCAAGTTGGCGGTAAACTCTTTCATGTTCGCCGGGGTCAGCCAAAGGTCGGGCGGCAAATTTTCTTTCTCCCGGATAATTTGCACATCTTCGCCGAGCTTGCGCTGCCTCGCCAGCTGCAAGGTGTATTCGAACGCCGTGTTGAACGCGAACGCATTGTCATACACCGGGCTGACCGCAATGGTGACGGTGCAGTAGGAGGCGTCCAGCTCGAATATTTTCTTAATATCCAGGAGCAAAACGTCCAAGGCTTCCCGTTCCGAATCGTCGATGAACAGAATCGTCAGAATTTGATCCTTCTCAATCTGGAAGGTAAGCGAGTCTTTGAAGGTCTGAATGAACTGCGAGTGGACGAATTCCTTAATATAGTACGACGCCCGGTTCGGATCCATATCCATGGCGGCCAGTTGGCTGTCGATATACATGAGCTGATAGAGGACGATCACGTAAGGCCTGTCGGAATCGATGGATATTTTCGCACCCTCAATATCGGTATGGATCATTTTGACTTTATTGAGATAGGCGTAGTGCTTAAGCAGCGAATTTTTCGTAATCAAATCCCGGTTGATCGTCTCGTTCGTTAGAAACAAGTCGTGCAGCTTCTGGCTGATGACATTGAATTCGCGAATCGGCGTGACATAAGGCGTGCTGTGGCGATCCATCTGCTGGATGGAGCCGATGATAGCGGAGAGCGGGTTGTTAAACCTTTTGGCGAAAAGAATGGAAATGCCGACTCCGATAATGATCGACAGCACGATAAGCGTAATCATGAACACATTCAGCTTGAAAAATTGTTCCGTAATCGTCGCCAGCGGTACGATCAGAACGTAGGTGCTGCCGGTTTCGGCGCCCTTTTTGTAGAAATAATAATTCGTCCCTTCCCAATAATAACCGCTGTTGGTGGTTGTCGATTTTAGCTTCAATGGCTCTGTACGGGACGTCGCTGCAAACGTTTCGCTGCCGTTCTCGTCGAGAATATAGAAGTCGGCATCCCTTTGGAAGTGGCTGAACGCCTCAAACATCTGCGCACTGTCCAGCAAAGCGAAAATGGCAAAGCTGTCCATAGCGGCGCTTTTGAACATGACGGGATTGAACGTGCCGATGGTGCGGCTCGAGAAGCTCGTCGCTTCCTGGAAAGCGGCTGAAGGATACACTCGGAACGACTGCGCAGGCTTGGCTACTTCTGCGGGCCAGAAGGAATCAGGATAGAGGGACGACGTATAAAATTTGCTGAACATCATATGCGCCTCCCGGGAGCCGTCCTTATCCAAGGCAAAGTCCCGTTTAGGAAAAAAATAAATGATATTGTACAGATAGAGCTGATTACTGGCCAACACGTTCTGCAGTTCGCGCTGCACTTGGCTCAGGATGTAGAAATCGAATTGCTGCGGATTGTTTTTGAGCGCTTCCGTATGTGTATTGAAGTAGAGGCTGACCAGCAGGCTTTTGATCAGAGCGATATTTTTCTCATAGCTGGCTACGGTCGTCTCCAGGTTCGAGGAGCTGTTCTTAATAATTTCTTCACGAATGCTGCTGCGAAAGAACGTAAAGGACGCGACATTAAAGGATACCAGCAGCAAAATGATGATGATAAAGCTCAGCAGCAATCGGTAAAACAGAGAGCCGCTATACTTCTTCCGTGGGACATAAGTGGTGCTCTGCATCGCCGTCTCCTTTCGCCTATCCGGATTATGTGAAAAATTATAGCATGGACCCTTTCGCCGTGTTAGGAAAAGTTTGAAATTTACGACGATGAATTTTAGGGATTCTTATGATTTTTCTCGATTTATAAAAAATTGCCCATGAGTGGATAAGGAAGCGGATAGCCAGCCCGTTCGAGGATCGGTTACGATGGGCGTGTCGATGCAGCGCCTCACAACGTCAGAGGGGGCAGACCTACACTACAGAAAAAAAGGAGAGATGACGGTTGCGAACCAACACGCCGGCTGCAGTCAAACCCATGCCCATTTCGCAAGCGACGAAGGGGACGAAGCGGGTTGCGTACTTCAAGATGTGGAAGCGAGGCAAATATTTATTCCTGCTCTTTTTGCCTACGCTGTTGTTTTATTTACTTTTTAAGTACGTTCCGATGTTCGGGTTGGTCATTTCCTTCAAAAACTACAATCTCTTCAAAGGCATCTGGGCAAGCGAATGGGTCGGGTTCAAGTATTACAAGCTGTTCTGGGAAAATCCCGATTTCTTCAAACTGATTTACAATACGTTCATGCTGGGGATTTACCGGCTAATCTTCGGCTTCCTGGCGCCGATTGTGCTGGCGCTGCTGCTCAACGAGGCGAGGAACGCGGTGTTCAAGCGATTCGTGCAGACGGTCAGCTATTTGCCCCACTTTATCTCGAACGTTGTGGCGGCGAGTATGGTGCTTATGTTCCTTTCACCTTCCAGCGGGATCGTCAATCACCTCATCACATTACTGGGCTTCGAACCAATCAACTTTATGGTCATGCCGGGGATGTTCCGTCCCGTATATGTTATTTCGGAAATTTGGCAGCATGTCGGCTGGGAAACGATTATTTATTTGGCGGCTCTGACCTCCATCGATCCCCAGCTATACGAGGCGGCGGAAATGGACGGGGCTAGCCGGTGGAATAAAATGATGAGCGTTACGCTGCCAGGCATTGCGCCGGCGATCGTCATCGTCTTCATCCTTAACGTCGGGCACGTCCTCGATATCGGCTTTGAGAAGGTATTCCTTCTCTATAATCCGGCGATTTACGAAACGGCCGACATTATTTCCACCTACGTATACCGAACGGGGATCGGGCAAGGGAATTACAGCTACGCGACGGCGATTGACTTATTTACAGGCATCGTAAGCCTGATCTTCATTTATTCCGCCAATTGGGTCAGCCGCAAAGTCGGCGAAACCAGCTTGTGGTAGAAAGGAGAATTTCGATGAAAACGAGAATTGGACTCCCAGACGTCCTCATCGTGCTAGTGCTGCTCGGCGTCGTGGCCGCTACGCTGTATCCGTTCATCTACATGGCGGCCGTATCGCTGAGCGACAGCACCCATATTTTAAAAGGTGATGTGACGCTTTGGCCAAAGGGATTTAACCTGGACACGTATAAAGTAGTGTTACACGATCCACGGATCTCTAACGCCTATCTCAATACGATTCAATATGTGCTGGTCGGCACGTTCGTTTCGCTCATTATTACGGCTGCCGGCGCCTTCGCCATTTCGAAGAAAGAGCTTCCGCATCACAAGCTGTTCACGCTGCTCATCGTATTTACGATGTTTTTCAGCGGGGGCATGATTCCGACCTTCCTCGTGGTCAAAAGCTACGGGCTCGTCGACTCGCTGTGGTCTATGGTACTGCCGACCGCCGTCTCCACGTGGAATTTGATCGTGATGCGGACATTTTTTGCGGCGATGCCCAAAGAGGTGGAGGAATCCGGCAAAATCGACGGCTTAACCGACATCGGCATCTTCTTCCGGCTCGTGCTGCCGCTCTCCAAGGCCGTGCTTGCGACGATCGGGTTGTTCTACGCCGTCGGCATCTGGAACAACTTCTACTCCGCTTTGCTGTATCTGCGCAATCAGGACCTGTTTCCTTTGCAGGTGGTGCTGCGCAATATCGTGCTGCAAGGCCAAGTGAATTCGGCCAACGTCACGGCTGTCGGCGGCGACACGCTGCTCGTGGACGATGCGCTGAAATTTACGACGATTCTCGTCTCAACCGTACCGATTCTGCTTGTGTATCCCTTCCTGCAAAAGTATTTTGTCAAGGGGGTGATGATCGGCTCGGTGAAGGGCTAGCGGTCCTGATTGAACGTACATTTGTCACAACGAATATTCGAACCATACAAAAGGGAGATGGGTTCTATGAGATCAATGAGAAAAGGTTTAACGCTATGTTTGGCGGTCGGATTCGCGGTGACGGCCATCGCCGGCTGCTCCTCCAGCAAGCAGGAAGCATCGACGTCAGCGCCTACCGCCTCTGCCGGCACAGCGAGTGCAGCTCCTGCCCAGATTCAGAAAATGACGCTCAACGTGCTCAACTACTCCAACCCAAGCTGGCCGTACAATAAAGACAATATCGTCTGGAAAATGATCGAGGAGAAAACGGGCGTTTCCTTCAATGTACAGCTGCCATCCGGCAAACTGGACGATGCGCTAAGCGTGACGATCGCCTCGGGCAATTTGCCGGATATGATGATGACGCAGGATAAGAAGCTTGCGGATAAGTATGGGCAGCAGGGCGCGCTGGTTAACATTCTGGATTACATCAATGACATGCCGAATTTGAAAAAGTGGATGGACAAATATCCGCTTGACACGCAAAATACGATTTCATCGGACGGCAAAATGTATATGTTTCCGAACGCCGGCATCGGGGAAACGAACCGCATGATCTGGATGTATCGCGACGACGTCTTCAAGAAGCTGGGCATCGCCCAGCCGCAGACGTGGGATGAGCTCTATGCTGCGCTGAAGAAAGTGAAGGAAGCGTATCCGAAAAGCTATCCGCTGTCGTTCCGCAACGGCTTGCAGCGGCTGCTGAACTTTGCGCCTTCCTTCGGCACGGGATCGGATGTGTATTATGATTTTGATAAAAAAGAATGGCGCTACGGTCCGGTCGAGGACAACTACAAGAAAATGATCGAATACTTGAATAAATTTTATAAAGATGGGCTGATTCCGCCGGATTTCCTCTCGGCTGACACGAAGCTGTGGCAGGATTTGATGTCGACGGATCGGGCGTTCGTCACAATCGATTACATCGGCCGGATCGACTTCTTCAACTCCGCGCTGCGCAAGGATAAACCGGACTTCAATTTGTTGTTCATGGGGGCTCCAGCCGGCTACGCAGGCGGCCCTGCCAAGAACGCCTATACGCAGTATCTGGACGAAGGCTTTATGGTGGCGACATCCTCTAAGAAAATCAAGGAAATCATGAAGTTTATGGACTTCTTCTACAGTGAAGAAGGCCGAACACTGTCCAGCTGGGGCAAAGAAGGCGTCACGTATAAAACCGAAAACGGCAAGAAGCAATTTATCGAGAAATACGCCGATGTGGCGGATATGAGAAAGAAAACCGGCTTGTCCACGGACGGTACCTATGCCTGGATCGATTATGATGCGCATCTGTCCTTGTCTTCACCCGAGCTGCAGAAGGCGTATCAAGAGGCGCCGAAGTACGACAGCAAGCAGCAGCCGCGGCCTGCGTTCACGAGCAGCGAGATGGAAGTGCTGTCGCTGACGGGCGATACGATTATGAAGAAGCGCGACGAGAACATCTCCAAGTTCATTGTCGGTGAACGCAGCCTGGACGATTGGCCGAAATACGTAGCTGATATGAAAGCGCTCGGCGTTGATAAAATCGTGGATATTTATAAGAAAGCGTACGACCGGTCTTCGAAAAAATAAGAAGTCATCCAGACGCTAAGCGGCTGGCAGCGAATGTGGCGCTGCCGGCCGTTTGCACTAGAGGGAAGGAAGTGGTGGCATGCGGTACGAACCGTTAACGGCTTTGCATATCGGGGAAATCAAGATGATGTGGAACGAGGTATGGGGAGATCGGTTTCCGATGCGCGAGCGGATTCTGGAGCAAAATATGCTGGAGGATCCGAATCTGCTCCGCTCGGGCGCTTGGGCGGCACGGGATGAAGCCACAGGCCAGCTAGCCGGTTATGTCGCGGCCAAGATGTGGCAGGATGACGTTGCCGAGGTGAGCTACAGCGCTTCGCTTGGCTGGATTCATATGCTGCTTGTCGCACCGGCCTATCGGGAACGCGGCGTTGGCAGCCGGCTGCTCCTGATGGCCGAGAAGGCGCTGCGGGAGCAAGGCGTGAAGGAGATTCAGCTCGGGAAGGACCTCCATCGCCGCGTCTTTCCGGGCGTTCCGGAGCCTGATCTCGAAACCGTGGCATGGCTGGAGCGGAGAGGGTATACGCGGGAATCCCACGTGGTGGATTTGTATAGGTATTTTCAAGAGGATTTGGCAGCGTTTCCGGAGGTTGAGGGTGTGTCGTTCCGCATGCTGCAAGATGAGGAAGCGAGTACGTTTAATCGCTTTATGCAGCGCTGCTTTCCGCAGTGGCTGTACCAAACGCTGGCGTATTGGCAGCAAGGGGGCAGCGGCCGCGAATTTGTCGTCGCCGAGAAGGACGGCGAAATCATCGGCTTTTGCCGGATCAATGATGCGCAAGTTCCGCTGCTCGCCCAGAACGTGTACTGGGCGCCGCTTTTTCCGGGGGAGCTCGGCGGGATCGGGCCGCTCGGCATTGACGAGACGTACCGCGGGCATGGGTACGGGCTGGCGATTGTCCAGGCAGCGGTGCATTACCTGCACGCGCGGGGCATTCGGCATATGGTGATCGATACGACGCCATATGTCGATTTCTACGGCAAGCTCGGCTTCAAGACGTGGCGGAGCTATGTGGCGTTCTGCAAGCGGGAGCGGATTTAACCAAGATAGCCACTCAGAGTTTAACAGATCCTGCGCCTCATCCCTAACGGGTTCAGCAGCGGCTTTTGGGAGCAAATCGGCCCAATAGCCGCTATTTTTGTTACTACCCAGGCACCCTACATTGTGGAAAGGGGTGGGGCAGATAAATGCCTGCAAAAAGGCAGGTATTTTTCGGGAAAAAGGCATTTTCAGCAAAATGCCTGCGATCATGCAGTTTTTATTCTCAGATTGCGCTCAAAAAGAGGGTTCACGCCAAAAATGCCTGCACATTCGCAGGCATTTGATCCCATCAGGAGCGGATCGAGGGAAATTCCTGCTTTTTCGCAGGCTTTGAAAAAGCGAGAAACTTATTCCACAATCGTTGCATTCCCGGTAGGGGAGGTTGGCGTTGCCGCATGCAGGGCGGGGGGATCGAGTTTTTTCTCCTCGCGGAGCAGGTAGCCAAAGAAGATGACGTAGAAGGAAACGATGATAAAAAACACACCGGCGGTCACCGGATCCTTGGAGAACTGGTCAAAGCCCGTGGGATTCATCGTGGTGGCTGGCGAAGACGATACCGCTATCGTCGCATAGCGGTAGGCGATACGGCCGAGGAAGAGAACCAGCACCGTTATTTCAACCCACAGATGCGTGCGATAATACCATCCGTCTGCACGGTGCTCAAAGCGCGTATGCCGTATGGCGGTCAGACCGAGCAGCGTTCCGCCTGCGAGGCCGAGTCCGTAGCCGATAAAGTGGATCGGATGTACGAAGCCGAGGGCAAGAATGACCACGCCAAACACGCTGAAAAGGCTTAAGCGTCCGATGAGACGGCGCCTGCGCAGCGGCTGAAAGCCGATAGTCCGTTTGATTCGTCTGTAAATAAAGAATGCAATAAAGAGAAGAGGAAGAATATAGTGCGCTGCATCTTGCATGGGGACGCCTCCAGACGGTCTAAGTTATTTCCTTATTGTAACAAATTACCTGCATTTGTCACCTGACGATTGCCTGTTTTTGGCACATGTTGGTTACCTACCCATTTTGGGAAAGCAAGTGTCCGTTCTGCGCGTGAAGGCATATACAAGAAGGTAGATTCAAATTTGTTCGTCCTCTTACAAAAATCTGGCATACACTTAATAGTAGGGCGATAAACTTACTATTACACACAAATTGTTCCCTAAGGAGTTGATCGTGAGATGGCTCTAGTGACACATGTCAATGTCTGCAACACGATGAATGAGATCTACTGCTGCCTGCGGAATAAGATTGTGAAGCTGGATGCAGAGCAGCGAGAGGTATTTTGTAAAGAGTGCAAAATGTTCGCAGGCGAAGCGACGGGCTTCAGGCGAGGCATTTCGTGCGTGTGGGAGGACCTGCGCACAGTCAGTAATCCACATATTGCGCTTGATCCGGCGGAGGAATTCAAGCAAAATCAAGTTCGCCAAGTGCCGCCTGAAGGGCCGGCGCTGTTCTTATATAGTACAGGATGGTAAAACATATCCTGTTCGATTTTGACGGCACGCTTGTAGACTCCAGAGCGCTTTTGGTAAAGCTTTATAATGAGATGGCGGTGCAGCATCATTTTCGCCCGATTCGCCAGCAGGATCTTGCTGCGCTGCGGTCGCTGACCATCTCGGAGCGCGTGGAACGGCTCGGCGTGCCGGTCCTGCAAATTCCGAAGCTGCTGATCGCCGGGAGACAGCTGTATCAGGATCACATCCGAGCGCTTCAGCTCGTGCCGGGCATGAAGGAAGTCGTGTCACGCCTTTCCGCGCAAGGGGTGCGCAGCTCCATTTTATCCTCCAATACGGGAACCAATATTCGGTTATTTCTGAAAAACCATAAACTGGATGGCGCTTTTAAAGATGTTATCTCCGCGAAGCCCATTTTCGGCAAGCACCATGCCATCCGCAAAGTCATGAAAGAATGGGGGACGGCGCCTTCCCGCATGGTCTATGTCGGCGACGAGCTGCGCGACATCGAAGCGTGCAAAAAGCTGGGCGTCCCAATCATCGCCGTCACCTGGGGCTACGATTCGCCTCGCTTACTGTTAAGCGGAAGGCCGGACTATCTTGTGCACTCTCCGCAGGAGCTGCAGCGAACGCTCATGAGCATGCTGTCCTATAAGTAAATGCGAATAAAGCTGCTAAAGATGGGATCTGAAGCGGCTTTTTGCGTTTTTATTTACGGGACACAGTTGTTGGATGTAGATCAAAAGTACCAAATGTGATATGCTTAAAGTAGGATAACGTTTAGGATTTGTAAGGAGGATGATTCATGAAGACGGATCGGCAAGTGCTGGTGGACGAGTTTTTTGCGATGATTCGAAAACTGAATCGAACAGGATCCGATATTATGTACGTGCGGGATTTCTTCTGGAAATCGTCGGAGATTCGCGGTTTTATTCCACCGACCGTCGAGCTCATGACCGTGCTCAAAGCGTACAGCCCCGTTGTATTTCACGAATTTCGCAAATCGCTCGTTCCTCAGTCCAGTATGCATATTTTGGCCAGCGTACATATGGAGACGGGGGAAGCGTTAATAAATTTAGGCATTACGAGCGTGGAACAGTTGGAAATGGCGGTTAAAGGAAGAGTGACAAGTCAGGGCGCGGTTGCTCAGTGAGTTGGAGGCTCTTCAGGAGTAAATGGAGAACGCCTACAAACAGGCAGGTATTTTCGTGAAAATGGCTATTTTTACAAAATATCAGCCTTAGATGCGCACTAGAAATAGCCCCCGTCATTGGCAACGGGGGGCAGTACGATGAGGAGCGGGCAAATAAGCCTACTCCTCTTTCTTTTGCAATGCGGCCATTAGCTTGTCGGCCAGCGAGGAGCCAAGCTGCGTCTGGTCGGAGTATTGCTCGATCAGTTGGCGGTTCGCTTTGGCAGCGCCGCGGCGGCCGCCGCTAGGGGCTTCCTTGTCAATTTTCTCGACAACGTTGCACGGGCGGCACTGAAAGTATTTCCCGGATTTTCCGGTATGGATTTCCATCTTTTTATGGCACTGCGGGCAGCGGTGGTTCGTGAGTTGGCCGTCCACTTCCCGTTTATAGGAACACTCTCGGCTAGAGCAGTGGAGGTAGCGTCCGCGTTTGCCTTTGACTTCCTGCAGGAACTCGCCGCATTCCGGGCACTTACTGCCAGTCAGGTTATGCGGCTTGTACGCGGCGTTGCTGCGTTTGACCTCGGAGACAAGCTCCCCGGCCTTGGCGCGAATGCCGCTTAGAAACTGTTCCATGCTGCCTTTGCCTTTGGCGATGCGCTCAAGCTCCTGCTCCCAGCGGGCCGTCAGCTCCGGTGAGCGCAATTCTTCGGAGGCGAGCTCAATGAGCTGCGCGCCTTTACCGGTCGGGCGCAGAAGCGAGCCTTGGCGCTCGATCGTATCGGAAGCGACGAGCTTCTCGATGATGTCCGCGCGTGTCGCCGGGGTCCCGAGTCCCCATTTTTCCATTTGGGACAGGAGGGAAGCTTCGGTGTAGCGGCTTGGCGGCTTCGTCTGGCGTGTAAGCTGGCGAACGCTGCGCGCCGTTACGGCGTCGCCTTGGTTAACCTGCGGCAGCAGTTGTGTGATGTCATCCTCGGAGCCGGTGTCGTCTTTGTCGGGGTCGCTGACATCGCTGGCTCCGTAAACGTCCTTCCAGCCGGCTTCCTTCATCATGGTGCCGGAAGCGTACAGCTTCTCACCGGCAATCTCTACGGTGAGCTTCGTCTCGTCGTACTTGCAAGGGCCGCGGAACAGCGCGATGAAGCGGCGGACGATCAGATCGTAAAGCCTGCGTTCGTCGGCGCTGAGCGTCGCGAGCGAGATCGCTTCGCCCGTCGGGATGATGGCATGGTGATCGCTCACCTTGCTGTCGTCGACGATGCGCTTCGTGATCGCGAGCGGCTGGCGAATGAACGGCGCAGCCAGCGCCGCGTACGGACCGATTGCCGCCCCTTTGAGGCGGCCGAGCAGCGTCGGGACCATGTCCGACGTTAAGTAGCGGGAGTCCGTTCGCGGATACGTCACGAGCTTATACTGCTCGTAAAGGCGCTGCAGGACGTTGGATGTTTGCTTCGCGGAGAAGCCGAACTTCTTGTTGGCGTCGCGCTGCAGCTCGGTGAGATCGTACGCCAGCGGGTGCGGGATCGTTTTCTCTGTCCGCGTGACCTGCGTGACGCGGCCTTGCTGTCCTTGCAGCTTCGCTTGCAGGGCGTCGGCCCGCTCGCGGTCAAACAGGCGCGAATCGCCGGTTTTGGGGTCCCGCCACTGTGCGCGGTACGTTCCCAGATCGGCTTCGATGAGCCAATACTCCACGGACCGGAACTGGCGGATTTCCGCCTCCCGGTCCGTCATCATCGCGAGCGTGGGCGTCTGCACACGCCCGGCGGAGAGCGACGCGCCGAACTTGCTGGTCAGCGCGCGCGTCACGTTGAGGCCGATGAGCCAATCGGCCTCGGACCGGCATACGGCTGCTTGATACAGCCGGTTGTAGTCGGTGCCGGGCTTCAACTGTGCGAAGCCCTCGCGGATCGCCTGATCCGTCTGCGACGAGATCCAAAGCCGTTTGAACGGCTTTTTCCAGCGGATCAGCTCCATAATCCAACGCGCGACGAGCTCGCCCTCGCGCCCGGCGTCAGTTGCGATGACCAGCTCCGCCAGGTCCCCGCGCTTGGCAAGCTGCTCAATGCCGCGGAATTGATGCGAAGTCTCTTTCATGACCTTGAGCTTCATGCGGTCAGGAATAATCGGCAGATCTTCCAGGTTCCACGTTTTAAACTTGGTGTCGTAATCCTCCGGCTCCGCTAGGGTGACAAGGTGTCCGAGCGCCCACGTGACGACGTATTTGGGACCTTCGTAGTGATGCTTCTGCTTCTGCGTGCAGCCGAGAACGCGGGCGATCTCCTTGGCGACGCTTGGTTTTTCGGTGAGTACAAGAATTTTCATAGGAATGATTGACCTCTCTTCGGCTTATTCCTTAAGCATAAGCGATCGATGCGGGCTTTTCAATAAAGCGGGGCGGGGAGACGGATAAGAGCGGTCAACCACTTTTATTTTGGCGAGAAAGCATGTTTGCGGCGAAATAGAGGGGGTAAACCCTTTATATGCTGCCGGAAAGCCGGGTTTGGCGGCCACTATTTTAATCGGAGGACTGGATTCATGCAAAATAAGAGCGGCTGACCACACTTATTCATGGTGAGAAGGGCTGGAGGGGGAGCTGAGCGTGAGGCGGTGGTCGAGCGGCCCTCCAACCTTTTCATCCGGGTCGCTTTCTGGTAGGATGATAGACAGTTCGGCACTATTCTAGAGAGATGGAAGGTAGGGTTACAGGCATGATCGATCATATTGTACTTGTGAAATTCGGAGCTTCGACGACACAGGAGCAGATGCAAGAGGTGTGCGACCGTTACAAAGCGCTGCGCGCGCATGTGACGGGGGTTGTCGATATTCAGGCGGGGATTAATTTCTCCGAAAAGAATAAAGGGTACCAGGTTGTGTTGTCCGTACGTTTTGAAGACCGTGCGGCGTTGGAGGCATATGGCCCGAACCCTGAGCACCAAGCGGTCGCAGCGTTCATTCGGGAAGTTGGCCGTGAAGACAGCCTGATTGTAGACATTGAAGTCTAAATAAGATGTGAGCAAAAGGCGAGTGAACGGGGAACCGAATTGCTTGCCTTTTTCCTCTACCGCATATGAATTTTTACGATTAGGGAAGGTGATGGGCATGTCTTCCAAAACCAATGCCTGCCGCATCCTCGACGGGCTTCGCATCCCCTATACTTTGCATGAATATGGATGGGACGAAGATCAATTGGATGTCGGCACAGTCGCGGAGAAAGTCGGGCTGGCGCCCGGTCAACTGTTCAAGACGCTGATTCTGAAAGGGGACAAAACCGGCGTCCTGGCCGCTTGCATCCCCGGCGATCATGAGTTGAATTTGAAGAGTCTGGCTGCCGTCAGCGGCAATAAAAAGGTAGAGATGGTGCCGGTCAAGGACATTCAGTCGCTCACCGGCTATATCCGTGGGGGCGTGTCCCCGCTCGGAATGAAAAAGAAGTACCCTTTGTACCTGCATGAATCCGTCACAGGGATGGAGCTCGTCAGCATCAGCGGCGGGCGTCGGGGGCTGCAAATTTTTTTGCGGGGCGAAGATCTGGCGGCAGCCGCCGAGGGCAAGCTTGTTCACATCGTGACGCTGGCATAATGAAAGCTAAGAACTTTGCGTGGCCCGCCACGCGCAAGCGCTTGAACGCCATACAGGGCCGGTTGCACGGCCGCTCAAAGCTCCTTCCGGTAAGCGGAAGGGGCTTTTCCGCTCCATTTGCGAAACTGTTTGGAGAAAAAAAGCGCATCGTTAAAGCCGACGGAGGAGGCCACCTGATCGATGGTCATGGACGTCTGCAGCAGTTGCTTGGCGCGCTCCATGCGAATGTTGAACAGATACTGCATGGGCGAAAGGCCCGTGGATTGCTTGAACATTTTGCATAGGTAGGTCCGGTGGTAGCCCAGATTGCGTGCGAGCTGCTCAATGGAGACGGCCTGCGTATATTGCAGTTCCAAATAGCGAATCGCTTGTGCGACTTGTCGCTCAATATCGGTTGCTGCTTCGGCACGTTCAGTAATCCGGCTGGCATTGGCGCGTCCCAATTCCCGTAAAAGCAGTCGCAGCCACCCTTCAGCTTCCAAGTCCTCCAGCTGAGGAAAAGCGGAGTGTTGAAAAGAACGACGGATGTGTCGGTAGTAGTGCCGAATGGAACGCGGTGGTGCTCCGGAAATAACGGCCTGCTGGGCGGATGCCCCGATACTCTCCAACAAAGTTCCCGCCTTGCGCCCGGTAAAACCGACCCAAGCATAGTGCCAGGGCTTGTCACGGTCGGCGATATAAGTGAACAGCTCTCCAGGAAAAATAATGAACGTATCTCCGGCTTTGCACGTGTAGGTTCGGCCCCGCATTTCAAATACGCCTTCGCCGGCGAATACGGTATGGATCAGATAGTAATCGTGTACAACAGGCCCTTGCTTATGCTCGGGATCCGGCTTGCCTTCCCCGCTGAACAGGATGGACAGCTCAGAATCGGTATGGTGGGTATTCAGGGCAAGGTCAAAATACGAATGGTATAAGGTCATGGTAGCCTCGATGGTTTTCTTCTAAGCGTACTTCAGGAAACTACAAATGTCCATATCTTCGCGCCTTCAATCCATATGCGCTTTGCTGCGCTTCAGGTATAGTGTAAGTAAGAAAAACGCTTACACATTGGAGGAGAACAAAGATATGTCCAAAATTACGTTTCTAGGCGCAGGCAGTACCGTTTTTGCGAAAAACGTGCTCGGTGATTGCTTGCAAACGCCCGCGCTGCAAGGCTTTGAGATCGCTCTCTTCGATATTGACCACGTACGTCTGCAGGACTCGGCCAACATGCTGAACAACCTCAAAAAGACGAGCGGCAGCACCTGCGACATCCGGATGTACAAGGACCGCAAGGAAGCGCTGCGTGGAGCAAAATATGTCGTCAACGCCATTCAAGTAGGCGGCTATGATCCATGTACAATTACCGATTTTGAGACTCCGAAAAAATACGGTCTGCGCCAAACGATCGCTGATACGATCGGAATTGGAGGCATTTTCCGCAACTTGAGAACGATTCCAGTCATGCTCGACTTTGCGGCGGATATTCGCGAGGTGTGCCCGGATGCGCTGTTCCTGAACTACACGAACCCGATGGCCGTGCTGACGAATGTGATGAACACGTATGGCGGCGTGCAAACAGTTGGCCTTTGCCATAGCGTGCAGGTGTGCGTGCCGCGTTTGTTCGAGAGCCTCGGCATCGAAGACAAGGGCATCAAAGCTCGCATTGCCGGCATCAACCATATGGCTTGGCTGCTCGAAGTGTCCAAGGACGGCGTGGACTTGTATCCCGAAATCAAGAAGCGGGCGGCCGAGAAGCAAAAAGAGAAGCACGACGACATGGTGCGCTTTGAGCTCATGCTGAAGTTCGGCTACTACGTGACGGAGTCTTCCGAGCACAACGCAGAGTACCATCCGTATTTCATCAAACGGAACTATCCGGAACTGATCGACCGCTTCAACATTCCGCTTGACGAGTATCCACGCCGCTGCATCAATCAAATCGAGCGCTGGAAGTCCATGCGCGAAGAGCTTGTGAACGATGCCAACCTGCAGCACGAGCGCTCGCATGAATATGCTTCCTATATTTTTGAAGCGATCGAAACGAACAATCCTTTCAAAATCGGCGGCAACGTCATGAACACTGGCCTGATCACGAACCTGCCTCGCGAAGCTTGCGTCGAGGTGCCTTGCCTGGTCGACCGCAACGGCGTAACGCCTACGTATGTCGGCGATCTGCCGCCTCAGCTGGCAGCGCTCAACCGCACGAATATTAACACGCAGCTGCTGACGATCGAAGCGGCAATGACGCGCAAGCGCGAGCACATCTACCATGCGGCGATGCTCGATCCTCATACATCGGCGGAGTTGTCGATGGACGATATTGTGGCGATGTGCGATGAACTGATCGAGGCACACGGCTCCTGGCTTCCTGAATTCCGCTAAAATAATAAAGAAGGCTGCGGCCCTGCGCGTGAGTGGGGGCTGCGGCCTTCTTTTTGTGTTGGCCCTAGGGGCGCGGAGCCGCCGGGCAGCCTGCCGACACTGCCGGCAGTGGCGATCCGCCTACATGCCGCCGAAGGCATTGCGGAACGCGTGGTTCAGCTCGGCGAGCTCGACTTGCCAGATCGGCGCAATCTCCGGGCCGACGTTCTCGTCGAACCAGTCGGAGAGCAGCTTGCGATTGCTGCCGTTCTCGACGATGTACGGGAGGTTCAGCATGACTTTGGTCGTGTACAGCTTCTCGGCTTGCTGAATTTGCTCCGGCGTCAGGTACACTTTGAGCCGCTTGGCTGTGCGATACAGCTCCTTGCTGCACGCTCTGCGGATGCCGCGAGCGGTGGGGTAAACTTGTTTATGCTTTTCGCTTTGCTTTTGGTGAACCATGCGGGTATCGACGCTCCTCTCTATGATATGTGTATGCAGGAGAGGCGCGGAGAGCGACTGGGGTGGAGGCGGGAGAAGTGGAAGGAAGGGATGCTTGAGGTGTGGCGGGATAAAGTGGCAGGCAGGGAGAGTAGCTAAGCGTGAGTAATCAGCGTGGTAAAGTGCTGCTATTTGGGGGATTTGGGATAAGGGCAATTAGTGTGAGCAGCGCAGCTCACCCGTGCTTAGGGGATAGCTGGCCGGCAGAGCGGGGGATTAGCCAATGGTTTCATTGGCTAATTCTATGAATGCGGCGGGTACACCCAGAATAGTCGATGATGCCATTGGCTATTCTGCGAATAATGCTATGATCGTGGTAATTCGCGGTAATAGGCAGTGATAACATGGCCTATTTAAGTGGCCAGGCCAGATTCGGTCCATTTAAGCCATGGAACCATTGGCTATCTAACCCAACAAGCAGGAACAAGTTACAGAAAAAGCTGTTTCCCTGCCGCACTCAGCACGTAGGAGCGAATGCGTGAGCGGCCGCTTGCTCCTTGCAGAAATCCCTTTTTGTGCAGGCGATTCAGCCAAAGACGGGCGTTCTCCGGGTGGATGCCAAGGAAATCGGCCAATAGGCCAGGGGTCACCGATTCCATGGCAGCGGCGACGAATCGCACAATTTCCTTCTCCTTCGGATTTAACAAGCTGGCATCAAAGTCGGCATTGTCATTACCGTACAATCTTCCGATCAAATGCAGAATAAACTGCTGGCAGCGCCGCTCCTTTTTCAGGATGTCATCCGAGGAAAAACGGAACACTTTCCAACCGTCCAGGATCAGGTGATTTTGCCGCATCAAGTTGTCGCCAAACTGCCAGCGGTCAGTATTTTTCAGATGCGGGCCGTAGCCATCCGCTCCGAATTTGATCCGATAGGGCGGCCGCAAATAGGCGAAATCAAGAAATCGGGTTCCGTCTACGAAGTCCTTTACCTCATACTCCGGATGCAAATAACGGAAGTGCCCAACGGCGGGCCACCATATTTTTTGTAGAAACTGTTTCTCTAAATACCCGTGTCCTTCGCGCAGCCGCCGCAGCCGTTCACCTGAACTTTGCTCCATATGATACTGGAGAAACGTGTGATACTCCTTCTCGAATTCCATCTTCTCTACCTCCCCCACATATAAACGGAAAAAGCCGCCTCTTCCCAAAGGAAAAGACGGCGTGTGCTTCACGCATCAATATTACAGGAATATTCTAACAATTAATCTGCCGATTTGTCCATCCTCTCCCCGCAGCGCCGCTCAATCCACCACTATATACCCAATCATCGGCCCGCCGTGCGCGATGTCGGCGTGAGTCAGGCAGATAATGCGGTAAATGCCTTCCTTGTCGGCGGTGAAATCGACGACGGTTTCTTTCCCTTTTTTTACCTCGCCGGAAATGTTCAGCCCTTCAATAATAAAAGGATGGCTTTCCCCGTTAACGCCATAAATGCTCAGCCGGATATGCTCACCCTGCTTTACGAGAATGGTGCCGGGATCCCAGCGGTAGGCTTCGATGGTTTTGCCGTCGGCGGTCGTCGATTTAAACTCTCCCACAACCATATGAATGGTGCGTGCAGGCGTGCTGTTCTCCGCCAGTGCGGGCAAAAAGCTGCCTTGGCTTACATATAGCCACCCGCTCGCCAGCAGCCCAAGTACGACCACCGCGATCAACAGATGCTTGCGTTTCACAATCCACACACGGGACATGCGCCCCTCGCCTCCCTGTACAAGTTCTAGTACATCTTATGCGTAGGCTTGTCAGCGCATGCGCAGCTTTTGTTAGGGCCGCGAGTGGGACAAGGGCATGATTTGGGACAAAGGTGCATAACGTGTCATGAATGCCTTCTTTTGTATGTGGGGGAGTATGAGCAAAAGTAGTGCGGGACACTGGTCTATGCTAGAATATGTGGAGGTATGAAAAGTGAAAAGAAGAGAGGGTTCAAAGCATGGGTGAGTTGATTCACAATGTGTTAGTTTATTTGGAAGGGCTGGGGTACTGGGGCATTTTCCTGGGGCTGATGCTGGAGGTCATTCCGAATGAGCTTCTGCTGGCATATGCCGGGTATCTTGTGTCGAAAGGGCAAATAAATTTTGTGGGCGCCATCCTATGCGCGGTTGTCGGCGGCACGCTGGCCCAGATCGTCTTATATTGGATCGGGCGCTACGGCGGCAGGCCTTTTTTGGAAAAGTACGGGAAGTACTTGCTCATTTCAAAGCATCATATCGACGTGGCCGAGGAATGGTTCAATCGGTACGGTACGGGGATGATTTTTACTGCGAGATTCATTCCGATTGTTCGGCACGCGATTTCTTTGCCCGGCGGGATGGCCAAGATGCCTTTGGCTCGTTTTACCACGTACACAGCGCTCGCGCTGATTCCTTACTCGTTCCTCTACGTGTATCTAGGAATGAAGCTGAAGGACAATTGGGAGACGATTGGGGAATATGCGGGGCCTTATATCAAACCGCTGATCATTGCGGCGATTATTCTCACGGTGGCTTATGTCGGGTACCAGTTCTACTTGAAAAGAAAAGCGAAGCGGGCGTAGGCGGAAGGCAAGGCGGCAGACCAAATCGGATTTGGCGCAATCGTCAGCTTTTGTTACAATAAAAGGGAAGAACGACGAACTTGGGAGGATGAAACGATGAGTACTAATTTGGCAAGCAAATTTCGTACAGGCCTCAAACCGCAGCAATTTATCGATAGCATGGAGAAAAATCAGGAGAAGTTCCTCGAGTACTATAACGGCTTCGAGTGGGCGAGCGAGGACGACAAGGAATATTTTGACTCGCTGAATAACCGTGACGATCTGCGCTGTCTGATTCTCGCGTCCGACTGGTGCGGCGATGTGGTTCGCAACATTCCGGTCGTGTTCAAAGCGCTGGAGAACAGCGGCGTACCGACAGAAGTGCTTGTGATGGAGCAAAATCTGGACGTCATGGATCAGTTCCTGACTAATGGCGGCAGATCGATTCCGATTGTGATTTTTGCGGATACGGGCGGCTTCGTGCTTGGTCAATGGGGACCTCGTCCTAAGCATGTCCAAGCGGTCATGAACCAGTTCAAAAAAGAAAATCCAGACCGCGATGCAGCGGACTATAACGAAAAAATTCAAGTGGCGAGAGCTGAAATGATGCGCCAATACGGCGAAGGCAACGGCTATCACGCGGTCATCGTGCAAGAACTTCGCGCTTTGATCGAATCGTTCTAAGGTGAGGCTGCGATGATTACGATTCAATCCTTTGAGCTAGGCCCGATCGGGACGAACGCGTACCTGCTGTCCGATCCTGAGACGAAAAAGGGCATCATCATCGACCCCGGCATGCAGCCGAAATCGCTGATTCGCAAGATCGCGGATTTGGATATCGAGGCGATTTTACTGACGCATACGCATTTTGACCATATCGGCGGTGTGGAGGAGATCCGCAAGCTGAAGAAGTGCCCGGTCTATGTGCACGATCTCGAGAGCGACTGGCTGATGAACCCGAAGAAAAACGGTTCCGCCCGCTGGCCGGAGCTTGGTGAACCGATCGTGTGCGAACCGGCTGAGTATGCATTGGACGAAGGGCAGACGCTGAAATTCCTCGGCATCGAGCTGAAAGTGTTCCACACGCCGGGCCATTCGCCCGGCAGCGTGAGTTTCCTGTGGGACAAGCATCTGTTCTGCGGCGACGTGCTTTTTAAATTGTCGGTCGGCCGCACCGACCTGCCAGGCGGCGACCACAACACACTGCTCGATTCCATCCAGGAGAAGCTGTTCCTGCTGGACGACGATGTGGTGGTGTATCCGGGACACGGCGCGAAGACGACGATTGGCTTTGAACGCGACAACAATCCTTACGTATAGAAGCGGGAGCCCCGAGAAATGGATGACATTTCTTGGGGCTTTTTTTGCGTTTGGTGGGCGCAGCCCAGGCAGGCTCCACGCCTGTCCCCCTGCCAAACGGCCATTTTGCGCCGGGCTGTCTCAAATTCCGCCAATCCCATGGCTCGTTCGCCCATGATACCCAACCATTTTCATAACATCTGGGTGTTTACCGTGTTCGCGATAGGTGCTTTCCCATAGACTGATGTTGTAAGCTATTCACCCACCAGTTCAACCACTCCGGCTTTAGCCAGTTACAAGTGTTGCCGTTCCCCTCAGGGACAAATTCAAGGAGGTGCTCTTATGGAACATATCAAAGTTCCTAATTACCCTGTTCAACCAATGCCAATGCCAATGCCGATGCCTACTCCGCTCCCGGCGCCTGCGCCAACGATGCCGATGCCGACTATGCAAGCTCCAGTACACAACGACATTCACTTGCACGCTTCGTACCAACAAACATCCGTTGTATTCCCTAAACCGGTTCACACTCACCATGCTGCAGTCGCTCCCGTTTATCCCAAAAACAACACAGCTGCCAGTGTCCTCGTTCTATTCATTCTCCTCGTCATCATCACTCGCAGCATCTGCAAATACTAATCTGCGCATGCCAGGTGCGAAAGGCAATTCCGAGAGACGCGATCGTCGACCGGGGTTGCCTTTTTTCCGCCTATGCAGAAAGTATTGCCTCGAAGCGGCTCGATGCCATCAGTAAACGCGTCCGTCCAAGACAGGACGACGAAGCCGTTTGTTTATGGTTCTAATCGAATTCTAATTTGGCGATGCGACAATCTAATCTGTAGAGAGGGGGACGCCATGTGCAGACAAGGCTGAAATGGCTGACAAAGCTGACAAGACTGCGCAATCGCGAGGGGATTGTGGCGGCAGCTTTTTTGCTGCCTAGTAGGGACGGGGAACCGTGATGAAGCTGCAGATTCCTGTAAAGTAGGCGCAGCTGGCGTCTGCGTCGGTTTCTAGTAAATCAGCCCCGTATTCGTAATTTTCACGCTTGTGTTCACCTGGAATTTCACTTCAGGGTACACCTCTTGCCAATGCTTCCAATCGCTTTCTTTGCCGAAATATTGGGCTAAATAGTGCAGGCCGAATCCGTAAGGGTCCACCCCGGCGTCCTGGATTTTAGCCAGCAGCTTTTCCAGACTTTCGCTGACATGCTGACTGAGCTTGCGTTCTACCTCTTGAGGATCGAGACGAAGCACGCCTTGTTCCACCATGCCGGAAATGTTCATCGAGAATTTGACCGTTGGTATCGTATCGTGTGTGATATTAATTTTGCTTGAAATGTTGGAGACGTAGAGAGCAAGTCGCTGCCCTTGATAGTCGATGGGAATGCCTGATTTTTTATACTCATTGGCGCTCATGTTAAACAGCTGCGTTTCTTCCGGCGTGAGCACGAGTTTCTCATGAAATTTATCCAACAGGGACAGCTTTTCCACGACATACGAATCGCCATCATAGCGAACGATGGGAATGACAGGATCCATGCCTTTCTCTTTAAAACGGCGGAAGCAGTCAAACAAGAAAGATGTGACGGTAAAAGGAGAAACAGTTCCTTCTTTGCCAAAGGTAAGGAAAAAGGAATTGCCCGCAAGCCGTTCCGTTGTCGGGTTGCCATGGAGCAGTTTGCCTGCAGTCGGTTCAGCGACCGCTACATAAGAAATGAGCTGAATATCCCTGCGGCGCGCGAGCCAGTTGAGCGATTCTTGCAAGTGTGTCTTGACGAGCTTGTCGCCGAACAGAAAGACGCGGCAGTGGCCAAAATCGATTTCTTTGTCGACGTGTGCCTTCAGATTGCGAACGGCTTCGGCAATGCTTTGCGCTTCCTGGTGCTCAATCTGGCTTTCGGCCAGCCCTTCCCCGACTTTGGACGCGGGAACGGCGAGTCTCAGCGTGACGTCGTAAGGCTTGTCTTTGTTGTCGCTCAAATCAATCCCCATCGCCACAACGAAGAAACGTTTGTCAATGTCTTTGAAGCCGCAGCCGCCGAGAAGGAGGCCGAGTGCCGTCAGGAGGAGCGCGGTACACCAAATTCGGAAGGACATGCGGATTCCTTCTTTCTTTTCTTGGTAAAGTAAAGCATGAGTCCGAACGCAGTAATTTCAACCGAGAATCTGAGAATTAGCCAGCATTCCGTAATCCATTGGATTTTTTCCTGATTCACATAGAACATGAAAGCAAACGAAGTCAATCCGATCCCACCGGCCAGCCACAGGTTAATGGCGGGGGGCGGATCTTCCTCAACGGCTACGCATTTATTGAGGGCATAACGAATCAGCATAATCGTCGTATGCCAAGTATTCATGACGAAAAGCAGCGACAGCGCGGTAAACAGCAGCAGAAAAATAAACAGAATCCGGTTAATGAATCCGTATTCCGAGATGATGGAGTCGGCGGTCATGCTCCACAAGTAGACGAAATGTTCCACGCCGACGGTGCCATGCATGCCGATAGGCACGATGAAGGTGACAATGAGAAAGCCGATTACGAATAGGGGCGCCAGGAAGCGCAGACGAAATTTGAAATTTTCCGGGTTCAGCCGATTAAAGATGGTCAGACTCAAATAGCCGGAGAAGACGAAGGTCGACGCGGCGATCGCCATAAAATCGGGCGGTTGATCGATGTAGCCGATTACATAGCGGACGGCGTCCCAACTGATGTTTTTATTAAAGATCGCCTTGAGCAGGAACCAGATGATAAAAGGGGAGCTGAGCAGCACCATAATTTCGTGAATGAACTGAACGGATCGCGTTGAGCGGCTGCTTGCCCAGACGGCAGCGGTGGCCATCAGCAGCAGGTTCAAGTAGCGGTTCATAT
The DNA here is from genome assembly GCF_003955665.1 of Paenibacillus whitsoniae. GTDB lineage: Bacteria > Bacillota > Bacilli > Paenibacillales > NBRC-103111 > Paenibacillus_E > Paenibacillus_E whitsoniae. The sequence continues at coordinate 35,788 of NZ_RXHU01000088.1, forward strand.
CCGGATAAAAGAACATGCGCACCGTTTCGGCATACGAATAAATTACGATTAGTCCTGCCGGCATCCACAGAAAAAAAGCGATAAATAGGTTGATACTATGCCCCAGCCATCTTGGCAAATACCGATCGCAAAGCTCGGGAAAGCCCAGCCCCGGGAATTTCTCGAAGCAGGCCATTACCCCCAGCATGATGATCGTGCCGATCATGCTGGCGACCAGCATGCCTGACACGGCTCCGTCGAAGCGGCTGCGGATCAAGATGGTCGGGATAAACATCATGATGTTGATCATGGCGACGTAGAGCACGTGGTAATAAATGTATCGGGGCACGATCAGGTGTCCTCCTTATTCTTATGATGCATTGTGGCCTCCAGCTTAGGGATATAGAGAGCCAAGTACGGCTGACCAAAGCTGCGAATATTGCACCAGTACACAACCAGAGCGAAGAAGGCGACGACAAGGCCCAGTAAGCCGAAATAGATCGTAATCAGAACAAAAATATATTTTACGAACCGAATCGAGTAACCGAAGCCGTTATTCGGAATGACGAAATTGGAAATCGCGACGACCGAGGTCACGATAATCATAATGGAACTGACGAGTCCCGCTTGTTGAATGGCTTGGCCGAGAATCAACCCGCCCACGGTCGTTGCCGTAGATCCGATAAAGCGCGGAAGCCGGAGACTCGCTTCGTTCAACGCTTCGATCATGAACAGCATGATGAAGACCTCGATAAAAGAAGGGTATGGCACGACAACCCTGCTTCCTGCGATGGAAAGCGTCAACTGCACGCGCAGCACCTCGGGGTTGTACGAGACAATGGCGATGTAGAGGGCCGGCAGCGTAATGGTCAGTAGCATGCCCAGGTACCGCAGGACGACCAGCAGTTTACTCATCCAGTACGATTCAAAGTCGTCATCCATGGCATGCATGAAATCAAAGATCCGTACGGGCAAAATCAGACCGAAGCGGCTGCCGTCCTGCAGCAGGACGACTTTACCGCGCTCGAGCATGGCGGCGATCCGATCGGGCCGCTCCGTCTGCAAAATAATTGGAAAAAAGCGGTGCCTTCTTCCAGATAACATTTGAACAAGCTGTCCTGAAGCCTGGAGCAGCTTGATTTGCACGTTTGCGAGCCGCTGATGCAGCAGGCTTAGAACGTCCCGGTTCACCAGATTTGTATCGTATAAGACAGTAATCCGTGTTCTGGAGATGGCGCCAATCGTGTGCTGTTCCACGCAGAGCGTTGGTGAATTGAAGCGAAGCCGAACGAGGGATATGTTCATATCCAAATCTTCCGTAAGCGCCACCTGCGAACCTTGCAGCGCAATTTCGAGCTGGACCATGCCCGGCTTGTCGTGAAATTTTCGCTGAATATTGAAGCGGTAGACTTGATCTTCGAGCATGAACAGCACGGTACCTCGCAGCACATCGCCTGCCCATGTATCCGGCGGACCGGCAGGCGTGAACATCGGATTGGCGTGAATCATCCGCTCGAATTCATCGGGCTCGAAGTTATAAGAGAAGGGGACCAGAAGACCGTTTTTCAATAAGGATTGATCGCACAGGATAGGAAAATAGCAAATCTCCATCTGCATGTATCCGTTATCCAAGGTGTCAAAGTAAAGATCCGATGGATGATTCAGCATGTTGCGAAGTTCATCGATCATTCGGCGCCACCTCCCCGCAGTTTTTCCACGACTTTCCCATTTCGCATAGCTTTCCCATTAGAAGTAAAACCATGCAGAAGAATTCTTCCCAGAGGGGGAGATGCCGAGCGTCATCTTTCTTGTGGGGAGCGGCATACATGCTTGGAAAGAGAACGAAACGGCGGTGGACGCGTGCTCATGCAGACGAATCGATGGCAGTTGTGGGAAGGCGGCTTAGGCTCGAAAACTGCAAAAAGGCAGGAATATCGTTCCTCCCCCTCTGGATTCTGTGAAATGCCTGCGATTGAGCAGGCATTTTGGGCGAGAACCCTGTTTTGGCGCAGACCCGGGGCAAAAAACTGCTTTAACGCAGGCATTTGGCTGAAAACGGCATTTTCCTGGAAAATTCCTGCGTAATTGCAGTTTTCAGCCTTCTCCTAACAAATTTCCCGTTAAAAAACGCAAAGCCTCATCTAACGCCACCGACAGGTTAAGCGTTGGATGAGGCTTCTATTTCATGCGGGCATCAAGACGCCGCAAAGCGCGGGAGTCTACACCTTCCGGAAGCGGTACAGATGGCTTTCAAAATCGCCATGCTGTCTCGGCAGGGCAAGGCCGGCATGCATCAGTTCATCGCCGCCGTACACCTCGTCGGTTGCGGTGTTCCGGTAAGTGCCGTTCGGGTCGAGCCCTTTCAGCATCAGGCGTTTGAGGGGCTCATGCGGCTCCGCCAGGATGTTGAAGTAGCAAGCCAGCACATCCTGGCCGTCTTCGGAGACGAACATCCAGGCGGCTTCGGGGCCCTCGAACGGGCTGAGCAAGCGGTAGAACCGGCCGAACTGCACAAACTCGCGCAGTTCTTTGTACTGAGCGACCTGCTCCTTGGCCAGCTCGTGTTCTTCCGGTGTGAACGTCGTCAAATCGAGCTCGTAGCCAAAGTTGCCGGACATCGCGACGTCACCGCGCATTTTCAGTGAGGTGGTGCGGTGCAGTTGATGGTTCGGCACGGCGGAGATGTGCGCGCCCATCGCGCTGATCGGATAGACGAGGCTCGTGCCGTACTGGATTTTCAAGCGGGCGACGGCATCGGTGTTGTCGCTTGTCCACGTCTGCGGCATATAGTGCAGAATGCCGGGATCGAAGCGGCCGCCGCCGCCCGAGCAGCTTTCGAACAGCACGTGCGGGAACGCTGTCGTGATGCGCTCCATCACGCTGTACAGGCCCAGCATGTAGCGGTGGGCGGTCTCACGCTGGCGCTCCGGTGGCAGCGCGGCAGAGCCGATTTCGGTCATATGGCGGTTCATGTCCCATTTGACGTAGGAAATCGGCGCGCTGGCGAGCACCTTCGAGACCGCGTCGACAATGTAGTCGCACACTTCGGGACGCGACAAGTCGAGGGTCAGTTGGCCGCGGCCCTCAGAGCGGTTGCGTTCCGGCACGTGCAGGCACCAGTCCGGATGTGCACGGTACAGCTCGCTGTCGCGGGAAATCATCTCCGGCTCGAACCAGAGGCCGAACTGCATCCCGAGCTTGGTTACACGTTGAGCGAGATCTTCGAGGCCTGCCGGGAGTTTGTTCTTGTCAACGAACCAGTCGCCGAGCGATGTGGTGTCGTCGTTGCGTTTGCCGAACCAGCCGTCGTCGAGCACGAACAGCTCGATGCCAAGCTCGCGGCCTGCTTGGGCGATTTGTTCAATTTTGTCTGCAGTAAAATTGAAGTACGTCGCTTCCCAGTTGTTAATCAGCACTGGGCGCGGTTTATCACGGAACTCGCCGCGGCACAGTCTCGTCCGGTACAGCTCATGATACGTCTGGGACATGCCCGTCAGCCCTTGGCTGGAGAACACCATAACGGCTTCAGGCGTTTGGAATTGTTCCCCTGGCCCCAGGAGCCAAGAGAAATCGAACGGATTGATGCCCATGGAAAGGCGCGACGTGTGCATTTGGTCGACTTCGACGGAGGCGAGGAAGTTGCCGCTGTAGACGAGGCTGAAGCCGTACACGTTGCCGTAGTCTTCCGTAGCACCGCGCTCCAGCAGGGCGACGAACGGATTCTGCTGGTGGCTGCTTGCTCCGCGGCGGCTTTCGATGGATTGCGTGCCAGGCGCAAGCTTCCTTTTTTCCACATAGCGTTCTCGCGCCCAAGCGCCGGATAAGTGCAGGAGCTCGAACTGGTCGTGGTTGAAATCGACGTTCACGCTAAGTGCGCGGAGCAGCTTGAGCGGTGCGGTTCCGGTGTTGATAAACCGTACGCTGCGCGCAATCGCATCTTGCCGCTCGAAAGCGGTGTAGCTCAGGATGGCTTGAAGGCCGATGAGCTTGTCTTCCAACGTGATTTCCAGCGTCGTCGCTTCTTGCTCCGATTCGGCATATGTGGCAGGAAGGCCTGTCAGCGCGGGTTTGCCTGGCGTAATCGTATGAGAAACATAGCGGAGATCCGTGATCGTAGAGCCATTGTCCAGTTGAACCTGGTAAGCCGGCTGGCGATAGTCCGTATTCCCGTAAGCCGGATATTCCTGCGGCAGCGTATCGAGTGAAAAGCGGCGGTTGGCCGGATCGGGATTCGGTGAAAAGGCGCGTTCCTCCGTGCGGATGAGTCTTTCCGGCTGGATGCTGCGCACCGTTTTTCCCCAGTAGGCATGCGCGAGATAGCCTGCCTCAAAAATGTGCAGCACATAGCTTGTATGACCTGCCTGCAGATGAAAAACGCGCTGTTCGGCATCAAAATAAATGGACATGGAGAAAAGGCACCTCAAACTTTCTCATGATCTAAGAAACTATAGGCGTATCATAGAATGCTAGGTGAGAGAAGTATATGGAGAAATGAGGCATAACTATGTAGAAATGTAGTTTTTTTTCTTTTCCACATAAGCCCGCAGCCACTTTAGCCCGATCATATCCATCCAGGTGGCGGCTCCCAAGAAAGCAAGAAAAGCGATGGCATAGATCCAGGGTTGGACAAAAAGGATCAAGTGACCGGTCCGGTAAAGGATATATTGTCCGGCAATGATGATGACCCAGGCGGCTGCCCAATAGCGACGCTTGTTCGTCGCGTAGATTACGCTGCCAAGCAAAAGCGTAATGGCGAAGGCAGAGCAGACGGTCAAAATCACATCATCCCGGTAAGGATTGGGATAGAGCCCCATCTTCATACGCCGCAAGCCGCTTAATAGCAGAATGAACATGGTCGAATCTGTCGTACTGAACGCAAACATCAAATACGTCAAATAACAGAAGGAGCGGTTTCCTTCCTGTATTTTCCGAATCCATATCCGGCACATCGGGAAGAAGAAGAGTAAGGCAAAAAAGGTGTACCACGACGACCATCCTTCATGGCTGTATAGGCCCAAATGAACGAACAGTACATCCAATCCGCTCATTGCTGCGGCGAAGAAGCCGATCCAGGGCCAACGCAGCTGATAGAAGGCCAGAAGCACGCCAATGGAAGGGACGATGAAAAAGTCGGAAAACGTGGCCCCGACCATGCTGTCCAGGAAAGAGTTTTTCAAAAATTTAGGGTAGTACGTGTAGGCCTCGAATACGACAAGCACAAACACTTCAAAGACGTAAATCATGCCTGCAAAGGATAGATGGAGAAAAAGGGTGAACGGCTCCTGCTTACGAATTGCCGTGACGATAGTGATTAGGATAGCTATGCATGCTAATAGCAGATAGGGCACATAGTTCGGCATTTCGCACCTCAAGAAGTCGGAAAGTATTCCCTTCTATCATTAACAAAGTCATCGAGGGTTAAACGAGGCGGTGGGTTATGCGGGAGAGGCGCTTGTGGTTTGGAGGGATTTGCAGCTTAAGGATAGGGCGTTTTGGTTTTTTAATGGTTATTGTTAATGATCGTGGACATTTTGTACATGGGGAAAACAATTTGTTAAGTCTATTGGACGAAATGGAAATATGGCCGCGCTGCTTCTCCTCTTATAATGAGCGTGTAGTCATCCAATCATGAAGGGGAGATGTCCATGAGTAAAAAGAGGTATGTGCTCGCTCTCATCGCCGCCCTGACAGGCAACTTGCTGCTGCCGTACGGTAAGGCGGGGCCGATCACGGCACAGGCTGCAGCGACCACGTATGTGGCGGCCAGTTTCAACAGTTACCCCACCTCGCCCTCGACGTCGGGGCCGGCTGCGGAGGTTGGCGGCAACTGGGGGTTGTACAATGCAAAAGCTGGTACGGATTATACAATTGGGGAAGCGGCTCCCGGCAGAAGCGATCTCAGCTTGAAGCTGATGTCGGGTACGTCCGGCACACAGCTGTACGCGGGGAAATTCTCTCTCAATATTGCCGGCAAAGTCGTATTAGAGGCAGCGGTTCGCGCTGAAGACGCCGGCCATATCCGGCTGCTGGATATGAAGAGCAACAGCGGTGTGTGGAAAAATTTTCTGACCTTGACGGAAACAGGCCAAATGTCGATTCTGGGCAAATCGTTGGGGGCGTATACGCCCAATACGTGGTACAAGGTGAAAGCAATCATTGATCAGACCGGGCAAAAGGCGGACGTGCTGCTCAATGATGTACAAGTGGTGACCGCAGGGGCTTTAGGTGCAACTTGGGATACGATCAACACAATCAAATTTACGCAGACCGGCACGTCGGTACCGGGCAGTGCTTATTTGGACGATGTTCGTGTCTATTCGTACGAACCAGTTGAAAGCGTTTCCGTGACGCCGGGTGCGTCGACGATCGGCGTCGGCAAGCAAGTGGCGCTCACGGCGCAGGTTGCCCCGGCAGATGCCGCCGATCAGCGCGTGATGTGGAGCTCGGACGCGCCGGCAACGGTCACGGTCGATACGTACGGCGTTGCGACCGGCATGGCCGTCGGCACGGCGCACATTACGGCGACGACGTTGGAAGGTGCCAAGACAGCGTCATCGACGATTACGGTCACGACCAACGTGCCATTGGACGGCATCACGTTGCCTGCTGAGCAAACGGTGGCGGCAGGGGGAACGGTGCAGTTAACGCCTGTGTTTACACCTGCAAACGCGACGAATAAGAAGGTGACATGGACAAGCGGCAATCCCGCTGCTGCTACGGTGGACGCGCAAGGGCTTGTCACCGCACAGGCGACTGGTCAGGCAGTGATTACGGCGTTGAGTGAAGACGGCAGCCATACGGCGATGACGACAGTGAATGTGCAGCCGCCAAGTGTGGCGTCCATTTCTTTGCCGAGCACCGTTACGGTGATCAAAGGGGATACGGTTACGTTGGTGCCGACTTTTCAACCGGCACAAGCAGGCAATCAGCTTGTGACGTGGACGATTGGCGATGCCACGATTGCATCGGTCGATGCGGCGGGCGTGGTTGCCGGTCTGAAGCTAGGCGAGACGCAGTTGACGGCAACAAGTGTGGATGGAGGAAAAACAGCGAGCACCATGATTAAGGTCATTGATCAAGCAGCGGTCTCCGGCGAGTTCGAGCGTTTACGTTTGAAGCGCAAAGCAGGGCTCGACGGCGGCGACAATTTGGATACGTCAGACGCGGACGTACAGGCCAAGGTGGCCACGCTTACGGCGAACGGACAAACCCGCTGGTCCACGCTTCAAAAAGCAGCGGACCGCCAAGTGCTGTGGTCGGACAGCGTCGTCAGCAGCGGGAATTCCGATGCGATTCATAACAATATTTCGCGAATCCGCGAGATGGCTTACGCCTACTCGACGAAAGGCGGGGCGCTTTACCACAATTTGCAGCTACGCGACGATATCGTCTCGGCACTGGATTGGGTGTATACCAAGCAGTACAACGAGACGGGTACCGCGTTCGGCAACTGGTGGAATTTTGAAATTGGTATCCCCGGGAAAATGACAGATACGATGGTGATGATGTACGATGCGCTGACGCCAGAGCAGATTGCTCGCTACATCGGCGCGATTGACCATTACACGCCGGATATCCAGTCCAATGTGTTCGATACTAGCTCTTACTATACGGGGGCGAATCGTTCCGATATTTTGCTGTATAAGCTTGTGGACGGGTTGCTGCTGCAATCGGATGCGCGCATCCGCGCCGTGGCGACGGAAATGTCCCCGCTGTTTGCTTATGTGACGGCAGGCGACGGTTTTTACGAGGATGGCTCGTTCGTGATGCATGCGTCCGTTCCCTACACGGGCAGCTACGGTTCGGTCATGCTGGAAGGCGTCAGCCAACTGCTGTATTTGCTCAACGGCAGCCCTTGGCCGGTCACCGATCCTAACGTGAATCTCTTTTACAAGTGGATTTATGATGGGGTTGCTCCGGTTATTTATAAAGGGATGACGATGGATTTCGTCAACGGTCGCTCGATTGCCCGCGGGTCAAATAATTCCCAGGTAACCGCAGCGGGCATCATGTCGGCACTCGCCAGATTGGCGCTGGACGCCCCGGCATCGGATGCGCAGAAGCTGAAAAGCATGCTGAAGGCATGGATGACGGAGGATCAGACGCATTTTAACTATTACAATAGTTTGTCTTCTATGAATCTGATCGGTTCTGTGAAGGGATGGATGAGCGACGCAGCGATTGTGCCGGATCGGGAGGCTTCGGGCTACTACGAGTTTGCGGGGATGGCCAGAAGCTTGCAGGTTCGCGACGACTATACGTTTGGGATTAGCAAAAGCTCAAAACGTATCCAAACCTATGAGCTGACCAACGGTGAAAACGGAGAAGGCTGGTACACAGGCGACGGCATGACGTACCTGTATAATGGTGATCAAGCGCAGTATATGGAGGATTATTGGGCGACAGCGAACCGGTACCGCCTGCCAGGTACGACGGTGGATACAAGACCGCGCACCTTCACTGATTTCCAGAACGGGGACGGGGAAGGCAAGCCGACAAACGCGTGGGCTGGCGGCGTTGAAATGGGGCCGTACGGCAGCTCCGGTATGCAGCTGAAGCAAATCGGCACGACGCTGCAGGCGAATAAATCGTGGTTTATGTTCGGCGACGAGATCGTGGCGCTCGGCTCGGGCATCTCGAGCAGCGACAACCGGACGATCGAGACGATCGTCGAGCAGCGGAAGCTGAATGCGGCCGGCGACAATGCGCTGACCGTGAACGGGCAGGCGAAGTCCACGGCACTCGGCTGGAATGAACGCATGACAGGCGTGCAGTGGATGCACTTCGGCGGCAACGGCGCGCAGTCGGATATCGGATATTATTTCCCGGATCTCCCGGCGATTAATGGGCTTCGTGAGCAGCGCACTGGCCGTTGGAGCGATGTGAACCAAAGTATTGCCCAGTCTGCTCCCGTGACGCGGAACTACCTCAGCTTGTGGTTCGACCACGGAAAAAGTCCTCAAGGCCAGACGTACAGCTATGCGATTTTGCCGAACAAAACGGCGGAACAGGTAAAGCAGTATGCCGAGCATCCGCCTTACGAGGTGCTGGTCAACAATGAAGGGGCGCAGGCGGTTCGCCATAATGGATTGGGTCTTACTGCCGTGAACTTCTGGAAAGATCAGAAGGTGAAGGCAGATCTGGTGACGAGCTCCAGGCAGGCGGCGGTGATGATCAAGGAAGTGAACAACCAATTGGAGCTCGCGGTTTCCGACCCTACGCTAGAGAATACAGGCGCTATCGAGCTTGAGCTGGATCGTTCCGCTGCAGGTGTGCTGCAGGCGGATCCGCAGATCATGGTGACGCAGCTATACCCGACCATCCGCTTGGTGGTCAGTGTGAAAGGTTCGGTCGGACGCACGTTCCATGTGACGTTTGATACGGACCCTGCGAAGCCGAGACCTTCGGATCGCCCGCCGATACCGGCGATTGTGAATCCTAGAAGCGGCGCGGAAGAGCTTGACCGCAATGCTGCGCTGTACGCCGCCTTCGATAACGAAGGCAACGGGCTGGAAGCGGTCGGCGGCGGCCCTAGCGGCTGGAGCGTAAGCAATGCGCAACAGACACTTGTGACGCTGGAACGGCTGCCGGAGGAATCCAGCAATATCCTTCGATTGTTGGATATGAGCGCTCAGGACTCAGCGTTTGCCTCGCGAACCTTTCCTGCTGTCTCCGGCTTGGCCGAGGCTGAATGGACGTTTGCCGAGCCATACGGGCCGAAAGGCGAGGAATTTACGCTGCTTAGCGGCGATGCAGCCGCCATTCGTCTTGTGACGCGGGCGGGAGCCCTCTATTGGCTTGATGCTCAGGGCGCCGAGCACTATGTGCAAGGGGTGTCTGCGGCAACGTGGACGAAGCTGCGGGTGACGATCGACCTTACGCACAACAAATACGATGTCTATGTGGATGGCAAACTGGCGGCGGCTGGGGCGAGCTTCGCTAACCCAGTTACGGCGCTGGATGGATTTCGCATGAAAACGGATGCCCAGGCAAAAGACGCGATTCTGTATGCAGACGACATCGCGGTGTATCGTTTCGGCGAACAGACGCTAGTATACGGCACGTTTAACGCCGGTTCCTTCGGCGCATGGCAAGTTGCGCAGAGCGCGACGGCTCCTGTCCAGATTGTGGACGATCCAAATGCGGCAAATCGAAGCGTTCTGCTAGGTGACAACGACAATAAGTTTAGCGCTTCAATGCTGCAGCCTTTTGCGGTACAAAGCGGATCATTAGTCGCGGAGTGGGATTTGAAGGAAAAGAACAGCGGCAAAACGCCGTTCTATGAGCTGCGGCAGGGCGAGAAAACCGTCGTTCGGCTATTAACGAGTGGAACGCTGCGGTACCTGTACAAGGACGGCACGGTCGATACGCTCGGTTCGGTACCGACAGGCGTCTGGCATCACATCCGTCTGGAGGTCGACATTGCGAATCAGAAGGTCAATGTTTATTTGAACGGCGTGCTGCAAAAGGCGAACCTGAATTTCTATGAGGCGTCGTCCACCATCGACAACATTCGGATCTATACGTCCTATGGCGCCGTGGACGCGCCATTATGGATCGACAATGTGAAGGTGTATACTTATCAAGCGCCTAAGCAGCCCGAAGGGCTGGCCTTAAATACGGCGGAACAGGCGCTGTATCTGGATGAACCGGCGGAGGATGCCGAGCAGACGTCGGCATCGCTGGGTGCTCAAATGACGCCTTCGGACGTGTATGACACGACAATCGGATGGCTATCCTCCAATGAGCAGACGGCTTCTGTCGACAGCACCGGCTTGGTGCAAGCGTTGCAGCCGGGCAAGGCGGTCATTACGGCAACGACGGCTCATGCCGAGCTGCAAGCTGCGGTAACCGTGTATGTGGTGCCGAAAGCGCCGCAAGTGACGGCGGACGATGCGGCGAATACCGTATCGGGTATGGCCGCGGGGCTGGAATACAGCTTGGACGGCGGCGATTATGTGCGGTATGAAGCTGAAGCGTTTGGGCGCGTTAACCTGAACGGCCCGCATGAGCTTAAGATCCGTGCTGCTGCGGACGAGATGAGCGGCGCGCCGGCAGGGAAGGTGACGACGCTGCGCTTCGTCACTGTGGAGTCGTCGCCAGGTGGCGATTCGGGCAGCGGCTCGGGTTCTGGCAGTGGTTCAAGTGCCGGTACTGGTGCCGGAACACCGTCGACGCCGCCAGCGACAGCTCCAAAAGACAGCGTTCTTCAGCTGAAGCTGCCGGAGGACGCGGTCACAACGAGCAAGGACAGCCAAGGCAGAGAAGTAACGACGGTGGTCGTGGCTGCCCAGGATTTGAAGCAAGCTTGGTCTGCGGATACCTCGACCGTCGTCATTGCGCCGCCGGGTAATGGCAGCACCTTGGTCGTGAAGCTTCCGGCAGCCGCTTTAAAGGATGCGGCTGCAACGTTGCCAACGGGCACCGTTGTTCTCCAGTCCCCGTTTGGCGAAATGACGCTGCCGTTGTCTCTGTTCGCTCCTGGCGGAGCTGCGGAAAGTGCGGCGACATCCGGGGCAAGCACGACCGTAACCGTCACGATGCAACAAGCGGATTCGAACTTGGAGGAACGCGTAAAGGCAGCCTCCAACAACTATCACGTTGCAGTTGCAGGACCGATCATGGACTACAAAGTAACCCTGGAGCAGGGCGATCAAGTTGCCACGGTGACGCAATTCGGCAGCACCTATGTGGTTCGCACGATGCTCCTTCCAGCAGGCTTCGATGCGAGCAAGGTGGCAGCCGTCCGGTACGATCCGGAGACTGGCGAGCTGACTTATGTACCGGCGGTGTTTGTCACCCGGCCTGACGGACTAACGGAAGTACGCATGAAACGAAATGGAGCAAGCATCTACACAGTGATTCAGGGCAGCAAATCGTTCGAAGATGTTGCCGGACACTGGAGCAAAGCCGATGTCGAACTGCTGGCGTCGAAGCTGATCGTCCAAGGTCAGGCGGACGGCCGCTTCGCACCGGAAGCGGAGGTCACAAGAGCGGAGTTCGCAGCGATGCTCGTGCGTGCGCTCGGTTATCAAGCGAAGCCGGTTCAACGACCTAGTTTTAAGGATGTCGCGCCAACAGATTGGTACTATGCAGCAGTTGAAGCGGCCGTGCAGGCGAAGCTGATCGAGGGCACCGGACCGGATACGTTCAGTCCGAACTTGCCGATCACGCGCGAGCAGATGGCGGCCATGATTGCATCTGCGATGAAGCTTGCGGGCAAGCCGGCACCCGGTGCGAACCAAGACTGGCTGCAGCCATTCCAAGATCAGCCGCAAATAAGCGACTGGGCGCAAGCGCCGCTAGCGGCGGCACTCCAAGCTGGCATCCTGAACGGACGATCCGCGAGCCTCATCGCGCCTGCCGCCCCTTCAACCAGAGCGGAAGCTGCGGTCGTGTTGAAACGGCTTTTGACCTATATCGCATTTATGAACTAAATGCTGGAGAGGGGGCGTTATGCTCCCTCTTTTTCGTGCTGCGGCCATTTTTTTAACAACGCGATTGGACAATTTATGCATATCTATTGCAAGGGGAAGTCGTCATAATGGAGGAAGCCGTACTGCCAGGAATCTACGCTTTACGGCTTTTTGCCAATGTGTGAGAATACGAGGTATGGGGCGGACGAACGGCAAGTGTACGAACAAGACGACACCCCAAAGGAGAGCGTGTATGCCGATCAAAATGAATTTGTGGAAGAAGCGCAAAAGCGTCATTTTTACATGGCTGATTTCCTACAGCGCCGTATTTATTATTCCGATTCTGATGAGTCTGATCCTATACAGGGAATCCAGCAATACGCTGCGAAGCGAAATTCATAGAGCCAACGATACAATGCTCCAGCAGGTGCGAGAAACGATCGATACGCAGATCGAAATGATGCAGCGTCTGAGTATGGAGTTGACCTGGAATACAAGAATTCAAAGCCTGATTTATACCCGCATGTCCAGCAGCGATGAGCAATATACAGCCTATTTGATCGCGAAGGAGTTTCTTATGTATCAGACCTCCTATGCCAATGTCGATCAATTTTATGTGACGTGGGAGGCGGAGAATACCGTCCTGCTGCCCGGCAGTACGCGGGATTATCAAGCTGGTTTTGAAACGATGCATGATACGGGCATGATCAGTTATGCCGATTGGTTGAAGCTGGTGAAGATGAACAGGAGCACGACGTTCACGATCATGCCTCGCAAGGATTCCGCGTATTCCAAGCAATCGCTTGCGCTCATAACCCGGCTTCCGGCAGGATCGGGGAGCAAACCGACAGGCTCCGTGGTTGTGATGGCGGATGTGGAACGTTTTAATAAGGCGATTGCCAAGGTGCAGTCTTTTAGCGGCGGTAACGTGTATGTGCTGGATGAGGCGCATAAAGTGCTGCTGTCGAATACGAGCAAGGGGCTTCCGGCGTCGATTCTGGATCAGTTGGGCAGGGCGGAGAGCGGCGTCATATATACGAAAACGAGCGATGAACAGTCGGAAATTTACTATTTAAATTCCGAGGTGTCGAAGCTTACGTACATCTCGGTCATCCCAAGCAAAGTGTACTGGCAAAAAGCGGTGTACGTCCGCAATGTGATGTATGTTAGCGTGGCGATCTCCCTGATCGGGGCGGCGATTTTGACCCTCTTTTTTATGCGGAGAAACTACTCGCCGATTCAGCGGCTTGTTCAAGTGCTGGCCAGGGCGGAAGGCGCGCGCGACCGTGGCAGTCAGGAAGGGAATGAGCTCAGCTTCATTCACCGTGCCGTCTCCGATACGCTTGGCGAGAAGGAAGCGATTCGGGTGCAGCTCCAGCAGCAGCACAATATGCTGCGCTCCAACATGCTGGCGCGTCTGCTGAAGGGGCGGCTGGACGGACCGATTCCGCTGAGGGAGTCGCTGAGTTCGCATCAGATTGAGCTGCTGTCCGACGATTTTGCTGTCATTCTCTTCTTTATGGAGGCACCGGAGGAGGTCAGTATCAGCATTTCGTCGATTAGCGTGCATGAGAAAAGCCGCTTGGCTCAGTTTATTTTGACCAATGTGGTGGAGGAACTGGCAGGGATGCATGGACATCGCGGTTATGTCGCCGAAATTGACGATATGCTCGCTTGCATCGTGAATTTCTCCTCAGGTGACGCTGATGAGCGCATGCAGCAGCTTGTTTCGATCTCGGAAGAAGCGCAGCAGTTCCTGCTGGAGCGGTATCGGATGAAGCTCACGCTGTCGATTTCGCGAGCGCATTCGACGATTGCCGGCATTGAGCAAGCGTATCAGGAAGCCTTGGATGCGATGGAGTACAAGCTGGTGTTCGGCAAGCAGCAGATCATTGCCTACGAGCAGCTGCATAAGGAGCCGATGACCGGGTACTATTACCCATTGCAGATTGAACAGCGTCTGATGAATTTTATCAAAATCGGCGATTTGGCGCGTGCCAGAGAAGTGTTGGATGAGGTGATCGACCGTAATTACGGGAAGTCGATGACATCCGTGACGCTGGTTCGCTGTCTGATGTTTAATTTGATTTCAACGATGATGAAGACGATTCATGAATTGGGCGAAGTTGAGGAGAGTTTTCTCGCGAAGCATCCGAACTGGATGGAGACGATGGCGAGCAGTGATACGGTCAAGGAAATGGTGGATCAGCTCAATCTGCTTCTGGAAGATGTATGTGCCTACACGGCGGCTAAGCTGGACGTGAACATTTCCAAAAGCCGGGCGGAATCACTGCGTGAGCTGATTCACAAGGTGAATGTTTATGTGGAAACCCATTATCAGGATATGGATTTGAATGTGGGGCTGCTGGGCGAGCAGTTTCAAATGAAAGCAAGCTATTTGTCCAAGCTGTACAAAGAGCAAACGGGTGAAGGGCTGCTGGATTATATTAACCGCGTGCGGATTGAGCAGGCCAAAGCGCTGCTCGGTTTTACGGATCAGCCGATTGTCGACATCGGCAAGATGGTTGGTTTTAATGAAGCGGCGACATTTATCCGGGTGTTTAAAAAGTTCGAAGGCATCACGCCCGGCAAGTTTCGCGAGATGCAGGGATAGAGGGGCGGCCACTGGGGGGCTGCCCGTTTGTCGTAATGGATGCAACGCAATTGGCGGTTTTATGCATGCTGAGGCGTATTTTAACAACGAAATTGGAGCTTTTCGTTATATCTTTTGTCGCTCGTCAGCGTCAATATGAAGGCTGTACAGACCGAAGCGTTGCCTAGACGCGGTCATACGAAAAAGGGAGGTAAGCGGTTTATGAAAGCAACGAAAAAAATCGTAACTATGGCTACTTTGCTGGCGCTGTCGGGCTCCATGCTCGCAGCCTGCTCGAAGGAAGCGCCAACCGACTCGCCGAAAGACGGAGCGGGAGCAAGCACGTCCCCAGCAGCGGCAACGGGCACATTCAGCTATCCAATGAAAACGGATAAGACACTCTCCTATTGGGCTGAGCTCAACGGGAACATTGGCAGTGTCAAACCGACGTTCCAAGAAGTACCGTTTTTTCAAGAGTGGCAGAAGCGGACAGGCGTCAATCTGAAATTCATTCAGCCGCCTGCGAACCAGGCGAAAGAAGCGCTTAACGTGCTGCTGGCGTCCGGCGAGCTGCCTGACATGATCGAGTACTCGTGGAGTTCCTCTTTCCCGGGAGGCCCGGAAAAGGCGATCAACGACGGTTACATTTTGAAATTGAACGATGCAATTGATAAATATGCGCCTAATTTGAAGAAGTATTTGAAAGAGCACCCGGAAGTGGATAAGCAAATCAAAACCGACAGCGGCAGTTATTACGCGTTCCCGTTCATTCGCGGCGATGATCTTTTGAAGACATATCAAGGTCCGATCATCCGCAAAGACTGGCTGGATGAGCTAGGCTTGCCGATGCCGCAGACGATCGACGAATGGTACAACGTGCTGAAAGCGTTTAAGGAAAAGAAAGGTGTAGCGGCCCCGCTGACGTTCCTGGGCATGCCGACGGCACTGTTCGGTCTGGATGGCGGCGCATTCATCGGGGCGTTCGGGGTGATCAAGAACTTCTACCAAGAAGGCGGCACGATCAAGTACGGCCCGATGGAGCCGGGTTATAAGCAATTCCTGGCGACGATGCAGAAGTGGTATGCCGAAGGTTTAATTGACAAGAACATCGCAACCGTCGATACGAAGACAATGGATTCCAATATGACGTCGGGCAAAAGCGCGGCAACGGTCTGGAACTCCGGCGCGGGTATCGGCAAATGGCAACCGATTGTGCAGGAGAAAGAGCCGAAGGCGAAATTTGCGCCAGCTCCTTATCCTGTGCTGAAAAGCGGCGACAAGCCGAAGTTCGGTCAAAAGGACTTCGCATTTGTCCCGACAGGCGGCGTGGCGATCACCGCGAATTCGAAAAATGTGGAGACCGCGGTGCGCCTGCTGGACTACGGCTATGGCGAAGAAGGCCACAACTTCTTCAACTTCGGGGTTGAAGGCGTGAGCTACAAGATGGACAACGGCTATCCGAAGTATACGGATTACGTCATGAAGAACCCGGACAAACTCGCACCTGCGCAGGCGCTCGCGATGTATGCCCGTTCCGGCTACAACGGTCCGTTCGTTCAGGATAAACGGTATATCGAGCAGTATTTGACAATGCAGGAGCAAAAGGACGGGATTACCGTCTGGTCGAATACGGACGCAGAGAAATACCTGCTGCCGCCGATCACGCCTACACCGGATGAGAGCACGGAGTTTGCGAACATCATGAACGACGTGAATACATTGGTGGGTGAAATGTCGCTCAAAATTATTTTGGGCTCCGAGCCGATTGATTCGTTCGACAAGTATGTGGATAAAATCAAATCGCTCAAAATTGACCGCGCGATAGCTATTGAGAAGGCTGCGCTCGATCGTTACAACAAGCGTTAATCAGTTAGACCAGGAGAGGCGGCAGCCTCTCCTCACTTATAAATAGAGGAGTGCTGAGCATGAACCGGAACTTGCAGACAACCGCTGCACCTGCTGCTCCGACCCGTACCGGTTCGTTACGGAGAACCGTGGCGAAAGATTTTATCACGAATAAATATTTGTATCTCATGATTTTGCCTGTGCTCGCGTACTACGTCTTGTTTCACTATGCACCGATGTACGGCGCGTTGATCGCCTTTAAAAATTACTCCCCCATGAAGGGCATTATGGGAAGCCCCTGGGTCGGTTTGGCACATTTTGAGAGCTTTTTCAGCAGCTATTATTTTTGGCGTATTTTTAAAAACACGATTCTCATCAGCCTATATTCACTCTTGTTTGAATTTCCGATGCCGATTCTGCTTGCCCTGCTTCTGAACGAAGTGAAGAATAAAACCTTCAAAAAGACAGCGCAGTCCATTACCTACATGCCTTATTTTATCTCGATGATCGTGATCTGCGGGATGATTAAGGATTTCACGAACAGCGGCGGCTTTATTAATACATTTTTCGTCTCGGTGATGGGGACGGATGGTCAGGCGATGCTGCAAAAACCGGAACTGTTCCGCTCGCTGTATGTCATATCCGACATTTGGCAGCGCATCGGCTGGGAGTCCATCATCTACATAGCTGCCCTCACGAGCATTGATCAGGAGCAGTACGAAGCGGCGCGCATCGATGGCGCCTCCAGACTGCAGCAAATTTGGAACATCACCCTGCCGGGTATCCTGCCGGTCATCGTGATTATGTTTATATTGCGATCGGGGAACCTGCTCAACGTCGGCTTTGAGAAGATTATTCTGCTCTACAATCCGGTCGTCTACGAGACGGCGGACGTCATTTCCTCCTTTGTCTACCGAAAAGGGTTGCTGGAATTTAATTGGAGCTACAGTTCAGCGGTTGGTCTGTTCAACTCCGTGCTGAATCTCATTTTGCTGATTGCGGCGAACCGGTTTAGTAAGAAGATGACAGATAACAGCTTGTGGTAGGTTGATTTTAAAAGGAAAGGGAGTACCCGAATGTCTATCCATGCCAAATGGGAAGAGCGGATTTTTAATACGGTGATCTACACGCTGCTGACCTTGCTAATGGCGGCAACGATCTATCCGCTGCTTCATGTGCTGTTCGCTTCGTTCAGTGACGCGAACCGAATTGTGTCCCACGAAGGTGTCTTGTGGCGGCCGCTCGGCTTTAATATTGAAGCGTATAAGCTTGTTTTTTCGAACTCGGCGATTCTCGTCGGCTATGGCAATACGTTGTTTATCGTGGTGGTGGGCGTTGCCTTTAACCTGCTATTGACAGCCCTTGGCGCTTTCGTGCTTTCCCGCAAAAACGTGTTCTGGAGCAAATGGATCATGTTCTTCATTCTGTTCACGATGTTTTTCAGCGGCGGACTGATCCCGATGTATCTGATTGTCAAAGGCGTCGGACTGCTGGATTCGCTGTGGTCTGTCATCATCCCTTTTGCGGTGAGCACGTTCAATCTCATCATCATGCGGACGGCCTTCGCATCCATTCCCGATGCGCTCGAGGAGTCCGCGAAAATCGATGGGGCGAATCATTTTGTGCTGCTGTTCCGCATCATTATCCCGCTGTCGCTGCCAACGCTTGCCGTTATCGCCTTGTACTACGCGGTCGATAAGTGGAACGGCTGGTTCTATGCTTCGATTTTCCTGAAGGACCGGGATCTGTTTCCGCTGCAAATTATTTTGCGGGAAATTCTCATTTCGAATTCTACCGACAGCATGTCCTCCGGGACAGGCGGCGATATGTTCCAGATCGGGGAAACGATCAAGTATGCCACGATCGTTGTGGCGACGCTGCCGATTCTGTGCGTGTACCCATTCCTTCAGCGTTTTTTCATCAAAGGTGTGATGGTCGGAGCTGTGAAAGGGTAGTGGCTTGAAAGTGTGTGAACAAATGAAAAGGGGCATTTGCCGATGTGGGTAGAAGCGTTGGAACATGCCGTGGAGAAAACGCGGCGCAATATTAATAAATTCGGGGACTTCTTCCCGTGGACCGGCCTTGACGGCGGCGATTATAAAAGGAGTGACCATCAGGATTGGACGGAGGGCTTCTGGTCCGGCCTGCTATGGCTGAGCTATGAGGCTTCAGGCGATCCTGTGTTCCGGGAGGCGGCTGTCCGCACGGTGCACAGTTTTCGGCGCCGGTTAGAGACGTTCAAGGTGCTTGATCACCATGACATCGGGTTCCTCTATCTGCCTTCGGCTGTCGCTTGGTGGATGCTGGAAGGCGAGGAGGAGGCAAGGGAGCTGGGCCTGGCGGCGGCGGATACGCTGCTGAAAAGATGGCGCCCCGCCGGCGGCTACATTCAGGCGTGGGGGCCGGCGGGCGACCCGAAGAACGGGGGCCGCATCATTATCGACTGCTTGCTGAACCTCCCGCTGTTGTACTGGGCGTATGAGCAGACCGGTGATCCGTCGTACCTGGAAGTGGCACTGGCTCATGCGGAGAAGAGCCGTCGTTATCTCGTGCGAGGGGATGATTCATCGTACCACACGTTTTATTTTAACCAGGAGAACGGCGAGCCTGTCGGTGGTGGTACTCACCAGGGCTACCATGATGGGTCCACGTGGACGCGCGGACAGGCGTGGGGCATTTACGGCTTCATGCTCTCGTATAAGTACACGAAGAATCGGGTGTATCTGGAGGCCTCGCGCCGGATGGCCGCGTACTTTATTGCGCATCTGCCGGAGGATCAGGTGACGTATTGGGATTTTGACGTGCCAATTGGCGAGGGGACGCCGCGGGACAGTTCGGCAACGGCGATCGCCTGCTGCGGCATGCTGGAGCTTGTCGGGTGCCTGCCGGAGAGCGACCCGGATCGGGAGCGGTTCGAGCACGCGGTATTCCGCTGCATGAAGTCGCTCACGGAGAACTATTTGACGACTGACGATCTCGATGCGGAGGGCTTGCTCCGTCATGGTTCGTACCATGTGCGGGGCGGCATGTCGCCGGATGACTTCGTCATCTGGGGCGATTACTTTTACATGGAGGCACTGATGCGGCTTGTCCGCGGGGTGCCGGGATATTGGTACGAGAGAGCTTTGCGCTAAGAAAAACGCCCGCTGCTTCCTGATTAGGAGGCAGCGGGCGTTTTTTTGTATAGGCGAAACACGTAGGCTGTGTTCATTTCCCTGGAATTGGCTTGTAAAAGGGCAAAATGTGTATTCTAAGCATAACTGCTTAAATTCCTGCATTTCGCGCTTAAAAAACCGCATACTCAACGTTTTGGGCTTATGGTAGTCTTAAACCACAGCAGGAACGGTGCAAAAAAATAAAAACACCAGTTCCCCCTACTTAAGCTCAAACCATCAAGGGAGGTTCATAGCAATGAAAAAACATTTCGCAGTAACCGTTTCCAGTGTTATGGCATTATCGATCCTTTTAAGCGCATGCGGCAATAGCGATTCTTCCAGCTCGACACCTGCGGCATCGCCATCCGCGGGAGCTGCGGCAAGCACAGCACCTAAGAAGAACGTCAGCTTTACGATCGGCTACGCGACCGGCGACCCGGCGACGAAGCAGGCGATGGCGGATGCGGTAGCGGCGTTCAGCAAAGCGAACCCGAATATCAAAATTACCGACCTATCCGAGGGCGGTTCTCAGGCCTACCTCGACTGGCTGAAAACGAAGGATGCCGTCGGCGAATTCCCGGATCTCGTCGAGATGCGCGATACGCAGCTGTTCTCCGAAGCGGGCAAAATCGCCGAGCTGCCGCAAGAATGGCTCTCCCTTTTCGCGGATGCACCGAAACTGAACGGCAAGAACTGGACGGCGCCGATTGTGGGTACGGCTCCGCAAGGCATCATTTACAGCAAAAAAGCATACGCTGACGCCGGCATCACATCCGAGCCTAAGACGTATGATGAGTTCCTTGCAGCCCAAGAGAAGCTGAAAGCAAAAGGCATTACACCGCTGACGTTCGGCGGCAAAGATATTTTCCACTGGGGCTTCTGGATTAACAAATTCCTGATGGACGATGTGTTTGCGGACGATCCGAACTGGAACTCCAAGCGGACCAAAGGGCAAGTAAGCTTCGCGGACGCAGGGCCGACACAGGCAATGAAAGATTTTACCGAACTGTTCACCAAAGGTTATGTGGATAAAGGCTACCTGAGCACCGCGGACAACCAAACCGCTTCCATGCTCGTAACAGGCAAAGCGGCGGAGCTGTTCTCCGGCCCTTGGATGTTCTCGCAAATCTCGCAAGCCGATCCGAAGTTTGAATTCGGCTGGTATCCGGTGCCGGACCGCAAAGGCAGAATTGTGGTTAACGGTCTGAATACGCTGCAAGGCTGGTCGATTTCGACAAAGGCGAATCAGGATGCGGACAAGAAAGCAGCCATTTCCGAATTTATCAAGTTCTTCTTCGCGAAAGATCAATATACGAAGTTCATGAAGCAAGTAAACGGCATTCCGACGACGAAAGAGAAAATCACGTATGATGCCGCTCCGCAAATGCAGCGCGTTATTGAAGTGATGAACGATCCGAAGACGATCAAATCGCTGCAAATCAACTCCTTCTGGGGCGATGACCAAATGCCGCCGCAATGGCGCAACTGGTTCTACAAGCTGGCACAGGATTGGCTCGTAAAAGGTGATTTCAGCGCAGATTACTTGAAGAAAGCCGACGTAGAGTGGGACGCTAACATCAAGGCGAACGCAGCGGCGAAGAAATAATCAGTTACCTCAGAGAGATGCGGAAACCTCTGCTCATCGCAGGGGTTTCCCTTAATTCAAGCTGGTTAAGGAGTGAGAGAATGTGGATAAGGTAGAATCGCTGCAAGCTGTGAGCACCGGTGCAAAGGTTGGGAAGAAGAAGAAAACATGGTTCTCCTTTTCCGTTTTATTTATCCTGCCTTCCTTTATTTTATATACGATGTTTGTGATTTACCCGGCTTTAAACAGTGTGAATCTAAGCTTCACCTCCTGGGATGGTGTCAGTCCCAATATTCATTACATCGGCTTCGATAATTTCAAGGAAATTGTGCATAGCGAACGGGTATGGAACGCTTTGAAGAACACGTTAATTATGTCGGTTGCGCTCGTTGTTTTGGAAAATGTGATTGCCATTCTGTTGGCGATGCTGGTCGATCAGGTACGGTGGTGTAAAAATCTGTTCCGGAGTATTTTTTATTTTCCCGTATTGCTAAGCGGTATCGTTATGGGCTTTGTGTGGGCGATTATTTTCAACTATAACTTTGGTGTTATTTCCCAGCTGCTGGATCGGATCGGGCTCGGTTCGCTTAAAATCGACTGGCTTGGCAATCCGGACTATGCCTTAATCGCGATTATCATTACCGCCGTCTGGAAGGGCGCGGGTTACTATATGATTATTTACCTGGCGGGGCTGCAGGGCATTCCCCAGGAACTGCACGAAGCCGCGGCCATTGACGGCGCGAACCGGTGGCAGCAATTCCGCAATATCACGTTCCCGCTGTTGGCCGGCTCGATGACGGTATGCGTCATGCTTTCAATGATCGGCGCGCTCAAAATCTTTGACCAAATCGCCGTTATGACCGATGGCGGTCCGGGCTTCGCGACGGAGACGCTGACGTATATCGTCTATAAGGTTGGTTTCGGCGAGCTTCGCCAAGGCTACGGGACGGCGATGTCCTTGGTGCTGTTCCTTCTGATCCTTATTGTATCGCTTATTCAAATTAGGGTGCTGCGCAAACGGGAGGTGCACATGTAATGCATAAATCCAAAAAGTGGGCGGATCTGGCGATCTTCGCCATCGCCTTGGTGCTTGCTGTATTGTTTTTCTTCCCGGTCTATTTCAGCTTGATATCTTCCTTCAAATCGAATGGCGAAATCCTGCGGGATGCCGTCGCACTTCCGACCAGCTTATACTTGAAAAGCTTCAAATATTTGCTGACCGAGACGCAGTTTCCCGCTGCGATTGTGCGAAGCGCGATCCTGACAGTGACGTCCGTATTCTTCATGATCCTGCTCATTCCGATGGCGGCTTACGCCATTGAGCGTACCGGGAAAAAATGGACGAACGCCATCTACGTGTACTATCTGGCCGGGATGATGATCCCTTTCCAGGTGTACATGATTCCGCTGTTCAAGCAAATGAAAACGCTCGGCCTCTACGGCACGATGACGGCACCGGTGCTGATCTACATCTCCGGTTCGGTCGGGATGGGCGTACTGCTGTTCACCAGCTTCATTCGCGGCATTCCGGTGGAGATTGAAGAGGCGGCGTCCATTGACGGCTGCTCCCGACCGCGGATTTTCTGGCAGATTGTGTTCCCTCTGCTGGGGCCTTGTACGGCAAGTATGATCGTTCTACAGGGGCTGGGGATCTGGAACGACTTCCTCATGCCGAGCCTCGTGCTGCCGTCGACGAAGAAGACGATGGTCGTGGAGATTTTCAAATTCGTCGGGGAGCTGGCGTCCCAATGGGACATGGTCTTCGCCGGTACGACGATGTCGATTGTGCCTGTGCTGATTGTATTTGTTTTCCTGCAAAAATATTTTATCAAGGGTATCGCTTCGGGCGCTACGAAGGGGTAGAACCCCGCCAGCCGCTTCCGGTTTGAATCGGGGCGGCTTTTTTATTCATTTTTGAAGGGATGGGAAAAAGAAATGGGACGTGTCATCAGTTATGAAGCGCCAAAGGGCGCTGTGGGGAATGATGCTTTCACGGTCAACGTGCGGGCTGTCGGCGGAGAGTGGCAGCCTTTGTTTGTGTACGAGGTAAAGGTCGATATGCACGAAGTTCGCCGAGCGTCGATGGCTGCTTTTGATATGGAGGGGCCGGTCGAGGTTGAGGTGATCAGCAACGCCGTGCCGATTCGCGAGGCGGTCATTCGTCCTTTGTCCTTTGCGGTAGCGCACCGTGTAGCGGGCAATGCGGTTTATTTCACGCTGGAGCAGCCAAGGAAGCTGTCCATTGAGATCAATGGGCTGCGCTTCGCCAACCTGCATCTGTTTGCGAATGGGATGGAGCGGGATATCCCGGATCCGGAGGCGGATCACGTGCTGAGCTTGAAGCCGGCGATTCACCGGACTGAGGATATTTACCGGCTGGCGCAAACGCCGAAGCGGGGAGGGGCAGCGGCGCCTGATACGCTTTATTTTGGACCGGGGATGCATTACCTGGAGGAGACGATTCTGCGTATTCCTTCGCATACGACGGTATATCTGGCTGGAGGTGCGATACTGGTGGGCTCGCTGGTGTGCGACCGCGTGGAACACGTGACCATCAGGGGCAGGGGGATTGTGTATTTATCGGATTTTCACCGATTCTCTGCGTTTCGCGGCATTCGCATTCGCTTCTCGGAACATGTATCGGTCGAAGGCATTACGACGCTCGATCCGCCGCATTACAGCATTTATTTGGGTCAATCCCGGCATATTCGGATTGCGAATTTCAAATCGTTTTCCACGCGCGGCTGGTCGGACGGGATCGATATGATGGCTTGCGAGCACGTAGACATCGATGATGTCTTCCTGCGCACGTCGGACGATTGCATCGCGATTTACGGCTCGCGGTGGGATTATTACGGCGATGCCCGCGACGTGACCGTGCGCAACAGCGTGCTGTGGGCGGATGTAGCGCATCCGCTGATGATCGGCACTCACGGGGATCATCACCGGGACGGGGATACGATCGAGCATATTGTGTTCGACAATATCGACATTCTCGAGCACCATGAACCGCAGCCGAACTATATGGGGACGATGACGATCAATGCAGGGGATAAAAATACCGTGCGTCACGTGACGTACCGGAGCATCCGTGTGGAGGATTTTGAATTGGGACGGCTTGTTGATCTGCGCGTGGTATGGAATAAGGACTACAACCCTGTGGCAGGAAACCGTATTGAGGATATCCGGTTTGAGGACGTTTCGTATTGGGGCGCGAATACGCTGCCTAGCCAAATTTTCGGCTATGACGAGGAGCGGCCGGTGATCGGCGTTCAATTTAAGGGGTTAGTGATTAACGGCGTACCCATTACAGGGGCTCAAGAAGGCGGTTTTGTTGTGAATGAACACGCGCACGGGGTTACGTTCACATTGCTTTAAAAAGCGCACTCGCGTCTTAAATTTCCGCACTCTCAAAAAGAAGTGACTTGTTTATAATGAGGGCGAGGTTCAAAAGGTTCCCATTTTCATACCATCTTGAGGAGGTTCGATATGAGGTTCGAACGTGTAAATGAACAGCGGCTGGGTTGGATGCGGCTCCTTGCTGCCTTCCTGACGGCCACCGTCATGGCGTCGTTTGTGCCGATCGCAGCGCAAGCGGCGATCGTGCCGGTGGCTGCGGCAACAGTCACGATTACGGAGACGACCGGGAGCAGCGGGTTTACCCATCCCGGCGTCGGGTTGACCAAGACGATTCTGGAAAACATGAGGCAAGAAGTCATTGACCAGAAGGAGCCCTGGTTCTCGTACTACAAAGCGATGACGGCCTCGTCCAACGCGTCGACGACGGTAACGTCGAGCAACGCAAGTTCGACGGATCCGACGAAGCCGGCGAGCGTAGAAGTTAACGGCAAAGGCGCGTTTGTTGCAGACGGGTTGAAAGCGTATACACAGGCGCTTATGTTTTACATAACCGGCGATGAGGTGTACCGGGCGAACGCGATGCGGATTATCCGGATCTGGGAGCAGATGGACCCGACGAAGTATACGTATTTTACCGATTCGCACATCCATATGGGCATCCCGCTCAACCGGATGGTGACGGCGGCTGAAATTCTCCGGTACACGAGCACGACAACACCAGCTTTGCAGTGGACGGCCAAGGATACGGACGATTTCACGCATAATCTGATCGTGCCGGTGACGGAGACGTTTTTACACGGCAACAACTATTTCATGAACCAGCATACGTATCCGCTGCTTGGCGCGATGTCAGGGTATATTTTTACCGATAACCGGGCGCGGTATGACGAGGGCGTGGAGTGGTTTACCGTCAATAAAACGGCGGTGGACCAAGGCATCAACGGCTCGATCAAACAGCTTTTTCGCTCAGTGGACACGAACGCAGTAACCGGTGAGCATTTGGCTGAGCCTGTTATCCAGCACGTGGAAATGGGAAGGGACCAGGCGCACGGCGGCGGGGATTTGACAAATGCAGCGATTCTGGCGCGTTTGCTAAATGCCCAGGGCACCAAGGTGGATCCGGTGGAGGGAACGGTTTCTACAGCTCCGAATGCGGTGGAGGTTTTCGATTTTCTGGACAATCGGATTTTGAAAACGGCGAATTACTTCTGGCAGTATATGCTGGGCTACGATACCCCATGGACGCCTGTAGCTTATAAAATCGACGAAAACGGCGTCACGCAAGGCATCTATCGCGTTATCTCCGATTCCTATCGGGGGCGGATGACGACGACGCAATTCTGGGATATTTACTACTACTACACGTATGTCAAAGGGGTTAACGTCGCCGAGGCGGCGCCGTACTTCTATGAAGCGTTCACGAAACGCATTCCGTCCAACTATTACTACCAAGGGGCGCTCGGTCAGGCGTGGGAAAGTCCGGATGGCGGCGGCGACTTCTGGCTGTATATTCCGCAGGCGGCGGAAGCCGAAGGCGCGACCTATCTGCCGAAGGAAATGACCAGCGATGCGATCGTTGAATTGGAGGACCGTTACACGGCGTTCGACAATCATTCGGAAACGAAGCAAGAGGGCGGTACCTCTTATGTGGAAGTGACGGCAACGGCGGAAGGTAGCACGATCGCCCCGCTGAACTTCTCTTATGCGGATCGCGCGACGTCCCGGATTATCGGGATCAAGTTCCGCACGAATGGCACGGCAACTTTGGCGCTCAGTAAGGAGAGAACCTCCGCACCGTTCTATACCTTGACCCTGCCGAACACGAACGGGCAGTGGCGCTACATGCTCTACGACATGGGGATCAGCCAAGTCACTTACAGTCAAGTTGACAGCGTATACAGCATCATGTACATGACGGTCAAAGGCGACGGCACGATGGTGGACTTCGATCATTTCAACGTGAAGGCGGGTTCGCAGCTGTCGGCACCGGCATTCAAAAGCGGCAAGTCGCCGGTCACGATTGTCGCCACGGTCGGCATGCCGATCTCGCTCGATTTTTCTGCGATGGACAGCAATCCGGCGGATACGGTGACGTACGAGATGATGAATGCACCGACGGGCGCTGTTCTGAATGCAAGCAGCGGCGCGTTCACGTGGACGCCGGCAGCGGCGGGGACCAGCTCCGTGATTGTCGTGGCGAGCGACGGCACCTCGGTGTCAACGAAGGAGCTTAATCTGATCGTGACGAATGACCGTCAAAGTGCGGTGGATGCGGCGATTGCGCCTTACCATCCGAGCGCGGGTTATGTGACGGCGTCGCTGGAGACGTATCAGAACGCTTACAATGATGCGATCGCACAAATGGGGACAGCGACGGATGCAGCGTTTTATGCCAAGCTGCAAACGCTGCGGAGTGCGGTTGTGGGGCTGCAGTTGTTGACACCGCAACTGAGTAATGGCAGTCTCGATTATACGAAGATGGTCACGTCCACCTTCGGCACTTCGATCACCGATCTGATCGATAACAACGATAACACGTTCTCGGTGTATCAGCTGGCGGGGGATCTGTACCACACGATTGATTTTGGCGCAAATTTCAAGGTGACGGCAAGCGCTTTCGAGATTCAGGGGAGAAGAAGTTTCCCTGAGCGGATCGCAGGGCTGACATTGTTCGGTTCCAATGACGGGGAGACGTGGACGCGGTTAACCGATGACGTGACCGCCAATTCAGAGGATTTGCAGAGGCTGAACGTGAAAGATGAGTATAAGAATACGAAGTTCCGCTTTATTAAAATGCAGGTCATTCAGCTGCCGCCGAGTACTACGACGACACCGAAGAATATGCTGGAAGTCGCCGAATTTAGAATCTATGGCGAGCGGCACGAGACGATCAGCCCAATTGAATCGGTCGGCCTGAGTTCACCGCAGGCGTTTATGAACCGGATCGTTCCGGGTAATACGATCAAGCTGACCTGGAAAGCGAAAGAGCCGATTTCCCAGGTGACCGTCAAAATAGGCGGGCAGGATGCTGTCGCCAGCTCCACGGACAACATCAACTGGACAGCCACGCTGGCGGCGAATCTGGCGATGCCGACAGGCACGGTGAAGTTCGGCATCAATTTCAAACAGCAGGATGGCAGCGATGGCGACACGGCTTTCCTAACGACGGACAACAGTAAGCTGTTCCTTGTCGATGATTCGCATCAGATGAATAATGTGACGGGGATTACGTATTTGATCGACCCGACGACCACGACGGGCAGACCGGGCAATACCGCGGAGACGCTGAAGCAGACGAATTATTTGTTCGATTCGAACGCGAGCACGGCTTCGGATTTCCGGAACGGTTCGAACGGAGCCGGGGGGTATGTGACGTTTGATTTTAAACAGGATTTTCGTGCGTTGCTGACCATGGTCGAAATTATGGCCAGACAGGATCAGGTGGCCAGGATCAAAGGTGCTGTCGTGCAAGGTTCCAACGATAATGCGACATGGACGAATTTGACCGCAGCCGCAGCTTCTACCGCTGAATGGCAAAGCTTTAAGGTGACGAATACGATGCCTTATCGGTATATCCGATTGTTCAATTCCGCCTCCTGGTTCGGCAATATGGCGGAAGTGCGCTTCCACGGCAGCGTGCTTGATGTGAATCAAGCACCGGTGATCACGCCGATTGCATCTGCCAGCATTGAGCTGGGGCAAACCGTGACGTATACGGTGTATGCGACAGATCCGGAAGGGGAAGCCGTTACCTTCTCCGGCGTTGACTTGCCTGTGGATGCAGCTATACAGGCGGGAACAGGTGAGTTCACGTGGACGCCGCAGGCAGTAGGAACGTATCCGTTGACGTTCAAGGCAACGGACAGCAAAGGGCATGCCTCTACAGCACAAACGTCTGTGGTTGTACGCCCGGTTGGCGTACCGGATGTGCTCGTGAGCGGCATTCAGATTACTAGCGTCACGAATGCGGTTTATGTTGGCGATACGTTGCAGCTGGGAGCTGTCGTTAGTCCAGTTGATGCGACAAATCCAGCCGTGAGCTGGTCGGTCACAGCAGTAGACGGCCAGGCGTCGATTGATCCGGTAACGGGCGTACTCACCGGGATTTCGTCGGGGCATGTCACGGTGAAGGCAGCGGCGACAGATGCTTCCGGCGTGTTCGCGACTTACGATGTGACGGTATGGGCGGCTGGAAACGGCGAACCGGATTCGCCGGGTACACCGGATTCAACACAGGGACCAGACACCACTCCGATACCTGTGCCGGAGACAACGCCGGAGAAGAAACCGGACCCGGCGGTGCAAACGGGCACCCCGTTTTCGCCAATCGTCGATGTACAGACGCTGGTGAGTGAGATTAAGGCGAAGCTTGCGAGCCATGAAGGCGCAGCGCCGGCGTTCAGCGACACAAGCGCACATTGGGCGCAGGACACCGTGAGCGTTTTCACCAAGCTCGGGGTCATTCAAGGCTACGCCGACGGCTCGTTCCAGCCGGATGCTAGCATTACGCGAGCCGAGTTTGCGACCGTCATTGCGAAGCTGTTCGGACTACCAGCGAGCGCGCCGACTGCTTTGTCGGACGTGCAGCAGCACTGGGCGGCGGGCGCAATCCATGCGCTGGCTAGCAGCGGCATCATTAGCGGTTACGGCGACGGCACGTTCCGGCCGGATCAAGATATCACGCGTGCGGAGATCATTGCGATCGTTGCGAAGCTGGTTGAACTAAAGCCGGCGGGGGGCAGCACCGGCTTCACCGACATCGACGGCGTGTGGAACAAAGCGCAGATCGAAGCTGCGGCGCAGCTAGGCCTCGTCAGCGGTGTTGCCCCAGGCAGCTTCGCGCCGGGCAAGGACGCGACGCGCGCCGAGGCGTTGACGATCTTGCTGCGCGTGCTGGAACTGAACAGCGAGTTGAAGGCGCTTCTGCGCTAGGAAGGGGCACGCGTGCCTTATCTTGAAGGGCAGATGTTCAGCGGAAGGAATGGAAGGATGCCACGTGGTCAGGTGAATTCCTGCGAATAGGCAGGTATATTTCACAAAAATGGTGCTTTTCACGAAATGCCTGCGATTCAGCAGGTTTTTGAGCAAAACTTGCCCAGAAAGAGGGCTCCCACCTACAATGCCTGCGGATTCGCAGGCATTTCATCATAACAGAAAGAGAGCGAGGGAAATTCCTGCTTTTTTGCAGGCTTGATGCCCCAGCCGGAGGTCATCTCGGCCTCTCATCTCAATAGTAACGAAAAGAGCCTCTAGCGCTGCTTCTGCACCAATCAGTCAGGCAGAAACATAACTTAGGAGGGATCATTCAAATGTTCAAAAGGAAACGTGCCGGTTTTTCTTTCGTCATGAGTTGTGCGATGGTTGTAGGTTCGTTGGCAGCGGCTTTGCCTGCGCAAGCTGCAACAACGATTATCATCTCCCCGGGCCAGAGTATCCAACAAGCCATGGACTCCCTGAAAAATCAAGGCTGCGGCACTTTGATTTTAAAGCCGGGAACGTATACGGTAGGCTACAGTGTCAACGTGTACAATGGATGTAC
This sequence comes from Paenibacillus whitsoniae, assembly GCF_003955665.1. Taxonomy (GTDB): domain Bacteria; phylum Bacillota; class Bacilli; order Paenibacillales; family NBRC-103111; genus Paenibacillus_E; species Paenibacillus_E whitsoniae. Next base: position 66,260 of record NZ_RXHU01000088.1, read on the forward strand.
TATCCAAGGGGAATCGGCTACGGACCGCCCTATCATCCAACTGGCTGCCGGGAAAGATGAGCCCGTCATCACGAACGCAAGTGTTCCGTTTTCGAATGTGGCTGCGAGAAATCTAGTCGTTAAGGGCGGGCTCTCCGCCAGTGAACAAAACCTGCCCGAATACTTCCATAAAGGCAGCACGCAGTATAATGATCGCATCAGCAGCGGGGCGGAAACGCAAGCTTCACTGGACGCTAGGATCGAGGCGGCGAGGTTGAATGTGATCGGGATTGATTTTTCAGATAAACATAACGATGTCAGCAACACAGGGGCCACGATTGACAATGTGCTCGTTCAGTACAGCGCAATGGGGATCAATGTGGGAAGAACGAGTAACGTCACCATCAAAAACTCAAAAGTCGAATACAATGGAGCGGTGAAGCAGTATTATCACGGGCTCTATCTGAGCACGGTAGATCATGTGGTGATCGATAAGCTCGATGCCTCCCACAATGTGACGGGAATGGGACTCAAAGTAACCGACTTCTATGACGATCAGACGGAAACCAGCATCAGCATTAAGAACAGCAAGTTTAATTACAATTACGATCGGGGCTTGACGGTTTACCACATGAATAATTTATATGTGGAAGGGAACGAAGCCCATGATAATCAGAAATCCGGCATTAACATTATTGATTGTCAGACCGGAACGTTGATAAACAACAATACCTACAACAATCCGAATATTGCTAATGTATCCTATGACATCTGGCTGGCGAGCAGCTCGGGCTTTACGATCAGCGGGAATACGTATGGTTCTAAGAATGGATTTTGATTCGATCGCTCCTTCTCTTGAGGGGTGAGCCAGAAAATGACTACATAGCAGCTGAGCATGATTACGAAAAGGTCGGGCAATCGCTGCCCGACCTTTTCTGCTACATGGTGCCTCGGTAATTGCATTATGGCTATATATGTTTATAGTTATAGACATGAGTCCATTAATGTATTAATGATTATTTTGCATAAATAAAAGGTGAAAGAAGGTTCCCGCATGGACTATGTAAAATTGGGTAATACTGGATTGGATGTATCGCGCCTCTGTCTTGGATGTATGAGCTTTGGCGTAGCCGAACGGTGGACGCATCCATGGGTGCTAAATGAAGAGAATAGCCGCCCTATTATTAAGCGAGCTGTGGAGCTTGGCATCAATTTTTTTGACACGGCGAATATTTATTCGCATGGATCCAGTGAGGAAATTGTAGGACGAGCCTTAAAAGAGTATACGAATCGGGATGAAGTCGTCATCGCAACGAAGGTTCATTTCCGCATGCATCCAGGGCCTAATGGGGCAGGTCTTTCACGCAAAGCAATTATGAGTCAAATTGATGAGAGTCTGAAGCGGTTGGGGACCGACTATGTCGATTTGTACCAAATCCATCGCTGGGATTACGACACGCCGATTGAGGAAACGATGGAAGCGTTGCATGATGTCGTGAAGGCGGGCAAAGCCAGATATATCGGCGCATCGGCGATGTATGCTTGGCAGTTTTTGAAGGCGCTGCATGTGGCGGAGCGAAATGGCTGGACCCGGTTTGTCTCGATGCAAAACCATCTCAACCTCATCTATCGGGAAGAGGAGAGGGAGATGATGCCGCTGTGCAAATCAGAGAAGATCGGCGTTATTCCCTACAGCCCTCTCGCTGCAGGCAGATTGGTACGTGACTGGCCTACGTCGACGTTCCGATCTGAAACTGATCAAGCCCAGAAAATGAAATACGATGCAATGGCAGAGACAGACCGATTCATTATCGAAAGAGTGGCGGCTCTCGCTGAACGACGCGGTGTTCCACGCGTGCACATCGCACTTGCCTGGCTGCTGCAAAAGGAAGCCATGACCTCCCCGATTATTGGCGTGACAAGTATTGGCCAGCTCGAAGAGGCGGTCGGAGCGCTCTCCGTGACGTTAACTCAAGAGGAAATTGCATTTTTGGAAGAGCTGTACGTTCCTCATCGGGTAGTCGGCGCCCTGTAAAAAATACAAGAGCCAAGTGACAAAACCTCCTTTGAATGCAAAGGGGGTTTTGTCTATTTCATTTGAATTCACCTCCCCCCAAAGCGACTTTTCCCCCCGCATTTCATCCTCCACTCCGGTTTTCTGCCCCTTCCCTTTCCTGTAAGCTAGTAAATGTAAGCACTTTCTTT
>NZ_RXHU01000089.1 GCF_003955665.1 Paenibacillus whitsoniae
GAGCACCTGCTCGAGCCCGCTGCCGACGAGGTCGGCATGCACGGCGTAGCCCTCGTGCGGGAAGCTCACGACCGGCTGACCCTCGCCGTCATACAGCGTCGGCAGCACGCCGCCGCCGCGCCGATAGGCGAGGATCAGGTCGGGCGCCCCTTCCGCCCAGCCGCGCAGCGGCTCAATAATCGTCAGCCAGCCGTCGGTCTGACGGTCTTCTTTCCATAGCTCGCGCCCCTCGCTATCGAGCAGGAAGAGCGCGTCCTTGCCCTTAAGGCCCTTGCCGTCGTCCTCGCGGACGAGCCGGTCGAGCCCGGCGACTTGCAAGCCCGGCTGCCCTGGCAAGAACCGTCCCAGCGCGATATGCTGGGACTCGATCGAGCCGGCGTACCGCCACAGCTCGTTCCCGCGGCAGTCGTACATGACGGTCACGCTGCCCCCGATGACGAGCTCGGCTTCGCCGTCGCCGTTCACGTCGCCGACCCAGATGCAGTCGGCGTGATCGTCCAGATCGCGGCAGCTCCACAGCTTCGTGCCGTCCTGGTCAAGCATGTCGTAGCCGGCCATGACTTCGTCGTAGCCGTCGCCGTCATAGTCATACACCCAGGGGTAATGCCCAGGGTTACCTTCATGCGTCCACAGCAGGTTGAAACTGCGGTCGAACGCCCACAGCTTATGATAGCGGTCTTTCAAAATCAAATCGCCCGCATAATCCGTCCCCGTCAGCTTCGCGACGATGATGCAGTCATGCGCATGTTCGTGCGGCAGCGCGTGCGACACTTTGACTTCACCATTCGCACCATTCAAAACCACCAACCGCCCGTCCATCACGCAAACGACCTCCAACTGCCCATCGCCGTCCATATCCGCGATTTGCGCCGGATAGTCCGAGCCGGGTTTCCCCGCCGCAAGACTCGGCTTGCCGGTCTGCCACAATTGGCGCCCATCCAAATCATACGCCGTCACGCACTGGACAAAGTGCGGAATGTACCGCACATCCTGCCGATCGTCCGGCTGCACGAGCACGACTTCCATGCGGCCGTCGCCATTGATGTCGCCAAGCAGCACCTTGCAGCGCGGCCCAGCGCCAGAAATATCGATAGCTCCTAAGCAATACGGTTCTTGTCTCATTTCACCACTTCCTCCTGAAGCTCCGCCCTATTCGGCAAGCTGTCCGCGATCAGTTCAAGCGCAATTACCGTATTCAGCGACCACTGCGCAGCCTCGTTCGTATTCATCCAATCGAATTCACGCAAAGGCTCGACATACATCACGTCTGCAGCCTCCTTCATCAGGTCCACTTTCGCAAACGGATTATCCCAAAGAATATCCCAACACAGCCGCGCCGTCTCCGCATCCTGCAGGTAATAGGCACCATACGCGGTAATCGCCGCACTCAGCACCGGATGCTCGAAGCGTTTCGTCGAAACCAGACCGCGCGTAAGCTCGTCTTTCTTCTCCTGCGGCTGGTTGTAGTACACGCCGAATTCGGCAAGCATGTCTTCCCACTCGGGGTCCTTCAGCATGCCCGCCAGTTCAAACCACACCTGCGGCCCGCCCATGCAAATCGCCAGATGGCGGCCCCAGTTATCGTCGCCCATCGGCGTCAGTACACCGGTCTTCGGATCGTAGCCGTACGTCGGCCCGGAAATTAAACGAAAATTCGCCCCTTTGATGCAGGCGAGGCCGGTTAGGATTTTATCCCGATACTGCGTATCCTCGTAGCGCTCCCAGCGCGTCATCCAGTTGGAGGAGAACGCCGCCCAGTCCGGACCCACCCGAATATGCGTCGGATGCTCATCCTTCGGAAAGTAGGCGCGCATCGGATCGAGATTGACCGTCGCATAATCGGAATCCTTTACTTCGTCCATTATATCGCCGATTCGCTCATCCGCCGTTAAATAGTAAAAATACCGATGAAGCCCCGCCATGCCGATGCGCGCTTCCTTGCAGCCGCAGCCCCAATGCATGACGTTGTGGCGGGATCCGAGCCCCGCGTATTCGCCGAAGTGGTAGACATCCACTTCACTCGTATGCCGCGTCATCGCTTCCGCCAAACGGAAGATATCGCCGCGCCCCGAGCGCAGGAACATCACCCATAACCACATGTTCGGCGCCAATTCCGTATTCTGCCAAGCGCAGCCTCCCAGATCATAGTTCCACACATGCCGCACGGGATCGTAGCTGTGCATGAAATCGCCATAATCCCAGAAGCCGTACCAACGCCGCTGCTCGACCTCCGCCAAATAAAAACCGATGATGCCGTCGAGCCGCTCCTCCAGCAGCGCCTTTGCCGGCGTGCTGCGATCCGGCAAGCTCCAGATGCCGAACGCGCCGGCATCATGATAATAGGACGGCTCGCATACGAGCAGCGATGGGGACTCCGTCTCCGCGCACATATGCCTTAGCGCCTCACTGTCCGGCGTACAATCCGTCGCCCACAGCAACAGCTCGGAGGTGTTGCCGATGCCGTAAGGCGTCGCGCGCAGCTCCTCGGCGCCTTCATAGGAAGACTCCACGTGCGTCTCCGTATCGTAATGCCGCAAGTCCATCGGCGCGCCGTCCGGCGACCACAGCCACACCGTGAACGACGCCTCCGGACTCGACGTGCCGTGCACCTCGAAGCCTGCAGGATGCTTCTGCCAGAAATTACGCAGACCGACGGCTAGTCCCCCGCCTTCGCCGCCAACATAGCCGAGCCCCCCTGCACGACGGCCTTCCGCCGCTTTGACCCAGGAACAGCCGGGTTTGGTGCGCTTTTGCACCAGATAGTGCTCGGAGGAGCCTTGCACCAGTTTGAAGCTGTCCCACGTCGCCGAATCATCCAGCAAGGACAGGAAGTAGGCATCTTCCGTAGGATCAAACGCCACACCCTCACCCTGCGTCTGCCGCTCAAACAACTCGCGATACTTCCCTTTCGTCCGGCGTGTATGCAGCGTCTTCGGCGATTCGCTGAACATGCCTTCGTCCCCGGCAAAACGGACGTGGCGATTGAAGTGCGGCCCGCGCATCGGCACCGTGAAGCGTAGCCCCAGCCCGCGAATAAAATCCGTATGCGGATTACCGTCATAGAAGAAGGTGTGCACCAGACGAATCGTATCCAGACCTGCATACACATACAGCCGCAGCGTAAAAGGAAGCCATTCCCGCGAGCTGCTCACAGCCCGCAGCCGGCCGTCGACTTTAACCGTCGCCCGCACCGGTCCGCGCTGTTCAACGACCGCTCGCACAATGCGGCTTTCATAAGCCGCTTCCCTCACCATCCGAACGCCGAACGCTTCGCTGGCCTCCTCTTGCAGGCAAACGAGCTCGCCGCCGCTGCACATGTCTACGCCATTACGCATCACCGCGCGGATCACTTGTTTGCCCCGCTTGCCAATGACGAGCATAATAGCCCCGGTATCGAGTGTAATCGCATCCTCGGATTCTTGCACGGCAATACCATCCGTGCTGCCCGTTGCGCCTCCTGCCGCCAGCGTCAAACCATCCGGTCCCTGCGGCACAACCGCCGCATGCGCGGACCATTTTACACTGCCGTCCGGCCAAAAGGCCGTCGGCCAGCTTTGCACCGGGATGTCCTCCATCCCAGCCGGACCACCTGTCAAACGAAATGTCTCCTCACGCATGACTTCCCCTTCGCGCCAAGGTACGCCCCAAGTAAGACCTACGGGCCGTGCCGCCTTTTCATTCAACCAACGCAGTTGCACATCTGTTCCCCGCATTCAGCCATCATCTCCCTGCAAAGTTTAGCCTCATTGTAGGGAGTCGCCGCTTTACCGGCAAGGGGACATTCTTGCGCGCGCCGCTGGCGGCATTTGCACTTTTTAGCCCCATTTATACTTTTCCGAAATCAGTTCGTCCGGCTTAGCTCACGGTAACGGGACGGCGTCATGCCCTCCAGTTTTTTAAAAATGCGATTAAAATACGTATGCTGATAACCCACATGATCCGCGACATCGTTAATTTTCATTTCGGATTCGCGCAACAGCTCCTTCGCCTTATCCATGCGCAGCTCCGTCAAATAATCGATAAAGTTTTTGCCCGTCACCTGCTTGAACGCTTTGCTGAGGAAAAACGGCGACGTGCCCGTATGATCCGCGCAATTATCCAGCGATATATCGGTTCTGTAATTTTGCTGCAAGTAGATCATCGTCTGTTCAATAATGCGCTTCACATGCGCGTCCGAACGCCCGGATAGCTCTGTCAAAAACGGCGTCACGACCTTCTGCTGAAACCAGCTCACCATTCTCGTCCCCTCTCTGATCTGGGAAAGCTGCTCGTACAGGTTCGCTCCTTTAAACAAGCGGCTCGGGTTGATGCCCGACACCATAATCGCTTGCTGAACGTTGCCTAACAGCTGCAGCATCCCTTGCTGCACGTCAATCTCTTTGGCGCCATGGCACGATAAGGCATCGAGGAAAGCAAGCAACGACGCACTCGCTTCGCCCTCCCTTCCGGTTCGCAAAGCCTGAATCAATTCTCTTTCAATGGCAAAAGGGTATTGAAACTCGCCTGCATCTTCGCCCTGGGCAAGATCCGTTTCCAAATCGATAATTTGATTGCTATTTTCAAAATTGCGGTACGACACCGCCTGCTTCGCCCGCTCAAACGCGAGCGGAATCTCGCCGATGCGCGTCGCAGGACGGGAAATCGCCATCGTCACCCGCAGTTTCAGAATCGAGTTGATCGATTGCTTCACCTCTTCGCTAAACGCCTGACAAGCCTCCTGAACCGATTGCTGCTGGGGCAATACCAGCAAAACAGCCGCGGTCAAATCATGAAAGTTCAAAATGTCACTCTGCTCAAAGTATTGAGAAGCCAGCTCCCCGATCATATTCACCGCTGCGAACGTGACGAGCCCTTCTTCGCCGCTGCGAAAATTCACTTCCTCGCTGGCAATCCCGATAAGCTGCACATAAATGACGACGAACTGTTTTTCTTTGACCTCCCATTTGAATTGCTCCATCCGCCGGTGCAGATCCTCTTCGGAGTAGGAATTCAAGTAGCCCAGCATCAGCTGATGCAGGAAGCTTTCCTTCACATGCGGCAGCTGCTCGATCAGCTTCGTATTGAGCTCGAGGCTTTCGTTATGCAGATGTCGCCATTGCGTTTCGATCAAGGAGAACTCGTCGCCTTGACCACTGACCACCGCAGGGCCGCCGAGCAGATTGACAAGCCGTTTTACAGGCAAGTAAATGCGTCGGGATGCCAGCCAGGCCAGCGCTGCGGCAAGAAGCAGAATAATCAGGGAAATCGTAATAATCAATTTCGAAATAAACACGACCGGCGACGTAATATTCGAAATCGGGGAAGCGGAGACGTAGGTCCAATCTTCGGCAATCCGCGACAGACTGCCGTACGATACCGTGTACGTCACATTTTTCCATTCGATAACAAACGAAGCTTTCGGCTTGTGCAGCGAAGCAAGCTTCTCCCGCAGCGCATGGACAAACGGTGAATTCAGCGCATTGCCGCTGGACGAGACAAACAATTCGCCGTTCCCTTGGATGAGGAACGTTTCCCCTTCATCGTAAGGTGTCAGCATACTCAGCAGGCTGGCCACCTTCTGGCTGTCAAATCGAAACACCAGCACGCCGAACGGTTTCAAGCTGCCGCCAGGTACCTGGTGAACGAGTGCCAATTCCTTATTTTCCGGATGCGCAGTGTCGAAAGACCACTGCGTCCAGTAGGTCGTATTTTTATCCCGAATGAGCGGCTCATACAGGGCTGTCGCGAGCTTGGCATCGATCGAGTTGAATTCCGGATTGAACAGTACCGACTGCGTTCCGCCGACATACAGTTCTGCTCGCTTAACCATCGCGTTGGAGCCTTGCATGGCGATCAGCGTGCGCGTAATATCCTGCGTGCGTTCAAAATTTCTAATAAAATCAAGACTGCCCAAACTGTAATCAAACTTGGTGTCAAACGCCCAATGCGAAAGCAGCAGCTCCAGATTGCCCAATTGATCGTCGACTTGTTCGGAGCGCTGCTCGATTTGACGATTATGCAGCTGCAGCAGCTCGCTTTCCACACGTCCACCGGCGATCCAATATACCGTAGCGCCCATGATCAGCCCCGGAATCCCGGAAACGATAAAAATCGTGATTAAGCTTTTGCGATAAAAGCGGCCCTGTGCTCCGATCAATCGGCCCAATCGTTTGACAAGTCCTTGTCTTACTGCATTCAGCATGCGCTCACCAACCATTCGAAAATATTGTACAAGCGTAGCCCCTAGGGCGTGTCCGGAGCATTCAGACATCCCCTCACCTTTGAGCGTATACCGGATCATCCCTGGCGTGAAGTGAATATACCGAGCATTTCTGCTACTTTTCCGACTTTTCCCGCGCCGGATGAGGAAAAGAGCCGCGATCAGGGCGCGGCTCTACGTTGATTACTTTTTAACTGCAGCATACAGGTCGTTCATTTCTTTCACCAGGTCGTCGCCACCGGATTTTTTCCATGTGTCGAAGGCGGCTTTCAAGCCGGCTTCATCCGTTTGACCGACAATGAATTTAATGCGGGCATCGTTGATAATGTTATCCAGTTGTTGGCCTTTTTGCGAATAAACCGTGGAAATGAATGGCTCAGCCGGATTTGCCACAACATATTGCTCCGCTTCTTTCTGGATTTTCGTCGTTTGCAGACGCAATGGCGTTTGTTTGACTTTAAGGCCTGTATCTTCCGGAATGAAAGGCAGCATTTGGTTCAGCCCTTCCACTTCGGACTCCAGCAGCGCGGTGTCTTTGCTTGGCACAACGGCGTCGCCATCTTTCGTGTAGTGCTTGCCTTCAATACCGTAGCCGGCAAGCGTCGTCAGATCGGGCTCATTCATTTGATCCAGGAACTTAAGGACGCGCTTCAGCTCGGCTTCCGTTTTCACGGTGGACTTGGAAATTGCCAAAATACCAGCGAAGCCCGAAGTCGGCAGTGCTTTCATGCCGTTTTTGCCCGTAACCCCGATTAAGTTATCCACATAGTGTATGTTGGGATTATCTTTGCCGTCTTTGGCGAGCGCAGCATGAATCTTGTCATCCAGTCGAGCTGCATTATCCGTAACGTCTACGATCACGCCAGCCTGGTTGTTAACGACCGGATCGTTCCATTTGGCGGAGTCGAATACGGCGAAGTCCTGGTTAATCAGTTTCTCGTCATACAGTTTCTTCATGAACTTGAGCGCTTCCATGTACTCGGCTGTTTGATGTTCCGGCACCAGCTTGCCGTCAACTACGCCCCATTTGTTCGGTGCGCCGAACCACAGCTTGATAATGTCGAAGCCGCTCGCCCATTGCCCTGTCCATTTGACCAATACCATACCATACGTATCGTCTTTACCGTTTTTGTCCGGATCTTTCTCTTTAAACGCTTTCAACATGTTGTAGAAATCGTCGATCGTTTTCGGCGGCTGCATGCCGACCGCATCCAGCCAATCTTTGCGGTAGTTGATGCCGTTCCGGCCGAGTGCACGGCCGCGGTATACCCCATAGTTTTTGCCGTCGATGGAGGAGTTGTTCATGATAACCGGGTTCGCTTTGCTCAGGTTCGGATAGTCCTTGAGGTACGGACCTACTTCCCAGAACGCACCGGATTTGGCGGCATTGACAAAGCTCGGATTTTTCACGTCGCCGACGTAGATGATGGATGGCAGCTTGCCGGAAGCCAGCGTAATATTGAATTTATCGGTGTAGGAAGAGTTCGGCACCCATTCCAGATGAATTTTCGTATTTGTCTTTTTATCGATTTCGGTGGTGACAGGGCCGTCGTCTTTCGGATAGTTCGTTTTGAAAATCGGCAGCATGATGCTGAGATCAAGCGGTGCCAGGTTCTGCGCTGCGGCCGTCGCCGTCGCTTGGCCGGTTGCCGCTGCGCCAGGCGAAGCGGATGATTCTTTGTCGCTCCCGCACCCCGTTACGGTAGTAAGGACGACCGTGCCTACGGCTGCTGCGGCTACCCATTTTTTCGAATTCTTTTTCATATGTTCATGCCTCCCCAGTAAAATATACTACGCTTTATCAGAAACCGTCAGCCTTTCACGGAACCGATCAAAACCCCTTTGGCAAAATGCTTTTGCAGGAACGGATAGACCAGCAAAATCGGAATGGTGCCGACCACGATCACGGCCATTTTAATCGACTGCTCCGGCGGCTGAACGAAGTTCGGGTCCATCGAATTGATGTCGCCCGCTGCGGATTGCGAGAGCAGGACAATCTGCCTGAGCAGCACTTGCAGCGGCCATTTCGAAGGATCGTTAATGTAGAGAAGCGCAGAGAAGAAGTTGTTCCAATGACCGACTGCGTAAAATAAGGTGAATGTCGCGAGCACCGGCATAGATAGCGGAAGTACGATACGCCACAAAAGACCGAGCTCCGTACAGCCGTCCATTTTGGCCGCTTCCTCCAGCTCCGGTGGGAGTTCCTGGAAAAAGTTCTTCACAATGATCAGATTGAAAGCTGAAATTGCGCCTGGAATCATGAGCGCCCAGTACGTGTCCAGCATATGAAGCGAACGAATGACCAGATAGGTCGGAATCAGACCGCCGCCGAACAGCATGGAGAAAATAATCAGATTCAGCACCGTATTGCGCCCCATCAGGGTACGTTTGGACAACGCATACGCCATCGTAACCGTAAAAAACAAGTTGACGAGCGTGCCGACAATCATCACGTACAGCGATACGCCGATACTATGGATAATCGTATCCGTCGAAAAAATAAATTTATACGCGGCTAAGGTAAACGTCTCCGGGATTAAAAACACCGCCCGCTGCGTCAGCTCCGCATCCGAGGCGAAGGAGCCTGCCACCACGTAGATAAACGGCAAAACCGCTACCACGCCGATAATACCCAAGATGAGATAATTCAAGATATCAAAAATCGTACCAGGGATTGTTCGATAGTGCCTCCCCATGTGCCTCGCCTCCTCTCCTTGTTGAAATTAATAGATCCCTGATTGTCCGAAGCGTTTGGCCGTCCAGTTGGCACCGAGCACGAGAATAACGCCGACAACGGCTTTGAATAGCCCGACTGCCGTACTGTAACTGAACGCCCCTTGTGTAATCCCCATCATATAAACGTAAGTGTCGAAAACTTCGGCGACCTCGCGATTCAGCGGATTGCGCATGAGGAAGATTTGTTCGAATCCGTTATCCAGCACGTCGCCCATGCGTAAAATAAGCAAAATGATAATCGTGCTGCGAATAGAAGGCAGCGTAATGTGCCAGAGCTGGCGAAAGCGATTCGCTCCGTCCATAATGGCCGCCTCATACTGCTGAGAATCGACGCCGGCCAGCGCCGCCAGGAAGATGATCGTGCCGAAGCCGCACTCTTTCCACATCGTCTGCAGAATAATCATCGGGCGGAACCAGTCGGGACTGGCCAGAAAATCGATTTTATGGCCGATGTACTTTTGAAGCATCTCGTTGATCAGCCCGCCTTCGGTCGTCAGGAAGACATACGTCAAGCTGGCCACGATGACAAGCGAGATAAAATGCGGCACATAGATGAGCGTTTGAATCGTTCTTTTATAGAAGCTAACCCGAATTTCATTGAGCAGCAGCGCGAGAAGGATCGGCGCCGGAAAATAAAAGATCAGATTGTAGAACGAAAGCAAAAGCGTATTGCGCAGCAGCATGAAAAATTCGGGATTGTCAAAAAACACACGAAAGTGCTCGAAGCCGACCCAATCGCTTTTCCAAAAGCCTAGAAAGGGCTGATAGTTCTTAAAGGCCAGCAGCACCCCCCACATGGGCACATATTTGAAGATAAGGAAGTACAGAAGCCCCGGCGTCAAAAGTACATAAAGCCATTTGTCTTTTCTCAGCCTGCCCCAGATGGCGGATTTGCGTGCGCCTTGTGCCCGTGACGTCTGAATGAATTCCCCTTTACGAGAAGCCGCTGCCTCTTTCATGCGTGTCACCTCCACCTTTTCTTATAGCATTTTCGTATAGCATTCGCTCTTGAGGGAGCGGGTATAGCCTTATTATGCACGGACAGCAATTTGCCGCCTATCAGACATTTTTGAAACCCCTTCCAAATCGAGGTCGGACAAGCTTTTCAAAAAAGTGCAAACTCGCTAAAAGAGTTGAAACCGCCTTCATTCTGCGGCAAAAAAGTATTATTGTCCCGGGGAGCAAATACTCCTATAGTAGAAAACATATAGACAATTCCTTTATAAATTGAAGAAAAGTGAGTGACTACAATGGGAAACAAGCTTTACCATGGCGCGGCCTGGTATCCTGAACTTTGGGAACCAGCCGTACTGGAGCAGGATATTGAACAGATGAAGCAAGCGGGCATCAACGTTGTCCGTATCGGCGAATTCGCCTGGTCGGCGATGGAGCCGACGGAAGGCGCTATTTCTTTGGACTTTTTTGTTAACGTGATTCAGCAATTGAGCGCGAGCGGTATCGAAACCGTCATGTGCACGCCGACCCCGACGCCGCCGATCTGGTTCACGCACGGCCATCCGGAGCGGATGTATGTGAACGAACAGATGCAAGTAATGGGTCACGGCTCCAGGCAGCATGCCTGCACGAACAATGCGGTGTTTCGCGAGAAAGCGGCGATCATCACCGAAGCGATCGCTAAAGCGATCGGGCCTTTGGCGAGCGTCATCGGCTGGCAGATCGACAACGAGTTCAAGGCCCATGTTGCGGAATGCCGCTGTCAGACGTGTCTGCATCTCTGGCATGAATGGCTGGCAGAGCGCTATGGCACAGTGGACAAGCTCAATGAAGCGTGGGGCGCAGACATTTGGAGTGAGCGCTACCTCAGCTTTGACCAGGTGCCGCAGCCGAATCCGGCGCCGTTCCTGCACAATTCGTCGCTCAGCACGATGTATCAGTTGTTCTCTTATGAGAAAATCGCCGAGTTCTGCGACGAGCAGGCGAAGATTATCCGTAAATATTCCGATGCGCCAATTACCCACAATAGCTCTGTCGCGTTTCATGTGGATAACGAGCGCTTGTTCCGCGATCTCGACTTCGCCTCGTTCGATACGTATGCCACGTGGGATAACTATCCGAACTACCTATTAAATAACGACCTGTGGCGGAATTTCAAACAAGGCCGCGACTTCTGGATTATGGAGACAAGCCCTTCTCATGCCGCTTCGCTGGAAAGCTACGCCAAGCCGCATCCGAACGGCTATCTGCGCGCCGAAGCTGTCGCCGCCTACGCGCTTGGCGCAGAAGCGTTCTGCTACTGGCTGTGGCGCCAGCAGCGCGCCGGTTGCGAGCAGCCGCACGGCTCCGTGCTCTCTACGTGGGGCAAGCCGACGGTCGGCTTCGCGAACGTGCTGGAAGTGGCCGAAGCCCGGGCGGCCATCGAGCCTGCCATGCTGTCCACGCGCCCGCGGCAGGCCGAAGTGGCGATGACGTACTCGGATCGCGCGAAGGCGTTCCTCAAGACGGAGCCGCACCAGAAGCTTAATCACCGCGCGTTGGTGACCGATTTCTACGAGCGTATCCTGCACACCGGCCTACACCGCGATGTGCTCCCGGAAGGCTCATCGCTTGACGGCTACAAGCTGCTGCTCACCCCGTTCCTTCCGCACATTTCCGCGGAATTTCTGGAGCGGGCCATCGCCTTCGTCGAACGCGGCGGCGTATGGGTCGTGGGCCCGCTGTCCGGCGGCCGCACGGAAGAGCATACGCTGCACACGGATGCGGCCCTCGGCCGCCTGGAGCAGCTCGCAGGCGCCGAGACCGTGTACACGTTCCCGATGGACGGAACGGGCTCGATCGGCCGCGCCTTCGGCGCAGCGGAGCCGCTCTCGCTGTGGAGCGCCGTCTTCGCGCCGCAGGACGGCGCCGTGGCGGTCGGCACCGTCGAGGGCGGGCTGACGCCGGGGTTGGCGTTCTTGACCGAGAAGACACACGGTCAAGGCAAAATCGTGCTGCTCGGCGCCATGCCGGCGGGCGAGCAGCTTTTGTCAGCCCTCATCGTGCACTATGCCGATGAGGCGGGCGTGACGGTCCGCACGGACGTCACGAAGGGCACAATCGTCGCGCCGCGCACGGGTGAGGACGGCGACGTGTGGGTCGTCGTCAACATGGACGGCGCCGGCGGCCGTGTGACCTTGCCCGCAGCCGGGCGCGACGCGGTGACTGGCGAAGCGGTAGCCGCGGGCGTGCTGAAAGTGGCACGATATGCATACAAAGTGATTCGCTTTGAGAAATAAGACGAAGGGTGTCCTGTGAAGGACACCCTTTTATTGTTTTTTCTGCATTAAGGCCGCGCTTGCTAACATATATCGTCACCCGACTTATTATACTGATTACGAACGATATCTGGGTGAGGAGTGTGTCTGCCTTGACAACTGAATTTGTTGCGCGGTCTTTGGATGAGGTGCGATTCTGGTCGCGAATTATGAAAGAGCATTCCCTGTTTCTAAAGCTGGGTTTTCGCTGCGAGGATACCCAGCTCATTCAGGAGGCGAATCAGTACTACCATATATTCGAAGGGATCGAGGCACGGGCATAAGCCTATACGCAAGCAACGGATCCTGAAACCATCCGCAGAATGAATATCGAAGCCCACCATGCGGCGGTACACATATGGGCTTTCAAACGCAAGGTGCTCGGTCTCATCATCTCTTGCCAACTGCCAGGCGCCAACAACTTTCCGCTGCTGGTCGACCATACGAGCCGTGAGGCCAACTACTTCCGCAACAGGCTGGAAGAATTGAATGCCGGGAAGCTGGAGCCGCTGCACGATGCGATCATCGATGAGAACGTGTTTTTCCTGCGCATTATGGCGGACCACGCCAAATTCATCGGCCATTTGCTTGATCCTTCGGAGCGGCAATTAGTGGAGCAAGCGCGCAATTTCAGCCATGATTTCGATCAATTGCTGTATCAAGCGCTCGATTTGAGCAGCATGCGCCCGCAATCCCAAACTGGGCCGCTGCTCGATCAATTCCTCGACCAGAACCGGGTATCCGTCGCTTCGCTGCGGGATTTTAAAAAAACTGCCCGCGACCTCATCGAAGCGTGCAAGATCAAAAGCATCATTCATCCGCTGCTGGCGGACCATGTTTTCCGGGAGGCGGAACGCTTCCTGTGCCTGATTGATATGTTTGAGGCCAGCCTGACCGGCAGCACTACGGCTTCAAAATGATTTTGAGCGCATCGTCTTCCTTTTTATTGAAAATCTGATAGGCATGCTCCGCCTCGTCCAAGCGAACGCGGTGCGAAATGATGTCCGTCGGGTCGAAGACGCCTTCCTTGATCTGGCGGTACAAGTCCGGCATATAATGGATGACCGGCGCTTGGCCCAGCTTCACGGTAATATTCCGTGCAAATAAATCGCCGAACGGGAAGGCGTTATAATTCATGCCATACACCCCGGTTACTTGGATCGTGCCGCCTTTGCGCACGAGCTTCGTCGCCATGCGGAACGCCCCGAGACCGCCGCCCTGCAGCTTGAGCATCGTCTCTACTTTTTCCAACAGCGTTTTCTCCGAATCCAGCCCCACCGCGTCAATCACAACATCCGCCCCGCCGCCGGTCAGTTCGGCAAGATGCCCCAAGAGATCGTCCTGCTTTTTAAAATTGAACGTCTCCACCTTGTTCGTCCGCTTCGCATGCTCCAAACGGTACTCGATATGATCGATGGCGATGACGCGCTTGGCACCCTTGAGCCAGGCAAATTTTTGCGCGAGTAGACCGACTGGCCCACATCCGAGGATGATCACCGTGTCGCCGGCTTTCACCCCGGCATTATCGATGCTCCAGTATGCGGTCGGTACAATATCAGACAAAAACAGGATCTTCTCATCCTCCAGCTCCGCATCCTCCGGCACCTTGAAAGGAACAAAGTTGCCATACGGCACGCGCAGCAGTTCGGCCTGCCCGCCGGCGTAACCGCCGTACGTTTCGGAGTAGCCTAAATAACCTCCGGTATCGCCATGCAGATAGTCGTTCGCATTGTCGCATTGGCTCTCTAATTGATGCGCACAGTACCAGCATTGGCCGCAGGCGACATTGAAGGGGACAATGACACGATCTCCTTTTTTCACCTTGGTTACGTCTTTGCCGACCTCCTCGACAATGCCCATCGGTTCATGGCCGATAATAAAATTATCCGGCATGTTAGGAATTTCTCCATTGAACAGGTGCAAATCAGAACCGCAGATCGTCGTGCTTGTCACTCGAATAACAATATCATCGGGCTTTTCAATTCGGGCGTCCGGCATATCCTTGACTTTTACATTTCGGATGCCTTGGTAAGTAACGGCTTTCATATCTTCACACTCCTAATCTGGCTAGCATGTCTAATTTGTCCTACGCCCCTGCCGCCTATTCTGGCTTGCGCGATTTTAGAAAGATTTAAGAAATCGTTGAGATCCCGTTGAGAATCGGCATGTACAATGGCAATGTTAGCTATTGCTGACAGAGGAACGAAGTGTCACGCCGCTTGCTGCTCCTCTACGCTCAAATTGACGGAGGCTCTATGAATAGAAAACTTACCCTTACCGCTGTCTGTATCATCCTCGCCGTCGCAGCTGTCGCCATCTTTCCTTATTTGTCGCTGAATCCCGACAGCAGCCGGACTTCGCTCACGCCGAACTTCCCCCTGCATTATCCCCTGCTAGTGCTTCATATTGCGACAGCGCTTCTGGCGCTGCTAAGCGGATTAGTGCAATTAAGTGCGCACTATCGTGCCAAATACCCGAAGCGGCATCGCGTGCTGGGCCGTGTCTATGTCATCAGCATTTTCATCAGCGGATTGCTCGGATTGGTACTCGCCTTTTATGCCGAAACCTATACCAAGGCGCTCGCCTTTCTGGCACTCAGCCTGCTGTGGCTGTGGACAACCTGGCAAGGCTACCGCTACGCGGTGCGGGGCAATCTCGTACAGCATCGCCGTTGGATGGTGCGCAGCTACGCGATAACGCTCGTCGCGATCACCGCACGGCTAGTCGTACCGTTGTGTATCTTGTTCTACCTGATCTTCCACGGCTTCCACTTGCCGGAAGGCGGAAGAGAGCGCATGGTTGCGGAGATTTTAAACGTGAATATCTGGCTGGGGCTGTTGATTAACGTGATTATTGTGGAGTGGGGGTTCGTGCATCGATCCGGGGATATCTACGATAGGAAGTCAGACGGGAAGTAGTCACTTCTGTTAGTCATAATGATATAATATGGTTAGAATAATGTCATTTAGAAAGGGGTTGTACAGTATGCATATTAGACCCTCTACAACAATACGCCAGGATTACAATGGCTTTTCAAAATTTTTCCATGAGCTTGATGAGCCAGTGGTTCTAACTCGAAACGGGGAAGCTGATTTGGTCGTTATGAGTTATGAGTTATGAGGCGTACCGACGAATGGAGGCTCGCGTCAAACTGCAATCTAAACTTCTAGTCGCAGAAAAACAGATTGCTGAAGGTGCCGAATTACTTGACCATGATCAAGTCATGGAGAGAATGCGGAGGAAGATTAATGCCGCAAAAGAATAAGATCAAATATACACCTGCAGCTGTTGAAGATATTGATACGGAATCGCCAAAATCTTCGGACGAAGCATCAAGCCTGCAAAAAAGCAGGAATTATCCCCTTTCCCTCCCTGTTTCGCTGAAATTCCTGCAAAAGCGCAGGCATTTCGGATGAGCCCCCCGTTGTTGAGCCAGTTTGGCCGAAAAAACTGTCTTTTTGCAGGCATTTGGCGATAAACGCCATTTTCGTGGAAAAAGCCTGCCTTTTTGCAGGAAAGATCCTGAAATTTCCTGATCACTTCGGCAAGTACCTCCGCAGCCAACCATGCCGCTGTGCACCACTTCTCCCCTCGACTCGCCAAACAAAAAAGAAGCCCCACTCAGCCGAAATCCGAGTGGAGCTTCTATTTAACAACCGTTGCCGAACAGGTTTTTCCGCGAGTTCAGCACTTCTGCCAAGAACGTGAGCGCCAGCCCTTGGCCCCAGCCCTGGATGCGCTTGTCCGGCACGCCTTTGTAGCCGGCGGCGTCGTCCATGACCGCTGTGCCGGCCGATACGCCGGTCACAAAACCTTCCGGCGTGATCTTCGCCAGGATACCGTCGATCGCTTTTTGCGTGTACTTGTTGTACAGGCGTCCTCTGGTGAGCAGCGCCGCGGCGATACCGGCGGAGCCTGACGTTTCCAGCGGAGCGGATGGATCGTCCAGCACCGTGTGCCACAGGCCGGACTCGTCCTGCAAGCGGACGAGTGTGCTCAGTTGATCGCGGAGCGATCCGTCGATGATCATAAAGGACGGGTGCGTCACCGGGATGAGCACAAGCGCTCTCGCCATCGTGAGCGCTGCCCACGAGTTGCCGCGAGCCCAGTAGATCGAGGACATGTTGTGTCCTTTGATGTTATCCCAACCATGATAGTATAGATTGGTCACCGGATTTTGCAGCACATTTTCATGACCGTGGTATTGCCTTAAGCCGTCTGCGAAATACGCATCATTGCCTGTCAGTTTGCCGACACGGAGCAGGAAGTAGCCAGCCATAAACATCGTGTCTACCCATGCCTGCTCCGGGAAGTTGTAAGATTCGGAATTGACGGTATGCTGGAGAATGCCATCTCCGAAGCGCTCTGCTTCATGAGTCAGAAACTCAGCCATCTCCTTCACGATGCTCAGGTACTTCTCGTCCTTCGTCACTTCATAGAGCGTAATCAACGCATGCCCGATGGACACCGCATTGACGGACAATTTCGGCAAGCCGTCCTCAATGTTTTCATCCACCCACGCTTGCAGCTTCGTTAAATATTCCATGTTGCCTGTAGCAGCGTACGCCTCACACACACCGTAGAACGCAACGCCGCCCGGCCAGTCCCAGCTGAAATCCATTTGAAACGTGCGTTCAACAACACGGTCGATCACCGCGCGCAAATTGTTTTCATCAAATACTAACTTTGGCATATCTTCGTTTTCCTCCTCCATGTTACCTTATCCTTTCAAGCCGCTTGTGCTGATACCTTCCACGATATACCGTTGGAAAATGAAGAACACGACAACGATCGGAACAAGCGATGCAGATGCCATGGCGAACATGCCGCCCCAGTTGTTCACGGACTCGCCGTCGAGGAACAATTTCAACGCCAGCGATACAGGGTACAGACTCGGTTTATTCAAGTAAAGCAGCGGGTTAATAAAGTCTTCCCATCTCCAGTAGAAGGAGAAAATCGTTGAAGTAATGAGCGCCGGTACGATCAGCGGAACCAGGATCCGGAAAAAAATGCTGTACTTGCTGCAGCCGTCCATCTTCGCCGCTTCATCCAGTTCAATCGGGATCGTCCGAATAAACTGCATAATGAGGAAGATAAAGAACGGAATCGAGAAAAACTGTGGCACGATAATCGGTAGAAATGAACCTACCCAGCCCAACTTGGTGAACAGGACGTATTGCGGAATAATCGTGACATCATGCGGCAGCATCATCGTGAGCATCATGCAGCCAAACCAGAATTTGCTTCCGAAAAACGGGATGCGCCCGAACGCATAAGCGACGAGAGCCGAACTGGTGACGGCACCGATCGTGGACAGGATCACAATGTAGAAGGAGTTCAGAAAGAATTTGCCGAACGAATTGCCAGCGAAGCCTCTCCAGCCCGTTTGAAAATTCTCCCACGCAATCCGGCTTGGAATCAAGCTGTACGCCGTTGAAAAGATCTCATTATTCGGCTTGAGCGAGCTGACAAGGAGCCAAATAATCGGATACATCATCACAATCGATAGCACGATTAAAAGGAGATGATAACCAAAGCGTTTGTAGTTATTGGAGTAGGCCATGTTATTTCTCTCCTTTATTTTCGTAGTAAACCCAGTATTTCGACGTTTGGAAAATAACCAGTGCGATCACGCCGACCATAATGAGCATCACCCACGCCATCGCGGAAGCATAACCCATTTCGTAGAATTGGAACGCTCTGCGGTACAGGTAAAGTGAGTAGAGCAATGTATTATCCAGCGGTCCGCCCTCGCCGCGAGAAATGATGTACGCTGGCGTAAAAGTCATGAACGCGGAGATCGTTTGCATGATCAAGTTGAACAGGATAATTGGGCTGAGCAGTGGAAGCGTAATTTTGAAGAACTGGCGAACCTTACCTGCGCCGTCAACGCTTGCGGCTTCATAGTACGAAGCTGGAATGTTTTTCAGACCCGCCAGGAAAATAAGCATCGAAGAACCGAACTGCCAAACAGACAACGCGATGAGCGTCCAAAGCGCCGTCGACGGGTTGCCGATCCAGGACGTATCGGTGTGAATCCCGATGACTGCGAGCGCGGAGTTCAGCAAGCCTTTGTCGCCGAACACTTGCGTCCACATGATGGAAACCGCTACGCTCCCCCCGATGAGGGAAGGCAGGTAAAACGAGGAGCGATAGACGCCAATGCCGGAAACAGCTTTATTCAGCAGCATCGCAACCATCAGCGCGAAAGCAAGTCTGAGCGGCACGCTGGCAAATACATAGGTGAACGTGACACTAACGGATTTCCAGTACTTATCGTCCCCGGTAAACATTTTGTGATAGTTGTCAAAGCCGATAAAATTCGGAGCATCAAACAGGTTGTAGTCCGTAAACGAATAGAAGAGCGATGAAATAATGGGATACAGCGTAAAAATCAGAAAACCCAGAATGAAAGGGGAAGCAAATACGTACCCCACCAGGTTGTCGTTATAACGCAGCTTGTTCATTGGTGCTCAACCCCTTACAATGGAATGTCTGAAGGACGAAGCTGCGCTTCCTCTCTTCTCTATGTTTTTATTATAAAAGAGTTGCCTAGCGGCCAGAAGGAAAAAAACCGTTGTGTTTGTATAAATAACAGAGGTCTGAAACGCCACTGCAGCGCGGTTTTTTCGCATGAAAAAGCCCCCGCAACGAAATGTCGCGAGGGCTCCAACTTCACTTATTTTTTGTTTTTAGCCAAAATAGCATTCGCATCTTTGCGGAATTTAGCCGCTGCTTCTTCAACCGTCAGCTTTTTGTACAGAATTTGCTCAACCGTATCTTTGAGCAATTTCTCTACTTCCACGGAACCGATTGGGCTCGGAGGATCCATTGGGGAAGCGTTTTTCTCAGCCCATGCCACGTACTCAAATACTTTCTTTTGTTCAGGAGTGAGCAGCGGCATCAAAGCTTCTTTGACTTTGGAGGAGACCGGTACGCCGCGCTCGCCCATGATGATTTTGTTGGCGTCGATGTCGTTGATCAAGAAGTTCACGAATTTTGCTGCTTCTTCTTTGTTTTTGGAGTTCTTGGACACAGACCAGAACATACTTGGTTTCAGGAACAACGCTTTGTTTTGGCTCCAGTTAGGAACTGGAAGAAGGTCAAGCGAACGTTTAGCTGCAGCATTTAATGCAATGAACTGGTTGGACCAACCGTTGGTGGACATTGCAGCGCCGAGCACCGTATCGTCGTCTTCCGGGGTGCCTTTCTTCTGAGCCGCTTTGTCCAGCGGCAGCAAATAGCCCGCATCATACCATTTTTTGTACATCGTGTAGTAGTCGATAAACGGCTTGTCATCAGAGTAACCCAGTTGTGTGCCGTCCGCTGCGTAGAACTTCTGACCGACGCCTCTCAGATAGAATGGGAAGTATACATCATCTCGAAGACTGCCTGTCAGCATCTTGCCTTTGGATTTCAGCGTCGCGCCAATCGCATCCCAATCTGCAAATGTCCAATCTTGCTTAGGCGTAATGCCAGCATCTTTCAACATTTGCGGGTCAACCGTTGCCGCCAAAGCATTGGAGCCTGCGTTCATCGCAACGAGTTTGCCGTCTACTTTACCACCGGACAGACTGTTCTCGGAAATATCTTTCACATTCAGTACGCCGCTTGTTGTAAACGGTGTCAAATCTTCCAGTTGACCTTTAGAGCCGTATTGTGTCAAATAAGAAATATCCATCTGGAACACGTCAGGCAGTCCGTTCGCCGCAGCTTGCGGAGCGAGCTTTTTCCAGTAGTCGTCAAACGCCGCATACTCGGATTCGATTTTCACATTCGGATTTTTTTGTTGGTACAGCTCGATCAATTTCAAGGTGTAATCGTGACGTGCTTGTCCGCCCCACCATGCGACTCGCAGGGTTACCGGTTTATTGGACGCTGCAGCCGTAGCTGCCGCGGACGCGCTTGGCGCAGTCGTGGAACCCGTGTCTTTATTTCCTCCTGAAGAACATCCCGCTAACAGTAGTGCAGCCGATAGAACAGTGAACATCGCTTTTTTCATCTGTGTATCCTCCCCTTAATGGTGATCATCTGCTGTTGTCTTGCTTATCCTTATTATCGCGGGGAAAGGACAAAAGGAGAATCCAAAATACAGACGTGATTGTTTAATTTCCAGAGGTATCTGAAGATTTCATGAATTCGGACGGGGTTGAACCGCGATATTTTTTAAATACTTGACTAAAGTACTGCGGATTATCCCCGAAGCCGAGCCGCTCCGCCAGCTCGAATATTTTGATGTCGTCTTCTTGCATGATGAGTTCCGTTGCCTTGTCGATTCGCGCTTTCATAACGTAATTGGAAAACTTCTCGCCTGTTTCTTTTTTAAATAATTTCCCCAGGTAATCGGCGTTCATGTACAGCATCTCGCCTGCCACCCAGTTCAGGGAGAGCTCGGAATTGCCCAGTTGATCGTGAATAATATCGATGACTTTGCGGACAATCGCGCTGATTTTGACTTTATTTTGCGCATAAGACTTTTCAACCATCGCATGGACGACCGTTTCGAGGAATGACTGGATTGCCTGCAGCGAGTTCATTTCGACGATAAGCGGAATTTTGGCCACGTAGTGGTTCATCTCATCCGGCGCACACTGCCGCACCAGCGACACGTATTGCTGAATGACGTACGACTTGGACACCTCGATCGTGAGCTGCGCCTCCTTCAGAGAGCAGATCAGATCGGCTAAAGCTTCCTCCGCCTGCTCGCGATTCCCGGATTTAACGCTCATATTGAGCCGTTCCTCGTCGAACACAAGCTCCTTCACCTGCCCGCCAACCAGTGACAGATCCGTGTCCTTGCGGGTAATCAAGCTGCCTTCGCCCAAATAAAAGCGATAGTTCAGCAACTGCAGCGCTTCTTTATACAGCGTTCTCGCTTTCGTAATATGCCCGGGCTCACTTAACGAGATCGTGGCGTCCATTTTGTAATATTTTTGAAAAATGTCCCGTGTCGCATAGATGCGCTCCTGCAGTTCCTCGGGCTGCCCTGTATCTTCCAGCACAATCAGCACGTGATTGCCGATCGTTGTGCCGAGCAGCGGATTGTCGAGCATTTCCTGGGCAATGTTTCGAATCGCGAATAAATGCTCATACTCGTATTTGCCCTCGAGTTGAAACAGCAGCAGCCGAATGCGGTAATCCGGGTCCAACCGGAACAGGCTGCGAAAATATTCCCAGTCCTGCTCGCCATACGTTTTGTTCGTCACGAATTCTTTGAGGAACTGCTCCTTCACATGCGGCATGACTTTGGCCAACTCCGCTTTCATATTTTGCACAAACGATTCTTCCTTCGCCGTCTGCGCCAGCTCCTCCATAATCTCGCGGAGCGCTTCCTCAATCTTGGCTTCATTCGTCGGTTTCAGCAAGTAATGACGGACGCCGTACTGCATCGCCTTGCTTGCGTAATCGAACTCCCCGAAGCCCGACAGCAGCACAAAACGAATATGCGGATGCGACCCGCTCACGCGGGCAACCAGTTCCAGCCCGTCCATCCCCGGCATGCGAATGTCGCTGATCACAATGTGCGGCGCCAACTCCTGGATCTTCTCGTAAGCTTCCACGCCGTTGCGTGCCGTTCCGACCAATTCCGTCCCCAGCGCTGCCCAATCGACCAACCGTGAAATGCCGTCCAAAATAATGCGCTCGTCGTCTACCAGCATCACTTTAATCATGAAATTGCCTCCCCTTCACCAGGCAGTCGCAAAACGATGATTGCGCCTTCCGTTCTATTGTCGTCTATCTGTATGCCGTACATATCGCCAAAAGCGAGCTTGATGCGGTCATCGATATTGAGCAGACCGATTCCTTTGCCTTTGGTGCGAATCTCGCCGTTGCGCAGCCTATCCAGAATGCCCGGCGGCATCCCCGGCCCCGTATCCTCCACCGAGAGGAACACATTCCCTTCCGTCCTCCAGCCGCGAATCGTAATCCGGCAAGGATCGATAATCGTCTCCAACGCATAATGAATTGCATTTTCCATCAGCGGCTGCAGCGTCAATTTGGGAATCGGGCAAGCGAGCATTGCCTCGGGCACCTCCAGCTCAAACTGCAAGCGGTCCTCGAAACGCATTTTCTGAATCGTCACGTAGCTTTGGACGATGTCCAGCTCTTCGCGCAGCGGAATAATCGGTTCTTTCAGATCAATAGAATTGCGGAGCAGATGAGCAAGCGCTTCCACCATAGCGGAAATTTCCGACTGCTTGTTCACTTTCGCCATCCAGTTGATCGATTCCAGCGTGTTATACAGAAAATGTGGATTAATCTGCGATTGCAGCGCCTTGAATTCCGTTTCTTTGATCAACAGGCGATTAGTGTAGTTCTCCTGAATCAGCGTGTTGATGCGCTCAATCATAAAACGGAAGCTGCGCTGCAGCAGTCCGATTTCATTCATGCTGACCTGCCCGCCGGACGCAAGCAGATTCGCTTCCTCGAAGTTCCCTTTTTCCGCCAGCTTCATGCGGGCCATCAGCTCTTCGATCGGCTTCGTGAGACTGTAAGAGAAGCGGATGCCAATCGCAAATACGACGATGAAAATGCCGATAAACACAAAAACGACTAATTCTTTTATAAACAGAATGCGATCAAAAATTTGCTTGAACGGCGTGACGTTAATGTACGTCCATCCGCTGTTCGCCGATTGAATGCGGGTAATAAAATATTCTTCGCCGTTTATTTCCTTATTGGTGTATCCTTTTCCGTCGGTAAACGCAGCTTCAATCTCGCTAAGGGAGAAAGGCTGGGCACGCGGGAAAATGATGCTGTTGCCCGACGCGATGATCAGATCGCCCTCCGCAGGAGCGAGGTCCTGAATAATTTTCTCGATATTGATACGGATTTCCAGTGTCCCCAGATAAGAAAGATCAAAGTTCGAGCTGTGGAAAGACCGAATTTCTCGCGTCAAAATGAGCGCAGCGTCCACGGCGTCCGGAAACATCCATCTGCTTTCGCCCGTTCCCTCCGCCGCCTTGTCAAGAATGCTCTTGCGTTTATTCGGGTCTTGGCTGATCATATTGCCGCCGGCGTACTCGCTGCCAAAGGCATCAATCAGTTGGATCGAGTAGAGATGCGGCTCTTCACCCGCGTAAGAAATCAACTTGTCGGTCAACAATTGACTAAGCAAATGCTTGTCGTAATCGGATGGATTTGCCTTGAGCGCGTTAAGCCAATTCTGTACTTGATCTTCGCTCATCAGTCGGAAAGACAATTGCTGAATGCGCTTTAGCTCCGTTTCAATCGCCTTGGAGGACAAATTCAAGACGCGGGACGATTTGTCATAAATTTGTCCGTCATAGATCGAGAACGCATATTGCTGGAGCGCAATCGTAAAGGACAGCGAAACGGCGATAATCAACGTGATCAAAATAGAAAGCTTTGTCCGAATTCTCATGTGAAGAAATGTCTGAAAAAGAGTTCGTAGCCTCATCGTGCGCGCTCTCCCTGCTATCGATAGGTGTGGCCCCGATCTGTCAGTCGGTGCAATTGTTTTGATTCACTATTATGCACCCGCCGCGGTCGGCGGTCAACGTCTTTTCATTGGGAGGCCTCTGCATCAACACAAGAAAGAGCCTCGCGCATGTACTCGCGAGGCTTGGAAGATTCTACGCAGTTTAGTGTGTGCTCTGGGCCAACCGTTCATGCAGGAAATCCGCGATGTGCACGGCTTCCATCTTGCCCTGCTGCCCGTGCTTGGCGATGCCCAGCTTCATTTGCAGCAGGCAGCCCGGGTTGCTCGTTACGAGATAACGGGCGTTCGTGGCATTGGCATTCGTCATTTTCTTCTCGAGCAGTTGACCGGCCATTTCCGGCTGCGTGAGGTTGTAAATGCCCGCCGAGCCGCAGCAGGAGCCCGCGTCTTTCATTTCGATGAAGGAGCAAGAGCTTGCCGAGTTGAGGAGCTGCCGCGGTGCCGAGCCCCCCTTCATAACGTTGCGCAGATGGCAGGAATCCTGGTACGTGACGCTGACTTCCGGCTGCGAACCAGCTTCGGCAAATGGAAGCTTATGACCGCGCTCCACGAGGATCGCGCTTAAATCTTTGACCCGCTTCGCGAACCAAGCGGATGATTCTTTCCATGCTGGTTCATCATGCAGCAGATGATCGTACTCCATCAGAATCGCGCCGCAACCGCCGGCGTTCGAGACGATGTAATCGACGCCCGCCGCTTGGAACGCCTCGATGTTGCGCTTCGCGAGTTCTTTCGCCTGCGACGTCTCGCCGCTGTGCGCGTGCAGTGCGCCGCAGCAATTTTGCGCCTCCGGAATGACGACATCAAAGCCGGCTTCGGAGAGCAGTTCCACCGTGTGCACGTTCGTCTGCGTGAACAAAACATCCATCAGGCAACCGCGAAACATGCCGACGGTGCCGACTTTCGCGCCTTTTGCCGGTACAAACGAGCCCAGGCGCTCAATGACACCTTTGCCTGAAGCTTCCGGCAAAATCGCTTCCATCTCGGCCATATGGGCTGGGAACATTTTCATGAGGCCTGTTCCTTGCGCCAGCTTTTGCAAGCCGGATTGCTGGTAAAAGCGCAGACTGTAGCCCAGTAGCTTCATACGCTTCTGCGATGGGAACAACTGCTTGAAGACGAGGCTGCGGATCGGCTTGATCCACCAGCGGTGCTGCGTCGTATGCTCCTCGATCGCGTCCCGCGTCTGTTCGATGAGATGTCCGTATTTGACGTCCGCTGGACAAGCAGGCTCACAGGCGCGGCAGCCGAGACAGTGGTACATCTGGTCTTCAAAGCCTGCCCCCGGCTCAAGGACGCCGTCCACCGCCGCTTTCATCAGCGCAAGACGACCCCGCGGAGACTCGGCTTCCACGCCGGTCTCCTTGAACGTCGGACAGTGCGGTAGACAGAAACCGCAGCGCATACAGTTCGTCAGCTCTTCGTAATCCAGCTTGAGCCGCAAGGATTCTTGCAGTTGTGCTGCACTAGCCATGTTGAACCACCACCCTGCGTCTGGATTCTTTGGCGAACAGCTTGCCTGGGTTCAAGATATGATGCGGATCGAACGCATCCTTGATGCCTTTCATCAGCTGGATGCCTGCGGATCCGACTTTCCACTCCAGGAACGGCGCTTTCACAACGCCGACTCCATGCTCCCCGGTAATCGTGCCGCCAAAAGAGATCGCCGCTTCAAAAATTTCCTCGAACGCCTTCTCGACCCGTTCGATTTCTTCGTGATCGCGCGCATCCGTCGTCGCAGTCGGATGCAAATTGCCGTCTCCGGCATGGCCGAACGTGCAGATTGTGACGTTGTACTTCTCCGCAATGCGGTTGATGGCCATGACCATATCCGCGATGCGAGAGCGCGGCACTGTCGCGTCTTCCAGAATCGTCGTCGGACGCAGCCGCGCGAGCGCAGTCAGCGCGCTGCGTCGCGCTGTAAGCAGCTTGAGCGCTTCTTCCTGTGTGCTCGCGATGGAAACGGACGCTGCGCCTTCCGATTCGCAAATATCGCTGATGCGCGCAATGTCGCGCTCGACGGCTTCCTGATCGCCGTCCTGCTCGATCAGAAGGATCGCCGCCATATCGAGCGGCAGTCCCAGCTTCGCAAAGTCGTTCACGACGCGAATCGTCGGATTGTCCATAATTTCCAGCGTTGCGGGGATAATGCGGTTTTCAATGATTTTGGACACGGTGCTTGCTGCGCCTTGGATGTCCTTGTACATCGCCAGCATCGTCTTCTTATAAACCGGAGGCGGAATCAGCTTAAGCGTAGCCTCTGTAATGACCGCAAGCGTACCCTCCGAGCCGATCAGCAGCTTCGTCAAGTCGTAGCCGGCCACGTCCTTCATCAGCTTGCCGCCCGTGCGCAAGATTTCGCCGTTCGCCAGTACCGCCTCCAGCCCGATGACGTAATCTTTGGTCGTGCCGTATTTGAGACCGCGCAAGCCGCCCGAGCATTCGGCAATGTTGCCGCCGATGGTCGAAATCGCCATAGAGCTCGGGTCCGGCGGATAAAATAAGCCGATCGCTTCAATTTGCTCGATGAATTGCTTCGTAATCAGCCCAGGCTGAACCGTCGCCGTCAAGTTCTGGCGGTCGATTTCAAGAATCTGGTTCATGCGGTGCATAACCATGACGATGCCACCTTGCAGCGGAACGGTTCCCCCGCACAGGTTCGTTCCGGAGCCGCGGCTCACGAGCGGAATACGGTACTCCGAGAGCACTTTCATAATGGCTGACACTTCCGCCGTCGTCGCCGGATAAATGACGCCGTCTGGCAAGCTTTGCAGCATCGGCGTGCCGTCGTAGGAATGCGTGACCAGCGTTTCCTGGTCCGTTTTAAAATAAGCCGGGCCCACAATGGCCTGCAGCTTCTGAATGATCTGTGTATCGAGCATGCGACTCGCTCCCCCAATCTATGATTCACGTAAATTCATCATGTGATCTGATGACTTTTCACTTATTGTAGCGTATTATACAATGCAGGTAAAGATCATTTTACGGGGGATGTCGCATGGAATTTCAGCAAGTAAAACCGCAAAAAGGATCGGACATCGTGTTAGAGCAATTGCGCGGCCGCATCGAATCCGGCTTTTATCCGAAAGGCACCAAACTGCCGACCGTTGTCGACCTTGCCGCCGCTTTTCAGGTCGGGCGCTCCACGATTCGGGAAGCGCTAAGCGGGCTTAAGGCGATGGGCTGGGTCGACATTCGCCACGGCGGCGGCACGTACGTCCGCATGACGCTGCCGAATGAGCAGCCTGCGGACAGCGGCTTTTCGTTTGAGCAGAGCCGTTCGCTCCGCGAGCTGCAGGAGGTGCGGCGCTTCATCGAGACCGGCTGCGTCTCGCTTGCGGCGGCGAGGGCGAGTGAGACGGAGGTCGCTGCGCTGCGGCGCATCCTGGGCGAGATGGAAGCCGCCCTCGGCGATGAGGAAGCGAGCGAGCTTGCGGACATCCGTTTCCATCAAGCGATCGCGCAAGCGTCGCACAACTCCCTGCTCATCGGCATGATGGAATCACTGACGGAGCGCCTGCAGAGCGGCATGAAGTCGTCGCGCCGCTTGTGGTTTTTCGCCGAGCGGGCGTCCGCCGAAGGGCTGCTCGCAGAGCACCGCGCGATCGTCGACGCCATCGCCGTGCGTGACGAGGCCGGCGCGGCGATGGCGATGGCGCAGCATATCCAGAAGGTCGACCGCGTCATCCGGACGCTGGCGGAGGAGGGTGCAGACCTGTAGGCGGTGCTAGAGTCCCTCGAATTAAACGCTTTCAGTCCATGCAAGATTGCTTTATAATGATTGACGTTAACGGTTAGACGACCATCCGGCACGTTGCCGCAACGATTGGGGGCAGGAATATGAAGCTTGAAATTCATCAATCCTGGTGGGCTATGACGGGACTTGGCAATGGCAGCAGAGAATGGACGCTGAAGGAAAAATTCGAAAACATCGCAGAAGCTGGTTTTTCCGGCATTTTAGGGCAGCTTCCCGCGCCTGCGGAAGCGGATACATGGCGCCGTCTGCTGGACGACTATGGCTTTTCATTTGGCGTGCAAGCATTTCCGTTTCCGAAGCTTGGCGACGACCTTACGCCTTACTTCGCGCGAGCGAAGGCGTTTGGCGTCCAGTACGTGAATGCGCAGATCCTGCATCCGTATCTGGAAGGTCAACCGGCGGCCGACTTCGTCGCCGGCTTTATTCGGCAAGCCGCAGAAGCCGGCCTGCCGTTCTTTGTGGAGACGCACCGCGGGCGCATCACGCAGGATCTGCGGCGCACCGCGCAGCTCGTCGAGGCGCTGCCGCAGCTGCGCCTCACCATCGACTTCTCCCACTACGTTGTTGGAGAAGGCATGGACCGGGCCGTCGCGGACGAGACGGCCGAGGGCTATCTGCAGACGCTGCTCATGCGAGCGTCGTCCATCCATGCCCGGATCTCCAACGGGCATCAGGTGCAAGTGGATGTCGGCGAAGACGCGAGCCATCCGGCTGTACAGCCGTTCCTCCGCTGGTGGCGGAGCGGCATGGCGAACTGGCGCCGCACGGCGACAGCGGGCGACGTGTTCCCGTTCGTGTGCGAGCTTGGGCCTCCGGCCTATGCCATCACACACGGCGTGAGCCTCGAAGAGGCCAGCGACCGCTGGAAGCAGGCCTTGGTGTTAAAGCGGCTCGGCGAGCAGGCCTGGGCCGAGGCGTAAGCGTCGCTACGCGAGGATCCCGCGTGTGGCGTCTGGCTCGGAGTGGCTTCAGCGCGGAGCTATGCCTTCGGGATGCCCTCCGGCATCGCAAACCATACTCCATCGCTCCCGCTTACTAGCGGGGATCCAATCAAAGCCTGCCAACGTGCAGGCTTTTTCTAATTTGGAGCGCCCGAATCCTTATACGCCCTTGGAGAAATCCCGTACCGCCTTTTAAACTGCGCCGCAAAATGATTGTAGTTCTGAAACCCGACATCCACGGCAACTTCCGAGGCCAGCCGGTCTGTATGTGCGAGCAGGATTGCCGCCTGCCGAATCCGCATCTCGTTCAGCGAATCGATGATGGACATACCCGTCGACGCCTTGTACACATGCGCTAGTCGGGAAGCGGATAAACCGACGGCCCGCGCAAGCTCCTCCACGCTGATCTGCTCCCGCATCCGCAAAGCCAGCAGATGCTTCACTTCTTCAATACGCGGGTCGCTCTGCGTCGTAATTCCCTGAGCCAGCAGCAAAATGACTTCACGCAGCGCATTTTCGCAGAGTTCCTGCCAATAAGGCGCCCGCTCCACGGAATCGGAGACAATGCTCGTGAACGCTCGCTGGATGCGCGCCCGCAAGGAGGCATGCTCCACCGCATGAATCAGCAGCTCCGTCTCTGGCAGCAAGCTCGTTTCGGCCACCCGATCGGTAAAATGCACCCACAAAAAATGCCACTCCCCGCTCCCCCCATTCTTCCTCGTCCCATATTCGTGCGAGACACCGGGCCGCATCAGCGTGACATCGCCGGCATGACAGAATCGTTCCTCTCCGCCAATGAGAAAATAGCCGCTGCCCTCAAGTGTAAAAGTCATCAACCAATCGCTCATCCCCTGAAGTCTGCGCGTGGAGTAGCTCTCATCCTCGTGATAATGCCCTGCAATGACCGAGATTTCTCCTTTTTCCCGAATAATCGAAGGCACATCCTGCTTCGTTGGTTTCATCGGCATCCCCTCATGAGCGTCATCGTTTTTTTATATTATAGCAGGATTGATATAGTTTTCAGCTACTTTCTTACTTCAGTCTATCCTCCCCGTACGATACACTAAAGCTACAAGTTCAATACCAAATGCCAAGGAGGAACCATCCATGACAGTCACCCTGCAACGATTGACCCCGGAGCAAAAAGCCCATTTTGATACTGAAGGGTATCTGATTATCCCAGGTTTATTTTCACCCGAACATCTCTCTGATATCGAGACAACCTTCGAAGCCATCAGTACGCAAACGATTCCCGGCCATTTCGAGCCAAAACTCGACGGCCATTCGGAAGACCCGCTCAAGCGGTATCCACGTGTCATGCACCCGCACCGTTTTAACGAGACCGCCAAAGCTTACATGCTGCACCAGCCCGTACTCGAAGTGCTCGGCGATCTGTACGGCGAAGAGGCGTATGCGGCTCAAAGCATGTTTTATTACAAGCCGCCGGGCTCCAAGGGGCAAGCGCTGCACCAAGACAACTTTTATCTAAAAGTAGCTCCTGGCAACTGCATTGCCGCCTGGACAGCCGTCGATGCGACGGATGAGGAGAACGGCTGCCTGCTTGTCGTGCCGAAGACGCAGGAGCATGAGATCGTATGCCCCGACCAAGCGGATGCGAACGAATCCTTCACGACGCACTACGTCAAACCGCCAAAAGACGGTGTCGTGATCCCGGTCCGTATGAACAAAGGCGATGTGCTTTTTTTTGGCGGCAATCTGATCCACGGCTCTTACCGCAATAAAACGAAAGATCAATTCCGGCGAGCTTTCATTTGCCACTACGCGAACGCATCCGCCATGAGCATTAACCACCACTACAATCCGCTATACAAAGCGGACGGTACGGCAATCGTGCTGGAAGCGAACCCGGACGGCGGGCCGTGCGGAATCGAAATCGGCGAGTTTACGTACCATTAATTTGAGCCAACACAGCCACACACGACTGCATATAAAAAGCAGGTGACCGCCCCACAACCGCGTTATCTCTGCATGAAAAAACGGAGCTCTCAGCTGAAGAGCTCCGTTGTGCTGTTCATAGCAACCGACCATCCTTAAAGCGGATGATCCGTTTCGCCTGCGCCCCCACCCATTCGTCATGCGTAATCAGGACGACCGTGCGACCGTGTTCATGTAATCTTTTGAAAATATCCAAAATCTCTTTGCCCGTCTTCGAGTCCAGCGCTCCTGTCGGCTCATCCGCCAACAGGATGGCAGGATCGCCTGCCAACGACCGTGCAATCGCCACCCGCTGCTGCTGACCGCCGGACAGCATGGCCGGCCAGTGCTCCTGGCGGTCCAGCATGTCAACGGAAGCCAGCGCCTGCCGCACCATCGGCTCGCGCTCTTTTCGCGGGATATTGCGGTAAATCAAGGGAAGCTCTACATTTTCATAAGCCGTAAGCCTGGGCAGCAAATTAAAGTTTTGAAACACGAACCCGATTTTCTTGTTGCGAATTTCAGCAAGCTGTGCATCCTTCAGGCGATGAATCGCTGTGCCGTCGAGCGCGTAGAGGCCCTGATCCGCCATATCCAGGCAGCCGACAATGTTCATGAACGTAGATTTACCAGAGCCTGACGGCCCCATAATCGCGACAAACTCTCCTTGCTCAATGTCAAGCGAGACTTGATCAAGCGCTGTAATGATTTCTCCGCCCATTTTGTAGAACTTGCTTACCTTGTCAATAT
Source organism: Paenibacillus whitsoniae (assembly GCF_003955665.1). Lineage (GTDB taxonomy): Bacteria > Bacillota > Bacilli > Paenibacillales > NBRC-103111 > Paenibacillus_E > Paenibacillus_E whitsoniae. The sequence goes on from NZ_RXHU01000089.1 coordinate 31,034, forward strand.
GAATGATCGTCATCCGGCGTCGCCCTCCTGTAAGAATGACTTTATACAGTCTATTCCCGCCCCGCAGGAGGTAAGCTGAAAATGTTCGAAGCTTGTCAGAAAAGCGGCAATCGGCTTATACTGGTGCTAAGACGAAGAACGTCCCGTTTCATGCGCATGCATGCGACGGGACGTTTTGCTTTTTTGCCGATGAAAAGGAGTGTGTGCTTATGTCTTTTAGAAACGATCATGAAGCTTGGTTAACTCGCCATAAAACCAGCAGATCCGGTGAGCGACGTGGAAGGCTGGAAAGAGGCCATCTCCATGGAGAAACGGCGTTTTTACGTGATGTGTGGTGGCCGGTTTGCGGACATTTGGAAGATCTGCATCCGGAGTATGAAGTGATGGATTGGCGGGGCAGATCCTATTTTGCCGATTTCATGTGGAAACCGCCAGGCGCTCAGCTCATCATCGAAATTAAGGGTTATGCAGCCCACGTACGAGACATGGACCGAAGCAAATATTGCCATGAGCTGAATCGGGAAACTTTTTTGCATGCCATGGGCTATCCCGTCATTTCTTTCGCCTACGACGACGTCGAGCAGCGGCCGGAGCTATGCCAATCTTTGCTGCGTATGGTGCTCAGCCGCTATCAGCCCAACAGTTCAGCTACCAGCCGACCCGTTATGGCGGAGAAAGAACTGCTCCGCTTAGCGGTTCAACAAGCTTCTTGCATTCGGCCCGTTGATGTTTCGCGCCATTTTGGCATCGATCACAGGACGGCGGTCGGCATGTTGAAGAAACTAAGCGCCAAGGGACTTCTACTGCCCAAAGAGCGCGGCAAAACAAGTCGCATTATGCAGTACATCTTGACGCAGGAGGCGCTGCGAAGTTTGTGATCGCTTGCTCTTGCGCAGAAAGGCAGCAGCACCTCTCCATGAACTGGAAAACCTCCAGTCCATTTCACCAAAAGAGCGGCTTTGCTGCCGCTGGACTGGAAAACCTCCCGCTCATTTCGGGAGGTTCCGGGTTTTAGGCGCCGATTGGCGCTCCCGAACTGGAGGAATTCCAGTTCACACGCCCGATTCGGCGGAAAAAGCAAAAATGAACTGGAGGATTTCCAGTTCATCATCCACCCGCGCGCTACCCGGGCCACCGGCAGCGGCACCGCCTCTCCATGAACTGGAGGCTCTCCAGTTCATCTCTTTCGCGGTCGCCACGATGGCCCCCGTGGGGCCCAACCATGCCTGCTGCCTGCCCGCCCAACTACCTACCGCCCGCCTGCCTGCCTTACACGTACCGCTTAATAATGCTCTCTACGTGCTCCAGATGGGCACGCATCTTCGCAGCGGCCAGCTGCTTATCCTGCTCTGCCACCGCCTGCACGATCTGAAAGTGCTCCTCATACAGCTGCTCTGCGACCTGGCTGTTGGCATAAATCTCCACGCGCCGCGTCTCGCGAATGGCCGCCTCAATCGGCGTCATGATCGACTCGAAAAGGTGCACCATGATGGTGTTGTGCGTCGCTTTCGCCAACGACAAATGAAAGAGCAGATCCGTCCGCTCCCCCTCCGCCTCGCGGCCGATGGACGCCTTCATCTCCTGCATGAGGCTGCCGAGCTGTGCCAGATCCTCCTCGGTCCGCTTCTCGGCGGCGATGGACGCATTCGACACCTCCAGCGCATGCCGCGCTTCCAGCAGCTCGAACAGCTTCGTCCGGTTGACACGCAGCGACTCCAGCTCCGGCAAGTTCGGCATGTCGAGCTCAGCAGGCGCAGCCGAGATCACCGTGCAGCCCCCGCCCTGGCGAATCTCGATGAGTCCCATCGCGCGCAGAGCGCTCAGCGCCTCGCGCGTCGTCGAGCGGCCGACGCCGAACTTCTCGGACAGCTCCTTCGTCGAAGGGAGCTTATCGCCGACTTTGAGCTGCCCCTGCAGGATCAGCCCCTTGAGCTGCTCGGTAATTTCCTCATAGTGATTGCGCTTCGTCAATTTCGTTACGTCCACTTGGCACCATTCCTCTTAGCCAACAATAATTGCATGCACGATGCCGGGACCATGTACCCCGATCGTCAAATCGTTCTCAATATCCGCAGAGCGGCTCGGACCTGAGATAAAATGAATCCCTGCCGGCAAGTTCTCTCTGCCCGCCAGATCGAAGTTCACCAGCGCTTCGCCCAGGCGAGTTTTCATTCGCTCGATCGGGATGATCGCCATGAGCACCGTCGGCAGCAGCGACACCGAACGGCCCTTGTCCTTCGACGACAGCACCGTCATCGAGCCCGTGTACGCCGCCGCATAATCGGCGATCACGACGCCAAAATCCGCCTCGGCGGCGCGGGCTTTCCAATTCTCCTCGGGATCGCTGTTCCACACGCTAACCTTCGCCTCTGGCAGCTCTGCCTCCAGCCCTAGCGCGTCCAGCTCCGCCTGATTTTGGCGAATCAGGTACTTTGCCTTCATCTCACCGGCTTTGCCGACGATGAAGCCTTTCGCCTCCTCCATGGACGCAACGCGCACCACATGGCCCCCAGCGGCCTTAAAATTCTCCGTAAAGCGCTCCACGCGCTCCTCCACCGGCCACTCAAACGCCTGCCAGAAGTCCGGCGCCCCCCGGAAAGGATGAGCCGGCTTCTCCGTGACGCGCGCGCGCCCGAGCTTCGCTGCGATGCCGTTCATGAACGACGCCTGCTTCGCGCGGGACGCCTCCTCCATCTGCTTTAACCACGCCTTATGCGCGTCCTGTGTATCAGCCATGACCATGTCCTCCTCCGTTTTTTCTCGCCTTCACAATCGCTTCCATTCGCTGCTGGACTGCAGGGTCAAGCTCCTGAATACCATGCCGCAGCTCCTCTTCCAGCGTCTTCCAGCCCTCCCGGAACGTCTGTTTCGGCAGACTCGGCGTCACACGATACGAGTTCCAGCCCTTAAGCGGGCCGAGCTTCGTTCGGATTTCGCCGCCGCGGACGACGAGCTTCTGCCCAAGCTTGCCGAGCTTCAAAATCCCTTTCATGCGCCCGGAACCGCCCATCACCGCAGCGAATCCCTTCATTCCGATCGCTTCGATGGCATTTCCGTGGCCGCTCTCCACCTTGCGGCGGCGCAGCGAGACGAGCATGTCGTGCAGCGGGATTTTGACCGGGCAGGCTTCATAGCAGGCGCCGCACAGGCTTGACGCATTCGCAATGTCGTCCCACTCCGCGACGTTCTTCTGCAGCGCCGGCGTCAGCACCGCGCCGATCGGGCCGCTGTACGTGCCGCCGTAAGCGTGGCCGCCGATATGGCGGTACACCGGGCAGGCGTTGAGACACGCGCCGCAGCGGATGCAGTTGAGCAGCTCCTGGAACTCCGGATCGCCGAGCTGCAAGGAACGCCCATTATCCACAATGATAATGTGCATCTCTTCCGGGCCGTCGCCGTCGACATCGCGACGCGGGCCTGTGATGCCGGACATATACACGGTCAGCTTCTGGCCGGTTGCGGAACGCGGCAGCAAGGTCGCCATGACCTCAAGGTCCGTCCAGGACGGGATGATGCGCTCCATGCCCATGAGCGTAATTTGCGTTTTGGGCACGGTCGTGACCATGCGGGCGTTGCCTTCATTTTCAAACAACACCATCGACCCTGTCTCGGCAATGGCAAAATTACAGCCGGTCATGCCGATGTCCGCTTCCAGGAACTTCTCCCTCAGCTTTTTGCGGACGAAGCTTGCGAGAATCGATGTATCCGGCGCCAGCGTCTCGCCGGCATCCTTGGAGAGCAAATCTGCGATTTGATAGCGGTTTTTGTGAATTGCCGGAATGATGATATGCGAAGGCGTCTCGCCCGCCAGTTGAATAATGTACTCGCCGAGATCCGTCTCGATCGCCTCGACGCCGATCTCTTCCAGCGCATGGTTGAGATGCAGTTCTTCCGTTACCATCGACTTGGATTTGACGACGGTTTTCGCTTGCTTACGCTGCGCAATTTCCAGCGCAATCTTCACCGCATCCGCAGACGTTTCGGCGAAATGCACGTTCACGCCGTTGGCGCGCGCGTTATCCGCGAACAGGTTCAAATAATAGTCGAGATGCGCAATCGTATGCAGCCGGATTTGACGCCCTCTTTCGCGCCATTCATCCCAGTTGCCGTGCTCCGCAGACGCCTTCTTCTTGCCGCCGCGCAGACGTTCGGTCGTAAATTTCACCGCGTTGCGCAGAAATTCGTCGTTCAGCGCCAGTTCCGCGCGTTCTTTTACCGTTCCAGGCGTTCCGTTGTGTCCACTCATGCCTGTTTCACCCCTTCGTACAGCAGTTCCGCCAAATGCATGACTCTTACCGGCTCATTGCGGTAGCGCAAATTGCCGGCAATATTCATAAGGCAAGCCATATCGAGACCAACGAGCACCTCGGCTTCTGTCTCTTTCACGTGGTCTACCTTTTCCGTCACCATCGCGCCTGAAATATCCGCCATTTTCACCGCAAAGGTTCCCCCGAAACCACAGCAATCCTCCGCAAAAGGCAGCGGCACGAACTCCAAGCCCTTCACGTTCTCCAGCAGCTCCATCGGTTCGTCTTTCACGCCCAGCAGTCGGCTGCCGTGGCAGGAAGGATGATACGTCACTTTATGCGGGAATTTCGCGCCCAAATCGGTCACATTCAGCACCTGCACCAAAAACTGCGTGAATTCATACGTCTTCTGCTGCAGCCTCTCCGCCTTGGCCAGCATGACGGGGTCATCCTTGAACAAATGGCCGTAGTGATGAATCATGTACGTGCAAGAACCGGAAGGCGCAATGACAAAATCGCTGTCTTCAAACGCTTCCACAATCGTTTTTGCCGTAGCGCGCGCTTCGTCCCAATATCCGCTATTGTAAGCCGGCTGGCCGCAGCACGTTTGAATGGGAGGAAAATCAAGTTTCACCCCATACTTGGCTAAAATCCGCACCATCGCCTCCCCGACTCGGGGGTAAATCGCGTCCGATAAACATGTGATAAATAAGGACACTTTCATAGTTCCACCTCAATAAGTGTAAGATTGTCAGGTTGTCAGACAAGTTGATGTAAAAAGAAGAACCCTTACAATCAGGTTCTCTTTATATTAAACGATTTTGACTGAAATGCCAATCTCCTCAATTTGTTCCCGCAGGTCGTCCGTCACCCTGTCGTCCGTAATGAGGACGTCAACGTCCGTCAACACGCCGACCTGCGTAAAGGCGCGTACGCCGATTTTGCTCGCATCCGCGATGAGAATGACTTGATCGGCCAGCTCGATCATTTTCTGCTTCACGCCGGCCTGGAGCTCGTCGGATTCGCTGATGCCGCGCGTCGCATGCACACCTTTGCAGGAAAGAAACAACTTGTCAACGTGATAATGATCGAGCGACCGCTCCGCCAAAGGGCCGACGTATGATAGTGAGCGCTTGGCGAGCTGGCCGCCGGTGGAAATGACTTTCACTTTCTCCTTGCCGGCCAGCTCCATCGCGACTTTGATCGAGTTGGTGAGCACGGTGAGCGGGATGTCCGGCAGAAGGGACGCCATATACCAAGCGGTTGTCGAGGCATCCAGAATGATGCGGTCATGCGGCTGTATCAACTGAATCGCTTCCCTGGCAATCCGCTTCTTTTCTTCGGAGAACATCGTTTCTCTTTCAAGAAACGGGATCTCGCTCGTCTGATTCTCCTTAATGGACACCGCGCCCCCGTGGGATCTGCGCAGACGGCCGTCCTGCTCCAACCGGTCCAAGTCACGGCGGATCGTCTCCTCAGTTACCTGGCACAGTTCACTAAGCTCAGACACCCGAATGCTGCCGCGTTCGTTCACCACCTGCACAATTTTCTCATATCGCTCTGCTACCAACATACGTAACCCTCTTTTCTACGCCCTAATCCCTGTTACTTTCACGAAACGCCCGTAAGCGTCCTCCCAAGCGTCCCGCTGCGCCGGCTCATACACCTTCACAGGGAACGACTCTCGAATCACCTTGCGCGCTTCCCAAATATCCGCGAACTCACCGCGAGCGATCCATTGAACCGCCAAGTTGCCGATAGCGCTGCCTTCCGCAGGTCCTGCCCATACCGGTTTGCCGATGGCATTCGACGTCCACTGGCAGAGCAATTCATTATTGATGCCGCCACCTACCATATGAAGGCCGTTAAAACGCTGAGCGGAAACTTCTTCCGTCATTCCAAACACATACCGATATTTTAACGCGAGACTCTCCAGGATACAACGGACAACTTCACCAGGGCTCTCCGGCACACGCTGACCGGTTTGCTGACAGTACTGGCGGATGCGCGGCGTCATATCCCCCGCATGCAGGAACAGCACATCGTCCGGATCGATCCAAGACCCGAAATTCGGCGCCTGCTCGGCAAGCTGCACGAGCTCAGGGAAGGAATAGTTCTGCCCGGCGCGATCCCATTCACGTTTGGTCTCCTGGAGAATCCAGAGGCCCATAATGTTCTTCAGCAGTCGGAACGTCCCGCCTACGCCGCCTTCGTTCGTGAAGTTCAGCCTCTGGGAAATTTCGTTGATCACCGGCGCATCCACTTCCGTGCCCATCAGGGACCAAGTGCCGCAGCTTAAGTACGCAAAAGATTTCTCAAGCGCCGGCACCGCCGCCACCGCTGAGCCTGTATCGTGCTCGGCGACTGCGATCACCGGAATGGCTCCGATGCCCAGCTCACTCTGCACCGCGAGGCGAATCTTGCCGACGCTTGCCCCCGGCTGAACAACCGTGCCGAAGAACGACTCCGGCACGCCAATTGCAGCAAGCAAGTCACGGTCCCAGCTCATCGTGAGCGGATTATAGAACTGTGTCGTCGTCGCATTCGAGAACTCGTTGAACATCTCGCCAGTTAAGAAATACCGGAGCAAGTCAGGAATCATCAAAAATTTATCTGTGGCTTGCAAGACCGGCGAGTTCGCCGATTTCAAAGCCGCCAGCTGATAAATCGTATTGAACGGCAGAAACTGAATGCCGGTTTTCCCGAAAATGTGTGACGGCGTCAGCTCCGCCATCAGCTTCTCCATCACGCCATCGGTGTGCGGATCGCGGTAATGATACGGGTTGCCGAGCAGCTCACCGTTCTGGCCGATAAGGCCGAAGTCGACGGCCCAGGAGTCGATGCCGATGCTTTGCACATCGAGGCCGCCTTGCTTCGCCTTGAGCAGCCCCGCCTTGATCTCATGATACAGGCGCAAAATATCCCAATGAAGCCGGTCCCCTATGGAAACCGGATCATTGGAAAAACGGTGCAGCTCCTCGGTTACGATGCGCCGATCGGTCAAGCGGCCGAGCAGCGCTCTGCCGCTGCTCGCCCCTAAATCGTAGGCAAGGATGCTCACCAGGAAGCACCGCCCTTGCCTCTCGCCAAAATATCCTTGCCATACGCGCTGGACAGGTACGCTTTCATCGGATCGAGCGGCAAGCCTTGCTCTTCGCGGATCGCGTGCAGCAGCGGCGTCACGTCGAATTCAAACGCTCTGCGCACCGCGTCTTCCGCGCCCAGCACGTCGCCATTCACTTGCGCTTCTTCGATCTCCGCGTGGTTGATCAGCAGCGCTTTGGCGAATTGCGTTTGCACGTTCAGGACGGAACGAAGCATCGCAGGGATTTTTTTCTCGATGTTGTGCGATTGGTCGATCATGTACGCAATGTTGGCTACGTTGTCGCGAACGCCAGCATCTAGATCTTTCGCTGCATTCAAGATTTGATAGAAAATCAGGAACAATTCATACGGATTCGTTGTGCCGACAATCAAATCATCGTCCGCATATTTGCGGGAGTTGAAGTGGAAGCCGCCGAGACGTTTTTCATCCAGCAGGTAAGCTACGATGTGCTCAATGTTAGCACCCGGCAAGTGGTGTCCCGTATCAACCAACACTTCTGCTTGAGGACCGAGCTTCAGCGCGTAGTTGAACGCCATGCCCCAATCGGCAATGTCGGTGTGGTAGAACGCAGGCTCGAAGCATTTGTATTCGATCAACATGCGCATTTCGGGTGTCATCGCTTTGTACATTTCACCGAGCGCTTCCAGCATCCAGTTTTTCCGTTTGCGGATGTCGCCTTGGCCCGGATAGTTCGTCCCGTCAGCAAACCAAAGGCTCAGATCGCGGGAACCGGTTTCTTTGGCAATGTCCACGCACTCCAGCAGGTGATTGATCGCTTTGCGGCGAATCGCCGCATCCGCATTCGTTACGCTGCCCAGCATGTAATCGTCTTCTTGGAAAAGGTTCGGGTTCACCGCGCCGATTTTGAGACCCAGACCTTCCGCATGGTTGCGAAGCTTGCCGTAGTCTTCGACTTTATCCCATGGAATGTGGATCGCAACGGACGGGCAAAGACCTGTCAAACCGTGCACTTGCGCCGCATCCTCGAATTTTTCGAACGGATTGCGCGGCACGCCTTCTTTTTGGAACACTTTAAAACGAGTACCGGAGTCGCCGTAGCCCCAGGACGGTGTTTCGATTTTGAGCGCTTTCAGCTGCGCTTTTACTTCCTCAAGGTTGATGCCTCTTGCTTTTTGTTGTTCTTCAAATAATGAATAAGCACGATCTGTCATGTATGAACACCCTTTCAATAGTAGATATAAAAGGAAGCGCCGAACTGAACCGACGCTCCTGTAAGTTGTCTTATCGTGTAAATGCCGCAGGTACGCCGCCGTCGATGGTCAGCATGCAGCCTGTTGTTTTATCGGATTTGGAGGATGCGAAGAACGCGATGCCCTCTGCAATATCTTTCGGGAAAATGTTAACGAGCAATGTCGTACGTTTACGGTAGTACTCTTCCAATTGATCCGGCTCGATGCCGTATGCCGCCGCACGTTCGTTTCTCCAGGAGCCGTTCCAGATCGCGGAGCCTTGGAGAATCGCATCCGGCAGAATCGTATTCACACGAATGCCGAACTCGCCGCCTTCTGCTGCGATACAACGCGCAAGATGGGCTTCGAGTGCTTTCGCCGCGCTGTAGGCTGTCGCGTTTTTACCGGCGTAGACGGAGTTTTTGGAGCCGATGAAGACCATGTTGCCGCCGATGCCTTGTGTTTTCATCAATTTGAACGCTTCGCGAGCAACCAAGAAGTAACCTGTACCCAGAACGTTCATGTTCAGGTTCCACTCTTTCAGAGACGTTTGATCAAAAGGACTGGACGTCGCAAGACCTGCGTTGTTCACGATGATGTCCACACCGCCGTAAGCCAGCGCTGTTTCTGCATAAGCCGCTGCAACCAATTCTTCGCTGGTGACGTCAACTTTTACCGCGATTGCGCGGTTTTCGCCCCACTTCTCGTTGATTTCCGCAGCAACCTTTTGTGCGCCTTCCAGGTTAAGATCAGCCAGCACCACGTGTGCGCCTTCGGAGACGAGCCGGCGTGCCGTTTCGCTGCCGATCCCGCCGGCACCGCCTGTAATGAACGCGACTTTGCGGGAGAATTCCGCTTCTGCCGGCGCAAGGCTCAATTTGTACAGCTCAAGCGGCCAGTACTCCACGTTGTAGGACTCGTTTTCGCTCAAGGAAACGAAGTTGCCCAGCGCTGTTGCGCCGCGCATAACGGCAACAGCACGGTGGTACAAAGCGCCGCTAACTTGTGCATTTGCCCAGTTCTTGCCTGTGTTGATCATCCCTACACCCGGGATCAGGATCACGCGAGGCGCTGCTTCGAACATGACGTCGCCTTCGTTTTTGTTTCTTTCAAAATAAGCTTGGTACTGCTCTTTATATGCCGCGATGCCTTCTTGCAGCTTCGCTTTCAGGCCTTCCACGTCATCTGCGTTTGGCTCCCAGTTGATATAAAGTGGAACGACCTTCGTGTGTACGAGGTGGTCCGGGCAAGCGGCGCCGACTTGGGACAATGTCGCTGCGTCTTGGGAGCTTGCAAAGCCCAGTACGTCCGCTTCGTCGTCGAACGTCAGGATCATTTTCTTCACGTCGCTGACTGCGCCGCGGATCGTCGGCATTACCCCAGCCGCTACGGCGCGTCTAACTTCAGGTGCCAGTGCTTCGTATTTTGCCCCGCCGAACAGTTTGGCTTCGTTTACGCGAGCTTCGATGTAAGCTTCTGCTTCGGAGATGATTTTGATGGTTTGGGCATAGCACGCATCGGACGTTTCGCCCCAAGTGACCAGGCCGTGCTTCTCCATCAGAACAAGCTCAGCTTTCGGGTTAGCCAGTACGCCTTCCGCGATCATTTTGGAGAGCGTGAAGCCAGGACGTACATAAGGTACCCAAACGAAACGGTCGCCAAAAATTTCTTTTGCGATCTCTTTGCCGTTGTCTGCGCAGCAGAGGGAGATGATCGCGTCCGGATGCGTGTGATCGACGTGCTTGAACGGCAGGAACGCGTGCAGCAGCGTTTCAATGGAAGCGCGCGGGTGCTTCGCGTCGATCATGCAGTTTGCAAGGTAAGCAACCATTTCCGCGTCCGGCATTTCTTCTTTCTCGAAAAGAGGGCGAATATCCTCCATGCGCAGGCCCGTAAAGTTGCCCGCTTTCATCGTTGCAAGGTCGGAGCCGCTGCCTTTCACGAACATCACTTCAACATCGCGGCCGCGGAAGTCTTTCACGATCGTTTTGGAGGACGTGTTGCCACCGCCCCAGTTACACACGCGACGATCAGCGCCGATAATATTCGAACGATACACGAGTTGATCCAGACCGCTTTGCAGCTTGGACGCTTCTTGGTTGTCCCACAAACTTTGTACCATGAAAATAACCTCCGTTTATTTGCATTTATTTTTGTTTTTATTTTTATGTGTTTATATTAGCATCCAAACGCAGATTTGTATATATAAAAAAAGAAAAACAAAAACATTTACAGAATTTCAAGGAGGTATCCGACGCGATTAGGGTTTGAAGTCCAAACAAAACAAAAGCATGCCGCAACAGCAGCATGCTCTCTCCCACTTCTAGTTTTCCTCAGCCTCTTCTTCTTCACTTTCGTAATGGTGGCTGTCACTGCCGTTAGGCACAGGTTTGTCGCTCTTGCTTCCGCCAGGCGACGTGATGCTGCTTTCGCTGCCGCTTACCGGCTTGCCGGAAGCCATGGCAACTTGCGGCACATTGACCACCAGCAGCGCCGACAGGACGGCCAATCCAATCCATCTTCTTTTTGTCCAGTTCACACTTGAAACCTCCATTGCTTATACATCTTTACCCTCGTTATACTTTCCCCATTTAAGCAAAAAGAAACCCAAAACCGTTCAAAAGAACAGCTTCGGGTTTCTCGTCAAATTATTGAATTTTGTAAGGGAGCTTGAAGGTCCACAGCAGCGTCCCGTTTTCAGGCGTCTTGCTGTCAATGCCGAAGTCGTTATCGTTTGTAAGCACCAGCGTATCGCCGTTCACAAGCGAAATGCCTTCGATTTTCTCATACGGGAACTTGAAACCTACCGCGTCCAGCACCGTCCATTTTTTCACAGGCAGAATGCCGTTTGTTTTCAGATCCTGCACGCTCATTTGCTCCAACGTCTTGCCAGCCGTATCCGCACTGTCGTACTTGCCAAGAACGTTCGTCGCTGTCGACAAATCCACTTGATAAATGCGTTTCAGCTGGGCCTTGTCTCCCGAGAATTTATCGCGCTCGTCGATCAGCAGCGTGTTCTCGTTCACAGCGATCAGGTCAGAAATCACGATGTCGCCTTGCACCAAGTCCTTGAACTGCTTGGAATCTTCCAGCAGATAGGTGAACTCAGCCACCGGCTTCAGCGTCGCCAAATCGAACTTCAGGATGCGGACCTGACGGGAGTTGTCCATCGCTTTGTCCGGATTGCGCAATGCGTTTTGCATCGCCATGAACATGTATTTGCCGTCCGGCGTAATGCCGACTGCTTCGGCTCCGCGGTTTTGGCGAAGCTTGTTGTAGACGGCTGGCAGCGTCTCACGCGCAGGAACGAGCGGGGTCGCAGCTTGCGCCGACCAGCCTTGCGGCACAATGCGCTCGATGATCGTGCCGTCACGCTTCACGTGAACGATGGAGGGACCGTACTCGTCGGAGATCCAGAACGTATCGTCTTTGGAATTGTAAGCCAATCCTTCAATATCCAAACCGTATGGATCATACGCCAATTCTTTCTCGCCTTTCGCATCAAAGGGCGCTTCGTCGCGGCCTTTAATGTTCGGCAGACCTGTGATGAAGCTCGTTCCTGTAACAGGATCGTTGCCGGTCAGCTTGAGCGGCCATTTGTCCAAAATTTTAATCTCGCCGCCGCTCGCTTCGATTTTATAAATCGTCGGCGTATAATTCGGGAGCGGGAACGTGCGCACGGTTTTGCCGTTAACGTCGATTTGTCCGTTCGGTCCGCGATCCGCTGTCGTATAGAACACATTGTCAGGATCTCCTGGAAGGTGTGTCAAGGAAGAACCTACGCCCATTTTGATGCCGTCAGCCAGGTTCGGGGCTTTCAACTCATATTTGCCGGTTAAGGATGGCTTGTCCGTCAAAGCGACACTGTCGCGAAACTCGTCCCAGTCCACATATTTGCCAGTAGCTTCCGCCAGCGCACGAACAGGCAGATATAGGCTTCCATCGATATTGACGGCCGGCGTGCTTGGCACAACTGCCTTGCCATTATTGGCATATGTAATTTGCTCGGAAGTTTCTCCGCTTTTCGTTGCTGCGAAAGCCGTTCCTGTAACAGCGACGCTCAGCGCGAGCAGCATTGACGTGTTTGCGATCCATTTTTTCATCTGTCTAACAAACTCCCTTCGATTAGGACGAATTATTTGGTAACAATTTACTTATACCAAACGAATGTTAATGGAAGCGCCTTATTATGATAAGATTTTGTAAATCCCCCTCCCCGCCCGTGGATGTCGATTTAAAATCGAAATGAATTGTAAGCGCACAGAAAGACATGCCGCCGCAGCAGCATGCCTTTCTTCTTGTTTACATACGTATAGGGAGCTATCGCGATGCGCCGAGCATCTGCTCAATCTCGTCCCGCGCCGGGATCGACTGCTGGGCCCCTTCCTGCGAAACGGCCAGCGCCGCGGCCGCCGAAGCGAAACGCAAGGCGGACGCCACGTCCTTGCCTTCGGTACGCGCCGCCGACCAGGCGCCGATGAACGTGTCGCCCGCTGCGGTCGTGTCCACGACATCGACACGGAACGCCGGCGACAGTACAGCTTCACCGTCTCGACTGCGATAATAGGCGCCAGCCTCGCCCAGCGTAAGGATGACCGCCTCCACGCCTTGCGCAATGAGCTTGTCCGCCGCAAGCCCGGCGGCGTCTACGCCGCTGACTTCAATGCCGGTTGCGCACTCCGCTTCCGTCTGATTCAGGACGAGCACGTTCAGATAGGCATACATGTCGTCCGGCACTACCATCGCCGGGGCCGGATTAAAGCAGACGGCAATGCCATGCGTCCGAGCCCACTCCATCGTGAAGCGATTGATCGCCCACGGCACCTCATTTTGCAGCAAAATCATATCGATGTGCCCAAGCTGCTCCAAGCTTGCCTGCACCTCGTCGATGGCAACCTTGTCGTTTGCCCCTCCTGTCAGGACAATCGTATTTTCCCCTTCGCCATTCACAGTAATTGTCGCTAACCCGGAAGAACCCGGCTTCACCGCGATATGCTGCGTGTTCACGCCATAAGCCGCAAGCGAATGGATGAGAACGCTGCCGAAGGCATCGTCGCCAACCGCGCCAACCATGGAAACCTGCGCGCCGGCTTTCGCCGCAGCGAGTGCTTGATTTGCCCCTTTTCCCCCGCATCCGTACGTCGTACCGTTACTTTTAATCGTTTCGCCCGGTTTGGGGAATTGATGTACCTCGGATACTACATCCATGTTTAAACTGCCGATAACCGCAATATGCGCCATAACGCCTCCGATTTCTCCATCATTGTGTGCGAGTAAGCCTGTTTGTCATGCTACCTATTATAAGTGGTACACATTTGCCTCAGCAATTGCTATTTTCGAACGAACGATCGTTCCTTGCGCATTTGACCCCCGCTCTACAACAGCGCTATGATGGAAGTGAACTAACCATACGAGGAGGTACGTCCATGCACAACATTATCGCGATCACCGGAGCTTCTTCCGGCATCGGCCTAGCCACTGCTCTCAAATTCGCCGATTTAGGGTGGACCGTCTATGCGGGGACACGCCACGTCGAACGGGATCAAGGCTTGTACGGCCATCATGCCAACCTGCATTTTATTGAAATGGAAGTTACGCAGCCCACCTCGCTGGACAACGCTTTTCGCCTGATTGCGGAACAACATGGACGTTTGGACGTTCTCTTTTGCAATGCAGGCTATGGCTTCCTGCGCGCGCTTGGACAAGCCTCGATGGACGACATCCGCGGTGTATTCGAAACGAACGTATTCGGCGTTATGCATACGATACGGTCGGGGATCGAACTGCTCAAGAAATCAGCTGCCGGCCACCTGATCGCCACGACCAGCGTGGGCGGGCTCGTCGGGCAACCGTTCAACGAAATCTACTGTGCGAGCAAATTCGCCGTGGAAGGCTTGCTGGAAAGCCTGGCTACTTACTATAAGCCTGCATTTAATATTGAAGTGACGTTGCTTGAGCCCGGTGCAATCGCGACAAATTTTAACCAGACTGTGCTTGAGCATGTTCAGCAAACCGGCGGCATCCTTGAGGATGACTATAAGCCGCTGCTTACGCAATATATCGACCGCTTTTCGCAACGCACCAGCGTTCCGCAAACTCCAGAGTCCGTGGCCGACGTGATGGTAGAGCTCGTCGTGAACATGCAGCCGAAGCCGCTTCGTCTTCGCACCTCGGACACAGCGGAAGCATTCGTCCAGTATAAAGTTCGTCAGGATCCCTCCGGGCTCGATGGCATGCTGCATACACGGAAGCTGCATTTGGGGCTGTAGACCAGGTGTAGGCTCAGCCACACTTTGGAGCTTCACCAATCAACGACAGGCATACAGGAATGTCTTAGAGCGCTTCGAGGATATAGTTGCGGATATGATCGAAAAGACGGATGCGGCACACGCCGCATCCGTCTTTTCCTACCATCGCTTACACATACGCTGCCGGTTTATATAAGCGTACATCGCTCGCCTGAAGCCGCGCATGCAGCTTCTCGATTGCGACGCTGCGCACGTCACACGCGTCCTCGATGGCGATGGACGCCGCGATGCCGGCGGCCTGCCCGAGCGCATAGCACGTCGGCTGCACGCGCATCGACGACATCGCCACATGCGTCGCCGAGATGGAACGACCGGCGACAAGCAGGTTCGTCACCTCGGCCGGCACCATGCAGCGGTAAGGAATGTCGTAGCCGCTGACGTGGCGTTCGTCTGTCGTCTTGCTGCCGTCCGGGCTGTGGATGTCGATCTCGTAGTTTGTCTGGGCGACGACATCTGCGAACCGGCGGCCGCTAACCACATCCTGCTCCGTCAGCGTATACAAGCCGCGAATCTGGTTTGTCTCCCGGACGCCGACCTGATTCGCCACATGCGAGAGCGTGTACGTCTCGAAGCCGTTGCGCTGCAAGTAGTGCACGATCGAGAACACTTGGCGCAAGGCTTCGGTCTCGGCGTAATTCGTATCTTTGATCGTGGCGCCGTTGCCCTTGACCCGCGTCATGTTCACAAGCAGTTGTCCGTCCTCGCCCCGCTCCCAATACAGGTGACGTCCTTGCGGAAGGTCGGACACCTTCTCATAGTAGTAGCAGCCTTCCGGCAGGAATGGCTTGACCGGTTTGCCGGTGTTCTGCATCATGAACATGAGCGTCATCGGCTGTGTCAGCCCGTCTTGCTCCCGGCCCGAGGTGTGCGGCACGCCGCTGTCGATCGCCACGCGGGCATCCCCCGTACAGTCGATGAACTGCGCCGCTTCAAAAGCTCTCAGCCCTTCCCGCGTGGATGCGACCACGGCCTGAAGTTGATCGCCTTCTTTGACCACCCCGATAAATTCGGTATGATAGATGACTTCGACGCCTTCTTTTTTCATCTTCTCGTTCAAATATTGACGCAGCACGAACGGCGAATATTGCGGAGCGATCGAGGTGTCATGATCGTCCGGCAAGTAGGACGCAAGCACTTCGCCGATCAATTCCCGATAAATGCCCGTCACATTCCCAATTGGCATAAAAATGCTAACGTTCCCGAGCGTTCCCATGCCGCCGAGTTGGCCGGATTTCTCAAGCAGAATCACCTTCCGCCCGCAGCGAGCCGCCGCGATTGCAGCCGCCGTGCCCGCCGGTCCTCCACCGATGACGACAACATCGGCCCTTTCGTATGTCTTAATTTGTCGTTGAAAATCGTAGGTGCGTTGTTCCGTCATGCTCATTCTCCTCCTGTTTGGGCGCGGCCAATGACCCAAAATCCCCCGCTGCCTGAAATCCATAGCGCTTTCATGGCTTCATTATAAGCGGAGACTGACGGCCTGGCTTTGTCAAAACGTCGGCAGGATTGATCAAAACGTCTTTTTAATTAGGATTCCTGACTTTGCTCGGGGCGTATCCGAAACGTTGTCTGTACATTTTGGAAAAGTGATGCACACTGGAGAAGCCGCAGCTATCCGCAATTGCCTGAAGCGGCAATACCGTGCTCCGCAGCAGCTCTGTCGCGTAGTCAAGCCGCAGCTTCAGCAAATATTGATGCGGCGGCATGCCGAACTGCTGGCGAAAATGCTCAGAGAAATAGGAGCGCGACATCAGCGCCTTATGGGCCATTTCCTCCACAGACAGCGGCTCCGACAGCCGATATTGCAGATAGGCCGGCACCCAGTGGAGCGAGGTGGAGCGTTTGCTCTCCGAGGTGTTGTGCGATGCATACGTTTTGAGCAGATGCAGCACAATTTCCGCAGTGTGCAGTTGCGCCTGGAGTTGATCAATCGCATTTTTCTCCTGCCAATGGGTGACGATCTTCCGCAGCGTGCCCGCCAGCCACTCCGAGCCTGCCGTCTCCAGGACGTAGGGAATCGCGATGTCGGTGAAGCTGTGCAAACTCGGCTGCATACCCGGCGCTTGGGCGTCTTCCCTGCTATCCAGCGGCACAATCATGCTCGCATTCGGATCTGTGTCAGAGGGAAACCAGTCCATATGCAGCGCCAAAAACAGAATATGTCCATCCGACGCGAGCTGATGAGGAACGCCAGGCCCGACAAAACCGAACTGCCCAGCCCCGACCCGGTGCACGCCGCCTTCCACCTGCAGCCTGAATTCACCCTCCAACACGTGCAGCAGCATATAA
>NZ_RXHU01000009.1 GCF_003955665.1 Paenibacillus whitsoniae
GTGTATAAGAGACAGCATAGGGGCCGAGCGACCGGCCCAGCTTGCGGGCCCGCTCGAGCGCGGCGAGGCCGCGGCCGATGAGCAGCCGGTCCCAGGCGGCGCGGTTTTGATCCATCAGCAGCACAGGCTCGCCGCTTGCGTTCACACGGGTTCTGAACCGGGACGATTGCAGCTCCATCAAGGCAACCAGCCCGTATGGGATTAATCCTCCTAATAGTTAATGGTATAAAGCAAAGTTGTCCGGCTGAAATACACTACTCTTTCGGCGGCAGGCTGGAAATCCCTGCACATGAAGGCGCACTACACGCCAACCCGCTCCCTTGCGAAAAAAGCAATCAACTCCTGCGCAATCGCCTCGGCGCCCAGCTTTTTGGTGTGACCGAGTCCCTTCTTGGTCACCAGTCGGGCATTCGGCAGCACTTTGGCCGCCGCTTGGGTACCGCGCCGGAGGGCGATCGGGCTCTCCGGGCCTTCCAGCACCACGGTCGGCATATGAACGCCGCGCCACGCTTGAGCGGGCAGCGGCTTGCCCGCGTTCAGCCCCTCCAGGAGCGCCGAATTGTACGGCAGCGTGTGCGCAACCGCCATGAGCCGCTCCCAGACGCCGGGCATCAGCCGCATCATCGTCACGACGAAACCGGGCGCCCCCATCCCTTTCGTCATAAAATACTTGATCGTCTCGGCGCGCCGATCCTCTGCCATCAGCTTTGTAACCTGCTGGAGAAAATCTGCCGGCGGCTGGTGCCCCTCGCTATCGACTACAAAAGGCGGCTCATGCAGCGCCAGTGCCGTGATGTTCAGCCCTTTGGCTGCTGCATGCAGCGCAAGCGCCGCCCCGGACGAGAGGCCGTATACATACGCCGAGCCGCCGGCGGCTTCCATGAGCGCCGCGAGATCCTCGATCTCGCGGTCGATGGCGTACGGCTGCTGCGGATTCCCGCTGTCACCGCGCCCGCGCCGGTCATAGTTGTACACCGTGAAATGCGGGGACAACCGCTTCGCGAGCTCCACCTGCCCTGGAAAATGGCGGTAGCTGAACGCCCCCGCGATGAGGATCAGGGCCGGGCCTTGACCGGACTTGTCGTAAGCTATTTTGGTGCCGTCTTGTGAGTATACAAAGTGCATTGAACAGCTTGTTCAAAGGGAGGGCGTGTTAATGAGCAGTACTGACGCATTTTGGCCTTTGCGCTTCGGTTATTCCCTGAATACGCACATTCGCACTATTGCCCTTTCGTTCAATAAAAAAGCAGCCTGACGGCTGCCGAAGTACTCTTTAACTATTGTCTCCAGTTGCTCCGCAAACCCAAACAATGTTTCTTTCGGGGCCTAACTTTGCAAGATTGCTAATTTCGGAAAAATTGGCATTGCCCTCTTGCCATAAAAGAGGTATCCAGTTCAAACTCTGTGAAGATTCCCCTTCACCCGTTTTGGTCAATTCGGATATAAGGTAAGGAGTACGGTTTTCCGTAGTTCATCGGTATCGAACGGTTTCGTAAACCACATCGGGGATGCGCCCAGTTCTACGCCTTTATGTAAGTCAGCCAATTCGCCATAGGCACTCATCATAAAGACCACTGCAGAGTGATTGACTTCTTTAATCTTGGTCAGAAATTCAATGCCGTTCATTTTAGGCATTCTAAGATCAAGAAGCACAATGTCAGGGGACTCCGCTTTGAATACTGCTAGCGCATCTCTTCCGTCAACTGCCATGAAGGCATTAAAGCCCTCATTCAGGAATGTTTCGTATAGAAAAATCCGAATTCCGTTTTGGTCATCGACAATTAAAATTTTCCTTTTATCTGCGACTACTCTATCTAGGTAGATCTTATTCTTAATGTCGTTGTTTATTTTTTCCCGGGCCTCATACTCTTTAAGCCACTGCTCATGTCTTTTTTGATCGATTGTGGCTGCCCTCGTTTCCTCTTCGCGTTTTTGTATGCGATGTAATTCAATCACTTTTTTCCGTTTTTTTCGTTGTTTACGGCTATACCTTACGAGTTGGAGCGAGACAAGGATTAGAGCGATCCCAATAGTTCTGATTACTGCCGCGTGCTGAATAATAAACCAAATTACACCTGCAAGGATACCTATAACGATTAAAATTAGCAAACCTAAACCGTCGTCAGATGAAGATGTTCCCCTCATGTCACGTCTTGCTTGTTCTCGGATCTGCTCGTCTCTATAAATGCTGTCATACCTGTCATTTGAGTTCATTTGGTGGCTCCTCGGAGTAAAAACCGCCTTCGGATATCCCGAAAGGCGGGGTTGATTTGGTTAATGTTCCATATAATGCATGTTGTGCGTCTACCCCCTGAGTATACAGAAAATTTTGGTAGTTAGATAGCGTTATTTAGACTGTCGCTGATCATCTATTGAGTTATGTACCCGATAGCTTAATGAAAAAAGGTTGTGTTTTTCTAGTCCCATACTTTTGGTCGATTTAATCCGGCTGTTCTCAAATAATCCAATAGTTGGCCTGCATGGACAGCTTCATGGTAGGCAATTCTCATAAGCATATCGCCTAATGTCCTTATATACCCAGCATCACTTCGGTCGATCTTGATTTGGGATAGATCTTCGTTTCCATATGATTTTACGGTTTCTATAAAAGCATTACGATAAGTTTGAGAGAACGCAATCTCTTCTACCAGTGTTGTAAAAGGTCGCTTCTCGTAAGGAGAGTCATAAGTGTGCAGACTTCCTTTATTCAACAATGCAAGGTGGTAGTAGTGTTCGCTATCCAGTACATGACGAATCATCTCCTTCATGCTCATAGCATCCGAATCCGGCTTCCAGTCCAGATATTCACTTGGTATGCCTTCCCATATCATGATGCTTCTACGTCTAACTTCTTCAAAATTCCAAACAATGGCTTCAATTGCGTTCATAAAAGCTTCCTTTCAATTTCAATATAATTGATATGATATCAGAACTTTTGTTTCTATTCCAAAAACACTACTTGTACTTTTATTAAAGTAATCCGTCCGGGAACATAATCTTTCCGCAACAAAAAAGGCAAGCCCCGCAAGGCCTGCCCTCCCCTACCCTCTTCGGGCAGTTTCAATTAATACGCCGTCCAACCCGCATCCGCGGTGACGACCGTGCCGTTCACGAAGCTGGAGTCGTCCGACGCCAGGAACAGCGCAACTTTCGCGATCTCCTCAGGCTCGCCGGTACGCGGGTTGATGCCCATGCCGGTCATCGCGCGCTCCATGCCGAACGGATTCGGCGCGTTGATGCTTGTAGAGATATTCGTGGCTACGCCGCCTGGCGCAATCGCATTGCAGCGGATACCCTGCTTCGCGTACTGGTAGCCGACGTTCTTCGTGAAGCCGACAACCGCGTGCTTCGCCGCCGTATAGGCTGCGCCTGCGCGGGAGCCGAACAGTCCGCCAGCCGAGGCCACGTTGACGATGACGCCGCTTTGTTTTTCGAGGAAGATGGGCAGCACTTTGCGCGTTGCGCGCATTGGGCCCGTCGTGTTAATCGCAAACACGCGCTCCCACAGCTCGTCCGTCAAATCCGCCGCAGGGACGAAGTTGTCCATGATGCCTGCGTTATTGACCAAAATATCGACAGTGCCGAACTCCGACACGGTATGATCAATCAAATGCTGAATGTCTTCTTCTTTTGCCACGTTCGCCGCCACGGCGATGGCTTGTCCGCCTTTTTCCTTAATGGCGTTAACAACGACTTCCGCCGTTTCGACACGCAGGTCGGAGACAACGACCTTGGCGCCTTCCGCCGCGAACAGTTCCGCGATCGCTTTACCCATACCCGACGCTGCGCCGGTCACTACAGCCACTTTTCCAGTCAATTTCATGTGGAATCCCTCCCAGATTAGGTTGTGAACTCAGGGGTAAAATCATACTTACTGTACAAATGTTGAGTAGAGAACATCTGTTATGTTCAGTATAATAGAGAGGGGTTAACCCCAACAATCAGTAAAAAACCTCCGTTTGTTAGCTAACCAACAAATCGAAGGTTTTTGTTCACTATTTAACACAAGGGAATGAATGGGATGACCGATCCGACCAAACCAGCGGTAAAAACCGACCGCAGAATCCTCCGCAGCAAGCGTGCCTTGCGGGAAGCGCTCCTCACGCTCATGGCGCAGAAGCCTTTTGCCTCCATCTCGATTACGGAAATTGTGGAGCAGGCGAACTATAACCGCGGGACGTTCTACGCCAATTATGAAAGCAAAGAAGCCCTGCTCGATGATGTGTTCGCTGAATTAATTCAGGAACTGCTTCAATCGTTTAGAGCCCCGTATGAAAAAGTCGCCATCTTCCGCATTAACGAGCTGCAGGCGCAGTCGGTGATGATTTTTCAGCATGTGTACGAGAATGCTAAGGTCTATACTACCCTGCTCCAAAGCGACGTGCTGCCCGTACTCAAGCAAAAAATGTTTCTCGCCCTCAAACACATTTCGCGGGAAGAATTGCTCTACGAAGCAACCGACATTGATCCGGAGTTGGCCGCCGTTTTTTCGATCAACGCCCTGCTCGGGCTGCTGTTTCACTGGATTGAAAGCGGCTTTCAGCACTCTACCGCCTACATGCAGGAGCAGCTCATCAAGCTGATTCACTATCATCCGCGAGACGCCAGAACCGCCATCAAGCCGCCGAAATAACTATTTCACATCCACGGTAAAAGGAACCGTGATCACTTCGCCGTTATGTTGAAACTGTCCCCAGATGCGGTAGATGCCGGCCTTCGGGAACATCGTGGCGAATTTTGCCTCCGGCCCCTTCGCCGCCTCATCCAGCGGGTGCACATGCAAGTACTGCTCGCTGTCCGCGGAAATGATTACGACATGCCCGACCGCACCCAGGTACGGCTGCAGATTCGTAATGTCCTGTTTCGTCTTGGCATCGCGAATCGTAAAAGTCAGCGTCGTCTCTTGATTCACTTTTAAGCCGCTCGCCGCGAGGGAAATTTCTTTGCCGCTCACTTCTTTGACCAGGTTGCTGTCCGCGGCAAGGGGCGTATGCCCGGACTCGGCCCCCTCCACCTTTACCTGCTGACTCAACGTAGTGCTGCTGCCGCCGCTCGGGATAAAATCGGCAAAAAGCTTATACGTCCCGCCCGCTGGAAACGTGACCGGGACTGTGAACAGACCGCCGCCCTTGTACGCGGGGTGAAGATGCTGAAAGCTCGTGAGATCATGGCTCACGACGATAAGATGCAGGAGCTTTTCATGATTCACTTGAAAATCCTGCACAGGCTTACCCACCTGATCCGTGATCCGTACGGTCAACTCGGCGGGGGAGCCGGCCTTCGGAGAGCCGGCGGCGAAGGTGATCGCCGCCTGCAAGGCGGCGGCAGGCGTTTGCGGCGCGGCCTCATGCCCGCTATGGCCGCTATGGCCGTCCGGCTGCGCGCTGGCGGGAGCCGCTGTTGCGGCCGCGCCATGCCCCGCATGGGCGGTCGAGGCGGTCTCCTTCGCCTGACCGCAGGCGGTTAACAACCCCAGCATGAGAATCGCCGGGAGGATCATCCTTTTCTTTTTACGCATGTATGCCAATCGCTCCTACATTGTCAATTTCGAATGCGAACCCCCTGCAGCCGCAGCGCGTTCAGCACGACGGAAACTGAGCTCAGCGCCATCGCTGCACCCGCCACCCAAGGGGCTAACAGGCCCAAGGCGGCAATCGGAATACCGAGCGCGTTGTAGCCGAGCGCCCAGAACAGATTTTGCCTAATGTTAGCCATCGTCTTGCGGCTCATGTAGATCGCGTCCGGGATGCTCGCGAGATCGCCGCGCATCAGCGTCACGTCCGCGGCTTCCATTGCCACGTCCGTGCCGGTGCCGATGGCCATGCCGATGTCCGCCGAGGCCAGCGCCGGCGCATCGTTGATGCCGTCGCCGACCATGGCGACTATGCGGCCTTCGGCCTGCAGCCGTTTCACTTCGGCGGCTTTGCCTTCCGGCAAGACCTCGGCGAGCACGCGGTCGATGCCAACTTCGGCGGCGATCGTTTTCGCCGTCCGCGCATTGTCGCCGGTCATCATGATGACCGCGATGCCCATGGCCTTCAGGCGGCTGACGGCAGCCTGAGACGATTCTTTAACCGTATCGGCTACTGCTACGATACCCCCGTACCCTTTCTCGATGGCGACGAGCATCGCGGTTTTGCCCGCATCCTCCAGCTTCGTCATCGCGGTGAGCGCTTCTTCCGGAACGGAGATGCTTTGCTGTTCCATCAAGCGCCGCGTGCCGACCAGCAGCGCTTTCCCTTCAATGACGGCTTGGATGCCGTAACCGGGAATCGCTGCAAAAGATGCCGCCTCCGGCAGCTCCAGGCCTCTCGCCCGGGCACCGGCGACGATCGCTTCCGCCAGCGGATGCTCAGAATTCCGCTCCGCCGCACCAACCAGCCGTAGAAACTCATCTTCAGAGACGCCGCTAGCCGCAACGATCACATCCGTGAGTTCGGGCTCCCCTTTTGTAATGGTGCCCGTTTTATCCAAAATAATCGCATCAATCTTATGCGTCTGCTCCAAGTGCTCGCCGCCCTTAAACAGGATGCCCAGCTCTGCGGCGCGGCCGGAACCTGCCATGATGGACGTCGGCGTGGCCAATCCGAGTGCGCAAGGGCAGGCGATGACGAGAATCGCGATTGCTTTCTCCAGCGCTCCCGCAAAATCCCCCGGCGTCACAACGAAATACCACACCAGGAAGGCGACGAGGGCAATCCCGACGACAATTGGGACAAAAATGCCCGAAATCACGTCCGCCACCCGCTGAATCGGCGCTTTGGAACCTTGCGCCTCTTCCACGACTTTGATGATTTGCGCCAGCGCCGTGTCTTTGCCGACCTTCGTTGCCCGGAAGCGCAGGCGGCCGTTGCGGTTGACCGTCGCGCCGATCACGGCATCGCCGGGCCTCTTCGCCACAGGCAGGCTCTCGCCCGTGAGCATCGACTCGTCGACGGAGGACTCGCCTTCGAGCACTTCGCCGTCAACCGGAATTTTCTCGCCGGGACGGACGATGACGATGTCGCCTGCTCGAACGGCATCTGTCGGAATGCTTAGTTCTTCGCCGTCTCGGACAACCAAGGCTGTTTTCGCTTGCAAGCCCATCAGCGACTTGATCGCTTCGGACGTACGGCCCTTGGCCAGCGACTCCAGCAGTTTCCCCATTACAACTAGCGTAATCAGAACTGCGCTCGTTTCATAATATAAGGATGGCGCACCATGATGCATGTCGGCGCCTGCCGCGTACCAATCCAACGTCTGGTACAGGCTGTAAAAGAACGCCGCCGACGTGCCGAGCGCCACGAGCACATCCATATTCGCGCTGCCATTTCGCAGCGCTTTGTACGCGCCGACGTAGAACTGGCGGCCAATGTAAAACTGCACCGGCGTGGCCAGCACGAGCTGGAACCACGGGTTCATGAAGAGCTCCGGCGTCCACAGCCAGGCGGTAAACGAGAAATGCCCCGCCATTGCCCACAGCAGCGGTGCAGACAGCACGGCTGAAAGCAGCAGCTTCCGCTTATGCCGCTTCTGTTCCTGCTCGCGACGCTCGGACGCTTCCGAGCCCTGCTCCTGCTTTAGCGCCGCGCCGTAGCCGAGCTTCTCCACTCGGGCGATCATAGCGGCAGGTGCAATCTCCGCCGGATTGTACGTGATACGCGCGGCCTCCGTCGTTAAATTCACCGCCGCCGTTTCCACGCCCGGCAGCTTGTTCAGGACCTTCTCGATCTTCGTTGCGCAGGCCGCACAGGTCATGCCCGTCAGTGTCAGATCGACAGCTTCCTTCACGGTGTCGTAGCCCAGCTTCTGCACCGTCTGCTCCATTTTCGCGACATCGATGCGGCTAGGATCGTACAGAACCGTCACGCGCTCCAGCGCGAAGTTGACATTCGCTTCGGCGACACCGTCCAGCCGATTGAGGCCTTTTTCAATGCGTGTTGCACATGCGGCGCACGTCATGCCGGTCAGCTGCATCGATGCTGTCTTCGTGCTGGCAGATTCCGCGTTTCTCAGTTCCATACGATCCTCACCTCACCGTTTTAAACGTCGTAGCCTTGCTCTTCAATCGCTTCCTTAATCGCATCCACCGACAGCTTTGTTTCGTCGAAATCTACCGTTACCGTGCCGCCTGCCAGATCGACCTTGCCAGTCGCGCCAATCGCTTTAACTGCGCCCTCCACAGAATTTACACAGTGACCGCAGGACATTCCGCTGACTTTTAATGTAATTTGTTGCATATTTCATCGCTCCTTTTATTTGATGGTTGTTTTCTTGATTTTAGTATACCCCCCTACCCTATACAACGTCAAGCCCTCTTTCTAAAATTCTATATTTCCCCGATCGGCTGGTTATAATCATGGGCTTCATGGCACAGTGACAACCGTTCGTGTGCTAGAGGCATGATGCTCGTGGGACCGTTGTTGTGTTGCATTTGGCTGGGAGGCCGTGGACCGTGATTGTGATGCATTCGGCCGTGGAGCCGTTGACCGCAATTGAGATACATCCGGCTACTGTCCGCCCGATGCCGTGGAGCAGCAATAGTTTACCCCTTACCGCCTGCTGAGGTGAACAGGCTAATTCCTGCGAAAAGGCAGGCTTTTTTCAAAAAAAGGGCGTTTTTTACAAAATGCCTGCGAATATGCAGTTATTTCGGCCAGGTCCGTTCCAAAAGAAGCTTTTCACTCAAAATGCCTGCATTTTCGCAGGAATTTCACAGAATCAAGATGCGAATGGAGAAAATTCCTGCATTTTTGCAGGCTTTGGCTTATTTCGCTAGCCTTGTGACAAGCCGTGAGCGGGGTGTTTTTTTCTCATGAAAAAGTCAGGCTATCTCCTGGAAATAAGTTATTTGTAATTACCTATTTTCATCGCTTGGGCTCCGATTTCCAGAATAAGATAACGGCGTTGTCCTATTCGTCGGTTTTTACCGTGTTTCAAGCACATTTGCTGCAAATAGGTTCGTTTCCCAAACTTATTATCTTAAAAATCGACTCAGACGCTGAAATAGGATATCGTCGATATCTAATTTCTGCAAACGCCTATTTTTCTTCTCCAACCTGTTCTGGCTTTTCCCAAGCATCCCCCACAAGACAAAAAGACCCGGCCTCTTACACAGGCCAGATCTTATTTCATCAACTTGTTAATGGTCGTCAACAGCTCGGTAATCACATCTTCGTCCCCATCGTGGATACGTTCGATGACGCAGCTTTTCATATGATGCTCCAGCAGCTGCTTGCTTACACCGTTCAGCGCCGACTGGATCGAGGAAATCTGGTTCAGGACGTCGTCGCAATACGTGTCCTTCTCGATCAAGCCCTTCACCCCGCGAATCTGCCCTTCAATACGGTTCAGCCGCGTGATCAGGTTGCTTTTCGCCTTATCGGAATGATGACTCTTACGTTCGCTTGGGTTCGCACACGATTCATGGCTGCACGCTTCGGCTTCAGACATCGCGATCCCTCCTTCCTGTTTGCATTGTAACATAGCCCCCTCCCCTATGGGAAGAGGGTATCAAGCACACAACGCAGCCGCCAATAACGCCCTATGAGAGCATCTTATGATGCTGCCCGGCAAGGCATTTTCAAATCGTCGGGCAGCCTCCTATATGCGGGAAGTGATAAACTCATCCATATCCCGATCTGCTTTGGATTGATTGCATAGCATGCAGGCGCAGACACAGTTGTCCGGCGTCGTGTGCCCGCCTTTGGCCCGCGGCAGCATGTGGTCGATGGTGTCCCCGTATTGGCCGCAAAACCGGCACGTGTAGTTATCCCGCTCCAGAATCAACTGGCGGAATTCCTTGTTGCTGTACAAGCGGCGGATCGTGTAGCGGTTCACCACCACGGCTGCCCGCTCCTTGACAAGTGTCAGTGCAAGCTCGGGTTCCACTTCTTGATGCCACTTGCGGCCGTTGTCCGTTTTGCCGCGCATGCGGATGAATCCATTGCGATTCGGCAGCAAGCCGACGGCTTTTAGCTCACGAATCGGTACCGGCTTCTTCTCCGGTGGCTTCTTCTCTTGGACTGCCACAGTTACCGCATGCGGTGCCGCCGTAACAGGGCTTCCCCCCTTCGCCTTCTTCTTGCGCCGGCGTCTACGTTTTTTCTTGCCTTTGGCTTCTTCCGCTTGATCTGCGGCGAACACACTGCCCGCTGCTTCCGCATTGCCCGCAACCGACTCAGCTGATTTTCCGAGGGCAACAATGTCGGCAGCTAACTCGTCCGAACTGCCCGCCGCCACCCCCGGCTCCAGCCGTTTATCCCGGCAGTCCTTGCAGGCGCCCCGGCGCGATGTGGCCCCGCGGCGTCTGCCCGTTCTCCGCTTGAACGCGGTCAGCGGTTTAGGCAGCCCGCAATAGGCGCAAGGCTTCGTCTGTATTATGTTGTCCTCTGCAACAGGCATTGCCCCTATATCCTCACCGCTGAAAAATACCTCGCCACCCTTCATTCTGCATGTCAGCTCCGTTTCCTCATGTTGCCTCTATCGTATCATATTTCACACGTCCAATGAACCTTTCCGCAGACATGGGGCGCCTTGCTCGCTTTAGCCCTCAAAGAATCCCCCTTGCCAATCCTCCCATTCCTCTCTTGCCAAATATCGGATATAAGCCTTCGCCGGCTGCGCGGCAGCATCGCTGAAGGCCGCCCCGCCAAGCAGGAACCTCAACTTAGGAAAGATTTCCCTAATACCGTCAATCCACGCATGCACGCGATCGACATTCTGCTTGTCCGTCACGGAGATTGCGACGTAGGAAACGCCATGGCTCCGAATCATCTCCGCCAGCCCGTTAAAGGGGGTATCTGCCCCCAAGTATAGCACCTCTGCACCGCGCTTACGCAAAAATAGGCTAAACATCATGAGGCCGAGATGATGACGCTCTCCTTCAGGGCACAGGGCCAGTACAACGGGCAGCCCGGCAATCACGGGAAAAATTCTAAAAAAGGCCGACAGTCTTCGCATAATCGTTTCCGAAGCAAAGTGCTCTTGCGCCACGGTAATATGCCCGGCCTCCCAGGCTTCACCGGTCCGATATAAGACAGGTGCAATAACACGCTGAAGCGCCTCTTCAAAACGAAAAAGGGCAAACGCCAAATCGATGGCTTCATCGGCCTGCGCAGCACGAAAATGAATTAACTCTGTGTACAACTTATTAATCAAACTGTCGTAAGCGTCCGTCTCGACAGTCGGCTTCTCTGTGTCGTTATGTACAATCCGGCTCTTGCTCTTTAACTGCCTTACGGCGTCGCTAATCTTAAGACCGTCTTGTTCAACTTTGCGTTTAAGATACCGGAGGGTTGAGAGGTCGTCATCACTAAGAAGCCGATGTCCGCCTTCACTGCGACTCGGGGAGATCACCCCATACCGGTTTTCCCAAGCGCGAATTGTTACCACAGGCAGGCCCACAAGCTCCGAGGCTTGCTTCATACTGTACATCGACAATCACTCCTTACAACAATTATACATAATCTATACAATTTTTGTATGTCGCAAACACACGATGAGGAGAAAATGAAAAAAACGTTGTTTATTTTGTATAGTTTTTATATAGTATAACTATACAATATCTATACAAATTTGCGTAGATCCCTATACAATCTTGCAAAGGGAGGATCCCCATGAACAGCAATGCCCATCTCCTGGCGGTCATGACCGCTATTGAAAGCTCTCTCGCTATCATCGAATTCGATACGAACGGTCATGTTGTCCGAGTTAACGATCATTTTGCCCATGCGCTGAGCTATACTCCGGCAGAAATGATCGGCTTGCATCACAGCGCCTTCTGCATGCCCGAATTTGTGAACAGTCCCGACTATGTAAAGCTATGGAATGAACTGCGTCAAGGCCGCACCTTTCAAGACAAGATTCAACGCGTCCGCAAGGACGGCCGCGTTATCTGGTTAGAAGCGACCTATATGCCAATCCTGGACCTGGTAGGCAAGCCCTACGGCGTGCTGAAAATTGCCACAAATATCGATAAGCGCGAACAAACCTCTGTCCGGCTTAGAGCCAACCTGATCGGTTTGTCGACGGAACTGATGGAACGCGCCCGCACGGGGTTGGCACGCAGCCGCAATATTGAAGACGCCGTCCGCCATGTCGTCTCCAGCTCCCAGCAGAATCTTGAGAGCCTTCATGAATTGCATACACGCTCCAGCTCGATGTCCAGAATCGTTCGCTCGATACAGGAGGTCGCTGACCAAACCAAGCTGCTTGCCCTGAACGCTGCAATTGAAGCCGCTCATGCCAAGGAATACGGCCTGGGGTTTAGTGTCGTAGCGAATGAGGTTCGTAAGCTGGCGGTTCAAGTTGAGCATGCCACTAAGGAAGCTGGCCGATATTTATCTGAATTTGCGGATCAAGTCCACAAGATCGGGAACTCAACCCAGCGTTCCAGCCAGCTTGCTGCTGAAAGCCAGCGAACAATTGAAGAAGCGATCGAAGCATTTGCCCAAATTGAAGAAGCGACCTTCCGGCTGGAAGACAAAGCTTCCGAAATTATGCTAATCGCGAATTGAGGTGAGGTTATGCAGCTGCTAGATCACCGAACATTTTATGCCCTAATGATTGCAGGCGCCAAGGAAGTCATTCACCGAGAGCAAGAATTAAATGCCATTAATGTTTTCCCTGTTGCTGACGGCGATACAGGAAGCAATCTTGCCCACTTGATGCGAATGATCCTGCGCGAATCGCGTTGGTGTGAGCCCTCCGTTCACATGCTGGACAGCATCAAGCAAGCTTGCCTCAAAGGATCACGCGGCAATTCGGGCATGATTTTCTCACAGTTTATCATTGCCATGTGTGATTTTTTGAGGGTTCATCCCGCTTTGAACGGGGCGCAATTCGTAGAAATGTGCGAGCACTCCGCCGCTATGTCGCGCAGATCCGTTCAAGATCCGCAGGAGGGAACCGTTCTTACGGTCATGAAAGACTGGGCTCTCGCGCTGCGTTCGAGACTGAGAGAATCCGATCTCCTTCTCGGCTTGCTGCAGCCGTCTCTTCAGGCCGCCTTCATTTCGTTGGAGAGAACGAAGGACCAGCTTCCTATTCTTCATCGCCACGGCATTGTCGATGCAGGCGCCAAGGGGTTCGTCCATTTCTTGCAGGGATTCGTTTCTTCTTTAAGTGAAACCGCCGTAAGCGAAGAGCAGCCGACGAGCCTGACAGAGCTTACATTTTCGGAAGGGAATGCCTCCTCCCACTTCTTGGCTGAACCGCCGGAGCTTCGATACTGCGCCGAATTTCTCATTGATGTAAAAAACGATTGGGAGAAACTTCAGCACAAGGTTGCCGCTATGGGCAATTCCATGGTCGCTGTCGGCAACAGCCACCAAGGAAAAATTCATATCCATACGAATGTCCCGGATCAAATCGCGGAAGCCATTCACGAGCGGGGACACATTGTCTATCAGAAGGTAGACGACATGCAGCGGCAGTATGACATGCTTCATCGCCGGCAGGCTTCGGTTGCGCTTGTGGTCGATTCCGCCTGTGACATTCCGGAAGCGTGGCTTGATCGCTATCAGATCTATCGTATTCCGCTTCTCCTGGAGCTTGACGGCTCGGTTTACTTGGATAAAGTGACGCTGCGCTCCCAGTCCTTCTATGACAAGCTGGAAACGCTGAGCGAGCCTGCCCGCACTTCCCAGCCTGCCCAAGAGACCATTTCCGCGCTCTATGAACAGCTGCTGCATCATTACGATCATGTGATTTCCATTCATCTGGCCAAACCTTTAAGCGGAACCTTCGACGCCTGCCGTCAGGCTGCCAGCCTTATCAACGCTGACCGAATCCATGTCATCGACTCCCGAACGTTATCCGGAGCCTACGGTTTGCTTGTCCTGCAAACCGCTGAAGCCATTAAGGCCGGGAAAAGCGTGGATGACGTAAGGCAATCACTCCTTACAGCCATCCCCCGTTCAGAAATCTTGGTAAGCGTCCCTACACTGGAGCACATGATCCGAGGAGGGCGGGTGAGTCCTATGCAGGGCCTTCTGGCAAAATGGCTTCGTATGAAGCCGATTGTTTCCCTGAATCACGAAGGAAAATCTAAGCTATATGGGAAGACACTCTTTCAACGTTCAAATCTTCGGAAAATGCTGAAGCACCTTGCTAATCTTCATGCCCGCAACCCGATTGAACAATACGTGGTTCTTCATGCGGAAGCTGAAGTGGAGAGCAGAACGTGCGTTGAAGCTATGACACGCCTAACGGGTCGTGCCCCGGTCTATGTAACAAGCGTCTCGCCCGTGATCGGCTTGAATGCAGGCAAGGGCGCGGTCAGTGTAGCCATGCTGTTAAGCAACACCAATATGAGGGAGGAACATTGAATGTGGTCTTTATACGGGGTTAGCGGAATCGCCATTGGATTATTTATGCTAGCGCTATTTGGCGTTGCCCAAGTGAAAAAAGACAATTCCATCGTGGATATCGGCTGGGGAATCGGATTTGTGATCATCGCGCTGCTAACCTTTGCCTACCTACCCGGATATGGAGCGCGGCGGCTGCTCGTGACTGGCCTAGTTGCCGCATGGGGATTGCGGTTAGCCCTCCACCTCTGGCTTCGCTCCTTAGGCAGGGGCGAAGATTTCCGCTATGCGAATTTTCGCAAGCAATGGGGAAAGCGCGCCGTCGTGATCGCTCTGTTCCGAGTGTTCCTGATGCAAGGCGTTATCATGCTCGGGCTGGCCTATCCCATCATTCTTGCAAATGCGAATCCCGACAGCAGTCTGGACGCAGCCGCCTACGCCGGCCTCGTTGTCTGGCTCGTCGGCTTTCTGTTTCAAGCCGTGGGCGATTATCAGCTTCGGGTATTCAAGCGCCGGCGCAAGCGCTCTGAAGATGTCCTGACCAGCGGGTTATGGCGGTATACGCGTCATCCCAATTATTTTGGCGAGGCTGCCATGTGGTGGGGCATTGCCTTGATCGTGCTTCCCTTGCCCGGCGGCTGGGGAGCGCTTATCAGCGCTTTTCTGATTAACCTGCTCTTGCTCAAAATTTCGGGTGTTCCCTTCCTGGATCGCCGTTATGCCGAGAATGCAGCGTACCAGCAGTATAAGAAAGAAACGAATCGATTCATTCCTTGGTTTCCCAAAAAGCAGAATAGTTGATGGAGCTTCGCCATCCGCAAGAAAAGCAGCCTCTCCACCTAAGAGAGACTGCTTTTCTTCTACCGACTATTTCGCCAGTTTGGCTTCAAACTGGTTGACAAAGATGGAGCCTCCCCCTAAGATGTTGCGAAAATCGAATTCGAGCGACTGCGCATATTTGGTCGTTCCTGTAATGGCTAACAGCATAGGCATTGGCGCGTGGCCTTCCGGTTTCCATGTCGCGGATATTTTGTAACGACCAAGCGGGATATTATCCACGCCGTGACCGCCTGTTTCAAGTGCTTCTACATTGGTTGTTATCGTTTTGCCGGCGCTTCCATCAAATAATTTGCCAACAGGCGTAAGCGTAATTTCCAAGTCGGTCGTGTCGAATTGCGGCATATTGTCGTCAAACGAAAAGAAATCAGGGTGGATTTCAATATGCCCTACAACATCCTTCAAGGTAAAATTGCGAATGGCCCCTGTAGCTCCGGCGAACGATTTATCGCCGTCAGCCGTTAACCAAAAATCGAGCTTTTTGCCGTTATAATCGAGGGAGAATCTTGTCGTCATGCGCCAGGTTGCAGGAATAGGAGCCAGTTCTATCCGATAGAATCCGTTCTCGTCGGTTTCTCCTTGCATGTTGCTGTCATAGAGCAATAAGTTATCGGCATTGATCGTAACACCCGATATCGGCTGTCCGCTCGCGTTGAGCAGGTAGCCTTTCACAACATAGGGTTCAACTTCCCCGGCAGACGGTACGGGTGTCGGTACCGGTGTTGGCGTTGGGTCAGGTGTCGGTGTCGGTACTGGCGTCGGTTGCGGATCTGTGCCAGGGACGGCATCCTCAATTTGAATCGTCCACACATTGCCGCTGCTTGCGAATCCGACATCGTAGCCGCTGCTTTCCGATACAAATCGGAGAGGCACCATAGTGCGGCCGTCAATGATTTGAGCCGGTACGTCCAGAACGACTGTTTTGCCATTCACACTCGCATTGACGCTATTAATCGTGAGTTCAATCGACAATCCATCTTTCGTGCCAATTGCTTTTTGCACCGAGCCTTCTTCGACCCACTTTACGGTAAACCCAAGCGTTTCAAACAATTGCCGGAATGGCACAAGCGTTCTGCCATCCTTCACGACAGGCTGTGCGTCTGCAAAGTGAAGCTCATTTCCTTTGAAGAAAACACGGATGTCAATATCCTTCTCCCCCGTCGCTGGAGCTGGGACAGGTGCAGGTGAAGGCGCAGGCGATGGAACCGAAGGGGTAGGCGTTGGAGCCGGAGGCGTAGCGGATGGCGACGGGGAAGGACTCGATACCGGCGCAGGCGTCCCCTCCGCGATCATTGGCTTCTTGTACTTAATGGGCTTCGAAACAATGGTGCCCTGCGGCGTCTCGATCTCCAGCACATAAGCCTGCGTCTCCTTGATCGTGCCATTGTTGCTTGCATATAAATCCAAGGTCAGATTGCCGTCAAATTCCCCCACAGGCTCTTTGACATCCTTCCGGAATTCCGGATTGACAATGACGCTCTCATGGGTAACGCCAGCTCCCGTGGTTACGACCTTATCTTGCACAATACCGAGCAGCCAGCCGGTGGTTGCGCGATTTGTCCGCCATATCCCTTGATCGTTATCTTTCCCGTAATCATCTGTAGAACGCAGCACGACGGCGTTAATGGTTGTTTTCTTGTTCAAACTAAGCTGCAGCCTGAAATGGCCGTCCTTATTGCCCTCCGGCGTAAAATCCGCCGCACCGACGACATCGGACGCCGTATCCAGCAAGCTGAATTCCCTTATGGTCACATCTTCAG
Source organism: Paenibacillus whitsoniae (assembly GCF_003955665.1). GTDB lineage: Bacteria > Bacillota > Bacilli > Paenibacillales > NBRC-103111 > Paenibacillus_E > Paenibacillus_E whitsoniae. Next base: position 16,886 of record NZ_RXHU01000009.1, read on the forward strand.
GCACCGTTTCACCGAATGCCCCAGCAATACCGGCAAACGTCAGACTACCTGCAAGCAAAAGTGCCGCTCCTGTCAATTTGGTTACTTTGCCAATTCTAATCATGATTCCGTAACACTCCTTTTTATCCATGTTGGCGGGAGCCGGGCTTCACAGATCAACTGCCTACTGTGCAACGCATCACTCACGCCTTTGCATCTTCATCTTATCGCGCCGTCGATTGGGTTGCATGAGTCATGGCCAGGAAATGGAGCGGGAAACTTTCAGGATGGTTTTGGGAATAGATCAGGAAATTTAATGGTATAAAAAAGCCTCTAACCCAACAAATCCGTTGGAAGTAGAGGCTTCGACCCGCTTATTTTATTCTTCTCGCGTCATTTGAACCAAGCGTTTCGCCGCGTTGCGATCCGTGACTTGCAGTTTATTCAGGATGTTGGATACGTAGTTGGCAACCGTCTTGTTGCTGATACTCAGCTTTGAAGCAATCTGAGCGTTGCTGTCCCCCTCCGCAATTCGCTCCAAAATCTCCATTTCTCGCCTGGTCAACTCGGAGAAGGTGGGATCCTCGGCCGGCACCACAGGAGACTGAGAGAAGTAGTGCATCATCCGGCTGGCAATATCGGAGCTGAACACCGCACCGCCATTGCCAACCATGCGAATCGCTTGGAGCAGTTCATGTTCGTCCGAATCTTTCAGAATATAGCCTTTGGCCCCTACCCGCATGGCCGTAAAGACCGACTGGTCGTCTTGAAACATCGTCAGAATGAGCACCGCGGTCAGCGGATGCCGCTCTTTAATGAGCCGTGTCGCCTCGATTCCATTCATGCCCGGCATGCGAATGTCCATGAGCACAAGATCGGGCTGCAAGGATTCAACGAGCACTAGCGCCTCTTCCCCCGTCGACGCTTCTCCAATCACCTCAAGATCGTCGGTTGTTCTAAGCAAATTACGCACGCCGCTGCGAAACATCGGATGATCCTCTGCGATTACGATTTTCACCGTTTATGCCTCCTCGTTTTGATAAAACGGCAGCACCGCCATTACGCGCGTCCCGCCCTGTTCAACTTGCTCAATCGTACACTGGCCGCCGAGCTCCGCTGCCCGTTCCCGAAGCGATTGCAGCCCGATCCCGCCCTTCCCGGGAAAACGCTGCGGATATGTGGTATGAACGCCCCTGCCGTTATCCGTCACTTCGATAACCAGTCGATTCGCCGTCAAAATAGATAATTTGACCGAGCATTCGGTCGCTTGACTATGTTTCACGACATTAGCCAAGGATTCCGTAACGATCCGGTAAGCCGCCACCTCGACCGCCGCTGGAAGTTCGGGAAGCTGGGGCGGTTCCAGCAGCCTAATCCGGGTCAAGGGCGTCCCCTGCTCATCCGCCAGCAGCTTGGCGGGCTTGTTCAATTCGTTAATGCGCTCCTGAATCGCGCTCAGCAAGCCCAATTCATCCAATGACGGCGGACGCAAATCATGAACAAGCGTGCGAATCTCAGCTACGGTTGCGCGGATCATATGGCGAAGGTCGCCGAGCATTTCAATGGCAGCATCCGGCTTCTTGAGGACATACTTCTCCGCTGTTGCGGCATTGAGCGCTAGTGCTGCAAGCCGGGGCGCGAGGTCATCGTGCAGATTTTTGCGAATTTGCCGCCGTTCCTCTTCCCTCGCCAGCACAAGCTTCTCGCGGGACTCCTGCAAATCTTTGGCCAGCAGCTTCATCCCCAGCGTCATATTGACATTCTCTACAATCGGCCCGGCATGCTGCAGCAGCACTTCCAGAAACTTATGGTCTTCCGACGAGAACGATTCTCCCGGCGAGCGGTTGGAGACATACAGTGTGCCCAGCCGCTCGCCCCGGTGAATAATCGGAGACGCCATCACGTCGGGCTGAACCGTCCCCGATGAGGCGACAAACGCATCCTCTCCGCCGATGCCGATGGCAATGCCTGCGTAGGGAAGCCGTAGCGAGTCTTTGACCGTGTCGGCCAACGCCTCCAGCATCGATTCCGGCGGGAGCGGTCTGACTAACTGGCTGCCGAGTTCCAGCAAAACGGCATACGGATCGTCATGACGGCCTTTCAACATCCGATGGATCAGCCGCTGCAGCCGTTCCTTGAGCGGAGCGAACACGACCGCAACGATCGCCGTCGCGGTTAACGAGACAAACAGATTATCTCGGGTTTCGAATATGCGGCCCAAGTAATACACCGACAATATATAAAGCGCCGCTACACATACCGTTAAAGCAGCGTATACCAGCGTTCTTTTGACAAGCGGATCGATTTCCCATAATCGGTGTCTCAGCACAGCCATCGTCAGCGTCATGGGGATGGCGAGCAGGACCAGGTTAAGCGCAGCGTTCAGATACACGTAAGTCAGCGCGGTTCCGTCATTCATGCCGGGGCTGAATAATATGCTCATTCCGAGAAAACCGATCATGCCGACAGTAAGTCCGTACACGACCCACTTGGTTTGCTGGCGCTGAGCCAGAGAAGAAATCTTCGCATACCGATAGATTTGCGCGTACAACAGAGTCAGCGTCGTCCCGAAATACCACATGGGCTCGAGATACTCGGAGCCGGTTATGTCGATCCAAATGAGTCCATGATGAAAGAAAGAGCTGACATCCACAATCAAAATGAAGATGAATACCCCTAACGTCCACCTCGGCACAAACGCACCGTTAGGAAAAAGCAGAAACAACAGAGATAAGCCCACCCACCCCAAGGACGCTACCAGAGAAAACCACCAGCCCTGAAAGGTGTCAGTTGAAAAAGCGACGGAGGATAAGGAAGGAAACGTTGTTCCGAAGGCAACCATCGCGAGAGCAGCCAGAATCGCCATCGGCTCGCGAAATCCTTTCCACATAAGAAGAAGCGCCGCCCCATAATAAACACACGTAAAAATCACGTCTATACAGACGAACAATAGCGCATAGTCTTCAAGCGAAAGGTGAAAAGATCCCGCGTTCGTCAGCGGCATTGCCGGCACGAGCTTGCCGCATCCGTCGATAATACAAGTGGCAACGAGCTTATCGTAGTAGCGCGGGATGCCGATCGCATATAACACGCCCGTAATGACCGTAAACACGACAGACAGCAAGGGAAGGATCGATAACAGCCCCTTCCGAATGATCCCCACCCCCGGCGGCGCTGCTCGCTCCGCAATTGGTTCTTGCATGTGGAACACGCTCCTCTGATTCGAAAGCTTCCTCTATTATATCTGCCAGCTTGCTCCCTGAATACGGAGAAACCGCAACTTCCCGGGGGATTTCCCAAACTTCCCGAAAACATCCCGGTCTCTTTTTCCCGAATGATGTGAACGGCATGCTCTGTCGTCCGTGATTTCCTATCCGCTATACTCAAAATCGTAATCAATCGATTCGATTCAAGGAGGAAATCACTATGAATGAAATTCGTGTTTTGCAATGGCTGGGTATGGTCTGTTTGCTGGCGGGCCTCGCACGGATGGGGATGACGCCGAGCGCCTTCATCTGGGGAACCGATAGTCCTCAAGAGCTTGCCTTCGGCCTCGTCGCCAGCATCCTCATGTCCGTCGGCACCATCGTCCTCTATTTGGTGCAATCCAGAGAAACGGGGAGGATCGGACTCGTGACGGCGCTCGCCATCAGTCTGGGCAACATCGCGACAGTCTGTATGCTCTGGTCGACACTCCAAGGTGCAATCCCAACGGAAGAGACCGGAGGTGTTGCCCTTATCGCTTTGCGAATGCTCATGCTGATCGGCCTGACCATCGGCACCGTGGTCTTCGCCATCCTTACTTATCGAGCACGCGTCTTCCCCCGCTGGGTCGTCGCTTTGTTTGCGCTGATGCTGCTCTCCATGGTGCTGCCGATAGAAGACAATAAATATATGGCATTCTTCTGGGGATTGACCTATGTCGGCATGGGATATGCCATCTGCACGGGCAAATTGCAGCGTTCAAAGCAGGGATTGGCTTAATTGCCCCTGACATAATGCTATATATTCCTGCCATTCCAGTATAGCTGGTTCACAACAATTCAACTAGAATGAAATCATCATCGGGTGTGAGGAGATATGAAGCATGGAGTATAACTTTTTGGGCCGATCCGGGCCCCGAGTGAGCAAATTATGTTTGGGCACGATGAATTTCGGCGTCATCGAGCAGCGGCATAGCCCCAACTGGCCGGATGAACCGCTCGCATTGATCGATTATCAAGGGAAGCGCTGGCCGTGGTAACGCAAACCGTAGCACATTAAAAGGAGACGAATCCCTATGACAAGTATTCCTACGCTTCTGCTTGGCAATAACGACGATGCGCCGTACCATCCCCTACGGGCCGTACAGGAACGATTCATCGATATTCTCGGCCCATCCTACGAGGTGACGGCAGCCGAAGGCACCTCCCACTTGCAGTTGGAAACCTTGCGACTGCACCAACTGGTCATTTCCTATCTGGACGTCTGGAAAAAGGTGCCCGCAGCCGCCGAGGTCGCCGGCCTGTTGAACTATGTCGCCAGCGGCGGCGGCCTGCTCGTCGTCCACAACGGCATCTCCGTCCAAGGCAGTCCGGAGCTGAGCCAGCTCATCGGCGCCCGCTTCACCGGGCACCCGGCTTACACCACGCTCCCGTTCGCTTTGACGGCTAGCGGGCATCCTCTCACGAACGGCCTTGCGCCGTTCGTCATAGATGAAGAGCCCTACCGCTTCGAGCTGGACCCGCTCGCGCAAATCGACGTGCTGCTGACCTACGCGCACGAAGGCAAGGACTGGCCGGCCGCCTGGGTGCGCCCGTACGGACTAGGCCGTGTCGCCTACCTCGCGCCAGGGCACCACTTGCCCTCCTTCCAATCCGAGGCGTACGCCGACTGGATCCGCGCTGCCGCCCAGTGGGCAAGCAGCACCAGCCTCGCTTAAGACGCCAAACGGGTGCTTATCCGTCCATTCGGACGGGAAAGCACCCGCTTTTTATCTTGTGAATATGTAGCCATTCAATTGAATTTATTTGATTTTAAAAATGGCAACGGATTGTTGCAGGTCCTCTGCCAATTGAGCCAAAGACAGCGCTGTGGCTGCTGTTTCTTCACTGCTGGCAGCGGATTCTTCTGTGACGGTCGAAATGTTTTCGACCGAGATCAATACCGTTGAGGTTTGAGCAGACTGCTCTTCACTTGCAGCAGCAATCTCAGATACCTTTTCTCCCGCTTCGTTGACCATCAAAGCAATTTGTTGAAAAGATTCGCCGGTTTGCTTAGACAAGGCTGCGCTTTCCTGAACCGCAGCGACGCTTTGACGTGTATTTTCCTGCATCCCTTTAATGATGACTGTAATCTGTTTCGTCGCTTCTCCGCTTCGTTCGGCAAGTTTGCGAACCTCATCAGCCACAACAGCAAACCCGCGTCCTTGTTCACCGGCTCTCGCTGCCTCAATGGCGGCATTCAGCGCCAATAAGTTCGTTTGATCAGCAATATCTTCAATGACTTCAATGATATCACCTACCTTTTGCGAATCACTTTCCAACCGGGACATCTTCGTGCTGACCTCACTCATACTTCTCATGGAGGATTGAATCACTTCGCTGCCGGCTTTGGCCACTTGAACCGTATTGTTAGAAAGCTCGGAGGCTTCTTCTGTATTCTGCGCTACACTATGGATGACTACGGATAGCTCTCTGAATAATTCATTGATCGTTTGTGCAGCGTTTGCCTGACTAGCACTTCCACTTGCAATTTCTTGTGTCGTAGCGGAAATTTGCTCCGCTGCTGCAGCTACGCTTTGGGACGAATTCAGAATATTCCCGATCGTGCCGCGTAAATTCTCAATCATATGATTAATGGAAGTGGCCAGCATGCCGACTTCATCCTTGGTGTTGATGTCAATATGATCACTAAGATCGCCATTAGCCACTTTGGCAACGAGCGAAACAACACGGTTCAGCGGTCTTGCAATCAGTTGTGCGATGAGATAGCCTAATCCCATGCTGAGCAGGACAGCTAGGATGACAACACCAATCGTTATATTTCGTGAACTTTTGTATAAAGAACTGCTTTCTTTATTGGAGGTTTCCGCATCTTTTAAATTCGCTGCCACAATCTTGTTCAATACATCCCGTAAAGTATCGCCTTGCGTTCTTAAATCGCCTGTGATTAGCCCAAGAAGATCAGCATTACGTTGGGATACACCGGCTTCAATGGCCTTTTCATAAGTTTTGGTGTATGCAGACCATGCCGCATCAAAAGGTTGAAGCGCTTCTCTGTCAATATCCGTTAATTCGCTGGCTTTATACTTGGCGATGGCTGTCTCAATAGAGACTTTTGCAGCTTGATAGGAATCAGCAATTTTTTTCTTCTCATCTGCGGTTTGCGCTATATATAAATCTCGAATGGAAACCCTCATTAGGGTGTAATTTACTTGCGCATTCAATACATCATTGATCGGAATTGCAATCCCCGCATACATGTAATCGACACGGTCATTCATTTTACTGACGTTACTCAAGCCATAATAGCCGACAAACCCCATAATTATTGCGATAAGCATAAAGGCGGAAATTAATTTTGTTTTTAATTTCAAGTTTAGATACACATTCATGATGCTGCACCCCTTATTTTGTCGTTATGTGATCATTAACTAATTTCATGATGCCGCCTACTTCCAGTATGAGCGCGACTTTGCCATCCCCAAGAATTGTTGCGCCAGAAATTCCATCTAGATGGCCTACGTAGGCACCCAGCGATTTAATAACAATCTCTTGATTGCCCAGCAATTCATCGACAGCAATCGCCAAGCGCTTTTCCGCTCTTCCAATAATGACGATCGGTACAAATTTACTTGTTTCATTTGATCTGGCATAGCCAAAATAATCATGCAGCCAGATGACCGGAATAATTTGGTTCCTTATCGTAATCACAGGTATCCCTTTGACTTTTTGAAGGCTTGAAGGCTCTACACGGACAATTTCAGTCACATTGCTCATCGGCAGAATAAATGTCTTTCTCCCTATGTCCACTAACAATCCCGTAATAATGGCCAGCGTCAACGGCAGCCTGATCTTAAATATCGTGCCTTTTCCCAATTCGGTTTCAATGTCGATAAGGCCATTGAGCCGCTCGACATCCGTTCGTACAATATCCATGCCAACACCGCGACCTGATACCTCGCTTAATTGCGATGCTGTCGAGAATCCCGGATGGAAAATCAGTTGAATGGCATCGTGATCTGATAATTGGTTTGCCTTTTCTTCACTGATTACACCTTTCTTAATCGCTGCATGGCGAATTTTGTTGGGATCGATACCTGTGCCGTCATCGGAAACGGTAATCGCTATCTGATTGTCTTCATGCGCCGCTTGAATACGAATAGTTCCTTTTTCCGGTTTCCCTGATGTTCTCCGAACTTCGGGTGTTTCGATGCCATGATCAATGGCGTTGCGAATTAAATGAATCAGCGGGTCGCCGATTTCTTCAATCAGGGTTCGGTCAAGCTCAGTTTCCCTACCCTCTAGCACAAGTTCAACCTCTTTATGAAGCGATTGGGATAAATCCCGAATCATCCTTGAGAAGCGGCTAAACAATTGGTCTATCGGAAGCATGCGTACCTTCATGACATTTTCCTGCAGCTCCCCAACGATACGTGCCAGATGATAAGAGATATCACCAAGCTCTTCAACAGAATGCTCTCCGCCAAATTTCTGACGGAATTGCTTTTCCACTTGTTGTATACGTGTCTGCTCAATGACGAGCTCTCCGACAAAATTCATTAGCTGTTCCAGTCGGTCTACATTCACGCGAATTGTGCTGGATTTATACTTTTCAACATGCTCCAAAGCAGCCGGTTCCGGACTTTCCTTGCCTTCATACGTTGTATGCTGAGTTCCTTCTGTTATTTCTGTGGCATCAACCTCTAGATGCTCAAATTGAAGCTTTTCAATTTCAACACATTGTACATCCATCATAGATTCCACAATCCGTTTGATTTCGTCCTGTTCCAACTGCGACGAGAGTAACCATTGCGCATCCTGAATTTTGTCATCGTCTACTTCACTTTCGAGATCGGCATCCTTCCAGTAAACCGTACCAAGATTGGATAATTTCGTGTTGATGACATTGAACCTGGCTAACTTCATAACGGATTCATCGGATAGGCGGACACGGAGGAATATACATTCTTTTCCTTCCGCCATCTGCGCAGAGTTGAAAACTTCCACCGGAATTTGAGGCTTTCCTCGCCGCTTGGATTCCGATTCCATATGCATGGCTTGCAGTTTGGCTACCAGATCAGTAATATCGGATTGCTCCCTGTGATGTTCAACAATCTCAGCTTGTAAATTTTTCATTCTATCTAAACAGGCAAAAAACAAATTAATTAAAGCAGACGATACCGATGCAGATCGGTTTCTGATTTTATCCAAAAAATGCTCCATTTCATGCGTAAGGGTCTTCATCTTATCAAAGCCCATTGCGGCAGAAGAGCCTTTTAAGGTATGGGCCGCTCGAAACATCCGTTGGATTCCTGCATCGCTTCCACCATCGATCTCCAACGATAATATTTCCTGTTCCATCATTTGAAGCTGTTCTTCCAATTCCTCTAAAAATACTTCCCGAAAGTCCGATAGGTCCAGCATGCGTCCCCCTCCACTCGCTAATTCCGAAGCAGCACTTCATTCAGCTTCAAAATCCCGACTAATCCTGTTGCAGTAATCCCAATGCCGACAAAGAAATCTCCGCTAATGCCGCCTATCCGCTCAGGCGGAGGTTGAATATCGGTAAACATCGTTACCTTATTCACGCGGTCAACGATAATGCCAATGGACTCCTCCTGATGATTAACAACAACGATCCGTGTAGACTTCGATTCAGCATCATCCTGTAAGGAGAATAAATTTCTCAAACTAATAATAGGCACAATTCTTCCCCTCAAATTGATGACCCCGCGTACATAATGCCTGCTATTTGGGATGTCCGTCATAGCCTGATTTCTGATAATCTCTTGAATCTCCGAGATCTTGATAGCGTAATTTTCATCACCAATACCAAATTCAACATATTGCTCATGAGTCGTAATCATGGATAACCTCCTTTACATCCTCTTGTTTACACCCTCTTGTAAGTTAAATCTTACAACGCATTTGCTATCGATCCAATCACGCGATTATGATGGAAAGGTTTCACGATAAAATCCATCGCCCCCGCCTCTATGGCTCTTAAGATCATTTGTTGCTGTCCCATCGCGGAACACATGATTATCTTAGCTTTGGGATCTAATTCCTTTATTCTTTTTACAGCTTCAATCCCATCCATATCCGGCATTGTAATATCCATTGTAACAATGTCCGGTCGATATATATCGTAAGCCTGAATGGCTTCTTTACCGGTCTGGGCTTCCGCTACCACCTCATGGTCATTGGCCGCTAAGATTTGTTTTAGTGATAATCTCATAAATGCAGCATCATCAACAATCAGTATTCGCGCCATTTGGGATCCCCCTCGTGTTATTTCTTAGTTGACTAGCACCCTCATGATAAAGATAGAATCAAATTCGATTGTCATAAATTGTATTTCCGTGTCGAATTATAGGTCTATTTTACCACATAACCCTATTTATGTATATGAAAATAGTTTTAATTACCCTGTTCCCAGGTACTAAACGACTACGTTCTTGTTTTTGAAGCTTATCAACGTTTACACTTTCGGCAAAAGAGGGCTGCCCCCATCGGGGCAGCCCTGCTTTTGTCTATTTGCGATGCGCGTACAAGACGCTCCATTAATTCGTCCTGCGCACCCACACACTCATCTCGCCCTCTCCCCGGTTCCCCCATAAATAGTAGGGAATCGCCTTCCAGGTGAACGGCTCGGCGGCACCGGCGGACTCAATCGGCAGATACAGCTGTTCATCTCCCGTTGCCTCGGGATCAACAAAGCCTTCGCCGTGAATCGCGATCACGCCGCCCGGCAGCTCGTTGTCCAGCTGCTCCGACAGCCTGCCGCTTGGCGACACGGCCAGCGCTGTCAGCGGACTCCGATTGTCGGCCGCTTCCAAGCAATAGACGAGCGGCCCGCGCTGCAGCGCCACCTTGCCGCTGTTCGCCCGCACGGACGGATGCGCAGCCATCCACGTCGGCTTCATCGCCAGCTCCCAGCTCACGCTGTCGCCGGCCTGCCAGGCGCGTGTCACGCGTGCGTAGCCGTCACGCATTTCATACGCGACCGGCTGCCCGTTCACAGCCAGCTGCGCCTGACCGCCACACCAGTCCGGGAGGCGCAGCGCCAGCGTGCTCTCTCCGGCAGTATTGCCGCGAATGTCGAGCTGTACGTGGCCTTCCCATGGCAGCCTAGCGCTCATCTGTAAGGATAGCTCGCCATCGCCCAGCCAGAATGAGCCTTCGCTCCCGATGAACAAATGCGCATACACCGTACGCTCCTTCTCATCGGTTGTGTAGATGTAGTCGTTCAGCGAGCTCAGCAGTCTTGCCACGTTCGGCGGACAGCAGGAACAGCCGAACCACGGCTGCCGCACCGCTTTGACGTGGTGGCGACCAGGGTTTTTGCAGCTGGCTTCCGGCCATACCTCCAGCGGATTGACGTAGAAGTAGTGCTTGCCGTCCTGCGACATGCTGCCGATGACATTATTGTACAGCGCCCGCTCCATCACATCCGCATACTCGCTGCGAGCCTCAAGGCGAAGCATCCGCTGCGCAAAGAAGATGAGCCCGATCGAGGCACAGGTCTCCGCATAGACCGTATCGTTCGGCAGGTCGTAATCGAACGTGAACGCTTCGCCATGATGCGTCGAGCCGATGCCGCCGGTGATATACATTTGCTTTCGCGTCATGTTCCCCCATAGGGTCCGGCAGGCTGCAGCCAGTTCCGCATCCCCGTTCAACCGTGCCAGATCGGCCATCGCCGTATACATGTACACAGCTCGCACCGCGTGGCCGACCGCCACCGTCTGCTGCCGCACCGGCAGATGAGACTGCGTGTATGCAAGATCCGGCTGACGCGTTTTCACGCCGGGCTGCCAATAGCCCATTCGACCCCTGCGCTCCCACTCTTCCATGAAATAAGAAGGCTCCTGCCCCCGTTGATCGATAAAATAGGTGCTGAGCTTCAAATATCTGAGCTCGCCGGTCGCCTCATATAACTTGACCAAAGCCAACTCAATTTCCTGATGGCCGTCGTACCCTGGCAGCTTCCCTTCTTCCGCGCCAAAAACCTCTTCGATGTAATCGGCGAATTTGCACATCATATCGAGCAGCCTGCGTTTGCCCGTTCCATGGTAATAAGCTACGGCTGCTTCTATCATATGCCCTGCGCAGTACAGTTCATGGCAGTCAAGCAGGTTCGTCCAGGACTTTCCCGGTTCCTTGATCGTAAAGTAGGTGTTCAGATAACCGTTCTCCTGCTGGGCCTGCGCAATCAGCTCGATCGCCCCATCCGCAATCCGCTCTAGTTCCGGGTCCGGGTCCGACGCAAGCGAGTAGCCTACGGCTTCAAGCCATTTGGCCAGATCGCTGTCCTGAAACACGAAACCGCCAAACGTTCCCTCCTCCAGCCCGGCTGCGATCCGAAAGTTGCGAATGGCATGGCTCGGCTCCGCACCCTCCACACGGTCGTTCAACGCCTCCCATTGATAAGGAATAACCGTTCCTCGTACCAGATCCCTATACCGATTCCAAAAGTCATCATGAATTCGCGCTTGCCCCATTTTTTTCCGCCTCCAAAACATCAGAAATAAACCCTTCATCTTCGCCAGTATAACTTGTAAAATAAGGATAGAGAACGAATAAAATCACCTTATTTTTATAAAATTCAACACAAATGAAAGGGGACTATCGACGATGGACAATCACCAGCATTACGCGTTTGAATTGCCGCCGGCTCCTTACTATTTGGGCTGTGGCAAGTCCGAGTACTCGCCCGGGGAGCAGCATCCGAACCGTCGGCATTTGGGAATCTTCGATTTGCTGTTGGTCGTCAAAGGCACACTGTTTATGGGTGAGAACGGTCGAACTTGGGAGCTAACCGAAGGCCATATGCTGCTGTTGAGCCCGGATGGCCACCACTACCCCACCGGGTCGTGCACGTCGGAGACTGTGTTTTATTGGCTGCATTTTGAATACGCTGGTCCCTGGACACTCCAGGAGGAGACGACGAACCTCTATCCACCGAGCGGGCAGCCGTTCGCGAATCGATACACACTTCGAATTCCACAAGCTGCGCAGCTAGCCCAGGTTACGGCAGCACGCCGAATCTTCGACGAATTGCTGGAGCTTGCCGCCGTTCAGCGCTCGAGCTCCTTCTGGCAGGAGATGGCGCTGTTCATGCAGCTCTGGCAATTGCTGGAGCAGGAGGGCCGTCCCCACCACTCTTCCCCCGTTCGCCAATTAGCTGAGAAGACGGAAACATTCATTAAGCAAAATTACCAGAGAGAGCTGACGAATGAGACGCTTTCCGCTGCGCTGCACTTTCATAGCAATTACATTGTACGCTGCATGAAAGATGTCTATGGCTGCACGCCAAGCGAGTTTCTGCACAACTACCGGATCGATCAGGCGAAGCGGCTTCTCATCAACACAGTCTGGCCGATTGCCCAGATTGCGGAACACGTCGGCTTTACTTACACGCCTTACTTCTCCAGCTGCTTTCACCGGAAAGTCGGCGTATCCCCACTGCAGTTTCGCAAGCAATATGTGCACTGACGATTTTTCATCTCCACTGTCTTTTTTTCAACCTGCCTCCTGAAGCTTAAGAAAATCTCATCCATGTGAAAAAGAGAGCGTATCCGCCCTCCGCAAGCTAAGGCTACAATAAGAACCGGGAGCCAATAGCCGGTATCCGGCGCGTGGCAGACGAAAGGGGGAGCGATGGCGCGAACAACCTGGCGCACGGCTTCATCCCGGCAAGGGAAAGCGTTTCCATTTATGAAAACTCAATTTTATGAGGAGGTAATGGTGTGCGTTTTAAAAAGAAACTGAAAGTCACTGTTCCACTTGCACTGCTGACACTGTTGACGGCTCAAGCGTTCGGTGGAGCGACGGCGGCACTCGCTGCCGAGAAATTTCCGACCTATCTTCAAAATGGGTCCGTTCCGAACTTATCCTCCGGCACAGCCGATATTGCCGCTTCGGCGTTCGTCGATAAGGACGGCGACTTTCACTGGATGTATTCGCTGGCGAATTACGAGCAGGCGGACAACGGCGGCTCCTGGATCAAGTACAACACGAACACCGATCTGGGCAAGCTGAATACAAACTGGGGAACGACGACGGTGTACAATTCGTACTGGAACCGGCCGGGCACCATCAATTACCAAATCGATCAAACCTACGGTATCCCTACGCCTTATCAGGATGACCACAACGACGGTATCGGCGTCTGGATCGACCCGGACACAGGCTACTGGTATGCGCTGACCAACGATGAATATCAATTCTCGCCTTTTGCGACGAACAACCCGACAACGAATCAGCGCATTGCCACAGGGGTTCATAACAATCGCGTCCTGGCTACCTACTCGACGGATAAAGGCGCAACCTGGCAGCTTATCGGGCAAGTGGCGACCTCGCCGTGGAACGACAGCAACGAAGCGGCAACGAGTACGAACTTCCCTGGCACGACCTGGTCATACGGCGTAGCAGGCACCCGCTTCTTCGTCGATAATGTGAACGGCTATTTCTACGTCCTGTACAACAATCACATTAACTGGAAGCCGGGCTACAGCAACATCCTGACGTATTTCAGCCTGGCCCGTTCCCCGATCAGCGCCAAAATGGCGGAAGGCTCCTGGGACGTGTGGTACAACGGCACGTGGACCCGCTCCGCAATCAAAGGCTATGCCGGTTGGATCGGCAGCCCGATGGGGGCCGGCAGCGACCATAACCTGACCGTCAATTATACACCGTCGACGGACAGCTTGACGTTGACAGGCACCGGCATGGACGGCTCCTCGCTGAACATCGGCTTCTTGAAGGTGCCGAGCAGCGGTGACTTTACTTTTAAAGACGTTGCAGGCAACACTTATACGGCCAATACGGTCAACGGCACGATCAAAAATGCGGGCGGCACCTCCCTGCCATCGGTCACCTACTCCGACCCGGCGCTGGATGCGACCATGACCGTCAGTATTCAAAGCAGCCAGGTCGTCATCACCCAGGAAAACAACGCGACCGGCTACCTCACAACTGTGAAGCCAAGCGCCGGCTCGCCGGTTTTTAAAGAGAACACGACAGGGCGGCTGTTCCTGCCGGTCAACACACAATATGAGAACGCGTTCTCGTATAACGCCTACAGCGGCAAATACCGCTCCGTCGGCTACGATGGCTACGTATACGAAACGGACGATCTCGGTAAGCCCGATACGTTCAAAGTGGTCGGCAAACTACCCTCGACGGTCGGCAGCTACTTGTCCCAGATCGACACCGGCAGCTTGACGAACCAGCAGGTGAGCGGTTACTCGTTCCGCACGATTTCCGACCTGTCCGGCGTGCAAAAGAACTACTCCGCCGCCACGCCAAGCGCGGGGCAGACCTATTACTCGGCGTATAACGCGCCGAAAGACCAGAACGGCACGGCGATTGCGCCGGGAACGGCCTATACGATTTCCATCGGCGGCAATGCGCTGCAAGACGGCACAGCAGGCCAGTGGCAGTTCGTCCCTGTGCCAGACGAGTTCGATCCGACCAAGAACAGCGGCTTCTATCGGCTGCAGAACGTGGCTACAGGCAAGTTCTTGAAGGTATCCGGTTCCACCCCTTCCGCGACGCGGGCGATGGGCGCTTCCGTCACTACGGGAACTGCCGACAACGGCGCGGACCCGACTGGCAATGCGGGCAACGGCTCGGCTGTGGGCAGCGATCAGTGGTACCTGCTGCCGATCGGCGCAGCGACACCGGCCTATCTGACGCCGTCTTCTTCCCAGGCGACGATTGCCGCAGCTACGAATACGAGCCTGAACGGCCTCTCGTCCTACCGCCTCGTGAACCGCACTAGCGCGCTGGGTGTTGAATTTGCATCCGGCCAGGCCAAAATTCAAAGCATCAAATTCGGCGCAGGCAACGCCCAAGCGATGACAATCGCGCCGGTTGCGGCGAATCCGAATATCCCTGCGGCGCCAACCGGTTTTAGCGCGACAGCGGCGGGCATTTCCCAGATCAACGTGAGCTGGAACAACGTAACCGGGGCAACCGGCTATGACCTGCTCGTCGACGGCACGCTCGTCAGCGGCGTAAGCAGCCCGTACAGCCACACAGGCTTGGCAACCGGCTCTACGCACACGTATCAGGTGCACGCCAAGAACAGCAACGGCACCAGCATTTGGACCGTGCCGATCAGCGCCACAACATCGACAGGCATTATCTCTACCGGCAAGACGGCGACCGCCAGCTCCTTCCAGACCGGCAACGAGGTGGCGAACGCGAACGACGGCAATGCCTCGTCGACTCGTTGGGCGGCTGTAACCAATACCTATCCGCAGTGGTGGAAAGTCGACCTTGGCAGTGCCATGAACGTCACGAAGCTGGACAGCTATTGGTACACCAGCACAACCTTTCCGCGCTCTTATCAATACAAGATCGAAGGCAGCAACGACGATGCAACGTATACAACCATTGTGGATAAGTCCAGCAACACGACGCAGGGATTGACCACCGATACACTGACAGGGACGTACCGCTATATCCGGGTGACCGTTACCGGCTCCAGCTACAGCGGCGGCAGCGCTTCGGCGTATGAATTCAACGTCTATGGCGATGCCAATCCGACAGGCCAACTGGTCTCGCAGGGCAAAGCGTCGACCGCCAGCTCGGTTCAAACCGGCAACGACGTAGCGAAAGCCAACGACGGCAACACAACGTCGACCCGTTGGGCTGCTGTCACCAACACCTACCCGCAGTGGTGGAAAGTGGATCTTGGCAGCGCGACGAGCGTCAGTAAGCTGGAGAGCTACTGGTACAACAGCACGACCTATCCGCGCTACTACCAGTACGTCATTGAGGGCAGCAACGACGACGTCACGTATACGACGATTCTAGATCGTACTAGCAACACGACGCAGGGGCTCACGACGGACACCCTCACAGGGACTTACCGCTACATTCGAGTGACAGTGACCGGCTCCAGCTACAGCGGCGGCAGCGCTTCAGCGTATGAATTCAAGGTGTACAATTAACTATCAGCCTAATTTCTGCGATTGTGAGTTTTCTCACATCGGGAACTTTTGCCAAGTGGTACAGTTAAGTCATCAAGGAAACAACAAAAACTTGGCAGGAGATGATGACTTATGTTCATCAATTGGGTAAGAACGAACAAGTATGCAGGTATTGCGCTTCTGATCATTCGGCTGTATTTGGGCTTTCAATGGTTCATTCACGGCTGGGATAAACTCCGCGACGGCTTCGACGCCAAAGGCTTTCTCACCAACGCCGTGACGAAGCCTGTCCTGGATAAAGCGACGAACGAACTTGTCTATCCGACCTTCACGAAATTCGTCGAGCATTTCGCTGTGCCGAACGTGAAGCTGATTAACCTCATGATTCCACTCGGCGAGTTCCTCGTCGGACTTGGCCTGATCTTGGGCGCTTTGACAACCGCCGCCGCCTTCTTCGGACTGCTGATGAACTTCATGTTCATGTTCGCCGGCACCGTAAGCACGAATCCTTGGTTCATTCTCGTGGGCTTCGTTCTCTTCATCGGTGGCGCGAACACCGGCCGGTTCGGCGCCGACTACTACTTGCTGCCGCTGATCCGCAATTGGGTCTTCCGCAAGAAAGACCCCGCCGCTCAGAAAACGGGGCCAGGCGCAGGCGCAGGCGCGGCGCATCTCCACTAGGCAAATTTAAAAGAACGCCCAGCGAGTTGACTCGCTAGGCGTTCTTTTTTGTATTGGCATAACCGCTGGCTGCCGCGGAGAGGAAGGCCCCTTATTGTCAGGTTAAGAAGTTAGCGGAATGTCAGTGCGCTATTGGGGAGAATTGCTCCATTTCAGGATAATTGGGGAGCATAGATGCCTTATTCGAGCCTCAAACCCCGAATTTACCGTGCAATACCGATCCTGGATGCAACTCTGCCAAACGCAGACGAGATGGCTTACAGAAGCTTAACCTGACAACATTGAGGAGGTAAGGTCCCCTGCTGTCAGCTCAAGCGCACAAGAGGCCTCCTGAACTTGGCAACGTTGATCGAACTCACCGTCCCCACCTGTCACCGCTTGTTAAATGAACTGGAATTTCTCCCGTATATTTTCGCATGTTGGCGTAAATCAGGATGTTCAACTGGAATTCTTCCAGTCCATTTGCCCGTTTTGGCGGCACCTCCCTCGAAACGGCTGAATGAGCTGGAGGTTTTCCAGTTCAGTCAGCACAGAAGCCGATTTTAACCAAAATGAACGGGCAGTTTTCCATTTCATGAACTAACAAATTCGATGAGCGTAACAAGTTGAAAACAGTACCGCTGCTGCAAAGGTACGTGCAGGAATCACGGTTTTTCGGCAAATAAGCTCACTGGCGGCCTTTAGCGACAGTAACGCGCCGTTACCATCCTACGGAGTAGCCGCTCCATACCCACGGTGCTGACAAAGCCGACAGCGAGCCTACACCTTCGGAATTTGCAGCGTCACCGTCGTTCCGACGCCGGCTTCCGACTGCACCGAGAACCGGGCACCGATACTCTTGGCCCGCTCCTCCATCGCGAACAAGCCGACGCCTTTCCCTGCTGTCGCACGATCATAGCCCTTGCCTTTATCCTCGATGCGCACGTTCACGCCATCCGCCTCGTCCAGCACGAACACGCCGGCTTCCGACACATCGGCATACTTGGCGATATTGGTCAAGGCTTCCTGGATGACCCGGTAGATCACTGTTTCTTCCAGCGCACCGAGCCGCCTCCGGAGGGTACCAGTCAGCTTCACATGGATGCCGTAATACTCCGTGTAATTCTCAATATACGTGCGAATCGCAGGCAGCACGCCGAGATCGTCCAGCACGGACGGCCGGATCTGCCAGGCCAAGCTCCGCACCTCTTCGATGACGCCCGAGGTCATCTCCCTCAGCCGCACAATCTCCTCGCTGCCGTCCTCTCCAATCAGGCGGTCCATCTGAATCAGCAGCGAGAACAGGCTTTGGCCGATGCCGTCATGCAGCTCGCGCGAGAACTTTCGCCGCTCCTCCTCCTGAATCTGCAGCACCTGAGACATCATAAGCTGCAGCTCTTCTTCCACCTTTTTGAGCCGCGTCACTTCGTTCCGAATCGCCAAATATTGATAGGGCTTCCCTGCTTCATTCACAAAAGGAACGATCGTCGTATCCACCCAGTAATAGGAGCCGTCTTTGGCTCTATTCCTGATTTCGCCGTGCCAGACTTGGCCGGATGCGATGGTGTTCCACAGCTGCGCCATGAAATCTTTGCCATGATAGCCGGAATTGATAATCCGGTGGTCCCGCCCCAGCAGCTCCTCGCGCGAATACTGAGAAATGGAACAAAACTTGTCGTTCACATATACGATTCGCCCTTTATCATCGGTCACCGCCAGGATGGACGATTCGTCCAGCGCGAACTTCACGTTCGACAACTGCTTCAAGGTCAGTTCCAAGCTCTGCCGGTACTCGGGGTCGGTCACATGTTCGCCGATGCGGGCGATCAGCCCCTCCACATGCTGCCCGATCACTTCCGGGTAGGCACGGCGGTCGTCTTTACTCAAAGGTCAGCCACCCCTTCTGGGCTGCATATTTGACAAGCTCCGGCCGCGTTTTCAGCCCGAGCTTCTCCATCGCATTGCTTTTGTGCGTTTCGACGGTCTTGACGGAGATAATCAACTGTTCAGCAATCTCTTTATTGGAAAACCCTTTGGCGAGCAGCGCGATGACTTCCTTCTCCCGCTCGGAGAGCGTCTCGTACGTGCCCGCCGGCTCACCGTTCTTCAACCGTTCCATATATTCATGCATCAACCGTTTGGTCGCTGTCGGGTATAAATAAGCTTGTCCGTTGGAGACGGAGCGAATCGCAAGCAGCAGCTCCTCATGAGGCGCGCTCTTGAGCACGTATCCCGAGGCCCCGGCATGAATCGCCTGAAACAAATACTCGTCGTCATCATGCATCGTGAGCACCAGCACCTCTACCTCCGGCATCAGCCGCTTCAGCTCCGCCGTTGCCGCCAGTCCATCCATACCCGGCATATTCAAATCCATCAGCACCACATCGGGCTTCAGCGTCAACGCAGCTTGAATGCCTTCTTCCCCGTTCGTCGCTTCGCCGATCACCTCATTGCCATGCTTGCCGCTGAGCAGGCTCATCAAGCCTGAACGAACGACGGCGTGATCGTCTACCACCACAATTTTAGGCATCGCCATCCTCCTTCTACAACCATCGATCAATGGTGTTGCTACGCAAAAAAATGAATTCCGCGAATGGAACTCATTTCGATATGCGCTGCTGATTTACCTTTAAAATGGAGGCCAATTCAGGCAAAATTGCCTCGATCCTCGCAACATCGTTCGGCGTATAACTGTCCGCCTGCCTTCTCCCCACATAGACCAGACCGAGCGGCTGAGCCGACCCACCCGGATCAGGGATGGGGAACACCGCTGCTGCAAGCAGCTGCTCCGCCAACATCAACGGGCACCGCAGCTGCTGACCTCCCACGAAAGCGCCGCTCTCTTCCAGCTTCGCCCATTTGCCGTGGCGCAGCACTTCACCGGCCAAGCCTTGGCCCGCTTTTACAACCATGTGCGTATAGCGTTCATTGCGATGGCCCGCCGCCATCCTCCACTGAATGCGAGACTGCCCACCCGTTATCGGCGCCAAGGCGGCGAAATCGCTCGCAGCGGCACGCTGCACGCTTTGCAGCACTTCCATAAGCGTTGATGTCTGATGCTCTGACATACCGATAGCCACCTCCACTTGCTTGGCGCCAGAGTGAAACTTGTTTTACTGCTATTGTAAACGGGTCGCCTCCGTTTGTCTGTCAGGGAATTCCCTGATTTTTCACTCAGGTTAGAGGCACCGCCACTTCTCGGGGATGAGAGAGAATCAGGATTTTCCCCCACCATAATCAGTGAATCTCCCGATAACCGAAAACCGTTAAACACGCTACAATAAACATATCAAGTAGGTAACGAGGAGCTGGTACGGATGATCAAGCAATACCCCACCACCACACAAGGAATTCGGCAATTTTTTTCCGAGGAAAATTTTCATAGATTAGAAGGCATCATGTACAGCAAGCAAGCGAAAAAAGGGGATTACCTCTTCCGTGAAGGGGATCCCGCCGAGCGTCTGTATTATATCGTAAAAGGGAGCGTCCGCATCACCAAGCTGTCGGATACCGGCAAGAGCTTCGTCCTTTATCTGCATCAAACGGGCGACCTTTTCGGCCAGATGGACCCGTTCCAGGATTCGGTGCAAAGCTTCAGCGCGGAAGTGACGGAAGATACGGCGATCGGCGTGATTCAGCGCAAGGATCTCGAAATTCTCCTGTGGCAGCACGGTGATCTGGCTGTAGAATTTATGAAATGGATGGGCCTTATGCACCGCATGACGGAATCCAAGTTCCGCGATCTGATGATGTACGGCAAGCCCGGCGCGCTCTGCTCCCTGCTGATCCGGCTTAGCAATTCGTACGGCGTTCCGAAAGAGCACCATACGCTGATCACCTATAAGCTGAACAATACGGAGATGGCGGAAATGATCGGAACGACACGGGAAGGCGTCAACCGCATGCTGCATGAAATGAAAAAAGAAGACGCCATCGACTTCCGCGACGGTCACATTATGATTAAGGACGCTAATTATTTGCGCGACATTTGCCACTGCGAGAATTGCCCCAAAGAAATCTGCCGCATGTAGCTCCGGAATACGTCCACCGCGGCTGTACATACGGCCCTTCTGCCCCAGTGGGAGAAGGGCCGTTTTTGCGTCGTTGCGGGCAGTTCCTGCGAATCTTGTTCGCCCTTGCTCCCTTAGTCCCGCCGTGCTCCGCTAAGCGTTACGCCTGCCGACCGTCTCTCCTCTTCAACAGACGATCGGCAATCGGAAACAGCATCTCCCCTTCGGAGGTCAAATGCTCGGTCAGTACACTGCAAGCCACATCCAGCAGCGAAATCGCCTTGATCATCCGCACTCGATCCAGCTCCTCCTCAGCGCCCGCCTGCTCCAGAAAAGCGTGCAGCATTCTCCCCGCCTGCTTATGATCTTCTTCAATGATCCATCCCGCCATCGTGAATCCAGGCTCCATGTCGCTATGCGCAAGCCCGGCAAAGAACGGGAAGGCTTCCTGCTCTTCCCAAGCTTCGTGCGCCTCCAACTCTGCCATGAAATCGCTCGCCTCCTGACGAAGCGACTGAAAGACGTCTTCAGCGTCCACCTCAGTCCCGCTCAGCGTCACCAACAGATGACTCATGCGCTCAAGCAGGTGCTGCAGACGCTGCTGCAGCCTGCTATGCTCCTCTTTTAAGCGCTCTACGATACGTACCAATTCCTCGGCATGCGCGTGTTCTAGCGGATAGAAATTCCCCATCTTGCTCTCCTCCTTCTTGCTCCTGTCTACAGCTATGAGAAAAAATAATCGAGATCCGTCAGTACCTGCTCCGTGATCGGGAACACTAACTGTTCCTCCATCGTCAAGTGGTCCTTCAAAATCAGGCAGGCTTGAACCAGGTTGGCGACAGCTTCCTCCAGAAGCGGCTTTGCAAAAGGCGAGATCGCCTTCGTCGCCGTCTCTCGGAACGATTGCAGGAACAGCAGCGCCAACTGGTAATCTTTTTCCAGCACCCAAAACGAGGGGACTATCGACGGCACGGCATGCCGATGATGATAAGCGAGAAGAAACGGGAACAGCTCTCGTTCCTCCCACATGGCGTGTCGCTCCAGTTCCTCTTCCAAGACCGACGCCTGCTCTAACAGCTCGCGGAGCGCCGTAACGCCGCTGGCCGCCGTATTCAGCTGCTTGGCTTCCTTGGCCTTCGCTTCCAGCGTTTTCAGATGCAGACGCAACCATTCATGTTCCACCCTCAAGCGATCCGTCGCAAAAACAAGCTCGGCCGGATTAGCCGAAGCTAATCCTAGTGGGCCTCCCGTATTGCTTAACGTTGTCATACGAATCCTCTCCCTTCCATAATTGCTACCGGGCCCCCTTAGGCAACCCTCGTCCGCCCGACAATCGGGCTGCGCTGCCAGGCGTTACCATGTCACGAACCCTTTCGACCCTGCGCCTGGGTTCATGATCATATCCATGAGAGGAATCGTATACGCAATCAGAATCAAGATGGCCGACAAGCTGATCCAGACGCCCCAGCGTTCCAGATAAGCCGGCGTCGCCTCCGCATTCTCCATCGTTTCGCCGATCGGATATGCGGTCTCGCCCTTCGGCGCCATCAGCAGCGCCGCCACGTTATACACCATGAGCAGCACACCGATAAACAGCACCGTGCCGCCGACCGCCATGAAGACGTAATACGGCATCCAGCTCAGCGCATCGGGATTCGACTCATAGGTCGTATACGCCGTTCTGCGCGGCGCGCCGAACAAGCCAACCAGATGCATCGCGCCGGACATCAGGAACATCCCCACGCACCAGAGAATGGTCTGCACGATGCCGAGCTTGTTCATTTTCGGCGTCAGCACGCGGCCCGTCACGGTCGGAATGAGCCAGTAGGTAATGCCGAAGAACGTCAGCGCCACGCTGGTCGCCACCGTCAGGTGGAAATGCCCCGTTACCCAGAGTGTATTGTGCACCACGGCGTTCATTTGATTACTGGCATTAATTAATCCGCCCGCTCCGGCGGGAATGAAAATCAGCATCCCCATGAAAGGAGCGAAGAAACGCACGTCTTTCCAGGGGAGCATGCTGAACCAGCCAAACAAGCCTTTCGCTCCCCGTTCCCGGCCGTACAGTTCAAACGTCGCGAAGAGGGAGAACGCCGTCATCAGCGAAGGCACGACGACCATGAACGTCAGAACGACCTGAAGGTACTTCCAGAACGGGCTGATGCCCGGCTCCATCAACTGGTGGTGAAACCCGACCGGAATCGAGAACAGCAGCAGCAGGATAAATGCGAGGCGCGCGAGTGCGTCGCTGTAGATTTTGCCTCCGATAATTTTCGGAATGATGACGTACCAGCACATATACGCAGGCATCAGCCAGAAATACACCAGCGGATGGCCGAAATACCAGAACAGGGTGCGGCTTAGCATGACGTTAATCGTCTCCACCCAACCGAACGACCAGGGAATGAGCTGAATCAATACTTCGGCGGCCACGCCCAGTGTCGCGATCTGCCACATCAGGAACGTGATGACGCCCATGAAGGCGAATAGCGGGGAGATTTTGCCGGTATGCGTCTTTTTCCAGAACTTCAGCTGATAGAACAGCCCCCAGCCGCTCACCCAACTGCCGACCACGAGCAGCGCCAGCCCAATATAGAAATACGGAGACGCCTTCATCGGCGCATAAAAGGTATACAGCACGCTCGCCTTGCCGGTCAGCACCATCGCCACACCCAGCGCGGTTCCGGCGGTCATGAGGGCGAAGCCCAACCAGCCTGCACGGCTAACGACCGGCAGAAGTTTACCCCCCAGGGTATGCGAGACGCCGGAGTAGATAAAGCCGATAATGAAAAACGTCGTAAACACGATCGCCATCAATACGCCGTGTGCGGTGAGCAGCTCATAGTACCCCATACCGTATGGCAGCTTGATCGAACCGCTTTTCACCATCGTTTGCAGCAATCCTGCAATGCCGCCGATCAGCAGCGCCGCGAATGCGACAATCAGATACGCGATCACGAGCTTGGCGTCCCTCGGATCAAAGGGATGATGCTCCAGCTCGCCCTGCTGCGCAGCCGCTTGTAAAGACAAATTCCTATTCATATCCGTGTCCTCCTCTTTCCTCTGATGAACGTTACTTGACGATCAGCGTCGTTTTCATAAATTCATGGGCACCGCCGCAGTATTCGTTGCAGAGAATCAAGTAGGTCCCCGGCTGCGTAAAGGTGTGGCTCACATGGCTGACTTCTCCCGGCACGATCATCATATTGACGTTCGTCCCCGGAATCTCGAAGCCGTGCACTACGTCCTGACTGGTCACCATAAAATCAACCGTCGACCCCACCGGCACTTCCATCGCATCCGGCGCATAGCCGAACGTAAACGCCGTCATGACGGCCTCGAAGCGCTTCTCCCCGGTTTGATGAATCCCCGGCTGATCGAACGGCGCCGTCTCCTTCACCTTGGCGGGATCGATCTGATGATGATGCTCGCTCGGCGGCTTCACCCCCATAGCGAATGCCGAAACGCCCAGCACCGCCAGAAAAACAAACAGCATCGCAATGCCGATGGTCAACCAAATTTTCTCAAGTTTATGAATGTGCATCCTGCAACCCCCTTTTCATGCTTCCCCCAACTACTGCCGATGCAGAAATAGAAAAAATACCGCCAGCCAGCTCGACACGAGGACCGCCATCATGATCAGCACTGCCGCAAACGTCCCCCTCAGCGCCTGTTCCGTATGGTCCTGACGGGTATCGCTCGGCTTCTCTATGTTCTTCTCTGTGATCTTCTCTGTGATCTTCATTGCAGCTTCGCCTCCAACGTCCTTGTTCACTGTCTTACTCCCATTATAAAAAGGAGGCCCGCTGCACACTGTGAGGAATATCACAGGCTTCGTGAACATTGTGTCACACGCCTGTTTGACACAGCTGCAGCAGCCGTTCGTAGTCGGCTGGCGTTTTGATGCTTGCGACGGCATCCAGCGCGATGCCGTGCTCCCGCAGGCGGGCCTCCGGCAGCGCCTGCCAGCGGAGACGGCGCAGCAGCGCGGCCGGGTCCGCCTCGCGCGCTTCGAGCAGCGGCTGCAGCTTCTCCACCGCGCGCCGGCGGTAAATGCCGTGCAGCGGATGCGCTGCGCCGCCGATCCGCGGCAGGACCGCGTCGGCGCCGTCCTGCAAGCTGCGCTGCATCAGCACGGCGGCCTCGCCGGAGATGAGCGGCATGTCGCAGCCGACCGCCCAGATCTCGGCGTTCCGCGCGAGCGACAGCGCCGCGTGCAAGCCGCCGATGATGCCGCAGCCGGCGTAGTAGTCGGTAATGACCCGTACGGAGCGATCGAGTACGGGAAGCAGCGGTCTTGGATCGCCCGTCACCACGATCCGTTCCGTGCACACCGCTCGCATCCGTTCAAGCTGGCGAGCGATCAAGGGCTGCCCGTCAAACGGCAGCAGCGCCTTGACCTGCCCGTTCATCCGGCGGCTCTCGCCGCCGGCCAATATGACGCCTGTGAGCATAGCGTCCGCACTTCCTTTCACAGCAGGTATAGTTCCACTGTACCTCGCGCGAAGAAGGCTGTAAGTGAGGAATGTCACAGTTCGGACACGTGAGGCGGCGTGAGAAGTATGGTAGACAGTCCTTTGGCCGAAAACATGCTAATGACCTCCGAAGTCATTCCTCCGACGGCAGCCGCAACGATCACTGTTTACGCCAGGAGGCAAGCAGGCAAGCCATTCGCGCCTTTCAATCACTTCCTGCAAAACCTACAGTTCTTTTGTCTGAACAAGACGAAATTGGCATAACATCCTGCATTTTATACATGAAATTGTGAGGATCCCTCAAATGGAAACCCTTTCAAATGAGGAGTCGCCAATTTTTCCTGTAGCTTTTGCAGGTTATCGTGGGAATTTTGCCGAAATCCCCAAATTGCCTGCACATTTTGCAGGTTCTAGAAGCTTTGGAAGCTCTTCGCCTTGCAGATATGCCGCCGCGCCAAAAAGGCCTTCCCCCAGGAAGACCTCTTCTCTACTATGCACCATGCTGCGTAATGGGAGAGCTATCGGCTACTCCAATCCCGCAAAAGCAAAATAACCGCCGCCGATCAACGCCCCTACGAGCGTGATGATGGCAAACCACTTCGTAATCCGCAGCGTCAGGTTATTGCCCTGCCACCACAGTGATCCGTAAATGACCATCCCTAAAAGCAAAATACTGACAATCGCGATCATCCCGTCCTGCATATGCACGCTTTTCCGTCCCCCTATGTTCAAGCTTCGCTCCGCTCTCTTGAATGTAAAGGATCGTCTGCCTTTTGACCATACCTTTTGACAATTATTTCCCCGGTTCACTCTTCGGCTTCTCCCACGCTAACACATATCTGTAGTAAAACCTCCGCCGCACAGTCCCCCCCCGGCAGCACCTCCCGCGCAGCCTGGCGGATTTCGCGCAGCGATTCCTTGGGTTCAGCGATTCGCACCCCAACATCCTGCATGCCGCCATGCAGCCGGTCCATGAGGCGAATCGGGAGTAAGAACGCGCCCGAGATCGCAAGATCAAGCAGCGTCTTGTCCGCCGCCAAGCCCACCACAAGCAGCTTGCCGCCGGGCGCAAGGAGCTCTCTCATCTGCCTCAGCGCTTCCTTAAGGGGCATATGGTGCAGCGCTGCTACGCAGGTAATAGTGTCGTAGCGCTCCGCCTCCGCCGGAACCGGCAGCTGGAGGAAATCGCCGCTCACCAACGAAGCATTCGGCACGTTGATCAGCCGCTCTCTGGCGCGCGCAATCGCCTGTTCATCGGGATCGATGCCCACGCTCTCCCGGACGAAAGGCGTCAACCGCTGAAGCAGCAAGCCGTCCCCGCAGCCGATGTCCAGCACACGCCCGCCGCGCAGCCGTGCGTCAGCTACCAACTCGTCGTGAAACGCCGTGTTGTGGTTCCAATAAGTCTCCATTGCTCAGCCTCCATATGTCCTAAACAGTCGTCTGTTAAATCAGACGTGCCAGACGCGGAGGCGGTTGAGCATCATCGCCGATCTGTTTGACCAAAGGTTTCTTGCCTGACAGTGACAATCCTCACAGAACGACTCTCCCTGCATTTGATACGATAAGCGTATTACCAAGCCGGAAGGAGCGGATTGCTTTGAAAAAGGAAGTTACCGTCTACTTTAAAATCATCCATCGCGACAAAACCACCCTGCTAAGAGGGATTCTTTACCTGGAGGAAAACCAACTGCCCACCTTGCATGACTATCAACAATGTCTGGAGGATTGCGGGCATCAGGTCGTGTTGGTGGATCCCGAACATATTATTTTCAAGGCATTCAAGCCGGGTGAGGAATACCTGATCCACATCCAGGAGGAGAAAACAGACAGCCTCCGCGATGTCGTCGTCGAGCAGCTCGCCAAAAACATCATGAGAACCCAATATTAATTAGATGGGACTCACGGTTATTTATTGGCTACCCTCTGAGCTGTCAGCATTGAAACGTCGAATGGCTATGCTATCCTCCTAACCTCCGTCAGCATTAGAATCGTCAACGCTTGACCGTAGGTCATGGGACAAAGTTCAATTGCGCGGTACGCCTCCAGCGTCGCTCCCATCCCGGTTCCGTACGATACTTGCTGTACGGTGCCGTCTTCGGAAATTTGAGCGATTACGGCCTGGGCCGCCCTGCGTCCCATATGGAGGTAGCGGGCATCCAGATAGTCGACGACACCGGCTGTATACCAGCAGTTTCCTCGCGCCCAAAGCGCTTCGGCAAAATGGTGGCGCCCCTCGAAGGTCCAGCCATGATACCATAATCCTGTCTTCCGATCCGCCAAATACTTGATGTGTACGAGAAATTGACGGACCGATTCCACCAGATAGTCCTCACGGCCCGTTTCTTCTGCCAGATAGCTTAACGTCAGCATCGGACATAGCGTGTTGACATTTTTCTCCGGCAGCCCCCTGCGAAGGTTATGCTCGTACCACGCTACAAGAAAGTTCAGCACCACAATTGGGTAACCGCATTCTCTCTGATCTGCGAGACGGTCTCGTCAGGGATGTTCCCAACATATACGCCAGTTCAGCCTTTATTGCGGAAAAATCAGCGTGATGGCTGTCCCCCTCCCTTTCTTGCTAAGCACGCGCACCCACTGCCCTGCGCCGTAATGAAGCGAAAGCCGTTTGCTCGTATTGAAAAGTCCCAGATGCTTCCCCTGCAACGAATCAGAGTCGAAGCTCGTGCGGATGTGTGCAAGCTGTTCGCCCGATATGCCCGGTCCGTTATCGATAATGGTCACATGCAGGCTTGCGCCATTCATACGGCATTTGATTTTAACGGCCAGGAGATCCTGTGCGGCGAGGCCGATATGGATGCTATTCTCTACCAGCGGCTGCATGCTAATTTTCACAACACGGCAGTTCTCCATCTCTGTCTCTACATCCCAAACTACCTTTAATCGATCAGAAAACCGAGTTTTCTGCAATTGGACATACCCTCGTACATTCGCGAGCTCATCTTGCAGCGTCACCGCATCATCCGTTCCGCGCAGCGCATATTCCAGCAGATCGCTCAACTGCCCAATCATGACACAGGCGTCGTTCGGTGAATGCGTAAGCTGGAAAGCTTTCCAATAAATCGAGTGCAGCGTATTGGACATAAAATGAGGATTCATCTGTGACTGAAGCGCCTTCAGCTCCAGCAGTTCCATCTTCGCCTGTCGTTCTGAGAGCTGGATTCGCAAATATTTCTGCTCCAGAAACGTATCGAGAATGTTCTTGACGATCAGCTCATACACATCCTGAATTTTATCCGGCATGGCCGGAATGGCATCTTCCTGGAGGTCCGCATGCTCCAGTACATGGACGATTTGCGTAACCTGGCGGTAATTTTTCCTTGTAATCCATAGCGCATACAGCATACTAAGCAACAAAGAGAATACGGATAGGGCCATCGTGATATACACGATCATCCGCGGAAGGCTGTACAGGGCTTTCGTTGGAATCACAGATACGGCAATCCACGCCAAGCGCGAAGATTGCTTCATCGTGACCAAAGCGCCGTCAAGCGAGGAGCGAAGCAATTCCCCATGGGATAACTGCTCGTCAGCCGGCAGCGGGATGCGGCCTCCAAAACTGTCGGAAGTAATCAGCGCAGCGCCGCTTGGGTCTGCGATATACGAATAACTGCCCTGCCACTCGTTAAATAAATTCAATGATTTTGCGAAATAGGAAGGCAGGATATTCATCACAATGAGGCCCCGGGGATGCCCCTTCACATCCGGTTCGCCGAACGGCTGATACACGGTCAGCACCTTCGTAGTGCCGTTAGGATCGGAGCTGGTCACCAGCTCGCGGGGCTGTGTGATGATATATTCAACGCCTTCGAAGGCTTCGGATTGATAAAAGGAGTACCAACTCGTATCCAGCGTCGAATCCAACTGTGCAATGCCATCTCGCGAGCTAAGAAAGCGCCCTTGCGAATTCTCATAATAAATATAGATGGAGTGAATATAGGCCTTGGAATTGGCCGGAACATCAATGACATTGCGCAAATAAAACAGCGCCTCCACTTCTTCAAAGGAAAAGGAAGCCGTATTCAAAATATTCTTCAGCCGAATTCGAATCTTCGGGTCTTTATCGAAGGAGAGACTTAAAGAATCCAGCTCAGTCGGAATAACTTCTGTAAGCTGATTGATCTGATTCAACCGGTTTTCACTATTTTGCTCCATGGAGCCCCGGATGTACCAGACTGTAATGAAGATGGACAAGGAGCCTAATATGGTCAGCGGGATGAGCGTTAAGACGATCACTCTTCGCAAATTTTCAATGAAAAATTTTCGCGCCAGCGCCGCATCGCTTTGTTTGACATATTTAATGTTCGTGCTTGAACTGCCCGGGCGTTTTCCCGTAATACTGCTTAAAAGCGCGTATAAAATTTTTCGCATTGGCATACCCCACCATTTCGCCGACCTCAAGCGCTTTCCAACGATGCTCGCGCAGGAGCTCAGCCGCCTTTTTCATTCGAACCGTGAGCACGTAATCCGAAAACTTCTGCCCGGTAAGCTTACGAAAGTACGAGCTTACATAGCTGGGATTCATATGCACAAACCGTGCCACATCCTCCAGCGTTACGTTACGGTATTCCGCTTCGACATAGTGAAGTATGCGCTGAATCACAGGATGATCCGAGGATTGCGCGTTCACGTCCGTCTGAATTGACACGTTGGTGTCAGGTTTACCGGTTATCCCCTTTTTCTCATCCAATTCTTGCTTAAGGAGCATGAGCACGTCATGCAAGTTTTGAAACTTTGCCGGCTTCACCATGTAGTGCCGTACCCCATAGCTGATGGCTTGCCGTGCCAGCTCAAAATCCCTCAGTCCGCTTAGCAGGATGATCTGTACGGGCAATTTACGCTCATGAATTTCCCGCGACAATTCAATCCCGTTCATGACAGGCATCTTGATATCGCAAAGTATGGCGTCCAGCTCGTGCTGAAGCAGGTATTTAAGCGCTTCCATGCCATTGCTGAACTGTGCCACAATCTCAAACCCGGCCTTCTCCCATGGAAAACAACTGCAAAGCGTGTCCCGAGTCGTCGCTTCATCGTCAACAAAGGCTAACTTGTACATGATCGATCCCCCTCTTATTGATTATATCCTTTCATGAAGAGGAAAAGGAATGCGTCTAGCATTTAGCACAAGGTAAGGGAACAATCTAAAGATATGATACCTAATCCAAAGTAAACGGGCAATGCATCAAGCATCTTCCAAAATGAAACCCCTTTTTATGAAAGCGGATTCATGTTAACTTGAGGTTGGGCCCGAAATTCACTACCAGACAGGGGGAAGTCCATTGTTTCAACGAAAACTTCATCATCTATCCAAAATGTTTATTTTGATGCTAAGCATCCTTTTCATTTTATCTGCTTGCAGCGCTGGCTCCAAGCAGGAACCCGCTGCTTCCAGCGCTTCAGCAGGTGCTGGATCAGACAAGGCGGCAAGTGATAACAAGCCCGTTACGCTGCGCTTTGCGTGGTGGGGCAACGACGCCAGACACAAAGCAACTCTCGCTGCCATCGACGCCTATATGAAGCAGCATCCGAACGTAAAAATCGAAGGCGAATATATGGGATTTGACGGGTTTAACAAAAAGCTCGCAACGCAATTTGCCGGCAGAACCGCTCCGGACTTATTCCAGTTCACCTATGAATGGTCCGTGGAAATGAGCGAATTCATGGTGGATCTGAACTCCCTCAGCAATCTGATCGATATGAAGCAAATCCCCGATGCCGCTCTTAAGGATTACGGTTCCTACAAGGGCAAGCAAATTATGATCCCGTCCGGCATGTTTGCAGCGACGACCATATTAAATGAAGATTTTATGCAGAAGCATGGCATTCCCGCCGACACCGTATGGACCTGGGACAAGCTTATCGAAACAGGCAAAAAAGTCCATGAACAAGACAAAAACGCTTACTTGTTAACTGCTGACATCGACGTGATTAACAAGCTTATCCTGCAGCCGTACATCATGCAAAAAACAGGCAAGGGCTGGGTGAACGACGACTTCACACCTGGCTTCGATAAGGCTCAGTTAACGGATGGTCTTACCTACTTGTCCAATCTCTATAAGAGCGGAGCGATTGAACCGTTCGGCGACAGTACCGCGTTCGTCGGCAAGATGGAGCAAAATCCGAAATGGGTGAAAGGCGAAATCGGCCTTCTGCTCGACTACGTTCAAGCGATCGACAAGTATAAGCAAGCTGTTCCTACTGCCAAAATCGGCGTCAGTGCATTCCCGGAGAATTCAGGCGCAGTTCAGTCAGGCAACGCTACCGTTGCAGGCACGGGCTTTGCCATCTCTAAGGACTCCGCGAACAAAGAAGAAGCCGCCAAATTTATTAATTACCTGGTCAATGACAAAGAAGCTGCCTTGCTGCTGACAACACAGCGCGGAATTCCCGCTTCAAGCGCAGCACGCAAAGCGCTCGAGGAATCCGGCAAACTGGATGCTAACATCTCCAAAGGACTGGAACTCGCTTCGGCCAAGAAAACCATCTCACCGAATGTCGTCAGCACAAACGCAGAGCTTGCCCAAGTCGTGAAAGATTCCATTCAGAAGCTGATCTACAATCAGCTCACACCGGATCAGGCAGCTAACCAAATTTACACTGGCTTTACCTCCAAACTCCAGGAAATGAAAGCAAAATAAGGGATGCGCGAAGGCGTGCTGTCCGTCAGGGCAGCACCCTTCTTAACACGCAGCCCGCATAGGGAAAGGAACATCTGACTTGAAAAGCATGCGCATGCGCAACGTCCTCTGGGGTCTGTTATTCGTATCGCCATGGGTTATCGGATTTTTCTGGTTTCAGCTTTATCCGCTGCTCCTATCATTCTATTACTCCTTCACAGATTCCACGATTGTAAAGCCGGGAAAGTTCATTGGATTGGATAATTACGTGAAAATGTTGACGGTCGATAAGGATTTCTTCCCCTCCATTAAGGTCACGATGATATATGCACTGATTGCGGTACCGGCTAAGCTGGCTTTTGCCCTGCTTATTGCCTTGATCCTCAATATCAAAGGAAAATCGGTCAATTTGTATCGCACCATCTACTATTTGCCTTCCATCCTTGGCGGCAGCGTTGCCATCTCCATTCTATGGCGCTTCCTGTTCATGAAGGAAGGTGTTGTGAATCAAGCCTTGTCCTTTCTTCATATTCCGCCCATTAATTGGCTGGGAAGCCCGCATGTGGCGCTCGGCACCATCAGTATGCTCGTGGTGTGGCAATTCGGCTCTTCCATGGTTCTGTTCCTTGCAGGACTCAAGCAAATTCCAGCGGAGCTATACGAAGCTGGCATGGTCGATGGCGCTGGCCGCATCCGTATGCTCGGGATGATTACCATCCCGCTGCTCACGCCGATCATTTTCTTTAATCTGGTTATGCAGACCATCAATGCACTTCAGGAATTTACCGCGGCATTTGTCGTAACCAACGGCGGACCGGTGAAATCGACATATTTATTCGGTTTGAAAATCTACGACGAAGCCTTTCAAAATATGAAAATGGGCTACGCTTCCTCCCTGTCCTGGTTCTTGTTCGCCATGATTCTTATCCTGACCCTCTTCATCTTCCGCTCGGCAAGATCATGGGTCCACTATGAAGACGGAGGTAAATAAGATGCAGAATCCAACAACGCTAGCGGCCCAACCGCGAAGTTCGGCCTCCAGAGCGCAAAGCGCCGTGCTGCGCAGGGCGATCAAACATCTCGCTTTGCTGCTGCTTGGCTGGCTGATGATCTATCCGCTGATTTGGCTGTTCCTGAGTTCCTTTAAGACGAATGCAGACTTATTCGGTACGCTCAGCCTTTGGCCCAGTCAATTTGTATGGAATTCTTATGTAAAGGGTTGGGCAGGCACCGGTCAGTATACCTATACAACGTTTTTCTACAATACCTTTGTGTTGGTCATTCCTACCGTCGTTCTCACCGTACTCTCCAGTGTCATGGTCGCCTACGGTTTTGCACGATTCAAATTTCCGCTTCGCAACCTGATGTTTGTTCTGATGATCTCCACCTTGATGCTGCCGCATACCGTCATTATCATTCCGCGGTATCTCATTTTTCGCAATTTGGGGTGGCTGGATAGCTTCTGGCCGTTCATCGTGCCTGCCGCCTTCGGGTGCTTTCCGTTCTTCATCTTTATGATGGTTCAGTTTCTCCGGGGACTTCCCAAGGAGCTGGATGAGTCTGCCGTTATGGACGGTTGCAATCCGCCAACTATTCTATTCCGTATCCTCCTGCCGTTATGTATGCCTGCTATGATTTCAGCAGCTATCTTTCAATTTATCTGGACCTGGAACGACTTCTTCAACCCGCTTATTTTCATTAACAGCGTGAAGAAGTTTCCGATTTCCTTGGCGCTGCGCATGACGATCGATTCGACCGGCGGCACCATTGAATGGAATCAGATTATGGCAATGGCTGTACTGGCTATCTTGCCACCGGTACTTGTGTTCTTCTTCTCCCAAAAATATTTTGTGGAAGGGATCGCAACCACAGGCATCAAAGGATAATGGAGGAGGCGCTTAGCCTATGAATCAGCCCGCAGAGAAGCGGCCCAATATACTCGTATTTTTCACCGATCAGCAGCGCTGGGATACAACCGGCGTGCATGGCAACCCGCTGGAGCTGACGCTGAATTTTGACCGGATGGCCGCATACGGCACGCATGCCGCTTATACCTTTTCCTGTCAGCCTGTCTGCGGGCCTTCCCGCTCCGCCTTGCAAACGGGGCTTTATCCGACGGCGTCCGGCTGTTTTACGAACAGCATCCCACTTCCGGAAGGAGCCCGGACCGTTGCGCACTATTTCCAGGAAGCTGGTTATGATACAGGCTATATCGGCAAATGGCACCTGGCCGGGACCCGTACCAACCCGGTGCCTGCAGGCAAAAGAGGCGGTTACGACTACTGGCTTGCCGCAGATTCCCTTGAGCACACGTCCGATGCTTATCGGACCCTGCTCTTTAACAGCCATAACGAGCCCGTCGAGCTGCCCGGCTATCGCGTCGACGCTTTAACGGATGCCGCCATCCGTTATCTTACAGACCGCCGGAACGCGGAGAAACCGTTCTATCTCTTTCTCTCGTTTCTGGAACCGCACCATCAAAATCATCGCGACGATTATCCTTCCCCTGATGTCTATCGGGGAAGATACGCGTCCCGCTATGTACCGCCGGATCTCGCTGCGCTTGGGGGAACGGCTCATCAGCATTTGGATGGCTACTACGGCATGGTCAAAAGACTCGACGAGGCACTAGGACGCTTGAACGACGCACTAAAGAGCCTCGGCCTGGCAGACAACACCGTGATTGCCTTTACCTCCGATCATGGCTGCCATTTCAAAACTCGCAACGCCGAATATAAGCGTTCCTGCCACGAAAGCTCCATCCGGGTACCGCTGGCGTTCAGCGGCCCCGGTTTTAACGGGGGCGGTACCCTGCGCGAGCTGATCAGTCTAATTGATCTGCCGCCGACCTTGCTGGACGCTGCCGGGATCGAAGTTCCGGCCCACATGCAGGGGCACTCCATCCTGCCACTCCTTGGCGGCAATCGTGGAGGTACCGCGTGGCAGCAGGAGATATTCGTCCAGATTAGCGAATCTGAAGTCGGGCGTGCCATCCGTACCCGCCGCTGGAAATATGCCGTGACGGCACCATCACGCGATCCGATTCGCGACAGGGGCGCCTCCGACTACGTCGAGTCCTGCCTGTACGACCTGGAGGCGGATCCGTATGAGCTGAACAACCTTGTCGATAAACCATCGCACGAGGAGGTAAGAGCACACCTGCGCAAGCTGCTGATTAAGCGAATGGTCACTATTGGCGAATCCGTTCCCAGGATCCATGCGCTTCCTGCCCAAGATTCAGGGCAGTTAAAGGTAGCGAAGGCTGAGATCTATGAGTAGCGGAACGCATGCCGCTTACGGTGGATTAACACGAATAGCGGCAGTCCAAGATTTGAAAAGACTTGGACTGCCGCTGTTATTTACGTTCCCCGCATCAACGTGACCTTAAACACACTTCCCAATTCGGAACTCGTCTCCAATTCAACGGTCCCTTGGAAAAATGCAAGCAAATGACGCACAATCGACAACCCTAGGCCAGCCCCGCCATTTCGACGTGCTCGTGACGAGTCGACTCGATAAAATCGCTCAAAAATCAGCTCCCTGGACGAAAGGGAGATTCCCTTTCCCGTGTCCGCAACCCGAACTGCGACCCGTCCATCTTCATCCTCAACCTTTAGCGTAACGTTCCCATCCGGCCGATTATATCGGATAGCGTTGTCCAGCAGGTTTCGAAAAACCAGGAATAAGAACCCCTCTTCTCCTTTTACCAAAGCCTTGCAGGGCTTCACCAGTTGAAGCGTCACCCCATGCTGGGCCGCCACCGGTTCCATAAATGAAATTGCGTCTGCGAGAATGTTGGCAAGCTCCACAACACTGTGCTCACGCTCCGTCCGATCATGCGTTCCGTCAGCCAGCAGCAGCAAATCCTCTGTTAACGACTCTAGTCGCGAAAGCGTCCGCTCCGTTGTCGCCTTGTAATCTCCCCATTCGCTTGGATCAATACCTTCGCTGTCGCCGGCCACTTCAAGATTCGTGCGCAGAATGGAAAGCGGTGTTCGTAATTCATGCGCAGCCGCAGAAACAAAGCGAGCCTGCTGTTGAAAAGCATCTTCCAGCCCATCCAGCATCGTGTTGAACGTGATACCGAGCTTCTTTAATTCATCATGAAGCTCATCAATCTCCAGTCGCTTGTGGAGGGTGTCCGCCGTTATTTCAGCAGTCGTTTCACTCATCCGTTTCACAGGCTTTAGAATCATCGCTGCGAGCCATTGCGCACTGAGAACCATGCCCGCTAAAGCGATAAGCAAGCTTATGATTCGGCCCTGCATGTCTGACACGATTCTGTAAACGGAGAAAAAAGACTCTATCCCCGCATATAGGATAATCATGACCGCCAAATAGAGAATCGCAAACAACGTCAATCTTGCTCGCAGTGAAAGACGGTTCCAACGTCTCATGTCGTTTCCTCTTTCTTTTCGGCTGTACGCAGCGTCCATTTATACCCGTGACCTTGAACGGTTTGAATAAACCTTTCTCCTGCCTCTGGGTCGTGGTGGGCAAGCTTCTTACGCAAGGAATTAATATGAACTCGGACCGTGGAGGTAAGCGGATCCGCATGAATATCCCAGACGTGCTCAAGGAGTCTTTCAGACGAAATGACCTCGCCGGGATGCAGCATCAGATATTCGAGCAGCCCGAATTCTTTTCTCGTCAATGGCACAAGAGCATTCTCGAACCAGACTTCCTTTGTTTTGGAATCAAGCTTAAGCTGGTCGAACTGCAGGACGGAGCTTTTCACTGACGAACTCCGGCGAAGGAGCGCCCGAATGCGGGCCAGCAATTCATTGAAGACAAAGGGTTTACGGAGGTAGTCATCTGCGCCTGAATCGAGTCCTTCCTCCACCTCGTCCGGATGGCTGCGTGCTGTCAACATGAGGATAAACACATCGTTATGGTGGGAGGACCGGCGAATTCGTTGGCAAAGTGAAATGCCATCCAGCTCCGGAAGATTGATGTCGAGGAGAATCACATCATACTCATTGGTATCCGCCAACTCCCACCCGGTTAGCCCGTCCGCTGCGATGTCCACGGCATATCCTTCCCGCTTCAGACCTTTGGCTAATGCACGCGCAAGGTCCTCCTCATCTTCAACAATGAGGATTCGCAATACCACCACTCCTTCCTTTTATGACATTTAGAATATCACACACATTTCAGCGATGCGAGAAATTAATCTGCTCTTTCGAAGCTTCACTTAACAAGGATTTAACAGCTCGACCTTTATAATCAAAGCAAATCTTCCTTTGGCATGGAGGATGTTGAACAGCATTGAAAAGAAGGAGGAGTTCTTTTGTTAATTGAGGTTGTAACAGCCGGACCAGGGTGTTCAATTTGTGAAAAGGCGCTGAAGGCCGTGTCGCAAGTCGCGCTGGAATATCCGCAAATCGAAACACAGGAGCTGCATGTGGTCGATCAGTTTGAACGTCTCCAGGAGCTGGGCATTTTCAGCGCCGGAGCGATTCTCATCAATCGAAAAGTGGAATTTACTTCATTACCCTCTCTGTCTAAGCTTCGTGAACGTGTCCAAGACTTGCTCAATACTTAACATCATCCACTGAATCAAAGGAGAACCTATGGAAAACTTATATCATTTCACAATTACAGGCGGAATTTCCGCCACTACCTACCTGCTTGTGTTTATCGTCGGAGTCGTGAGCGCGGTGTTAGCCTGCTATTTGCCTGTACTTGCTATGTTTGCTGGATATGTCCAGAAAGGAGCAGCCGGTAATAAAAGAAAAGCCATGCTCATCGCGATCAACTTTATCCTGGGCATGGCTGTCACTTCACTGTTGGCCGGTTTGATCTTCGCGCTGCTCGGCCAGCAGTTCCTACCCTTCGTTGAGAAGTATCACTTGCTCAACTGGGTACCGCCCGTCTTTGACATATTGGCGGGGCTGCAGCTGCTTGGCGTCATTTCATTTGCAATGCCTGCTTTTCAAAAGCCGTTGAGCCGGCCAGAAGGCCCACAAAGCGCCATGGCCGCTTTCAAACTAGGCATTCCCTATGGACTTGTCATTTCGCCCTGTGCCGTCCCCATCTTTTTTGCACTGATCAGCTACATTGCACTTCAGGGAAGCCCGCTTCACGGGGCGCTGCTCATGACGACCTATTCGTTAGGAAAAGGCTTGGTACTCGCGGCTGTTGCCGTCTTTTCCATTTCCATTCTACGCAAATTGGCAAAATGGAGCGGTCCTGTTAAAAAAATTGCCGGCTACCTCTCCATCGTAATTGGCATCATTTTTCTGATTATTGGGTTTATGAAGTAACAGTTTAACATAGAAAAATCACTTTATTTTAGGAGGACATTCATTCATGTCATTAAATCAAACGTTGGAAGAAATGAAACAACAGCTTATCGCCCATTCGCCCGCAGAAGTCCAAGCCGCGATGTTCCGTTCCATTCGAGAGCAGATGGAGTCGGGTGTGCAGTATGGCCTGCAGGAAGGGCAGAAGGCGAAGGGGTTTACGCTGACCAATTCGCTGGGCATTCCCGTTCACTTATACGACGAACTGGCCAAAGGTCCCGTCGTGCTCACCTTCTACCGCGGCGGCTGGTGCCCATACTGCAACGCGCAGCTCCGTGCATACCAGAAAGTACTGCCGGAGATACAAGCGCTGGGCGCCAGGCTCATCGCCGTCAGCCCACAAAGCCCGGACAACACGCTCTCGCATCAGGAGAAGGAACAACTCCAGTTTGAGGTGCTGAGCGATACGAACGGTCTGGTGGCCGCCTTTTACAATATCTTGTACGACGTACCTTCGTACTTGCAGGAGATCATGATGAACCTGTTCAAGCTGGATCTGGCTGAATACAACGCGACCGAGCGGTGGATACTCCCCATTCCCTCTACCTTTATGATTGACGAGTCCGGCATTATCCGCTCAGCGTACGTCAACCCGGATTTTATGAAACGCTTGGAGCCGGAGGATATTCTGGATGAGTTACGGAAGTTGTGAACTGTTTCCATCAACACGACTCAAGACCAAGCCCCATGCGCCGACGACGCGTGGGGCTTTCTTCCGTCATGAATTATATACGTTTTATCCTGCTCATAAAATTCAATATAGCTTCAAGGCGTATTTTATCAGCGCATTCTTCGCAACAGAAATACTTAACCTTCCTTTCCTTCGCTTGTTTATATTTTAGTGAACCCTCGTATGCTCTGAATGTTTTTTTACAACTAAAACATAGTACCTCAAAGTAAAACATTTTACCCCCTCCTAATGAGTTCCTCGACAAGGTTCATCCCTATTGACATGATCATCGCGTTGCGTTATAACGGAATAAATTCTAAATAACACACTGTATTATTTAATTTAGCACAGTGTATTAAAAAAGACAAGGGAGCGCTACCGTTGCCAAAAATCGTCGACCACGAACAAAAAAGAAAACTAATCGCCGAATCGGCCTGGCGTATTATTGAAGAAAAAGGCATCGAGCATGCATCCATCCGCGCTGTCGCCGCTGCGGCAGGATTGTCGCCCGGCGCCTTGCGGCATTATTTTTCAACGCAGGACGAACTGTTGCTATTTATCGTGGATTATTATTTGACTAGAGGAGTTGATAGAGCAGCAGAGGGGCTGGTGATAAGCCACATTCCGATAAAGGCTGCGAAGGAAATTCTGTTGCAGCTGCTCCCAATGAATGAGGAAAAACGAACTGCCGCCGGCGTCTGGTGGATCTTCGCCATCCGCTCCCTCACGAGCTTAGCGCTGCAGGCTAAAAAAGACGAGCTCATCGACGGACTCCACTACCTGACTAAAGCTACCCTTGACATTCTAGCTCAGGCGCAGCTTCTCCCTCCCGCGGTGGACATTCAACTCGAAACACTACGATTGGCCGCGCTTATCGAAGGCTTGACGATTCTTGCCTTGCTTCGCCCGGAGCTCTATGCACCGGAGACCGTTGAGCAGATCGTCATCCGCCATCTCCATGAGCTGTGCTCACGTGCTGCGGATGGTTAAGTAAAGGCTATGCTACATCATAATGGTGATTTGCGAAAATAAAAAAACGCCTTCATGAAAAGGCGTTTTTGAGTGATATCATTTTCCGTTCATAAAAAAGTCCCGATGTAAAATCAATCACCGGGACTTGTTGGGGTTACTATCTAATATTTACTAATAAGTAGGAGCAGGCGGTTCGTCTATTTTCATACGGAGTAAACTATAAGGCTTCTGCCGCAGGTCATTTCCATAATGAAATCTGGACTGCCGATGTAATTGGTTCACGATGAAATATAAGTATTGATCTGGACCAATAGAAAAAGTATCCGGCCATAAAATTCTCGGGTCATGTGCGATGGTTTCCATTATGCCATTCGGCAAAATCTTCCGAATACTATTGTTTTCATAGTCTCCAGCATAAACGTTTCCTTGTGCATCGGTGATCATGCCATCTGAAGCACCTTTTTCTCCCCAATACTTCACGTGATATTGTAAATTCATATCCGGTATAGACCTGTCTCTCAGGGCTTCCGTTGAAATCGAGAATAGATGACGACTGGAGAGAGGGCAATAATACAGCATCTTGCCGTCCGCGGAAATCGCTATACCGTCGGATGCCAATCTAAAGGGTGAAGTAGATCCGTCTTTGTTTCGATTCATCAGAATTTTACCTTCAACTTTCGGTAAGAAAAAGAGATCGGGCGAGGTTGAATTTGCTCCATTTAACCGTCTCCAGGCATAGCCCGTTTCTAAATCAACGACAATAATGGCTCCTGGTCCTCGGGAAGACGAATCCGTAATATACGCATACCCTGCTTTACCAACACGAAAATCAAATCTAACATCATTCAGATAAGTAGTCGGCAGAACAACATCTTCTGTAAATGTAAATACGCTTCTTATGGTATTCGTATTTAAATCTACAGCGACTAACTTCGCCCCCCCTTTGATGGGTTCTGAGAAATTTGGAGCCCCCGTATCCAGTACCCAAAGCGTTCCCTGTCCATCAGCAACGACACTTTGGACACTAATGAAGGACGTTGTAATATTCGATGGGCTCACCACATTAGCGTCTAAACTAGGATAAGGCTGCAATGTACCGCGAACGATTTCGGCCACCGTAAATTTAACATCGTCTCCCCATTTTGGAAAGCAAATGAAAATACGCCCGGTTTCAGAAACAGTAACGCCTGTAGGCATGGCCTCGTAAAATAAAAAAACCGCCTCAAACTTACCGAAATACATTTCGCTCGGTAACATCACTTGTATAAAATCCCCCTCATCCAGTTCGAACTGCTATCACCTATTTATATGACTGAATGTGGTTCAATTGCCTGGATACTAAAATATTTTTACGGATCCCCTTCCGAAAATGAATTCAATCCCTGCCATGTTCCGGAGCACTTATCAATGAGATTCCTTCCGTAATTTCAAATACTCCGTCGCATAATACGCCATGGCGATGGTTGGCAAGGCGATGCCGATCAGTAATGCCGCCTTCCAGCCCCCCGTTGCGTAAGCCCATCCCCCTGCCGCTGAGCCGATAGCTCCCCCTAAAAAGAAAATGGCCATATACAAACCGTTAAGCCTACTGCGAAATTCCGCTCCTAAAGAGAAAATCACCCGCTGCCCGAGAACCATGTTGGCGGAAACCCCCATGTCAAGTAAAATCGCCGCAACGACGAGGACGGGGACTGCGAGTCCAGTACTTGATGGAACCAGCAAGGGAAGCAGCCCGGAAAAGATGACGATGCCCAATGCCCATCCCGTAGCCGGACGAACCCATCCGCGGTCTGCCATACGGCCCGCCGCTGGCGCCACAATTGCCCCCATTACCCCGACTAATGCGAACAGCGCGACCCCTTCCTGCGTGAAATGGAACTGCGGACTCGTCAATACTAACGGAACTGTCGTCCAAAACAAACTGAACGTTCCGAATACGCAAGCATGGTAAATTGCCCTCCGGCGCAATGCCGGTGTCGCCTTCAGCAGATGCAGCATGGAGTGCAGCAGCGCCGGGTAAGCTGTAGCGGTCGGAGGCCTCCTCGAGGGTAGTGCCTTTGCCAAGACAAGAGCCAGTGCGAAAATCAATGCTGCGGAGATGAAATATATAGCGCGCCAACCCATATACTCCGCCACCAAGCTTGAAATGGGACGCGCGAGCATAATCCCCAGAAGGAGCCCGCTCATGACGTTGCCCACATTGCGACCGCGCACGGCTTCAGGTGAAAGATGCGCCGCATACGGCACAAGGATTTGTGCTGCTACGGAACCAACTCCGATCACGAATGAAGCGGCGAGGAACAGGATGGCGCTTTTGAGTTCAGCGGCAATTGCCAAAACGGCGGCTGTAAGGAGCAATGATGACAGGATCAACTTACGATTTTCCAGGATGTCGCCCAACGGTACGATAAATAACAAGCCGATTCCGTAGCCGACTTGAGTCAACGTAACGATGAGTGCGGCAGCCCCGGATGAGAGCCCGATGGTCGAACCGATCGAGCCTATCAATGGTTGAGCATAATAAAGATTGGCCGCGATGATCCCGCAAGCGGCAGCCAGGATAAAAATCAGCGATGGCGAGATCGATTTTTCCGTTGGAATGGAAGCTGAATGCATAGAAAGTCCCCTTTACTCACCAGAAATTTTCCGGAACAATCATTCCGAAATGGGCAAAAAAAATATGTTATAGCATTTCCAACACCATGTCTGTCATCTTCTGCATTTTGCTGCGGTCACCTTGCACCTTCGCAATGATATTTATACTATGATTCAGGTTTGAGAGCAGATAAGATAACGTCTTGATATCTTTCTCAGGCATGATTTCTCCCGTCTCCTGACCTTTGCGCAGCAGCTCGTAGAAGGATTTCTCTAATTCGTCAAACCGCTCCCTGATCAACGCATTCAGTTGCTCATCGGGCGAATCCATGCCGACTGCTGCATTCGTTATAAGACAGCCTTTCGGCGACTCCCCATCCAAGGCGGAATCGATGTGGGTCTCGAAGTACTGCCGGATTCCCGATTTTGCGGATGTCGCATTGACAAGGATGTCCCGTTTGGCTTGCTTCCACTTCTTGTACCAGTTGATCGCCTCGATATACAGCGTTTGTTTGCCCCCGAACGTTTCGTACAGACTTGATCTGCTAAGATCCATCGCCTCCAGCAAATCGGGAATGCTTGCCGCTTCGTAGCCCTTCCTCCAAAAAACAAGCATCGCTTTATGAAGCACCGCTTCTTTATCAAACTCTTTGTAGCGACCCATGGTTCTCCCTCCTTTTCCGTAGGTACAGTATATGCTTTTCCGGAACGATAAGTCCAGTATTTTTTGGAGATATGAAAATAGCACAGGCTGAGCTCCCGTATCGGGGCCCGCCTTGGGTAACAAAAGTTTGCATATTTTTGCCATATGCGATATGATTTTATTATCGACAAATTTGCAGGTCTAATTAAGGAGGTTCATGCATCGATGTGCCCCCGTACCAAAGAACAAAATGAACACATTCGCACGCAGCGTAGAGAACAAATTCTTGACGCCGCCGCGCGCGCTTACTTCCGCACGGGCGGCAGTTTTGATATTCGCGATGTCGCTCGCGAGGCCGAGCTTGGTTACGGCACGGTTTACCACTATTACCCCAACCGGCATTTATTGATAGAAGATGTGCTGGACAGCGGCTTCGAACGATGCGAGCTCGCCCTAGCAGAATGGGCACACCTCGACGGCAGAATCCCTGATGAGCGGCAGGTCCTTCTGTAT
Organism: Paenibacillus whitsoniae; assembly: GCF_003955665.1. GTDB lineage: Bacteria > Bacillota > Bacilli > Paenibacillales > NBRC-103111 > Paenibacillus_E > Paenibacillus_E whitsoniae. The sequence goes on from NZ_RXHU01000009.1 coordinate 60,493, forward strand.
TGCAAGGCGCTGCTCCGGCTATGGCAGTCGGACGCCCGCGCATATCTCGTCTACAAGATGGCGGCCGAATATTATGCGGGCTTGCCTTACAAGGATCGGCTCCCCGCCCAGAGACGATTCATGGAACGGCTGTACGTGCCGCTCCAATCGATCACCCAACGCAACGACGACAGCGTCGACCATCTGCTTGCCGTGCTGGTCGGTTGTTGCGGGCTGCACTACTATGCAGGTACTTCCGAGCTGGACGTTGATCGAATCGCCCAGCTTGCGATGCAAGCCATCACAAAGGAGCCCTGATTCAAACATGATTATCTTAAAAAGCAAATATGAAATCGAGGCCATCCGCAAGGCATGCCAAGTGGTGGCCGAATGCCATCGCACGATCGCACCGCTCATCCAACCGGGTATCACGACCAACGAGATTGAGCGCATCTTCGAAGACATTATCTTGAAGCACGGGGCTAAGCCCTACACGAAGGGCTACAAGGGCTATCCCTATGCGACCTGTGCATCCGTCAACGACGTGATCGCGCATGGCTTCCCTAGCGATAAGCCCCTTAAGGAAGGCGATATCGTGACGATCGACACAGTGGCAGAGCTCGACGGCTGGCTCGGCGATTCCGCCTGGAGCTATGCGGTCGGGAAGATCTCGCCGACGGCAGAGAAGCTGATGCGCATCACGAAGGAATGCCTTGACCTCGGCATCGCGCAGGCGCAGCCCGGCAATCGGCTCGGTGACGTGACAAGTGCGATCCAGCGGCACGCCGAATCGAACGGCTTCGGCGTCGTGCGAGACCTTCTCGCGCATGGCATCGGCCGGGACCTGCACGAGGATCCGAACTATATGCATGTCGGCAAGCCCGGCAAAGGCCCCCGCATCAAGGAAGGCATGGTGTTCACAATCGAGCCAATGATCACCGAAGGCACCTACGCCATGACAATCGATGCGGACGGCTGGACCGCAAGGACACTGGATCGCAAGCTCGCTGCACAATACGAGCATACGATTGCCATCACCTCTGAAGGTCCACAGATCCTGACCTCTCAGTAACATTAGAAGTCGACCAATAAGGTGGTCGACTTCTTTTTTAATTTCCGACTTACCGGCTTGCCGCAAACCATCGCTGCCTGCCGACTGTCCTTATGATGACCTCCGGGATGATCAGCAGCAGCGCTATAGCGCAGTAGACACCGATGGTATAGCTGCCGGAATAAGTGAAACCGAATCCCTGATGAAACAGGGATGTAAGGAGATGAATCGCCATATTCGTAAAACAAAAGGCGTAGCTTCGAATCATCCAATTCCGATGTTTGAGGATTTGTTTCTTCTTGATTTGGACAAGCGCCGTAATGGTCATTGCCGGCCAGATGAGATTCAGCAGATTGAATCCCATGCTGCTGATCTTGCCACCGGTGGCGTGTGGAGCCATATAGCCGGAGGTTACAACGACAAGCAGAACAGACACGATATAAACGTAGCCGTTGATCCGGTGGAGCTTGCGGCTTTTTTCAAAGAACCGGATTGAGAAGTTAAGCAGCCCCGAAAGCATGGCGACGCAGGCAAAGGCGACGTGCACGTACATGACGTTGAGCCAGACCGAAAGATTCAGCTCACGTTTCAATTCGGTTTTATGGCTTAAGAAGCTTTCTGCTCCAGGATCGAACACATAATTTTTCGCTAGCGCGTACAGAATGAACAGGATGCTGACACCGGCAAGCAAGCTATACCATGATACCGCTCTTTTCATAGGATTCTCCTACCCGTTAATTTGGATGCCGGCAGCATGCCGGCCTTCGCGACCCCGGTCATCTGATCTCCGTCAACAGCCACTTCAAATTTCAGATTTAAGCGCATCGGCTTTGTAATTTTCAGCAGCCAGACTAGCTTGTCGCCCTGTAGAACCGAGTCCAAAAAATCAACCGTTTCATTCCCCTGTACGGCCTTTCCGTGAACGATGCCATTGTAGGTAACAATGGATAGCCTCACCTGCAGCTTCCCAATTGGCGTAGCAATCGTCGTATCCCATTCTCCATCAAATGCGAATTCTTGCTGAGTCTTGCCTGTCGGGGGACCAACTTTGATCGCCGCTTGCTTTTCTGCTTTCTGAGGCTCGCCGCCCGTCATCGGTATTGGCGCCATACCTGTCGCCCGCCAGACCGTTCCCCTTCGCTCATATTCGAACAAACGTTCGATTTCGTGCGCGATGCGCGGCCCAAACTCGCGCTCCACCAGATAGAGAGCCGCATCAAGCCCCGACGTGACGCCGCCGCCGGAAACCAGGTTGCCATCATCCACGACGCGCGCAGGGATAGGAACAGCACCGGTCGCACCCAGTAAATCCATGCCCAGATGATTAGTTACTGCCGGTCTTCCTTCAAGCAACCCCGCCATAGCCAGCACCAGGGACCCGCCGCATACCGTTGCGACGACGACTTCTTTTTGTTCGAGCGCCTTCCCTAGCATGCCGGGCAATGCCGTATGGACGGTCCGTCCCAAAATGGACGGAACCGAATTAGGACCGTCTCCTTCTACGGGACCGGACGCTCCGGGCACGAGAATAATGCCCGGGCGCACCGGATCCAGGCGGTCGCCAGCTTCGATTTTTAACCCGTTCGTGCCGCTAGGCACAGATCTTGGCCCCTCGGCAGTAACGAGCTTTACGCTTAAGGCGTTTTCCGTCAACATCTCAGCAGCACAAAATACCTCGTAGGGCGCAAGGGCGTCGAGCAGATCGAACCCGTCAAAAAGCACGATTTGAACCGATAACATGCATTCATCCTCCTTCAACCATTTCAGCGGTGCAAGTGATCTTTTTCACATTTGCAGCATACCAAAGGAGTATCTCAAAAGAAGGGACGAAAAAGTCACAAAACCATCAACAATTAATCACAAAATGGCAGACTGCTCTAATCCTTTCACAATACGTGATAAGATAGGGGGAAGAGGTGGGATAAGCGCATGAGCGATTTCAATACGATTCTCGTTGTGGATGATGACCAAAGTATCGTTGAGCTATTAAGAGACTTTTTGGAGAATGACAACTTTAGGGTTGTAACCGCGAACGACACTGCCCAGGCATGGACCCTGTTTCAACAACATGCCGTGCATTGCATTATCCTGGATATCATGATGCCGGGACAGAATGGATTTGATTTCTGCCGGCAAGTGCGGACGGAGAGCGGCGTTCCGATTCTGTTCCTCAGCGCGCGCAGCGACGATGTGGATAAAATCCGCGGACTAACGCTCGGTGGGGACGACTATATCGTCAAAACCGCATCACCCGGCGAGATCATCGCCCGCGTGAAGGCGGTCCTTCGACGTACCGCCTCGCAGCAAGATAGCCGTTCCCGAGTGCTCGACTATGGCCGTATCAAGCTTGATTTAACCACGCGGGAAGTGTTCATCGACGGTCAAGATATCTCCCTTACGCCAAAGGAGTACGACCTGCTTAAGTTGTTCGCGGAGCATCCGAGACAGGTGTTCACCTATGATCAGCTGCTCGCGAAGTTCTGGGACGGCATTGGTGACCGGCATACGATTCGTGTGCATCTAAGTCGTCTTCGCGAGAAAGTCGAGCACGATCCAGATGAGCCGAAATATTTGACCAACGTATGGGGCGTTGGCTATCGATTCGAGGGTGCTTACGATGAAGAGACTTAACATACGAACGTCTTTTTTTCTGAGCTTGGCGCTGCTTCTGGTGCTGCCTTGGTTTTTTTTCGTGACAGCCTTTTGGCTTGCGACGGGGTCGCTGGATATTAGCGGCGGGCAGCCCGGCTCGTATATCGTTACGCATATCGCCGCCTTTGCAGGCCTGCTGCTCGCTTTATTGATCATTGGCCTTCGCATCCGCCGGTATCTGCTTGACCCCCTCGAACAGCTTGCCGCAGCAGCCCGGCGAATAGCCGGCGGGGACTGGGACATCGAACTTCCGCCGTCCGCTGTCCGGGAAATCGCCGAGGTTCGGGACGGGTTCGCGTTCATGGTGAACGGGCTCCAACGCTCGAGTCAGCAGCAAGCGGCGCTGGAGGAGGAGCGGCGGTTCGTCATCGCGGCCGTCGCGCATGATCTGCGGACCCCCTTATTTGCGCTGCGGGGGTATTTGGACGGGCTTGAGCAAGGCATTGCGCGCACGCCGGACCAAATTTCGAAATATGTGGCCGTGTGCAAAGAGAAGTCGGCGCAGTTGGACCGACTGGTCGAGGATCTTTTTACATTTACAAGGATGGAGTATCGGGAGAACGGGCTAAGCAAGGACAAATGCAACTTCTATGACATTGTGCAAAAATCGATTGAGAGCCTGGAGCCCCAAGCGCAGCAGAAACAGGTTACCATCCATGCCGGATTCCAATTCGAGCCGGGCGAATGCTTAATAAGAGCCGATGCTCATTTGCTGGAGCGCGCGATATGCAATGTCTTGGACAATGCCGTGCGGCACACGCCTGCTCAAAGTCGAGTTGTCTTCGAGTGCCGACGGGAGAAAGACCGTGTGACATTCACAATTCAAGATTCAGGCCCCGGGTTTACACCAGAGGAGCTTAACCGGATTTTCGAGCCCCTCTATCGAGGAGAGCAGTCGAGAAGCCGCGCGACGGGAGGCGCCGGGCTCGGCCTGACCATCTCCCAACGGATCATCCGTCAGCATGGAGGCGAGCTTGCGGCAAGTAATCATTCCGACGGCGGCGCGGTCCTATCGGGCTGGATTCCGTTATAATGCTACCGTCTTCTGCGATCATATTTCCCTCGGGCTAGTTATACTCCTTTCCGTGGCACCCCGTCATTATTTCGGCTGCCTACAAAACGGTTTCTTGCTGCGCCTATACCGACTACAAAGAGCAGGACCGCAGCGCCGAGCAGAATGAAAAGCGGCAGGTTCCAACTATTTGTCGCATCATGCAGATAACCTATAAGAGCAGGACCGACTGCGGCAAGAAGATATCCGATCGATTGCGCCATGCCAGACAGTTCTGCTGCTTGATGCGCATTTACAGCACGTAACCCGAAAAACATCATGGACAAACTAAAGGCGAAGCCTCCACCAATGCCCAGCATGATGATCCACAGCAGAATGATACTAGAGCTTCCATAAAGAAGCCCGATTGTTCCCGTCAACAGCAAAATGGTTGTAATGGCCACTAACATCCGTTGGCTGGACATGCGCCCAGCAATAACGGGGACAATAAAGGCAAATGGAAGCATAGCAAGCTGCATGATCGAGAGGTACCATCCTGATTGGTTGGAGTCAATTCCTTGCTGCTTTAAAATTTCAGGCAACCATGCGATCAATACATAGAAAATCATGGACTGTATCCCCATAAACATGGTTACTTGCCAAGCAAGTGGCGATCTCCAAACATTCACATCGCTGCTGGCCATCTTTTGACTCGTCGTGGCTGTTTGCTTCGTTTGATTTCTTAATTGGGGCAACCAACAGAGGATCGCTACAAAGCTTAAAATTCCCCATATTCCCAATGCTCCCTGCCATTTTAGACCTGCATTCACGGCTAGTGGCACACTGATACCCGATGCGATTGCTCCACTTAAACTCATTGAAATGGAGTAAACACCTGTGATGGAGCCAATTTTATTTGGAAAATCCCTCTTGATAATACTTGGCAATAATACATTACATACGGCAATTGCGAATCCAAGAATGGCTGTCCCAATAAACAGATTCACTGCGCCAGATAAAGAACGTATTACAATACCTACAGTCAGAAAGAGTAAGGCGATCATTATGATACGTTCAACCCCATACCTTTGTCCTAATTTTGGTACTAGAGGCGATAAAAAAGCAAAGGTAAGCAAGGGTACCGTTGTAACCAAGCCTGCTAATGTATTCGAAATATGAACGTCATCTCTTATGAGACTCACCAAAGGACCGACTGATGTTAAGGGCGTGCGTAAATTAGCTGCAATAAAAATAATGCCGAGAATGATCAGCCCTATAGAGGATGGTACGGCTTTACTCTTTTGTTTGTCTGGCATTCTTAATTTCTCCTTCCTGAATTCTTATTTATTTAAAAAATGATACATCCGCGCGAATAAAGAAAGTATATTATAATATATAATTTTAATCAATAAGTATTTTATAATATATTTTCATTTATCTAAAAAACAAAAATACAACTCTGAATTCCCGTGATGGAATTGAGAGTTGTATTTAATAAGTGGGATTTTCAACTTTAGAAACCGTACTTTAAGGAGATATGGAGCACTGTTTCGCGATCCGTATGATTGGTATAAGCATGAGGACAATCTGCACGAAAACTGATCGTATCATATTGATTCAATGTGTAAATCTCTCCATTGACTTGAATTTCAACGGAACCCGTCATGACTGTCGCAATTTCAGATGTATTGACATGATGACCTTCAGGCTGATACGAGCTATTTGGCTGTAAGTACGCCCGACACATTTCAATATTGCTACTTTTAAAGACTGGTTCAATAATCCAATTCTTTTGATCATTAGAAAACCGCAGTCCTTCACCTGCTCGATACAAACTAGCAGAATCTTCTGATTTAAACAAAGCCAATAGCGGTAAAGATATACCCTTTGAAATTTTCCATATCATTGCCAACGTTGGATTTGTCTCGCCACGTTCAATATTTCCCAGCGTAAGTTTGCTTACGCCGGTTAGTTCCGATAAGTCGTCTAAGCTCATGTTTTTTTCTTTTCTGTACTTTTTCAAGGCAACACCGATTTGTAATACAATTTCCTTTGAATCATTGATTTCATCCATTAGATTCACCTCTACAAAAACAGTTACAGCTAGTATATTATTTATCTAGTTTCTTTTCCATTTGAGTAGTATTGGATGGTGGACTCTTCAGTCGATGCTCTCCTCTACATTCCGCATGCTATTCGAAAGCCAAGGTCATCCATCTTAAAATCAGGCATACTCTTCCTTCGAATTGTAGATCCACAATTGTTTTCAACTTCAGCCCAACTGCCTCCCCGGAAGATTCTATAGTTCCCGTATCGTTTAGTATCATACAGATCCCAGCACCATTCCCATACATTCCCGATCATATCGTAAAGCCCCCAGGGGTTTGGAAGTAGTTTTCCGACTTCTTGGGCTAATCCATTAGAGTTTTCTTCATACCACGCAATCTTATCAATTTTCTCATACCGATATCCCTTGGTTCCTGCTTTGCACGCATACTGCCATTCAGCATCTGTTAATAGTCGAAAGCCATTCGCTTCTTTGTTATAAATTGTGTTCTCACTTTCATGTGCGATTGTGTAGCATTCAGTCCTGCCAAGTATTCTGGACAATTTGTTACAAAACACAAGGGTATCTAACCACGAAACCTCTGTAATTGGCCGTTCGTTTATATGAGGTTCTACTTCATCCTGCATGACTAGATGATACAAATGCTGTGTTACCGGATACTTCATTACATAGAAAGGTTCAATCGTTTCAGTCCATGTAATAACCTTTTTATCGTTCCCTCTACCGGGGTCTGACAAAGTGTAATCAGAACTAATCCATTTATTCACATTCATATAATCTCGTAATTCAACAGTCCCACCTTCTATTGGTACCATTAAATTCATGAAATTCATTAATCGTTCACTGTTACTTCCGTACTTTCCGATTGTCATATTGATCTCCTGTTATTTCAACTTATTGTTCCATCCTTGAAGGATTCTCTGCAGAATACAGAAAAAAATCCATATCTATATTCCTAAAATTCTTAGTATCTTTATCAATAATATTCATACCGTTTCGAACAGCGACTTTTTGAGCGGCTATATTTGTGTCCCTAATAATAGAATAAACCCGATTTGCATTAAGAACTGAGAAAGCGTATTCCTTACAAGCAATTGCCGCTTCCGTTGCGTAACCTTTGTGCCAATACGCTTTTTGAAACAAAAATCCTATTTCCAAAATTTCTTTTTCTCTCCAGCCTTGCATTGTCAAGCCACATTGACCCATCATTTCGTTTGTTTCTTTTAATACAACAGCCCAAAGTCCAAAACCATACTCTTCATATCTTTTAAGATGTCTGTTAAGCCAACTTTGTGCTTGTTCTAAGGTAAATGCACTTTCATAAGCAGCACGCATTACTTCCTCATCACACAATATTCCACACAATGCATCATAATCCGACTGCACCATTTCTCTAATTATAAGACGTTTTGTTTCTATCAAAAATTCCTCACCTTTCTATTATATCAATAACCTTTCAATTTATAGAATGCTTAATTATGGCATAATCTGTAATATTCGAACAAGAGAATTATTAATTTTCAATGAATAAAATTAGGAATGTCTAATGAGATATTTTGAGATTACAGACGATTTTTAAAATTAACAAGTACTTACAACTCTTGTTGTCGTCCCCGATATAACGTGTCTAAAATCCATACTGAAAAATACATCCAAAAGATGACTATAATTCCAATTGGCACAAAAGCACCTTCCCAGAAGAGTAAAAGATGACCTCTATACCCCAAATAAATCAAAGTACCAACCGAAACTAAGGTTACTATTTTCCAAATCCAATGTTTTTGAAAATATCCCCATAAAACAAGTATATAGTTTACCAAAGTAAAGGTTAGATATAAACCATAACGACTTATTCTAGGGTGGTCAGGGAACAAAGTTGTCGTAAATCGCATATATCCAAACAAATCGAGTACACCCCAAAAAAACAGAATAGTACAGATTGGAAACATACCCAAGATCAAATAGCCATAAAAGTATATTGAACCGACACCCCGAGTTAAATGAGCATACATCCATTTGGAAATGACGAAAAAAAGGAACAAGGCTATGAACGTCATCCATGTTTTCCACCAATGGTGACGATATATACCCAAAAATTCAAAGAGTACTTCTACCATAGCGTAAATAAAGGAGACAATCACGTTCCAGTAAAAAGGTTTTCGACGAACAGCCAATAGCAGCGCTGATGAAGCCACTCCAAACTGTGAGAACAAATTCCCCGCTAATACATCATTATAGGGGTCAATTTTTGGATTTTGTATGATTTTCGGGAAGTATGCATATGCATCCAAAAAAATTAAGATAAATGTTTCAAAATATAGCGGAAGCCCCACTAGTGATAAATAAAAAGCAAATGTTCTTAAACGATCCTTCGAATGATACAGCGTATATATGACTTGAGTTAAGGTTGCTAAACCTAATATTAGATACCAGAGAGTATGTGACCAGAATAAGTTCATAACGTTTTTTCCTTTTGGATGAAAAATATACCAATATCGTTAACCAATTATTGTCGAGTTATTCTGATCACCATCATTCATCCGGCCTATAACTTGCTTTTGTTCAAGCTAAAATCTACGCCAACGTGTCACAGAACGGTTGGCTCGGTCGTTATATGGATGTCGGACAAAACAAGAGGCTTCATTTAAACCTAATCGCCCAGCAGAGACGGGCTAAAATCCAGGAGGAAATTCATGAAAATTGTAGTAATCGGCGGCAGCGGACTTATCGGCAAAGGGCTTGTACAGAACCTGATCAATTTAGGTCATGAAGCGGTGGCGGCTTCCCCGTCCCTGGGCGTCAATTCGGTAACAGGCGAAGGGCTGGGTGTGGCGCTGGCCAGCGCGCAAGTCGTCGTCGACGTCACCAACTCGCCTTCGTTCGAAGAGCAGGCGGTGCTGACGTTCTTCGAAACGTCGACCAAGAATCTGCTGGCCGAGGCGGCGAACGCGGGCGTGCAGCACTATATCGCCCTGTCGATTGTTGGCACGGACCGCCCGCCCGGAAACGCTTATTTTAACGCCAAGGTCGCCCAGGAGAAGCTGATCCAAGCGTCCTCGATTCCTTACACGATCGTCAGGGCGACGCAGTTCTTCGAATTTGCCGGCACCATCGCCTACACGGCGACGGAAGGTCAAACCGTCCGTTTGCCGTCCTCCGCCATGCAGCCGATAGCGGCCGCGGATGTGAGCGAGGCTTTGGCTGACTACGCGCTAGCGGAACCCGTGAACGGCATTGTCGACCTGGCCGGACCCGAGAAGTTCGGGATGGACGAGTTCGTCCGTCTATCCTTGAAGGCGGCTGGAGATAATCGTGAGGTCGTCACGGATAACGAGGCAGGGTACTTCGGCGGTCAAGTGGACGATAGGTCGCTCGTTCCTGCGGACGACAGCAGCGCGCGTATTGCGCCGACCCGTTTGACGGATTGGCTCGCTCGCTCCTGATTGCAATATCTGGGGGATATATGGATTACTATCACCCTCGTTGCGAGTGTGTCGGCAATTTGCTGACCGGACCGGACGTATAAGATATTTTATTCCGCGTATGAAACATATGCTCCAAATCGCTTGAACTGTTGGGTAATATTCCATGATAGATACGAAAGGCCTCACTTTCTCTGTAGGGGGATGAGGCCTTTCGTGACGTTGGGAAAGAAAATATAGCTTTAGACTGACTATGTTGATCCTGCGAGGACGCTGAAAAATAAAGTCTTAGACTGCGGCGGCTTTATTGCGCTAACGTTCTCTGTTGATCATCTCGGATATAATCATCAGATGAGGAAGATGGCAGGAACAAAAAATTTCAAAAAGTGCCGTCTTGTGGGTTGATTTTATTGAGCCCTAGTGAAATGTCTAGTATCCTCGAACGGCTTCAAAATACATATGACACGAGACTGATCAACCCAGTGTGAAGAATATAATTTTTTACACTAAGGGATTTTGAAAAGGTCTCTTTTCTTTATGCTTATTCTGGTTAAGCTAGCGGGCAGACCTGTTGAATAAATGGAATTTTCACAGTATAATAAAAATACCACGAAGCGGAACATGGTTTCATCCAATGAAACAAAAGAGTAAGAACGATTCAAATATTATTGAGGATGCCGATTCTGGCATTTCTCACTTTGTTTCCTGATTCGAGAAATTAGGAGGTGGACATTATGATTAACGTGGAACCAATTGCTTTTGTTAGAAACAATAGAGAAACAACAGAAGATGATTATTGGGGTGAAGTGATATCCACTATTGAGCTTGTAGATGGATATACGGAGCAAAGTCTTGTGGGCATCGAAGATTTTTCACATGTGGAAGTCATCTTTTACTTTGACAAAGTTAAAGATGATAAGATTGAAATAGATGCAAGACACCCACGGAATAACAAAGCGTATCCGAAGGTAGGAATCTTTGCCCAACGCGGTAAGAACAGACCGAACAAGATCGGACTAACTACTGTAGAATTAATAAAGCGTGAGGGCAAACAGATTTATGTTAAGGGTTTAGATGCCATTAATGGGACACCTGTGCTGGATTTAAAACCTGTCATGAAGGAATTTACTCCACATGGGGAGATTAAACAACCCATCTGGGTCTCAGACCTCATGAAAAATTACTGGGGGTAACTCTTGTTTGCCTTCACTCAAGAAAAAGGTGTGAACGGGTCTGAGTTACCGCACAAACTGTAACCTAACGAAAAAACGATAGCTGATTAAACCGCTTTTTCACCAGGGCGGTTTTTCTTATGGTCAAATATCAATATTAGAATTTAACTTAACCTAAGAAATAAGCGTTAGACTAACCCCCTGTAATTACGAAAGGCAGTCTGTAGACTTAGAAAATAAAGTCGTCGACTGCCTTTTATTATTAAGTTATCGTTCCCACTTCGTTGAAAGGATTGTTGCTCACAACGGCGATCCGAATGCGACGGCCAAAGCGATTCTTCAAATCATAGAACGCCGAGGACCCACCTCTGCGGTTCGGCGCAGGGGTCTTGCCTTGGTGCGCGGAGTCTATACTAATCGTTTGGCCACTTGAGAGACATGGGAAGCTGGTTCGAACGGAGCGCATGGAACGCCGATAAGCCACCGTTAGATTTGGAATTAGCAGAATGCAAAGAAACAAGGGGTAGTTGCCAAGGGGGTATTTTCCAGTCTAATGGTTTATTTTCTTTTAACAAAAAAAAGACCCCGAAGGGTCTTCTTTACTCCACCGTCACACTCTTCGCCAAATTCCGCGGCTTATCCACGTCATTCCCGCGCGCCAGCGACGCGTAGTAGGAAATCAATTGCAGCGGCACAACCGACAGCGCCGGCGTCAGCAGGTCGAGCGTCTTCGGAATCACGAACGTGCTGTCCACCGATTTCTGCAGCTCAAGCTCGCCTTCCAATGCGATGCCTAGAACGTTCGCGCCGCGCGCCTTCACTTCCTTGATGTTGCTCACGGTTTTCTCAAGCAGCTCATGCTGCGTCGCGAGCGCGATCACAGGAATGTCTTCCACGATCAACGCAAGCGTGCCGTGCTTCAATTCGCCCGCGGCGTAAGCCTCGGAGTGAATATAAGAGATCTCTTTGAGCTTCAGCGAGCCTTCGAGCGCTACCGCGTAGTCCAGACCACGGCCGATGAAGAACAAATTGTCGTGCTTCGCCATTTCTCCCGCCACGCCTTTCAGCGCATCGGACTGCTTCAGAATCTCTTCCACTTGACCCGGCAGCTCTTTCATCGCCGCGATCACGGCAGCCACTTCCTCGGCTGTTTGCGTGCCCAATTCCTGGGCCATATACAAGCCCAACAGGTAGAACGCGATCAACTGCGACGTATACGCTTTGGTCGACGCTACCGCAATTTCCGGCCCTGCCCATGTCGTAATAATGTCGTTCGCTTCACGCGCCACGGAGCTGCCGACAACGTTCGTAATCGCCAGCACGTGCGCGCCGCAACGCTTCGCTTCACGCAGCGCAGCCAGCGTATCCGCCGTTTCGCCGGATTGGCTCACGACAATCACGAGCGTATCTTTCGTAATAATCGGGGAACGATAACGATATTCCGATGCCACATCCGTCTCAACCGGAATGCGAGCCAATTTCTCGATCACATATTTGCCGACCATCCCGGCATGGTACGCAGTTCCGCACGCGACAATATGCACACGGTTAATCGAACGCAGTTGTTCCGGTGTCATGCTAATCTCTTTCAAGACAACGCTACGGCCGTCCGGGGAAATTCTGCTGCCCATCGTGTCACGGTAAGCTTTCGGCTGATCATAAATCTCTTTCAACATAAAATGATCAAATCCGGCCTTTTCCGCGGTTACAATGTCCCAATCGACATGGAACATTTCCCTGGAAATAAAATTCCCCTCTAAAGTCATCAATTCGACACTATCTTTCGTCAACAGCGCCATTTCCCCGTCGTTCAGAATGAACACGTTGCGCGTATACTCCAGAATCGCCGGAATATCCGACCCGATAAAGTTCTCACCTTCGCCGATCCCGATAATAAGCGGGCTAGCTTGACGTACGGCAACCAGACGATCCGGTTCATACTCCGTCAGCACGCCTAACGCAAAAGCGCCTGTCATCTGCTTCACGGCCTTCTGTACGGCTTTCAGGATGTCGCCCTCGTACAGGCTCGCGATCAAGTGTGAGATTACCTCCGTATCTGTTTCCGATACAAATACGTGGCCTTTCTCGATGAGTTCTTCTTTCAGCGTAATGTAGTTCTCGATAATGCCGTTGTGCACGACAGAGAACTTCAAGGAATTATCGGTATGCGGATGCGAGTTGACATCCGATGGCTTCCCGTGGGTTGCCCAACGCGTATGCCCAATGCCCACATTCCCGCTCAGCGGCGTTTCATCCAGCTTGGATTCGAGATTCGCGATGCGGCCCTTCGCCTTCTTGATTTGCAGGCCATCCGCCGTATACACCGCTACGCCTGCCGAGTCGTACCCGCGATACTCCAGCTTTTTGAGGCCTTCCAATAAAATCTCCTGAGAATTACGCTTTCCAATATAGCCAACAATTCCGCACATAGTTAATAAACCTCCAGTTAGTTATAAGCCCGTTCACAAGGCTGTTTGTCAAAGATCATCACAAAATAAAACCATCTATAAGGACGATTGCATAAGTTCACGATTATCAAAAAAGTGGATGTTGGATCCTTGTCTGCCCGGTCGCCCGCGCAATTTTGCTCTCCAACTTAACGGCATTCCTGTGTGCCGGAAGGTCCCCGCCGAATGTTTCGAACACCTTCACCTCGTCAACTCGCCGCGCAGCAGCAGTAACGTTTCCCTGCTTTTCCGTCCCGCTCGCGAGTCCTGGCGCTATTTTAAAATCTGCAACAACCTCTGCCCTGCCTTTCCTTCTTGAGTAACTACATCATATGCATTTTTCACGAAGCATGCAACCTCTATTTCCTAGAGGAAGTTCAAAAAGCTGTCTTTTGATCACGAAGAGAAGTCAGGAAGCGAATTCGGCGTCGAATCTTGCGTTCAGCTTTGAACTGCGGTGCTCATGTAGGTTTTGCCTACACTCCGCTCCTCCTTCTTCAGCTTCTCGCAACCTTCTCGGTGCTGAAAAGCCTGCTTTTTGAACACGTACTTATTCAATCCCCTAGCCCGCCCATAACAGGCGAACCGGGGGTTCATAAACGCAATTTTACACTAATTGCTCTTGAATCACTTTTGCAATATCGTGCACGTAAGCTTCGACTTGTTCCTTGTCCGGGCCTTCCGCCATGACACGGATCAGCGACTCCGTACCGGACGGACGCACAAGCACGCGGCCGTTGTCGCCAAGCTCGGCTTCCACCTTACGGATCGCTTCCTCGACCACCGCATTGCCTTGCAGCTTGCTCTTATCCGCGACACGCACATTCACCAGCAGCTGCGGGAACTTGCGCATGATGCCTTTGAGCTCGCTCAGCTTGCGGCCGGACTCGACCAGCGTATTCATCAGCTGCAGCGCCGTCAAAATACCATCTCCCGTGGAGATGTAGTCAAGGAAGATCACATGCCCCGACTGCTCGCCGCCCAGGTTGTAGCCGCCCTTGCGCATCGCTTCCATCACATAACGGTCGCCTACGGCCGTTTGCAAAGCCTTCAACCCCGCTTTTTCAATCCCCTTGAAAAAGCCGATATTCGCCATCACCGTCGTCACGATGGTGCCGTGGTTCAGCTTCCCTTGGCGATTCAGCGCATCGCCAAGAATGCTCAGGATGAAGTCGCCGTCGACTTCATCGCCGTTCTCATCGATCGCGATCAGCCGATCCGCGTCGCCGTCAAAAGCAAGACCGATGGCTGCGCCATGCTTAACCACCTCGGCGCGAAGCCGCTCCGGGTGGGTCGAGCCGCACGCATCGTTGATGTTCCGCCCATTGGGCTCCGCCCCAATGGTGATCACTTCCGCGCCAAGCTCGCGGAAGACCGCTGGCGCCAGCTCATAGGCGGAGCCATGCGCGCAGTCAAGAACGACCTTGTATCCATCGAACTTCGCGGATACCGTCTCTTTCAAAAACGCCAGATAAGCCAGCTTCGCATCCGGCTGATCGGTCACCGTGCCGATCTCGCCGCCGACAGGGCGAGGCAGTTCATCGACGGCTGCGTCCAGCAGCTGTTCAATTTCATTTTCTGTCTCATCCAGAAGCTTGAAGCCGTCCCCGCCAAAAAACTTAATCCCGTTATCCTCAACCGGGTTGTGCGAAGCCGAAATCATCACGCCGGCATCCGCGCCCAGCGTTTTCGTCAAATACGCGACCGCCGGCGTGCTGACCACACCGATGCGAATCACATCCACACCGATGGACAAGAGACCCGCCACGAGCGAAGCCTCCAGCATCGGTCCCGAAACCCGCGTATCGCGGCCGATAACAACCTTCGGATGCTTTGCTTGTCTCGTGAGAACATAACCGCCGCAGCGGCCTACTTTATAAGCTAATTCCGGTGTCAGCTCGCCGTTGGCGACGCCGCGCACACCGTCCGTACCAAAATATTTCCCCATTTTTAACTTCTCCTCTTTCTCTATCTCCCATTATGGCGCCTTGGTTTTTTCGCTGATTTCAACGCTTGCCTTAACCTCTTGCGGAACAGCCAGCTTCACGTAAGTCGGTAAGTTCATCGTCACCTTCAGCTCATGCTTGCCCGGCGGTAAATTGCTTACATCTAGTATCGCTTGGATATCTTGAACTTTCAATTGGTCAATGATGGCAGGAGCACCCTCAACGGTAATATTGAGGTTCCCCGTCTCCGGCTGCACCACTTTCGTAACGTAATTCTCATTGCCGCCGATAATCGTAATCGGTACATTCTCAATCGCCCTCGTAACGGACGGAACAATTTCCACATGCACCGTGACTTTGGCCGGATCTACCTGTGTTACTTTATTCCGGAGAGGAATGTCCTGTGTAAAGTCTTTCGTTTCTGTCAAATCCTGCAAACTCAGCTGAGGACCTTGGTAGAACTCCAGACGATCCACGACATCCTGCGTTCCGTACACCGTCACTTTGTCTGGGGTCTGCGTCACCATCGCAACCGCATAGCCCTTCGGCGGCTCGCCGCTGATTTTGAGTTGAAGCGGAATCGTCTGGAACGGACTCGTAATCGGTACTTCGACATCGACGACGGAAGGATTGAGGTTAATGTTTTGCGTCAATTCCTTGCCTTCTTTATCGTAAGCCTGCAGTCTGACCTGCTTCGTCACCGCCGATTGGGCTTTATCCACCGACACTTCGCCGCGGACATTCTCAATCCGGTCAAGCTGACTCGTCGGCGCCGTGATATACACCTTGGCCGGCTTGATAATCGGTTGTCCCGCTTTCAGCCCTTCCGACGGCGTGCCTTTCACATTAATGACGATAGGCACCTCTTTCATCTGCAGCTCTTCAATCACCACATGCACAGTGCGAGGCACAATTGTAACATCGACATCCGTCGGAAAACCGACAGGCGTCAGCATCAGCTGGTGATCTCCTTTGCCGACCTGCGTCAAATCCAACTGGATTTGGTACGTATTGCTCGCAGTCACTTTTTTGACCGCCGATTCTTTCCCTTTAATCAACACCTGTACGTTCGCAGGCTCCAAGGTGGAGAGATAATAATGTGTGTTATCATACTTCGTGGTAATCGACACATTATTAATTGTTTCCTCGCGTTCACGAATCGGCGAGCTTCCGGAAATATTCGTCTCTTCCATATGTACGACAACCCACAACAGAATTCCTATCACGAGCGCGACAACTCGCACCACATTCGTATTGCGCAGCCATTTATCCATTTGAACGCCCCCACCACTTCAAGAATGGGTTCTTTTCTTTCGCTTTCGCCTTCGGCTTCAGCTCTTCGAACAGCTTCGCGATCAGCGATTCCTCTTTGATATCCCGTACGATATGCCCGTTCATCGACAGCGAAATTTGTCCGGTTTCCTCCGATACGACAACGCACATCGCATCCGACACCTCCGTCATTCCGATTGCCGCCCGATGGCGCGTACCTAACTCCTTGGATATGAAAGGATTTTCAGAAAGCGGCAAATAGCAGCCCGCAGCCATTAATTGCCCTTGGCGAATAATCACCGCGCCATCATGCAGCGGGGTATTCGGTATGAAAATATTAATGAGCAGCTCACCGCTGATTTTGCTCTCAATCGCGATGCCCGATTCAATATAATCCGTGAGCCCTGTCTCTTTTTCAAATACAATTAACGCCCCTATTTTTCGCTTTGCTAAATAATTAGCGGCCCTAATGACCTCGCCGATCCGTTTATTCACGTCCTGGTCCTCTTCCGAGGAAGCCCGGCTGAATATTTTCCCCCGGCCCAGCTGCTCCAGCGCCCTTCTGAGCTCCGGCTGAAAAATCACGATAACCCCCAGAACCCCAAAGGTAAACGTTTGATTCATCATCCACTGCAGGGTGCTCAGTTGGAACCAGATGCTGACCGCCCATGCGATCACGACGACAAGAATCCCTTTCATGAGCTGGATGGCCCTTGTCCCGCGAACGAGCAGGATCAGTTTGTAAATCACATAGCTGACGATTAGAATATCTACAATATCCTTAGCCGATATGCTCGTGAGTAAATCCATATTAGACTCCCCCAGGCGACTGAACCTTTGTTCTCTCTATACCTAGAATCATATCATAATCCTAGATATACTTCTATTTTTCCGGCTCCGCTCGGCAAGAAATGGTTCAATTTTCCTATAGAACACAACAAAAACGCCCTCCCCTAGCAATCCGCTAAGAAGAGGACGTCAGATTATGACGTCAGTTCGTTCACAAACTCGCCAATCTTGTACCATACCCAGCCCAACGCTTCATCGACTTGTTTGACTTGCCCCGAAATGTGAGCCGTTGAAGCCAGATTCAACGAGCCGTCAATGACGACGAGATTCCCCGTCACGTCTCCCTCAACCTGCAAATTTCCCCGTTTCACTACGAGATCGCCATTCACCGTATGCCCTTTCGGCACAATCACCGTATCGCCCTGGATCACGATCTCCTGCAGATTCGTTCCCTGAACCATCAGGCCTGCGTCGTTGTTCCACATCGAAACATAACTTCCGAACATCACCACAGCAAAAACCGCCGCAACCGAAGCCGCCGGATGTCGGCGTACCCAATTCATCCAGGAGTTCCGCGACTTCTCCGGCGGCAGTCCGCTCATAATCTGTGCGGTAAGCCCAGATGGCGCTTTAGTGGATGGCAGCATTCTAACCAAGGCGTCCGTCTTCTCCAATTGCTTAAACGTTTCGTGGCACGCCCTGCAAGCGAGCAAATGCTCCTTCAACTGAATCGATTCGGCCCCTCGCAAATCACCGTCGAGATATTCATGTATGAGCGGGAGGGCTTCCTTGCAATTCATGTGCAGCCACCCCTTTCTTGGAAAATAAGCATGATGTCTGCGTAAGCCGTCTATACAGCTCACGCAACTTGTGCATTACAATACGTATGAATTTTGGAATTGTTTCACTTTGGAACAGGATTTGTGCTAACAACTTCTTCCTCCTGCTCCAGTTTCTTGCGCAAGTACTCCCGGCCGCGATGCACACGCGTTTTGATCGTCGTTACCGGCATATCCAGCACATCGCTGATCTCCTGCAGCGACATATCGTGCAAGTAGCGCAGCACAACGATTGACTTATATTTTTCAGGCAGCGAAGCAATCGCACGGTGAATCTGCGCCTGTGTCTCCGAGACGATCAGCTGCTCTTCCGGTGTATCTTCGTCGCTCGGCAGCATCGCGTAAAAATCCGCGCCTTCGCCATCGCTCATTTCTGCATCAAGCGAATACGTATTACGTCTACGACGGAGCTTATCGATACACAGATTCGTGCCGATGCGAAAAATCCACGTCGAAAACTTCTGATTCTCATCATAGCGATGCAAATTGGTATACACGCGCAGGAACGTCTCCTGCACCGCATCCTCGGCTTCTTGCTTGTTATTCAGCATGCGGTAAGCTAAATGAAAGATCTTATCCTTATAGAGCTCTACAAGCTCGGCAAAAGCGTTCCGATCCCCATTTCTGGCCAGCTTAGCCAGTCGTGCTTCAACAAAGTTCAATGCATTATCCTCCGACTTCTCGACAATTCAAATCTCTATCTTATCTATACACAGTCAGGCCTTTTTATTTTCAGAAATCAGAATTCCGCCCAAAATGAACAGCATCCCGATCCACTGGATCCCGCCCACCGGCTCTCCTAGAATCAGCAAAGCGGCAATGATCGCCACCGGCAGCTCCACGGACCCCAGCATCGCAGCTAACGTACTGCCAACACGCGGTATCCCGATATTAAAAGCGATCGTCGGCACCACCTGCCCAAGAAGGCCCAGCAGCAGGCCCCAGAGGATGAGTTCCCCGCTGCCTGCCTCCATAAAGACGGTCGGCGGGTACAGCACATACATAATCGGCAGCGAAGCCGTGAGCATAATGGCTGAATTCATCAGAGGCGGAAGATTGCTTGGAATCTGACCCGTGAAAAAAAGAAACAAACTGTACGTCAGCGCCGATAACAGTCCGTACATGACACCCAGCGGGCTGAGCTGCCCCCAATCCGTCTCGAGCACGTTCACAGCCAGCAGCGTCCCCACGAAAATCATTGCAATCGCGAGCAGCTCCGCCTTCCGCGGCAGCCGTCTGCGAAAGAGACAGTCCAGCCCGATCGTCATCCACGTAAACTGGAACAGCAGAATGATCGAAAGCGACGCATTCAGCTCATTTAGCGCGATATTATAGAACACCGTCGTCAACAACAGCCCGAAAATCCCAACCAAGCCAAGCTTCACCCAAGGCCCTTTAAAAGGATTCACCCTGGACGGTTTATGGCACAAAATAAGGAGCCAGACAAATAGCGTCCCCATTGTGACTTGCGCCGGCGTTATTTGACCATCGGTGAACCCTTGGCCGTACGCCAACTTAATGAATGAAGACAACAACCCGTAGGATGATGCTCCGATAACGACGAACATAATTGCCAACCAACGCCCCATGTTGCGCGCTCAAACCTCCAGTCGACGGGCACCTTGCGAGAAGGAAAGAAAAGCCGGAATGCCTGCATCTGCAAGGCCCCCGACTTTGTCATCCTGTCATGTTCCGTTTCGTTATGTGCGTGGGATATCAGCCTGTATTCCGAAGTCCCGCGGCAATCCCGTTAATGGTGAGCAGAACTTCCCGCAGGAGCTCCGCGTCATCTTCATTGTTATCCCGAAGTGCGCGCAGTTCCTTGAGCAACTCGACTTGCATGTAGCTTAGCGGATCGACATAAGGGTTGCGCAAGCGAATGGATTCCTGAATGACAGGCACGTTATCCAAAATCTCCTGCTGACCCGTAATTTGCAAAATAATCGAAGAGGTTAATTCATATTCTTCCTTAATCAGGTTGAAAATACGCTCTGCGATCGGAGAATCTTTCACCAGACTGCCGTATTCCTTCGCAATCAGCAGATCGGCTTTGGCCAGCGCCATTTGCAAATTGTCGAGCATCGTCTGGAAGAAAGACCATTCTTCGTACATTTGCTTCAGTACCGCCAGATTAGCCGCATCCCCCTGATAAAAGCTTTGGAGGCCCGTACCCGCCGCGTACCACGCCGGCAGCAGGTATCTCGTCTGCGTCCACGAGAATACCCATGGAATCGCACGCAGATCTTCAAATTTATCACTATTTTTTCGCTTGGACGGACGGGAACCGATGTTAAGCTCACCGATTTCCGGAAGCGGCGTCGATTCCTTAAAGAACGTCAAGAAGTCCGCATCTCTGAAAATCAGATCCTGATACTTCGTCTGCGCCTGCTCCGAAATGCCCCGCATAATGTTCTCCCACTTGTCTTCCAGCGGGTGTCTTTGCGGAGAACGGGATTGCTTGGACGCCGAGATCAGCGCGAAAGTTGCTTGCTCCAAGCTGCGGTAGGCAATGCCCTGCAAGGAATAACGGGAGGACAACACCTCTCCCTGCTCGGTAATCTTGACCCCGCCGCCTAGCGTCTCGACCGGTTGTGCCAAAATGCTTCGGTTCAGCGGCATGCCGCCCCGACCGAGCGCGCCACCGCGGCCGTGGAAGAACTTCAGCTTCACGCCGAATTTTTTCGCAGCTTCCGTAATGTCCTGCAGCGCCATCCGCAGCTCCCAGTTCGCCGTAATCACGCCGCCGTCCTTGTTGCTGTCGGAGTAGCCCAGCATGATTTCATGCAGCTGTGTCTCCGGATCCAAGCTCGCTCTGTACGCAGGAATCGCGAGCAGCGTGCTCATGATGCCAGGCGCCGCGTGCAGGTCATCGATCGTTTCAAAAAGCGGCACGGACTGCAGCGTGCTTGTCACGCTTCCGTCGCTCTCTTGGCGGTAGAGACCCGCCTCTTTCGCAAATACCACGACCTCCAGCATGTCGCTGGCGCCCTGTGTCATCGAGATCAGGTACGAGCTGATGCAGTTTCGGCCGAACTCCTGCTGCGCCCTGTGAATCGTGTGATATACATTCAGGCACTCTTGCGTACCTTCGGAATATTCCAGGTAAGAAGATGTGATTGGACGCGGATCGTTCAGCACGCTCGTCAGCAGCGTAATTTTCTCCTCTTCGGACAGCTTGCTGTAGTCGCTTGTGATGCCCATTTTCGCCAAAATTTCCGTCATGGCATTCTCATGCTCTTTACTATGCTGTCTCACATCCAGCGTAGCCAAATGGAAGCCAAACAACTCGACTTGGCGAATCAGCTTTTTGATATATTTATCCGCTACATAATCCGCATAATGCGAACGCAGACTTTCGTCCATAATCGTCAGATCGTGAATGAACTCTTCCGGGCTGTTGTACTTCTGCGAGGCAGGTACGTTCGCGTTGCCCGTGTTGTTCACTTTTTCGATCATGTACGTTGTTTTGATCCGGTACGGCTCCTTCTCATTGCGCCATACATCCTGCACATTGCCGAGCGCTTCTTTATCGCTTTGGATGGAAGTCAGCAGCGCATCGCTCACTTTCACGATGTTTTTGCTGAAGCTCATATGTTCAAGCGACTCTTTCAAAATCTCGCCGTACTTCCGAATTGCCAGCTGCCTATGCAGACCTAGCGTCTCCCAAGTAACGTTAGCTTTCACGGACGGATTGCCGTCACGGTCGCCTCCGATCCAGGAACCGAACTTCAGGAAGGAAGGCACATGCCACTTTTCTTCCGGATAATACTTATTGAGGCAGCGCTCCAGCTCATGATAAATTTCAGGCAGAACGTCGAACAACGTCTCGTCAAAATAGTACAACCCATTGCGCACCTCGTCGATAACCGTTGGCTTGCGGTCGCGAAGCTCGTCGGTTTGCCAAAGGTTCAGCACCTCGCCTAACAGCTTCTCACGCAGCTGTTCGCGTTCGCGGTACGTCAGCATCGGATTGTCCAGCTTCATCATGCCATCGGAAATACGCAAGTTGATGTCCAGCACCGCACGGCGCATTGCCTCTGTCGGGTGAGCCGTCATCACCAGTTCCAACGAAATCGCCTTTAAAATTTCACGAACTTCGCCAGTTGGCGTATTCGCATGCTTCAGTTCCTGCACAATGCTTTCGATCGAACCTGGCTGCACCGACTCGCCGGAAGAACGTTCATAGTCCCGTTTACGACGAATCCGGTGATTCTGCTCGGCAATATTAACCAATTGAAAATAAATGGCAAACGCGCGAATCACTTGATGGCGAATATCTGAATTTAACGAAGAAATCGTATTCTTAAATTCATCGTAAATTTCCAAGACATAGTGAGCGCGCAAGGACTTGCTCATTTCACGAATCCGTTCTACGACATCCAGCAGCTCATTGCCGCCCTGATGCACGAGTACCTCGCCAAGAATATGCCCGAGAAAACGGACATCTCTGCGTAGAAAGTTGTTCGTATTCTGCTTCTGTTGACCAATTTCAGTTTCAACCATAACTTTCCACCTCAACTATTCACTATGTTGCATTAATGCTTCTCTCTGGAAAAGCTACACGCTACAAAAACTCATTTCAAAATATTTTACCACAATCTCCGCGTTCCACATAGTCTTTCTCCAAAAAAAAGAAGCATACTTGCCGTGGTAATTTATGTAACAACTCAGTAGCGCTTGCTCCAGCAGCTATTTGTTTTAACATGCATACAACGAAAAAAGCCGCCCAGAGGCGACTTTTCGTTAAGCGGGTGATGGGAATCGAACCCACGCTACCAGCTTGGAAGGCTGAAGTTCTACCATTGAACTACACCCGCGTGTGTTTATCGGGACGACACGATTTGAACATGCGACCCCCTGCTCCCAAAGCAGGTGCTCTACCAAGCTGAGCTACGTCCCGATAAAATAAGTTGTAAAAATGGCGCGCTCTGAGAGATTCGAACTCCCGACCTTTTGATTCGTAGTCAAATGCTCTATCCAGCTGAGCTAAGAGCGCATCTTATGGAGCGGAAGACGGGGATCGAACCCGCGACCCTCGCCTTGGCAAGGCGATGCTCTACCGCTGAGCCACTTCCGCATAATATTGGTGCGCGTAGAGGGACTTGAACCCCCACGGTCGCCCGCTAGATCCTAAGTCTAGTGCGTCTGCCAATTCCGCCATACGCGCACGTTCTTGCAAGCAGTTAAATGGTGAGTCATGTAGGATTCGAACCTACGACACCCTGATTAAAAGTCAGGTGCTCTACCAACTGAGCTAATGACTCATAAGTGAAAACTGGGGATCTAGGATTCGAACCTAGGCATGACGGAGTCAAAGTCCGTTGCCTTACCGCTTGGCTAATCCCCAACAAAAACATGCCGTCGAGAGGACTTGAACCCCCAACCTACTGATTACAAGTCAGTTGCTCTACCAGTTGAGCTACAACGGCATATAGTTTCAGGGTCCCCGAAAAGTAATCGGAAACTCCATCTTGATACCACTTCACTTTTTGGGGTAAAGTGGTGGAGGCTGACGGGATCGAACCGCCGACCCTCTGCTTGTAAGGCAGATGCTCTCCCAGCTGAGCTAAGCCTCCACGAAAAATAAAAGTGGTGACCCGTAGGGGACTCGAACCCCTGTTACCTCCGTGAAAGGGAGGTGTCTTAACCACTTGACCAACGGGCCGAAATAACAAAAAAAACTGGAGCTTCCAACCGGGATCGAACCGGTGACCTCATCCTTACCATGGATGCACTCTACCGACTGAGCTATGGAAGCAATGGCTCCCCGAACAGGACTCGA
>NZ_RXHU01000090.1 GCF_003955665.1 Paenibacillus whitsoniae
GCGCAATTGCAAGAGGAGCGGAAGGATCATCAGGATTACATCCTGTCCTGGATTCATGACGTGAAGGTGCCGATTGCCGGCTCCCGGCTCATCATGGAGAACGGCGCGGGCAAGCCGGCCGAGGTGCTCATCGACAAGCTGGAGGACGAGCTTGGCAAAATCGACAGCTACGTCGAGCAAGCGCTGTATTACTCCCGGATCGACGCGTTCTCGCAGGACTACTTCATCACGGAAGTCGACCTGCCGGCCATTGCCAAAGACAGCGTCAAGAAGGTCGCGAAGCTGTTCATTCACAAACGCATCCGCCCGAACTTGGAGGAGGTCACACACAGCGTGAGCAGCGACAGCAAGTGGCTCGCGTATATCGTCAATCAGGTGGTCGCGAATGCGCTCACCTACACGGGCAGCGGCGGAACGATTACGTTCCGCTCGGAAGAGTCGGACGCGGAGAAGCGCTTGCTCATCCAGGATACGGGCATCGGCATTCCGCCCGAGGAGCTGGGCCGCGTCTTCGACAAGGGCTTCACCGGCTCGGCCGGCCGTACGCACCACAAGTCGACCGGGCTCGGCCTCTACCTCGCCAAGCAAATGGCGCTGAAGCTGGGCCACGATTTGTCCATCACCTCCGCGCCTGGCGAGGGGACGACGGTGACGCTCCATTTTCCGAAAGTGCGGCGGTATAATGATCTGCGGGGATGACCGCCTAACAGATCAGCTTGCAGCAACGAGGATCGGTGCCGACAAGGGTTCAGGGGAGCTACCAACGAGAGAGCTTGCGTAGATCTGCAGCAGTTAACAGGGGCTAAACCCACTTAGCCCGGAAAAATATCGCTTTTTCTATGCCTTAGCAGGTGACAGCCCCTCTTAAGAAGGCGAAATTTGCCCGTTTTGTCGTTTTTAGCGAGCTTTAAGAGGGGTTGTCCCCTCTTAATTCCGCAAAACTAGCTTATTTCGCCCTTTTAGCTAGGGCCAGCCCCTCTTAGCGATGGAACCTTGCTTACAGTTAAACAAAAACACGCCTCAACGCTAGGTTGAGTGCGTGTTTTGTTTGCTTCGAATGTTCATAGAACGCATCAATTCGCGCCTAAAGCGTCTAAATCCGGCTGCAGCTTNNGCATGGCGGCTCCAACAAGGAACGCAACGGTATCCGCGATGACGAGCGACCAGACCACCCCGTGAAAGCCGTTCATCCACTCGGCGATAAAAAGCACAGGAATGAGCGTAATGCCTTGAATAACGGACATAACAAACGCCGCGGTGCCCTGCGCTGTGGCTTGGAAGATCCCCGTGAACAAGACAGTCATCCCTGTGATGAACAAAGACAAAAACGTCACGTGCAGAATGTAGCTGCCCATTTCAATTAATTGCGGGTCATCCGTAAAGAGCCCAATTAAGTGGCCGGAAATCAGATAAACGACGATGCCGAAAATGACCGCTAATGCCACAATCGTCTTGATCGTGAACCCAATCGTATGTTTCATGCGCAATTTATTCGCTGTGAAAGAGAAGGCAATGAGCGGCACGACGCCCTCGCATAACCCCATCAGAATAAACTCAGGAAATTGCAGCAGACGGGATGAAATCCCGTAAGCCGCTACAGCCTGATCCCCATAGTCGACCAGAAACCGATTGAAAATAAGCGACATCGCCCCCAAGAAAACACTCATAATAAAAACCGGAACTCCGATTTTGAACACATTGCTTAGAATGTCCTTGGAGACCTTGAACCATTTGGCCGAGACGGTTAAGAATTGGCTCTTAGTTCCCATATGGAAGGCGTAGAATACGCACGCAACCAAGTTGGAAATAACGGTAGCCGACGCAACGCCGATCACGCCCCAGTGGAAGACGAAGATGACTAGCGCATCAAGTATGATATTCACGACAACACTGAGGATCATACCGGTCATCGATGTGATCGCGGCGCCCTCCGAGCGCACGATGTTTTCCAGCGTGAAGAATAAGATGACGATCGGCGAGCCAATCAGCATTACCGTGACGTAGTCTTTTGTAAATCCAAAGGATTCAGGCGAAGCCCCGAGGCTGTGAACGATGGGATCGATCAACGAAAGACCGATGGCCAGCACGATAAGACCGAGAACTAGACTGCTGTAAAAGGCGAAGGCAGACACGTGTTTGACATCCTCGTATTTCTTCTCTCCCATCAACCGGGAAATGAAGGTGCCGCTGCCCATGCCAATCAAGTTGCCCAGCGCCATAATGACCGCAAATAACGGCAAGGTCAGCGCAAGCGCGGTTAACATAGCCGTATTGTTCAGCGTACCCAGGAAGTAAGCATTCAGAATGGAATAAATGACGCTCATGGATGTGCCCAGCATCATCGGGACAGCGAAGTGAGCGACGGCTTTGGCGACCGGTGCTTTTTCAAAGTAATGGAGGTTTTCTGCGTCCATGCGGATCACCGCTTTCTTTATATATTTTGAATCAAATCTAACAGTGTTAGTTTGTGCCTTACAGTGTTAGATGTTATCATGAATTTATGAACTTGTCTACGAAAAAAACTTACACTGTTAGATAAAGGACGGATACCGATGAAGAAACAGCCTCCTCAGATTTCAGAGGATAAAATTTTCGAGGCCTCGTGGGCGCTTCTTGGCGAGGACGGCATCGAGAAATTCAGCATGCGGCGATTGGCGGAACGGCTGGGGATCCAGGCTCCCTCGCTGTACTGGTACTTCAAGAGCAAGCAGCAGCTCTATCAGCGTCTGGCCAACCAGACCGCGAGAATCATCCTGGAGGAATTCCACGCCGAAGGAGACTGGAAGGCGCAGCTGTCTGGGCTAGCCGTGACGACACGGGATGTGCTTCGCCGGTACCCCTGTTCCACGCAGCTCATGATGCTGACGCTGCCCCACGAGCCGGACCTTATCCGGTTCACCAACCGGCTGCTCCTCTGCGTGGAGTCGACCTCGCTTGCGCAAGCGCAGAAATTGCAGTCGGTTCTTACGCTTGTGAATTTTGTTTTCTATTTCGTGCTGGACGATTACCAGCATCAGCGCAATTTTGCAGCAATCGTGGAGGAGCGCGGCACGGAGCCAAGCGGGGAAATGAACCGCCTTCTGGGCGCTATGAACGAGGCGGATGCGGGACTTTTTCAAAGGATGTTCAAGGACGGGCTGTTCGAGCTGATGGGAAGTGACGGATCGTTTGAGTTTGGCTTGAAGCTGATTCTGCTAGGGATTGAGCAGGTGATTAAGGAGCAAGATAAGTAGTGTGGAATGTGCAGAAAGGCTGCTCAATGGTCCCTAGGACCCCGAGCAGCCTTTCTGCAACCGGGCATGCTTTACGCATTATCCCGATCCAGCAGGTACACTTTCACATTCTTTTTCACGCCGAACTCCCTCGCCTGTCCCAAATCATTCATGAACACATCAATACGCGTGCCGCGGATCGCCGAGCCGATGTCTTCCGCTTTACGCAGCCCGATTCCCTCGATAAACACCGTGGAGCCGAGCGGAATAATGTTCGGATCGACGGCGATGGTGCGTCCTTCTTTGGCCTTTAGACCGCTGTAAGTAATGCCGTACATCGGATGCGACGCGCTCTTGCCTGTAGACTCCACACCGGCCGTGTAGGCGGTCAGGGTGGTATTCAGCACTTTTTTAATAATTTTGGACTGGCCGTCCGCTAATTGCACACTCGAGCCCACTAAAGGGATCGTCAAATTTTGGCCAATCGCAAGCCGATTCGGATTGGCCATCGGATTGGCCGCGATCAGATCGTCCACACTTACATCAAAGTTACGCGCAATTTTGAATAGCGTATCACCTTGACTCNNACATCGCTTCCGATATACGTATAGGCAGGGGGCATATCCCCCTCAAGGTCACTGCTAGGATACGAATACGCTGTAGATTGCATGAACCACAAACCTAGCAGCAAGCCAAGGGATAAGATCGATAAACCTAACCTTCGAAACATCATAGCTCCTCCTTAGAAATTAGTAGAGTTATAGCTACTAGATTCGTCCAAATCTTGGCTTTCTATACATGGTCCGGGCAAACTTAAGCGGAAAATCGTCTACGAAACTAGCAAACGCCGTTCTATTGAAGCAAATATAACGGAGGACCTCGCCAACGTGCGATAAAACAAAAAACGAGCGCTCAGCATTGAAGCTGAGGCTCGTTTTGCGCTTTATGCGGCGGCCCGTCGAAGCAAACCATAGGAAATGACCGAGTAGATCAAGGCCAGCGGGATCATCCACCAGAAGAAACTCATGTAATGATGCGCAACCCAGAGTCCGAAATCCATCCATAATTGATAATGGGTCATCACGTAGGTCCCGATACTTCCGAGCAGCAGCAGCGCGGTAAAAAAGCCGTACATCCCGATTGCTCCCGTACGCCGGTGCAGACTGGAAATGGCGAGCCCCAGGAAGTAAAAATGCAGAAGTAGAATTACGTTGATGCCCAGCATGCTTGGGAACGACAGGTCGCCCAAAAATTCCACTTTGAAAAAGTGCAGCCGCACACCCCAGCCATGGGTCCCATCTTCAATAAATGTCAGCGCGGTAAGCAGCAAACCCGATAAAACATACGTGCTCACCGCCATTAACACGGTCCCTAGCCAGTAATCTTTTCTGCGAACACTAAACCCCAAGGCAAAGGAGAACGTGTCTTTCAACGTCAATGTTCCGGCAACGAACGTATAGACGAAAATGGAAGCAATCGACCCGGTGTGAATATCTTCCCCATCATTTAAAGAAGATGAAATGATAAAGTTAATGGCAAAGCTCACCGCAATGATGACCCAAGGCATCATGAACCACGACAGTGGGTTGCGCATATGCATTTTGACTACCGATTGAATTCGATTCATTTTTCTCCGGTCCCCTTTCCTTCCGACTGCGTACGCGTCAAATGAATAATCATCTGCTGCATAGATACCGGCGTGAATTCAAGCTCCAGCTCCTCCGCATATTTACGGTCTTCCGCACTAAGCTTGCCCAGTACAGTCGCCGTTGCCGCCGCGCCAAGCACTTCTTGCTGCAGCACCTGCTTCCCTCGTACAAAGGCATCAACTGCCGATTTGAATCCGGATACCGTGCACGCACGCCCCCGAAGCGCATCCGCGTCTTCGTTCAGCAGCAGCTTGCCGTTGTCGATCACGATGACGCCCTCCAGCAGACGGCTGACTTCATCAATCAAGTGCGTCGATAGAATCACCGTGCGCGGGTGCTCCGAGTAGTCTTCCAACAGACGATCGTAGAACAGCGATCTGGCAACGGCGTCCAATCCCAGATAAGGCTCGTCGAAAATCGTCAGCGGCGCCCGGCTCGCCAGCCCCACCACAATGCCGACGGAAGAGAGCATGCCGCGGGAGAGCTTTTTCACTTTTCTTTTGACCGGCAGTCGAAAATCTTCAATCAGCTCATACGCATACGCCTCATCCCAATTCGCATAAAGCGATTTGGCCACTTCCAGCACGTCGATGATACGGAAATGGTCGGGATACTTCTGGCTCTCTTTAATAAAACAGATCTGGCTCAGCACCTTGTTGTTCTCGTAAGGATCCTCCCCAAATACCTTCAACTCACCGCTAGTCGTAAACTGCTGCGCACACAGCATGTGCA
>NZ_RXHU01000091.1 GCF_003955665.1 Paenibacillus whitsoniae
ACGCGGCCTCCCTCTTCGTCAGCGCCCAGCCAAAGCGGCTGTTTGTTCACACGGTTGGCTAGTTTTATCCCGTTCGTCAGCGCAACGAGCTGCTTCGTTGAGGTCACATTCGGTTTATACAGCAAAATACCGCCAAGATGATACTTCGTTATCAGCTCCCGCGTCTGGTCGGTGACGGTCGTACCGTCGATGCCGGCGATGATCAGCTGACCGATCTTATCGTCGAGCGTCCAGCCGTCCCAAGGGTCCGGCGTCGCCGTCGGCTTAGCGCTCGGTGAAGCCGTTGCACTTGGCGAAGAGCTTGCGGACGGCAGCGGTGTGGCTGTCGAGGTCGCAATCGCAGAAGACTGAGGCGATGCGCTCACCCCCGGCTTCTGGCCTAACGAGCAGCCGGAGAGTACGATCAGCAAGCTCAGCGCCGTCAGCCAGCCTGCGGAGCGAGTCATCTTTGATGCATTCTTTTTCATGGGAATCCTCCCTTTCTCTGTATACTCAGCATTGACGCTTTTCCATCGCGAAATACCGCATGCTTGCCTCGGCTTCGGCCCTGTTCTGAGGAAATCGCAATTGATTCTTTCCCCTATCTGTGGCAAGATTAGCGAAGAACCGCAAACAGGCGGGACGGCAGGCGGCCATCCCCCATAACCACGAATGAACAGGAGTTTTTCCAAATGTCGAAGCCGTTTTTCCGATTACTGACTGAATTGTCTTCCCGCAAATGGGTATCCCAGCTGACAGGCGCTTTTGCTCGCTCCAAGCTGAGCCGGTATTTTATTCCCCGTTTTGCTCAAACGTACGGCATTCGCGTAGAGGATGCGGAGAAGGCGATCAAAGAATATAAGTCGCTCAACGATTTCTTCACACGCCGTTTAAAGCCGGGTCTGCGTCCGATTCATGAAGATGTCTCGCGGGTCGTGTCTCCGGTCGATGCCATGATTACAGGCATTGGCGACATCAAGGACGGGACCATTCTGAATGTCAAAGGGCAGGACTACACCATTGACGAACTGCTGAACCGCTCGCCGCGAACTGTCAATTACAAGAACGGATTTTACTTCGTTCTGTACTTAAGCCCGACGGATTATCATCGCATTCATGCGCCGGTCTCGGGCGATATTCTGGAAAAAGAGCATGTGCTCGGCAAAGTGTATCCGGTAAACGATTTCGGGCTTCGCTATATGAAGCGCGTGCTGAGCCGCAATGAACGGCTGATTACGTTCATTCAGCATGAGACGGGCGAAGTCGCCGTTGTGAAAGTCGGGGCCTTGAACGTCAGTTCCATTCAGTACGTCACGCCGCTGCCCAAAACGCTGGAGCGCGGTCAAGAGCTCGCGTATTTTGAATTCGGCTCTACCGTCGTGCTCCTGTTCGAGGACGGCATGTTCGAGCCGCGGCCCGATCTGATGCTTGGCTCTAAAGTCAAAATGGGAGAAGACCTCGGCCGCTTTCTGGATACATAAGGTGCTTTCCGAGGAGAGGAGATTATAACATCATGGCAACCTTATCATCATCGTCATCCGATGGAAATTCAGCCAAGCTGCAAAATGCCGGCAACATAAAGCCTACCGTTTACAAAATCCTTTTTGCGATCGGCCTGGTTCACCTGCTGAACGATTCGATTCAGTCGGTGATTCCCGCCATCTTTCCGATTCTGAAGGATGAGATGGGACTGAACTACACCCAAATCGGCTGGGTGCAATTTGCCATCAATGTGACAGCGTCCATTATGCAGCCTGTCGTTGGCCTGTACTCCGACCGCAAGCCGTCGCCGTACATGCTGCCGCTCGGCATGTTCTCCACGCTCATCGGCATGCTGCTGCTGGCTTACGCCCATACATATTGGGTCGTCCTGCTGGCTGTGTGCTTCGTCGGACTCGGCTCCGCCGCCTTCCATCCGGAAGGCTCGAGGGTGTCCCACATGGCTGCAGGCGGCCGCAAAGGGCTCGCCCAATCGATCTTCCAGGTCGGAGGCAACGCCGGGCAATCGCTTGCGCCGGTCATGACCAAGTGGATTTTCATTCCACTCGGCCTGTTCGGGGCGATCTGGTTCACCGGCGTCGCGGGCATCGCCATTCTGGTGCTGCTCTTTATCGCCAAGTGGTATAAAGTTACGCTGCATACGGCCGCGGCCAAAGCAAAAACCGTTGTTCGCAAAGCCATGAGCCCCCAGCGCCGCAAGCAAGTTATGTTCGCCCTCTGCGTGCTAGTGTTCCTCGTCTTCATCCGCTCCTGGTACGGCGCGGCGATGACCGGCTACTTCGCTTTCTTCATGCAGGACCGTTACGGCATAACGATTGACCGCGCACAGGACTTTATCTTCCTGTACCTCGCGGCAGGCGCCGTCGGCACTTTCTTCGGCGGTCCGCTTTCCGACCGTTTCGGGCGGCGGAACTTGATTTTCTTCTCCATGCTGGGCTCGGCGCCGTTTGCGCTGCTGCTGCCGCATGTCTCCCTTGGATGGGCGTATGTTTTGCTTGCACTGATCGGATTTATTAATTTATCCAGCTTCTCCGTTACTGTCGTGTACGCGCAAATGCTGTTCCCGGGCAAGCTCGGCACCATCTCCGGCCTAATCACCGGACTTGCGTTCGGCCTCGGCGGCATTGGCAGTGTCGTGCTCGGCAATCTATGCGACGTCATCGGCACACCCCGCGTGATGGAAATGTGCGCATTCCTGCCGCTCGTCGGCATATTCACGTTCCTGCTGCCGACAGACCGCAAGCTGGAAAGTTGGTCGGAAGAAGCTGCCTAAGGAATTAGACGCAGGCACAGTGTGAATAGTTACATCCCCCTTCATTCGTGAGAGTGGAGGGTTTTTTGTTTGGATGAAATCACGCCAGGCAACAATGTAACGCCGCTGTAACGGCCTAAGCTAACGCGTTCGGTCCGGAGCCATCAATGGATCAAAATCCCATAAGACAGCGCCCAACGCCTCATCTCCCACCAACAGCACTCCCCAAACACCTGCCCCCGTCACGGGGCCGGCTCATTCTCAGTGAAGATGTAAAATCCACATGTAATTTCAGTTAAATATGGATTTTTCAAGAAATTCCCTGAGCATTAGCCAATCCCTCTCCCCGATTTTCTAAGAAGCTCGAGAACAGTTCACTCCCCCTCCCGTTACAGGACGCTGCTATGGCGTGATCTGCAATCAACGAACAACGCTGCCTCAAAGCTGAAAAAGGTGCCCCCTGTCATCCTTGGGGCACCTTTCTTTAATGAGCTTGTACAAGCTGCGTTCCAACACAGAGCGGTATAAGGCACTATGACGTTCGTCCTTTGTTCAACCAAGCGTCTGTGATCCGCTTAATCGTGCGCTTCCTGCATTTCACGCTGTGTACGACGGCGCGCAACGCCGGAATCATAAGCGGCTTCCATGACGGCTTCGCGTACTTTTTCAACCACAGAGTGGTTGAACACACTCGGGATGATATAGTATTCGTTGAGCTCGTCTTCTCCGACGACAGAAGCAATCGCTTTCGCCGCTGCAAGCTTCATTTCCTGGGTAATACGCGACGCCCGGCAATCGAGCACACCGCGGAAAATCCCTGGGAAGCACAGCACGTTATTGATCTGGTTCGGATAATCTGAACGCCCTGTCGCCATGACGCGAACGTAAGGCTCAGCCTCTTCCGGCGTAATCTCCGGCGTCGGGTTCGCCATCGCAAACACGATCGGATCGGCCGCCATGCGTTTGACGTCGTCAGCTTTTAGCACACCGGGACCGGAAAGGCCAATGAAAATGTCAGCTCCCGCGATGACGTCGGACAGATTGCCCTTTTCACGGTTCGGGTTCGTATTCTCTGCATACCATGTCCATGCCGAATTGGCGTAAGTATCTCCGGCGACGATCGCACCGTGGCGATCCACCCCGATGACATTGGTGATGCCGGCAGCGAGCAGCATTTTGGTGCAAGCGATGCCTGCCGCTCCGATGCCCGTCACGACAACTTTGCAATCTTCCATACGCTTGCCGACAAGCTTGACCGCATTCAGAAGACCCGCAAGGATGACGACAGCCGTTCCGTGTTGGTCATCGTGGAACACCGGAATGTCCAGCTCTTCGATCAGGCGCTCCTCAATTTCAAAGCAGCGCGGGGACGAAATATCTTCGAGGTTAATCCCGCCAAACGTCGGCGCAATCGCCTTCACGGTGCGAATGATCTCCTCCGTATCCTGCGTGTCGAGACAGATCGGGAACGCATCGACGCCTGCCATCTGCTTGAAGAGCATCGCTTTCCCTTCCATCACCGGCATCGCCGCTTTTGGACCGATGTTGCCGAGTCCGAGTACGGCCGTTCCATCGGATACTACGGCTACAGTGTTTCTTTTTATCGTTAACGAATGCGCTTTGGCCGGGTCCTCGTGAATCGCCATACAAACACGGGCCACCCCAGGGGTATAGACGCGGGAGAGGTCGTCCCGGTTTTTGATCGGCACCTTCGGGGTCACTTCCACTTTCCCACCCAAATGCAAGAGGAAGGTCTGGTCGGATACGTTGATAATGCGAACGCCAGGCAGTTGCTCCAGCGCTTTGGTAATTGTCTCGGTGTGCTCCGGATCGGCAACTTTGACGGTAATGTCGCGCGTTTGTGTCGTTTTGCCCGCCCGCGTGACGTCAATGGCCACAATATCGCCGCCGGCATCCCCGATCGCCGTAGCAATTCGGCCGAATGACACCTGTTCCTTATGTATTTCCAAACGTACAATCACACTCGTACCGCCGCCATGTAAACCTGCCATACCAAGGATCACTCCTACAAAAGATTTAATTGACCATCTGTTCGAATAATAGCATACTATCTATTTTCCTGCCAAAAAAGGTTCTTTATACCCCTGAAAACATAAACTTGCTGACGGTCCTTAAAATCGCCACGCCCTGCCGGATTTCTTCCTCCGTGAGATGCCCATAGCCAAAACACGCTCCCGCCCGTCCGGCCGGGAGGTTGTATGTGGCCGCGTCGGTCCACCGGACGCCGGCTTCCCGGCAAGCGGCTGCATACGCGGCATAGGTGCGGGGATCTCCCCGCCACCAGCCGAACAGATGCAGCCCGCTGTCGCTGTCCACCCACGCGAAGCGGGTGGACAACTGCTCCTGCAGCAGCGCCTGCAGGAGCAGGAACTTGCTCGCGTACACCCGCCGCATGCGGCGCAGGTGTCGCTCGTACGCACCGCTCGCCATGAAGCTGGCGAGCGCGCGCTGTTCGAGCAGCCCCGTGGGGTGCGGCTCGAACAGCCGCTTCGCGGCCGCGAAGGCGCTGTGCAGCGCCTCCGGCAGCACCACGTACCCGATGCGCAGATCCTGCAGCATCGGTTTCGAGAACGAGCCGATGTACACCACGCGGCTCTCCTGATCGAGCACCTTGAGCGGCTCAATGGGCCGCCCGCGGTGCCGGAACTCGCTGTCATAGTCGTCTTCGACGATGACAGCGCCCTGCTCCGCCGCCCAGCTCAGGAGCTGCAGGCGGCGTTCCAAAGACAGCACAGCCCCCGTCGGGAACTGGCGGCTGGGTGTCACAAACAGCAGCCGGGCGTCCCACGGCTGCGGGATAAGCCCTTGCCCGTCCACGTCCGCATAGACGGTCACACCGCCGGCCGCGCGTGCAGCGCGCGCGATGCCGTAGTAACCCGGGCGCTCCAGCACGACGGGATCGCCCGGGTTCACCAGCAGCTGGGTCAGCAGGGCAATCGCCTGCATCGACCCGTTGACGATCACGATGCGCTCTGGCGGCGCATCGATGCCGCGCATCCGCCGGAGGTGCAGCGCAATCGCTTCGCGCAGCGCGTAATGCCCTTCGGCGATGTAAGCATCCTCCTGCGGCGACTCCGTCATCCGCCGCACCTGCTCGTACAGGCTCCGGTTCCACATTTCCCGCGGAAACTGCTCCAAATTCGGCCGAGCCACCTCGAACGAGACCGCAAGCTGCTCTTGTCCCTGCTTTTGTTTTTGCCCACGCCCTTCTCCTTGCTCCTGTCCTTGTCCTTCTCCTTGTCCTTCTCCTTGTCCTTGTCCTTCTCCTTGCCCTTGCTCTTGTCCCTGCTCTCTCTCCTGCCCTCGGCTCCACTCTTGCCCCTGCGAGCTCACCAAATCCCGCACCCGCTCGCCCCAGGACGACAACACAAACTTTTTCCCCGCTTGCATCTGCCGCTGCGCCTGGCCGTCTGCATATACCACATACGTGCCGCGCCCGACCTCCGCCTGCAAATAGCCTTCCGCGATAAGCATGTCATAGACCTGCCCCACAGTCCCGCGGGAAATGCCCAGCAGAGAGGCCAGCTCGCGTGAAGCCGGCAGCTTCGTCTGCGGTTTCAGCTTTCCCGCGAGCATCGCATCGTGCAGCGCATGGTATAGAGCAGCATATTTGCTCGGATAGCGCTCCAAATACGTTTCAAACGAGAGATAAACTTCCATGTGAGCATCCGTCCCCACCTCTATTGTCAAGTTAAGGAAATAAGCACTTCGAAATATCTTATTTCCCCAAAATCTCCCCCTTTGCCTGAGATAAGACACTTTCAAGTGCTTATTTGACCTACATGCGCTTAATAGGGGGCACATGCTAACCCGACTACACGCCTAATTCCACAATGGTCCATACAACTTCATCCTAATTGGCTCTTTTTTCTAAACCAATTATACCGTATAGTAACGGCAATCACATCTTTTACATACAAAGGAGCTTGATCTTATGAACAACCAGCCACCGATTCTCGACGGAACACGCGTCGTGCTGCTGCCCATGCAGGAATCCCACATTCAAGGCCTTGCGGAAGCGGCAGCCGATCCGGCTATATTTACGTATATGACCCCGCTCCTTCAGCTAACGGATGTGCAGCAATTCGTTCATCAGGCGCTAGAAGAGAAGCAGGCGGGCCTAGGCATCCCGTTCAGTGTGTACGATAAACAGCTCGACCGCTTTGTCGGCAGTACCCGCTTGTTCGACCTGTCCGCTCAGCACCGGCATGGCGAAATCGGCCATACTTGGTACAACCCCGGAGTATGGCGCACGCGAGTCAATACGGAATGCAAGTACCTGCTGCTCCGCTACAGCTTTGAGACCATGAATTTGATCCGGGTGCAGATCAAGACCGATCTTCGCAATGAGCGCTCGCAAGCCGCCATCGCCCGTCTGGGGGCGCATAAGGAAGGCGTTCTCCGCAATCATCGCATCATGCATGACGGCTATATCCGTGACACGGTCATGTTCTCCATCGTGGATCGGGAATGGCCGGAGGTGAAGGCACGGCTGGAGGGCTTTCTAGCGGCCTCATATCCTGCCACCGCTACCTCCTTTTCCAAATAAGCCAGGCTTTGGGTGCGAAATTCCCAAGTTTCGTTTGCTTCAAGACGCAAGACCTCTTCCGCCTTGCAAACCTCATAAGCGTATGCCTGATTTCGGTAGCCATAGTGCCGAGTTCATGAGCAAACGCTTCTTTTCGCAATTTTTCCAGCATTCGCCCTATTCCTTTCAAACAAATGTCAGAAAATTATGTTTCACGAAGTGACGTTCACCGGGGAAAGTGATATAATAACTGGGAAAAAATGAATCGAAAAAATGAATTGCACATTGGAAGGAATGACCCACGATAATGAATCCTCTGGCCAGTCAGTTAAACGAGACCCTGCAACGCGAAAACAATCACGTGTACGACATGCTTTCTGCACTAGGCAAATCGATTTACTTCCCGAAAGAAGGCATTCTCAGCCAATCGGCTGAAGCAAAAGCCAAAGCCAAGAAGTTCAATGCTACGATCGGTATCGCTATCGAGAACGGGCAGCCTATGCATCTGAAG
>NZ_RXHU01000092.1 GCF_003955665.1 Paenibacillus whitsoniae
GTGTGTGGTCCGAGAGAGCCTGGGAAGTTTGGAGAGCTCGGAGAGCCTTGTAAGTCTGGAAATTAAGGACAGATGGGATAAATTGGAAAGTGCGGAGAGTCCGGAGACTTGGGGGAACATGGCAAGTTTGGAGAGCTCGGACACCAGGGGGAGCATGGAAATCCCGGAAGTTCTCGAGAGCCTGCCTCCCTTAGCTCGCCTGCGTATGTGGGACGAAGAACACCTGCGGGCTGCGCTCCGCTTCGCGAATGCGGCGGGCGCGCTGGCAACGACGCGCAAAGGTGCGATTCCGGCGCTGGCGACTGCGGAAGAGATTCACATTTTGATGCAGAAGGAGGCAGTGAGATGAGCAATTTTCAGGAGCGTGGGCACGAGAAACATGAGGAGTTGATTCGTCAGGCGAATGCGGCGTTGGCGGAGAAATCTGCTGCTGTACAGGACGACCCGTACCGACTGCGCTACCATTTGATGCCGCCGGCGGGGTGGATGAACGATCCGAATGGGCTCATTTTTTATAAGGGGGCGTATCACGCCTTTTATCAGCACTATCCGTACGAGTCGGCCTGGGGGCCGATGCACTGGGGGCACGCGGTCAGCCGTGATTTGGTGAATTGGGAGCACCTCCCGGTTGCGTTGGCGCCATCGGAGCCGTATGATGCCGGCGACAGCGGCGGCTACGGCTGCTGGTCGGGCAGCGCGGTCGACGATAACGGTGTGCTCACGCTAATTTACACCGGGCACGTCGATGGACGCACGCCGGTAGAGGTGCAGTGCCTCGCGACAAGCACGGACGGGGTGACGTTCCGCAAGCCGGAGAACAATCCGGTCATCGCTGGCCCACCGCAAGAAGGTGGTTTCGGGTTTCGCGATCCGAAGGTGTGGCAGCACGATGGTGTCTGGTACATGGTCATCGGCTATGGCAAAGACGGCAACGGTCAGGCGTTGATGTACACCTCGCCGGATTTGCGCGAGTGGCGCTATCTTGGCGTGGCTGCCGATAGCGACGGCACGATGGGGGATATGTGGGAGTGTCCGGATTTGTTCCCGCTAGGGGACGAGCATGCGCTTATTTTCTCGCCGATGAACATGGGCGCGACGAAAACGATGGTCATGATCGGCAAGCTCGATCATGAGAACGGCCGATTCGAGCCCCGCTTTGCGGAGCGACTCGATTACGGGTTCGACTTCTATGCTCCGCAGACGTTCGTCGATGGCAATGGCCGACGCCTCCTCCTGAGCTGGATGAACATCTGGGGCGCGCGCATGCCGGAGCAGGAGCGCGGCTGGATGGGCGCGTTCACGCTGCCGCGCGAGCTGACGCTGGCCGCGGACGGCACGCTGCGCATGACGCCGGCGGCGGAGCTCCGCGCATTGCGCGGCGAGCACCGCGGCTTCGCCGGCGTGCTTGTTGCGGCAGGCGACGAAGTCAGCCTGCCGGGGGTTCACGGCGATGCGCTGGAGCTCATCGCCGTGTTCGATACGCGGCAAGCCGGTGGCGCTGCCGAGTTCGGGTTGAAGCTGCGCTGCTCCGCAGACGGCGCAGAGCACACGAAGGTTGCGTACGCCATGGCGGACCGCACCCTTCGTGTCGACCGCACGCTCGCCGGCGCCGGGGATGCCGGCGTGTGCGAGGTGCAGCTTGAGCCGCTGCCGGATGGGCGGCTCAAGCTGCAGATCTTCCTCGACCGTTCCTCGGTCGAGCTGTTCGTTGGTGACGGCGTACGCACCGTCACCAACCGCATTTATCCCGCGCCGGACAGTCTCGGCGTGAAGCTGTTTGCCAGCGGCGGCGCATGCTTGCTGGAGAGCCTGGACGTGTGGCGGCTCGCAGGTGAGACGCCGTAATAAGGAAAAGGGGAGCTGAGGCTCCCCTTTTTTGCGATTGTTGAGACGATTTCTTGCACAGCTGGTTAGGTAAACGACGATAAGCCTTTCGGCGTGAAGCGGTCAGGTATCGCGCAAGGTAAAAATTTTACACATTTATGTAATCTCTCTACCTCCCAAATTGTCAAAAATCGCTTATGATACAGGTAATGAATGATTCACGCCATTACGTTTGAACCGAAAGAGGTCGTGCCATGCGCCATCTTCCCCGCTATTCCTTTTACACCCGCATCCAGGTGTCGTTCTTAATGCTCATTCTTCTCCCGACGATTTTCATATCCTTTCTCAGCTACACCATCACGCAAAATAACGTAAAAGATAAAATCCAGCTCAGCAACCAGTCGGTGCTGAAGGTCGTGGCCATGGATATTGGCAAAATGATCGACGATCTTGCATACGCTTCCAGTTTCTTCGTGCAGGACCGGCAAGCACTTGAGCCCCTGCGCGGATTTCGGACAATCGATGGCATCCGGAGCTCGCAGGACGATAGCAACTATCACCAGATTAAGGATTTTTTCGGACAAATCAACGTTAAAACGATGAATACCGATCTGTTCATGTTTATCGCGAACGACAACGATTTTATCGTGGAGTCCTTGGAGAATTGGACGCTAAGCCCGCAGCAGATCGAGGAGAGCTGGCGTCACATCAAGGACCGCGTCAATCCGGACAATCCCAAGGTGCTGCAATGGCTGGGAACGATCCACGATCAAGCCGACGAGCAGCTGCAGGATAACTATTTTATCGCAAGAGCGCTCCGCGACCCGGTCGACAACCGCTATCTCGCGACGCTCGTCATTGTTATTTCCA
Organism: Paenibacillus whitsoniae; assembly: GCF_003955665.1. Lineage (GTDB taxonomy): Bacteria > Bacillota > Bacilli > Paenibacillales > NBRC-103111 > Paenibacillus_E > Paenibacillus_E whitsoniae. The sequence goes on from NZ_RXHU01000092.1 coordinate 2,695, forward strand.
GCGGCTATTTTGAGAAATTGTTCGGGCAGATTCCATCGGGCCAGCTGACGCTGATCGACGGGAATGGCGACAGAATCGCTTCAGGTCCGTCCGAAGCAAGCAGTGAAACGGTGCTGTCGCAAGCTGAAGTAAAGAACGAAGTGCCGATTCCGAAGTCGGGCTGGTCCCTCCAGTATGTGAATTCCAAGAAGGAAGTGACGGGGCAAATTTCCCGCACGTTTTATATTTCTGTTCTTGTTGCGATTCCATTCTTTGTGATCTTTTTGCTGCTTTCTTTTTATATGGCCAAAAGATTGCACCGCCCGATCCGCAGGCTTCAGGCCGGGGTCAAACAGTTCGGCAACGGCAACCGCAATATCCGCTTCCAGGAGGACGGAAGGGATGAAATTGCCGAGCTCGGCCGCACGCTCAACCATATGCTCGACCAGATTAACGCGCTGATTGCGGACATTGAACAGGAGCAGGAGCAGAAGCGTGTGCTCGAGCTGCAGACACTCTATGCGCAGATCCGGCCTCATTTTTTATTAAACACGTTAAATTCCATTAAATGCAGCCTCGTTCTCCAGGACGACTGGCAGCACAGCCAAAAAATCGATTCTCTGATGAGCCTGCTCCGGGCGTATTTGAAATTCAATGAGTCCTCGACGTTTCGTCTGGAAGGCAAGCTGCTGGCGCACTATGTGGACATTATGCAAATGCGATCGGACAGGCAGATGGCATTTGTCTTCGATGTGCCGGAAGGTGAACTTGAGCTGGAGCTTCCGAAACTGCTGTTGCAGCCGATTGTCGAGAATGCGATCGTGCACGGTTTTACAGAGGAGGGGGACAATCACTGCATTGAGCTTAGCGTACGCCGGGAAGAGGGCTTCTTGCGCGTAGAGATTAAGGATAACGGGGACGGCATGGACGAGGAAAAGCGCTGCATGTTGAACGATTGGCTGGGGAGCTCGGATTTGGATTCGACAGGGTCCTCCCAGCGTGTGGGCATCGTGAACGTGCTGAAGCGAATGCGCATGACGTACGGCGCGGAGGCGAGCATGGAGTTGCTTGCCAATAAGGCCGGCGGTTTGACCGTAAGACTAATGATTCCGAGTGAAAGGATGACAACCCATGATGAGAGTAATGCTCGTTGATGACGATGTGCCGATGCTGAAATATTTGGTCAAGCTGGTTCCTTGGCGCGAGTTGGGGCTGGAGGTTGTGGCGGAGGCTCAATCTGCGAAGCGGGCTTTGCAGTTCCTGCGGGAAACAGAGCCGGATCTGATTTTGACGGACATCGGCATGCCGGGCATGAACGGCCTCGAGCTTGCTCAGGAGTGCAAGCGGCTGTATCCAGGAATTGGGGTTATTTTTCTAACGTGCCACGAAGATTTCCATTATGCCCGCAAGGCGGTCCAGCTGGATGCGTACGATTATTTGCTGAAGGATGAGCTGACGTCGGAGCAGTTGGTGGCTTCGCTGCGCAAAGCGACGGCCTCCCTTCACGAGGAACGAGAGAGCCGCAGCGAGCTGGCGTACAAGCAGGATCTGCTCAAAAACCGGGAAGTGCTGAAGCAGCAATTTTTTCAACAAGTGGTGACATCTGCTTCTGCCGAAGGGTTGCTTCGCTATGGGGAGCGCTTGGGCGTGGATTGGCAGCACCCTCAATTTATTCTAGCTTTAGGTTCCATGCCGTACAGCTCGTTCACCAAACGCTACCGGTATGAAGACCGGGACTTGCTGCTCTATGCGATCAGCAACATTTCGAGTGAAATTCCGGTGGAATCCATCTCAGTGACGACGTTCATCGAGCCCGACGGGGGCTTTGTATGCGTGGCGAACTACCAGCCTTCCTTAAATGTGAAGGGATTAGAGTTGTTTGAACGCTATTTGCAGGCGCTGAATGAGAAAATTAAAGAGTTTCTCGGCATGGACGTCTATCTCGTCTATGGCGGTCCATTTAAAGACATGACAAGCATCAAAACGCAATACAAGAAGCTCAAGATGTGGCGTCAGGCTCTGTATTATGAGAGCGTTCACCTGAGCAGAATGCCGGATTTTGAAAGCAAACTCTGGGGGATCGACGTGTTGAGCGCCGTAGGTGAGGAGCTGGAGGGGATTCGTAAGGCGGTGAAGGAGCAGGACGATACGGAGATTCAGACACGAATCGGCGATATTAAGAGAAAGGCAACGAGCACACGGCTAGAGCCGGAGGAGCTGAGAGCCCGGCTATCCCAGTGGCTGAGGGTATTGGAACTGGAGGATCAGCGCAATAGTGACAATGCGTTCCATGAGTGTCTGATTCACACGAGCCGGCTAGATGATACGATGCAGCTAGTCGAAGCGAAAATTCAGGAACTGCTCGCCTCCAAGCTGCCGATGCTGGACCGCAAGCCGAAGATTCAGCAGATCGAGCAGTATATTTCCGAGCATTTATCGGAACAGCTATCGCTAATTGATGTGGCGCAGCATTTGTATCTGAATGCGAGCTACCTCTCCCGCTATTTTAAGCTGGAAACGGGTATGAATTTCACTGACTACATGCACCGATACAAAATGAAGCTGGCCTGCCGCATGCTCAAGAGCAAGCAGGAGAACATCGAAATCATCTCTTTAAAGCTGGGGTATACAGATCGTACGTACTTCTCCAAAATTTTCAAAAAGTATGTTGGCATCTCGCCAAAGGATTACCGCTGACCGTAAAAATTGTACACAAATGGGTAAAAATCGGCACGCTTCACCGACCGCTGTCATGGCCTATAGTTAACCTATGAACATTTCAGACGGAGGCGATGAGGATGTTGGCAAAAGGGAGGAGTGAAGCCAGTACAACGGCTTTGCAGACCCGACGAAAATATTGGAACAATGATAGAAGAGAATCGCTGGCTGCCTGGCTGTTTCTGGCTCCGGAGATCGTGGGGATCGTGCTGTTAAGCGTGTTTCCGATTCTCTTCTCCCTGTATTTAAGCTTCTGCGACTGGAATTTGGTCGGAGGCTTGGGCTCGATTAAATGGACGGGCTTGGAAAATTACCGGCTGCTGCTGGAGGACAATAAAGTCCTCATGGCGCTCAAAAACAATATGACGTATACACTGTTTGTCGTGCCGATCGGGATTTTTCTGGCGCTGCTGCTGTCCGTCGTCATCCATTCGCGGGTGCATGGCAAAGATTATTTTAAAGTTGCATTCTTCGTCCCGTATATTTCCTCGATTGTTGCGCTTGGCTCGGTATGGAGCGCCTTGTTCCATCCATCTCAAGGACCGATTAACCGGTTCCTAATGAACCTTGGCATCACCGAGCCGCCGAAATGGCTGGCCGATACGCATTACTCCTTGACAGCGATTATCATCATCGCCATCTGGGCGGCGCTCGGGTACCAGATCATTATTTTCATCGCCGGGTTATCGAACATTCCGGAGGAGCTGTACGAGGCGGCGAATATCGACGGGGCGAGCCCGATTCAGCAGTTTCGGGCCATTACGCTGCCGATGCTCGGTCCCACACTTTCCTTCCTGATCATTACGACGCTGATGTCGTCATTCAAGGTGTTCGATTTGATCGCTTTTCTGACCGATGGCGGACCGAACGAATCTTCGACGGTGCTTGTGTATCGGATTTACGAGGAAGGCTTCCGCAATTTCCGAATGGGCTATGCATCGGCGATCTCCTGGCTGCTTTTCCTCATCGTCGGTGTGCTAACGCTCCTTACGTGGAAATTCCAGCGTCAGAAAAACAATTAAAGAGGGTGCACACGAATGTCGCGCAAACGGCAAAACTTGGTCAAATGGATCACGACGATCGTCATGGGGGCTATTTCTATTCTTTTTTTGACACCGCTGTTCTGGATGCTCTCTACGGCGGCTAAGTACGAGAAGGATGTTATGGTGTATCCGATCCAGTGGATTCCGCAAAAGTGGAATATCGTTAATAATTTCAAAGAAGTGTGGATGGACAGCGTTCCGTTCGGTTGGTTCTATTTGAACTCGTTAAAGCTGGCAGTATTGACGACGCTGCTTTCGCTAATCATTTCATCGATGTCGGCTTTCCCGCTCGCTAAGCTACAGTTCAAAGGGAAGAACCTGACCTTCGGTCTGCTGCTGTCGCTCATGATTATTCCAGGCGAAGCGACGCTTGTGCCGAGATATCTGCTGCTCAAATGGCTGCATCTGTACAATACGCATAGCGGCCTCATTCTGATGGGCATGTTCTCCATCTACTTCACGTTCCTGCTGCGCCAGTTCATGCTTAGCATTCACACAGACTTCATCGAAGCGGCTAAAATGGACGGCGCCGGCTACTGGCGGCTGTACTGGGGAATTATGCTTCCGCTCTCCAAGCCAATTCTAGCGACTGTCGGCATCATCAAGTTCATTTGGAGCTGGAATGATTACCAAGGGCCGCTCATTTTCCTGATTAGCCGCAAATTGTATCCGATTCCGCTGGGCCTGCAATTGTTCAAAACGGAGTTCGCCGATAACTATTCCTTGCTGATGATGGCGTCGCTGTCAGCGATCGTGCCGCTGTTCTTCGTATTTATCGTGCTGCAGAAGCAGGTTATCCAGGGCATATCGCTCGGCGGTGTGAAAGGGTAAAGTCAAAAGAACGCACAAAAAGGAAAAAATCGTTCACATGCGAACGCTTCACAGCGAGATACAATTTGATCTGTAACCAACATTTGATCAGGGGGAATTGAAGTGAAAAAACAAGGTGCGATTGTACTTAGCAGCGCAATGATCGCTTTAACGGTGCTTGGGGGCTGTGGAGCGGGCACGGATAATAAAAGCGGGGCATCACCCTCTGCAGCGGCATCGGCAGCGGCCGCAACTCCGGCGGCAAAGCCGGTGACCATTAAGTACTACAACTGGGATAACGAGACAACCGGTCCGGCTACGAAAAAGCTGATCGACGACTTCCAAGCGAAGTACCCGAACATCAAGGTCGAGTCCATTCCGCTAGTTCCGAGCAACTCCGTGGAATCGATGAAAAAACTCGATGTCATGATGACGTCCGGCGAACAGGTCGATGTCGTGCTCTACTCGAACATCGATGAAACCATGGCACGTGCGGCACAAGGGGTTCTCGCTCCGCTCAATGATTTGTACAAGAAGGATAATGTAAATCCGGACGAGGAGTATTTCATTAACCCGAAGTATAAAGGCAATTATTACGCAACGATGTACACGGCATCGGATTGGCTGGTTATGCTGAACGAGGATGCCTTGAAAGATGCGGGATTGAAGCCGCCGGCCTACGACTGGACTTGGGACGACTTCCGTGATTATGCGAAGAAGCTGACCAAAGGCGAAGGCAATGACAAGCGTTACGGTGCGTACTTCCACACGTGGGGCGAATATGCGAACCCGATTGCGTACACAGATTTGAAGAACCCGTATTTAACCGCAGACCTAAAGCCAGGTTTCAATGATCCTTCGTTCGCCTACTTCTTCAACCTGCGCAGAGCGATGGAAAAAGACGACAAATCCATTAAACCGTATTCGGATGTCGTCGGCGGCAAGCTGAGCTATGCGACGGAGTTTATTAACGGCAAAACGTCCATGCTGCTGAGCGCGACGTTTCTGGTCTCCGCGTTGGCAGACAAAGCAAAGAACCCGCATACGTTCAAGACAGTATTTGCACCGATGCCTCGCTCTTCAAAGAATGTTGAACCGGGTCTAAGCAACTTCGGCGCCTCCTTCGTTGCCATTGCGAACAACTCGAAGTACAAGGAAGAAGCGTATAAGTTTGTTCGCTTTATGTCCACGGAGAATAACACGAGATATGACCTGTCCGGTTGGAAAAAGTCCGATACGAAAGCGCTGCTGGAGCGTCTGTACGGTGCAAGCAAGGATCTCGTCGATCTAGATTCGCTTTCGGCGGTACTGTCGGATAAAAGGATGCGTACGAATGCGACAACAGAAGTATCCGCTCCATACCAAAATCAACTGAAAAAAGTGCTGGAGAACGGCTTCTCCACGTTCATTCTGGATAACAAGTCCGCTGAGGACGCGCAAAAGTTCATGATGGAAGAAGCGGATAAGATTATCAAGCAGAACACGAAGTAAGGCATGAAAAAGAGGGTTATTGGAGCAGAGGGAAGTTCCGATAGCCCTCTCTTTGTAGGAAAGGGACAGGAGGGAAGCCAGTGAAGCCAGTCAAGCATGGGAAGCGCGTATGGACAATTGCAATGCTCCTAACCCTTGCCGGGGTCAGCAGTGTATTATGGCTGCGGGAGGAGCAGGCAGACGCCGCTAATCAGCAAAGCAGGCAGGTGGTGAGCCAAGAAGCGAAGACGGTCGCTGTCATTAACGGGGCGGTCGTTGACGAGCGGGAGTTCCAGCTTTTTCTTCAAAGTGTGAAAGCGCAGGTTGCGAGCTATTTCCAGACGACGTACAAAGCCGAAGTTTCGCAGGGCTTCTGGACGGAGGCTTATGGCGGCGAAGTGCCTCTTGTGAAGGCAAAACAACTCGCACTGGACAAGCTGAAGGAAGTCAAAGTGAAGCAGCTGATGGCCCAGAAGCGAGGGCTGCTCAAGGATCCGGGGTATCCGGCATTTCTCGAAGCCTTGACGAAAGAGAATCAGCGAAGAAAAGAAGCGCTGCGTCAGCAGCTTGTCATTTATGGGCCGCAGCAATATGACGCATGGGGCTACTATACGTATCTTGTGTCCAATTTGGATCCGCGGATCAAGGATACGATCAATGAGGCGGAGGGACCGTTTGCCGACCGTAAGCTGCTGGATGAACGGTATGCGCTGCTTGTGAAGCAAGAACTTGAATCGGTAAAGGTGGTGGTGGACGAACCGAGCTTAGCGCGCATCATGATGCAGTAAACAAGACTAGGTTTTCTATTCCAACTATAAGGAGAATCGTTATGAAACAAGTTTATGCGCAATGGACTCGGCTGCCTGTAGGACTTTTGGCTGTGGTACTGGTTGTATCTATGCTGTTATTACCTTTGGCACCTTCGAAAGCGTTTGCAAACAACACGACGTATTACATCGATTCCGTCAGCGGGAACGACAGCAATAATGGCACGAGCAGCAGCACGCCTTGGAAAACGCTGGCGAAAGTGAACGCGACGACGTTCCAGCCGGGCGATTCGATATTGTTCAAGTCCGGCTCCGTCTGGAGCGGACAGCTGCACCCGCTGGGGTCCGGCGCATCCGGTGCTCCGATCGTCATCGACAAGTATGGCACAGGCAGCAAGCCGATTATTAACGGGGACGGTTTGACAGGGGCTGCGGTGTATTTTTACAACCAACAGTATTGGGAAGTGAACAACTTAGAAGTGACGAACATGGCCGGTTCCGCTGGGGATCGCTATGGGGTGAAGGTGGAAGCGCAGGATGTGGGCACGTATCACCATTTTTATATTAAAAATATGTACATTCACGACATCACCGGAACGAATACCGATGCGCTCAAAACGACTGGCGGCATTTTTGTAATGGTCTCCGGTACGGCGGTGCGCACCAAATGGGATGATGTGCTGATCGAGGGCAACACGGTCGAACGCGCAGACCGCACGGGTATTAGCACAGGCAGCTCGTGGGGGAACAATGACGGCTTGGGCAATTTTGAGCCGTTCACCCAGCTTGTCATTCGGGGCAACCAGCTGAACGATATTGGCGGCGACGGCATTGTCATGCGGGCTTCGATTGACGGCTTGATCGAGTACAATGTTGTGAACACGGCGCATGCGCGGGATACGCATTATGACGTCGCCATCTGGCCGATTAACAGTACGCGCCCAGTGATGCAATTCAACGAGGCGTACAACACGAAGACGACCAATGACGGCCAAGGGTTCGACTGCGACTATAACTTGACCGGCTGCACCGTTCAGTACAATTACAGCCATGATAACGAAGGCGGATTCCTGCTTGTGATGGGGGTCGGCGCGATTAAGAATGATAACATGGTTGTCCGTTACAATATCAGCCAGAACGACCACACGCGTACTTTTCAATTTAACAACGATTATACGCCTCTCAATGCGCAAATTTATAACAACACGTTCTATATTGGAAGCGGAGATTCAACGAACTTTACAGCCTACGTAGCCGGCAGCAATCCGCTGTCTGTTCGGAATAACATTATTTACAACTATGGCAGCGGCGGTTATTCGGTCAAAAGCAATGACGTTTATGACTACAACGTTTTCTATGGGAACCATCCGGCGAGCGAACCGGCGGATGCGCATAAAATCACGACCGATCCGCTGCTTGTCGCACCGGGCACGGGCGGCATTGGACGAAATGCCGTAGACGGCTATAAGCTGGCAGTTGGGTCGCCTGCGCTGGGCACGGGTACTTTGATTACCGGCAACGGAGGAAGAGACTACTGGGGCAACGCCGTTTCGGCTTCGGCGGCTCCAAACCGCGGGGCGTATAATGGCGCAGGTGTGCCAACCACGACAGCGGGCGTCTGGACGGCATCGGATGACAGCATCGTTCGGGATGGCAGTTACGCCAGTATAAATCAGAACGGAACCACGGACGATGTGCTTAGCGTGAAGAGCGATACAACGGGCTATACTCGGGATGCCTATTTCAAATTTGACTATAGCGATTACGCCGGCGGAGTGATTTCCAATGCGACGGTGACGCTGAGTCCAACCGAGACCGGTACGTCGGGTCTTCAGAACATTGCTGCGCTCGTCGCCGACAACAGCTGGAGCGAGAGCACCATTACTTGGAATAACAAACCGGCCTCCAGCGCAGTTCTGGGCACGTATACGGTGACAAGCGGTACGCCGGTAACGCTGGATGTCACTGCGCAAGTGCAAGCTGCGCTTGCGGCTGGCAGCAAAAAGCTTTCCCTACGCGTGTACAGCCCGGGGCCAGCGAGCTCTAGCTCGTATGTACTTTATGCGTCTAGTGAGAACGCGAATACGAGCTTGAGACCGAAGCTGCAAATCAGCGGGCTGACGGCTGTGGACGATGCCACGGTCCGCGACGGCAGCTATGCCGGAACGAATCAGTCGGGCACAACCTCGACGACCTTAGATACGAAGAACGATGCGACCTCCTATGCGCGGGAAAGCTTTGTGAAGTTCGACTTCGGCAGTTATACCGGCACAGTGTCAGCCGCCTCAATCAAGCTGACGCCGGTCACCGTGGCTTCCGCAGGCCTTCAGAACGTAGTCGCGCTCGTCAGCGACAATACGTGGACGGAGGGCGCCATCACCTGGAATACGAAGCCGGCGTCAAGCACCGTGCTCGGTACGTATACCTTAGTGGCCGGTACGCCGATTACGATCAACGTGACGTCGCAGGTGCAAGCAGCGATGGCGAGCGGCAAGAAGCTGTCCATTCGCGTGTACAGCATTTCCGCTGCGGGGGCGAACGGCAACGTGGCCTACGGCTCCAGCGAGAATGCAACGGAGAGCTTGCGACCGGTACTGATGATTACGCCTTAAAAGATAGGAAACAGCCCTCCTCTTGCTCAGGCAAGAGAGAGGGCTTCGTTTGTAGAGAAGCGCATATCGGAGCCACATTGCTTACGCTCAATAGGTCCATTTGGCAGAGCGTTGCCAGACAAAGCTAAGCTATGTCCGCTGAGCACAGGGATGATTTAATTATATTGAATCTTTCAATTAAGGCTATGTGCATTTATTGATACAATGAGGAAAGCAGTCAGAACCCAGGAGGAGTGATTTCGAATATGAAGCAGAACATGTACGACGATCCAGCGTTTTTTGAAAAATACAGCGAAATGCCGCGCTCGGCCGGAGGCCTTCAAGCGGCGGGAGAATGGCCTGTGCTCCGCGCGATGTTGCCAGATTTGCGGGGCAAGCGGGTGCTCGATCTCGGCTGCGGCTACGGATGGCACTGCCAGTATGCTAGCGAGCAGGGAGCCGAGTCCGTCCTGGGGATCGACCTTTCGGAGAAAATGCTGAGCTACGCTCGCGAGCACCACAGCGGGCCTGCAATTCGGTACTGCAAGCTCGCTATTGAAGACAGCACCTTTGCTGGAGGCGAGTTCGACGTCGTGCTTAGTTCGCTGGCGCTGCACTATGTGGAGGACTTCGGCCTGGTATGCTGCAAAGTCCATGAAGCCCTCTCGGCGGGAGGCTCCTTCGTGCTGTCCGTCGAGCATCCGGTGTTCACGTCGCGCGCTGCGCAGGACTGGCACTACGGCACGGGGGGCGAACGGCTCCACTGGCCGGTCGACGACTACCAGCAGGAGGGGCTGCGCAACGCGCGGTTTCTGGGCAGTGACGTCGTGAAGTACCACCGTACGGTGGCGACGTACATGAACGCGCTGATCGGAGCCGGCTTCCGCATTGCGCAGGTGGCGGAGCCGCAGCCCACGGAGGAAGCGATGGCGGCGTCGGCTGAGATGCGGGACGAGGCGAGGCGTCCGATTTTTCTTTTGTTGGCGGCGGTCAAGGATTAGCGCTTGCATCTGGACGTTCCTTTTTAGCTGATGTATAATAAAGGAAAATTCTGGCATGTGTAACTGGCGAAACGTAGAGGACTACGGGGGAGCACATGCGTCATGCAGCCGATCGCCTGGGCAGAGCGTTTGATCCAATGGGTCAGATGCTCTTTTTCATTCACGGAGGGATTGCGATGAAGAAGGTAAGGCAGGTTGTCGTGGTGCTGTACGATAAGGTGGATACGCTGGATTTTACAGGGCCGCATGATGTGTTTGGAGTTGCCGGTTCTGTGGGCGGGGATTTTCGTGTGGGGACGGTATCGGAAAAAGGAACTCCAGTGACGACTGTCAGCGGCATCACGATTACGCCCCGGTATGGCTTCGAGCAATGCCCGACGGCGGATATTCTCATCGTGCCCGGAGGACTGGGATCGCGGACGGAAATCGCCAATGAGCGGTTGATTGCCTGGATTCGCGAAGCGGCGGTCAAGGCGGAGCTGGTGCTGTCCGTATGCACCGGTGCGCTGCTGCTGGCGCAGGCTGGATTGCTGGAGGGGCTGCGGGTGACGACGAACCGCACGGCGTATGAGTTATTGCGGAGCATGGTTTCGTCGCAAGATACCACGGTCGTCGAGGACGTCCGGTATGTAGATAACGGCCGGATCGTGACGTCCGGCGGCGTGACGTCCGGGTTCGACGCTGCGCTGCATGTCGTGGCTAGACTGTGCGGCGAAGCGCGGGCAACGGAGGTCGCTTCACGGCTGGAGTATGCTTGGCACGCCGAGCTGGATATTCGCAGAGCCGGGACGGAGGATGTGGAGGCGATACGAGGGCTTTTGGTCGGTGCGGCGCAGTGGATTCGGCAAGAGGTCGGCCTTCTGCAATGGCGGGAGGAAAGGTTTACGGGGGAGTATGTTGCTGAATGGATGCAGAAATCTGAGATGTTCGTGGCGTCGATGAACGGCCGGACAGTGGGATGTTTTGCCGTACAATGGGGGTATGAGGAGATTTGGGGAGAGCTTAACAGTGAAGAAGCCGGGTATTTCCACAAGTTTGCTGTTTCCCGTGAATGCCAAAGCATGGGCATTGGCACCCGACTCATCAACTGGGCGGAGGGGTACGTGGGCGATCGGGGCAAAACACGGCTGCGTCTCGATTGCATGGGCGATAATCCTGCGCTTAATCGGTATTATGTGCGGCAGGGTTTTGCCTTCTGCGGTCGCTATGACGGTCAGGGCTGGGCTGCACATTTGTATGAACGATCGGTTGGCGGCGTGCAGACGGATGCAAAACGATCCTGAGCATGGTATTGTAAAAGTATTTGATCACAACTGGAGGCAAGCCAAGATGAGTCAACGTTACCGCATTACGCGGTCTTTTCAGAAAAACAGCCCGGCGATCTCGCTGGAAGAGTGCAAGCAGTATTTTGCAGATAAAACGGATTTCACGTATACCCCTGTGTTTACCGTGCGTGGTGAGACAACGATGTCGATCGAGGGGGACTTCTTCATGTGGAGCGTGGGCGGCGTGCAAATCCCGTTTCGCCATTATCAGGGCGATCTCTACGTCTCCGGCACCAACGAAGCGGTCATTCCCAAAATGCTGGAAGTCGCCAGCGATCTGATGGCGGATGTGGCGGAAGGTTGAGCGAGCTGATTATTCGACCTAAGCGCGGGGAGGAAGCGCATCCGGTGTCCCTTCTGCTCTCGGCGGATCCGTCGTGGGCGCTGGTGGAAGCGTACTTGGCCCGCGGCGAGTGCTTTGTTGCTGAGCTGGGCGGGGAGGTCATCGGCGTCTATGTGCTTGTCCCGACAGGGCCGGGGACTGCGGAGATTAAGAACATCGCCGTCGCGGAGGAGCTGCAAGGACAGGGCATCGGGAAGCAGCTTGTCCGGCACGCGGTGGAGACGGCGCGGGAGCGGGGGTACGTGCAGCTGGAAATCGGCACCGGCAATTCAAGCCTCAGCCAGCTCGCGCTGTATCAGAAATGTGGTTTTCGGATCGTTGGGGTGGAGCCGGATTTTTTCGTTCGGCACTACCCGGAGGCCATATATGAGAACGGCTTGTGGTGCCGGGACATGATTCGCTTGGCTATGGCGTTGTAACGGGGGCTGTCCCAAAAGTGTTCGCATGACAAGGGAACGTCCCATTTTACAAGCAAATGAACCTCAAATTCCACTTCAAAGTGGAGGATGAGGTTCT
>NZ_RXHU01000093.1:0-684 GCF_003955665.1 Paenibacillus whitsoniae
CTCGTTCATTATGACTAACTGGGAACGTTAGTTCAGGAACAAATAAGTGAGGCTGCCGCGAAATTGGTCGGGCAGCCTCATTAAGCTATGCTGCAAGGCCAGTAACTGGTTCAATAGTAAGTATTATTGATACAACGTAAAGGATAACAATAAATAGTGTTTTGATATTCATATACTGTTTCCACCTCAATTACCTAAAATTTGGACGAGATTGGAAAGGCGTTGAGAAAGACAGTTGCAAACCTTGAAATAGAAGGTCAAAGACTTGCCAGAAGGTGGCGAAGAATTAAGTAAACAGTGCCTACGGAAAGAAATTACTCATGATGAATTCATGCGCCGCGCTAAGCTGCTAGCCAACGCAAAGGAAGCCGTTTTCCCAATAAGGGGTAACGGCTTATTTGCGTCATTTCCGTGCGATCATCGCAGGTAAGCTATTTCTTATCACATACGACGTTCCCGGGTAACCCTACCCGACCTCACATCGGAGTTTTATCCCTACCCGGCGGAGTGCCTAATAAAGTTAATTTTATTATATCCATGATGATGCCCCAGGAGCAAGAACGAAAAGGCTCTAGAGATATTTCCCTAGCCTTTTTTAATTGGTGCTTCCGGATTTCAACCAAGTACACTACACATTCAAAAGCCATGACTAGCGTTTTACTTCCAAACTTAAACATTAGTTCC
>NZ_RXHU01000093.1:893-15786 GCF_003955665.1 Paenibacillus whitsoniae
ACGAATCAGACTTTATTACATCTGATGAATTAATTCCGAAGGAGTTTCCCATTGGGCATGACCTGCTGTTAAATGCAAAAGCATATGGCTCATTCTCCCATTTTTGTAATTTCAATTTGTAAGAAACGTTCCAGAAAAGCCGACCACAATGGGCAAGACATAGTAATTTAAATAATTAGAAAACCCACCACGCTCGTGTTAAAGGCATACATGGATAAAAAGAGCGGTATTTATTCCGCACAAGCTGAATTCCATCCAATCGACAATATTACTTGGATCGCCAGAACACAAAATGAAGATAAGCCAGGTAAACAGCGCGAAGCCATTGTAACTTTTGGAGATATGATCTACAAAAATCTTATCAATGGCAATTACGTTTTTCTAAGCAGCGTAAAGCTAACTGGAAGTAGAAAGGAGTGGTGTAAACAAAAAGGAAATTTGAAATTACAGGTAATGTTGGAATTATTGTTTGAATCCTAAGAATTATTGTATTAAACTCATTCAAACCACGATTTGTATATATGATTTTCCTATGATGAAGCCTTAGGCAGAAGAGGTAGTCCGATCGATGTAAAAAAGGATGAATTCAGGGTTTCAAGTACAATGATTTTGTGATTTGCAAGAGATAACAAAAGTGTGTATTTTAAACGTGAAAAGGTAGATGGATCCGATCCGGATACTTTCCAAATTATTATGAAGGGAGGCGCTGTCCGGCGTCTCTGTTTTCATTTGCATTGCGTTTGGTTATAGCAAGGCACCACTAACGATGGGGAAGGGTTTTGCGGATCAGGTGTTTCTCCACGCCTTCGGGCTGTGAAGAAGGCGCATGAGCTCGTAATACAAAGGAAAGGTCGATTTAACGTCACCAACTAGGCACTCTTCTTTTACTGCGCTTTATCCATGTCCGTATCTGTAAATTATCCATAACGCAAAGTCAGATAATGCTGTAAAATAAATATCAAGACATCAAATAAAGAGGCGAGAGACTTGTTCAAGTCCTTAAAACTTCAAAACAAAATTTTTATCTATTTGTCACTTTTTGCGTTTATCGTTGTGTCCTTCATCAACCTTCTATTTTATTATTATGCGGAAAGTTTTGTGGAAGGGAATGCGGTTGGAAACAAGCTTCAAACGACACAAAAAATTCAGGAACAGATGGACAACATGCTGGAGGAGATGGACAAGCTCTCCATTTCCGTAAACGCTTCCAACTATATTATGAATACTCTCGCTCACATTCCGCTTTCAAACGGCAAGAACTATTTTGTCGAAAATCCCCAAGTGAGCTCGGATATAAAAAATATTTTGTTGTCCTTCACTGCCCTTCAGCCACTTAAAGAAAGGATCAGCCTAATTTCCAAGGATGGCGATTATCTTGAAATTAGCAACAAGATGAACAGTCAGATGGTTACAAAGGAGCTGATCCGCCATATGCCGGAGTTTCATGAGTGGATGAGCTCAGAAGCATACAAGATTTGGCTTCCAATGCATCCGGATACCTGGTCGGCGGACGCTGACCCTGTTATTTCCCTGATCCGGCCTCTTCGCGATAATTATCAAGTCCTCGGGCTGGTGGAGGTGAGCTATAATGTATCGGAGCTGGAGCGGATCACATCATTTAAGAACGCTCAATACTCAAGCCAAATTCTCTTATGCGATGAGAATCAGCGAGTGATCTACAGTAAATTGTCGACGTCCCTTCAAGAACAGAAGAACTGCTTAAAACCCGCGGGCGGGCTGTCGACTGAAAACGTCAGCCATCAGGAATGGCGTCTATTTAACGAAACGTATATGGCATTCACGATCGGACTGTCAAAGGTGAATTGGTCGGTTATGTTGTTGGATGACGAGAGCAACTTCCATAGACCGATTTTTTATCTAAGATACAGCACGTTTGGCATCTATATCATTGTCCTATGTATCATTCTTGCGCTTCTTTACATGTATGTCGGCATGGTAACCCGACCGATCCGGAGGTTGAAGGAATCGCTCGCCAATTTCGACATGGAGAAATTGCAGCTCCATCCAACACGGGTTCGTACGAAGAACGAAATCACTTTGCTGGGGCAAGCGTTTCAAGATTTGCTGGATAGGCTGAGGGATTCCATGAACGCGATAGAGCAAGCAGGACAGCGGGAGATGGCCGCTCATATGAATGCGTTACAAGCTCAAGTAAATCCGCATTTCTTATACAACACATTAACCGTCATCGGCGCTTACGGCAAGATGAAAGGCAATGACGAGGTAATGGAGATGTGCACTGCTTTGGCGGATATGCTGCGGTATGCGTTGAAGTTTGGGGAGAAAGTAACCTATTTGGTGTTCGAATTGCAGCATATTGACAACTATCTAAAACTCATGTCAAAACGATATTATAGCTTATTCCAATATCATATTGATGTAGACACGTCCTTGTATATGCTTCCGATACCAAAGCTCATCCTACAACCGATCGTGGAGAATGCGTTCCAGCATGCTTTTAAGGAGAAGGAATCACCCTGGCACGTGAAGGTCACCGGCGGATTGAAGGAAGGCAAATGGTGGCTAAAGATCGTGGACAATGGCAAAGGTTTTGATCAGGTAAGGCTCCATGAACTTCTCGATCAGCTGCGCGGAATGGCTGATTCAGGCACTCTCCCACCGATTGAGGCTCCCCAGGAAATGAATTTGTATGCGGAAGGCAACGGAATCGGGCTAATGAACGTATTCGCTCGGTTGCATTTATTCTATCAGGGTGCCATTGAGATTCATATCCAGAGCAAGGAAGACTGCGGTACAACGATCCGTTTAGGAGGAAGATGGCATGTATAACGTATTATTGGCGGAAGACGAGCCTCCTATCTTGTTTATGATCAAGGCATTGATTGAAGCGAGCCATTCGTCCTTTCAAGTGAATAATTGGGCATTCAACGGCAAAGAGGCGTGGGCGATCGTGCAGAGGCAGAAGCCCGATGTGCTAGTTACCGATATTAAAATGCCTTTTATCGACGGGCTGGAGCTCATGGCTAAGGTCAAAGATATGGATCCTCGAATTCCTTGCATTGTCCTGACTGGCTTTCATGATTTCGAATTTGTACGAGATGCTCTTCGGCTTCATGCGTTCGATTATTTGCTTAAGCCGGTCAAGGAAGAGCAGCTTAAGCAAGTATTAGACAAACTATTCAAGCAGCTTGCCGAGAATTCAGCCGATAATGAGACCGGCATCATTCGTCACTGTATATACTATGGCAAAGATGTCGGTGAGGAGATGAAGGCTCGAATCGCCACGCTTCCTTATGCAAAGTATGACTTGTTACTAGTCCGTGCGGGAGCAGCTTCCAAGCTAGTATATGATACGCTGAATCCGGGGAGGAGACCGATTAGGCTTGTTCAAATGGATCTGATCGAACTGATTACACCTTCCGGAATCGCTGTATGGGTTCTGGATGGTCTGCAGCTTAACGAGAAGATCATCGTGATGGCGAGCAATTTTGCCGGAGAAATTGTCCACCCGGATGCCTTCGCCGAAGAGTTGCTTCGCCGTCTGCAAGAGAGGAGCGCGATTCCGTTTCACGTGTTTGTAGGGGACAGCGTTGAGCGCCCGGAATTGTTAAGGGATGCGGCGGATCAGCTGCGAAGAGTGGTGACGTTGCAAACCCGTCTTCATCGGTCAGGTGTATATCCAACGACTCGTTTGCAACAGGATGCAGGAAACGCAATGGATGAGGATATCATTAACCGGTGCAAGCTGATTGTTCAGGAAGAGAAGTTTGACGTTTTCATGAAGGCCTTGGAGTTATGGAGCAAGGAATGGTTGAATCGGGATTATACGCAAGAGCTACTCGAGATGATCCTTCAAACGATGATTTCAAAGTATGAACAGATTTGGTATACTACGCGCATCGAATTTGATGCCAACGAGGTTGTGGCTTCTTGTACCTGCCTGCCGCAGGTTGTGGAGGAATTCGGCAACTATATGAAACCCTTCTTCGAAAGAAGAGTTAGGAGTCAGCAGGCAGCTTCAGCCAAAGATCTTGTCCACACGATCGAACATTATTTGAATACTCATTATATGGAGCCGATTTCGAACGAAATGTATCATAGTCTGTTCGGCTACAATAAAAATTACATTTCTAACGTTTTCAGCGAGATCATGGGAATACCACCAAGCAAGTACTTGATGAAGGTTCGTATCCTGAAAGCCAAATCGCTCATTGTCGAGCAGCCCCATTTGCCTCTCAAAACGGTTGCTGAATTGGTTGGGTATGATGACCCCTTGTACTTCAGCCGGGTGTTTAAGAATGAGATTGGTTTCAGCCCTAAAGAGTATAGGGAGATGATTTCGCGGGGGGAGGAGCTTGAGCGATGAAAGGAACGTTTGCCCTAAGGGGGGTGGCGGTACTGACGATGACGATGCTATTAACGGCAAGTTGTTCCCCGATGGATTCAAGCAGGAATGAGAATGAACCTGATCGAGTAACTACCTTGACCTTAATGGCCAACATGGACTGGATCGGAAAGCCGTACATAAAACGTGCGTGGCAGTTATACGAGCAGGCGAAGGGCAATAAGCTTGATATCCAAGCAGCACCGATCGATACGGCAACGACCGTGATTAGAAAACGGGTTGCGATGGGGGAAATCAGTGATATTGTCATGTACTTTGGGGGAGTTGGGCTAAATGACCTTCATCCGGAGAAAAACTTTGTTGATATGACGGGAGAGCAGTGGGTTAAAGATATCAAGAGAAGTATTCTACCGCAACTATTGTATAACGGGAAAATCTATGGACTGCCGTTATGGGAATCTTCAGTCAGCGGCATTTTGTATAACGAAGAGCTGTTCGACAAACTGCAAATACGGAAACCGACAAGCCGCACCCAATTCGATGCCGCCTGCGAACGTTTGATTGCGCAGGGGATTACACCCATATACTTAGCAGCTAAAGATTTATGGCCTTTATTCCCCCAGTATGGTCTAGATCAGCTTGTCAAGGCTTACCCCCATTTAGTCGAAGACTTGAATGCCAACCGGATCAAGTTCGCCGATATTCCCGAATTTCGTGAATTAATTGATGATTACAAGAACATGGCTTTGAAAGGATATTTCGGAACGAATTATTTGAATAATAATTGGGATGGGCAAGCTTCTGCTCTTGCAAATGGTAAATATGCCATGGCCTTTGGATGGGATGTATATCTTTATTCCGACGTGGAGCCGCATTTCCCCGGTACGGCGCAAAAATTCGGAATACTTCCTTTTTTCTTCGGCAATTCTGGGTTCTTCGGATACGAAGGACCCAATGTTGCCATGATGATGGTGAACAAGAACGGCAGGCATGTTCAAGAATCTATGGAGATGATTCGCTACTTGGCCCAAACGGAAAACTTGAACGAAGCTTTCAGTGATGTGTCCTCCGAGACGACATTCAACATAGTCAATAGCAATCATCCTACTCATCCGTATGCGACAGACCAAGATTATATCGATGCCAACACGAATGCTTCAATCACGCCGTTTATCATCGGCTACGATCAAGTTGAGATGGGCCGAATTCTCCTGCGAGTGCTTGCAGGAGAACTGACATCGGTTCAAGCCATTAAAGCAATGGACGATATTCGAATCGCCGCCGCCAAAGCTCAGCAGCTCCCAGGCTTTTAACGTACTTAAAATGCAGTTCGTCCTTATGAGAAGGCGGGCTGCATTATCATTTTTTCACCTATGTTGAAGTTCTGTAAAATGTCCATGAAAGGATCTGCTTTGTGTCCTTATTGTAGCGCTTTCATTCGGATTATTATAAAGATGTAGACCAGACATACTTTTTATAGAATAAGGGAGGAATTAACACATGGAGCAACACAAATCTTGGTTAACCGGAGCATCCGTTATGCTTCTGCTAAGCGCGTTCTTATCGGCATGCAGCGGCAGCGGCAATCAGGATAAGCCCTCTTCGTCGCCTGCTGCGTCGAATGTCTCAGCAGGCAATGCTGACAAGGTGACATTAAAGTATTGGACGTGGTCGCCGTCCGCAGAGGTATACAAGCCTGTTATTGAAAAATTCGAAGCCAGTCATCCAAACATCAAAGTCGAACTAAGCATCGTTGGCGGTAATAGCAGCTCCCCTTACCAAACCAAGATGCCTCTAGCTTTGACCACGGGCGAAGATCTCGATATTGTCGGGGTACAGACTGGCGGCATGCCAAAACAAATAGAGAGCTACCTGTTGCCTCTGGACGATCTCATGAAGTCGACGATCGGTGCCGATTGGCAGAGCAAATTTACTCCAAACAGTATAAAACAACTGCAAAGCCAAACGAGCAGCGGAATTAAATTTCTTTCCATGGGATCAGTCGGGTCCATGGTGATGTATTACAACAAAGACATTCTTGATCAACTGGGCGTGTCTGCACCAAAAACGTACGATGACCTTAAAAACATCGCCAAGTCGATCAAAGACAAGAAACTGGATATTCTGCCTGTCGCAGTCAACGCTAAAGACGGTTGGACGCTCGATGAGATCGTCTGGACTATCGCTGGCCAGCAATCTAGTATTTACAATAAATTCCACTATAACTCGGGCGGTAAGCTTGACAGTCCTGAATATACACAGGCATTGGCTAGCTTCAAGAAACTGTTCGATGATGGAATCTTCAGCAAGAAGGACATCTTCGATCTCGACTACGACCGCTCCAAGACATTGTTTACAACCGGTAAAGCGGCCTTGTTCATTCAAGGGACTTGGGAAGCCAACATGATTTCGGAGAAGGTCCGGCAAGACAATAAGATCAACATAAATGATGTCGGGATTGCCCCGATTCCATCCATCGAGCCGAACGGTAAGCCGTCGATCCGCTCCTTCATCGATATGGGTCTTGGCATTGTGAAGACATCCAAACATCCGAAAGAAGCCGCACAATTGATTCAATATTTGACGACAGGCGAAGGCAATGATGCGTTGAACAACCAGTTTCTCTTCACAAGCAACAAAGTCGATGCCAAAATTGATCAGTCGTTGCTAACATCGCCGACGGCCAAAGAGTCTTATCAAACGTTAGTGAGTCTGGTTGCCAATTCGACGGCGGATCGTAACAACAACTCGAAATTTTCCGATGTTACAGGAAATGAGATCCAAAGGTATATTCTCAACGGAATTGATCCCGCAACAGAGGCGAAAGCACTCCAAAAAGAATTCGATACTGGAAAGTATCCGAACTAAATGAACTTAGAATTTGTTATGCTGCGGACCCTTATGTCAGGGCTCCGCAGATCTTCCTCAGAGATAATGAAATTGCGTCGGATGGATGGTGAGATGTATGGGGTTGGAATGGAAAAAGCAAGTAACAGCTTATATGTTTATCCTTCCGCTTCTGCTTGTATTTGCTGTTTTTCTCTTGTATAGTTTGATTTTTTTATTGAAAACCGGCTTTGAGTATGGGGATATCTCGTTTCTGCACTCGAAGTACGTCGGACTCGATAATTACCGTCAAGTACTGACAGATGTGAAGTTTTTTAAGTCGATTTGGAACAACATTGTGTTCTCTGCAGCCACCATTGTGATCAGTATGACGTTGGGCTTTTTGATCTCTGTCTTCCTTTGGTTGAAATTCCCGGGATCTCGCGCCTTACATGCGTTGTTTTTCATTCCAACCATTATGCCAATGGCCTTGATCGCAACCGTGTTCTCGGGCATGCTCGAATATCGCTTTGGCGCTCTGAATCAATTTCTGGAATCGATCGGGATGGGGTTCCTCGCGCAGCAATGGCTTGGCGATCCTAACTGGGCTTATGTGTCGGTCATGGGGATTGGGATTTATCTTATCGGAATACCGATGATGTATTACAGCGCAGATATAACTACAATCAATCCCAGTGTGCTTGAAGCGGCAGTGTTGGAGGGGGCGGGAATGACGCGGATGCTTGGGTTCATTATTTTCCCGTTGCTCAAGAATGCGCACAAGACCATTATCATTTCGACGCTTCTGCAGAGCTTCCGGGAGTTCGAACGCATCTATCTGATGACAGGTGGCGGTCCCGGAGACAGTACACAAATATCAAGCGTCTATTTGTATAATTTCATTCACTCGGCCGGTTCGAATATCGGGTTTGTATCTGCGGGTTCGGTGATTCTTCTACTGGTAGCGCTGGTGATTTCTTTATTCCAGTTACGAATGTATGCTCCGAGTCAATCGCGAAAGGGGAAAGCCACATGAACACCTTCCTGACGAACCGGCTTGAACGGCTGTACATTCAGATCTTCGTGTACGTTGTTGCGTTGCTATGGCTGTTTCCGATTATAATTGCTCTTAAAAATTCACTAGCCGTCAATGGATTTTCCAATTACACCTATCTATTCACGCATGAGATTGGTGGAATCAGGATTTATCGGCCATTCCTGAACTCCGTTCTAGTAGCGGCAGGAGATACACTTCTAATCCTGATCATCGCATCGCTCGCTGCGTTTGCATTCTCTAAACTGGATTTTTTCGGGCAAAGATGGATTTATTCTTTTGTGCTCATGTGTCTCTCAATACCCGGCGTCGTTGTATTGGTGCCGTTTTTCTATATACTGAAATCCATTCATCTGTATAATACACTCGCCGCCGTCATCTTTTCCGAGGTTGTTCTGACATTGCCGTTTGCTGTTCTGATGCTGCGTAACTACTTCGATAACCTTCCGAATGAGGTGATGGAATCGGCTTATATGGATGGTGCAACGTCGCTTCAAATTTTTCTTCACGTTTATTTTCCATTGGCGCGTCCGGCTTTGATTAATTTGGGTGTGCTATGCATCATGTGGTCGTTCCAAGATTACTTATTGCCGATGATGTTCGTTACAGATAATAAATGGGCCACCGCGACTATCGCGATTAGCGCCTTCAAAAGCAATTTCGGATTTAATCCAGCAGACCAAGGTAGGTTCTACGCTGCACTGGTTCTGCTCGGTCTGCCTGCCTTGCTTATCTTTCTGGCGGCTCAGCGATATATAACCAACGGCATGACGTCCGGTGCGGTAAAAGATTAAAGAAGGGAGAAGCAGTATGGAATTCTATATCTCGCCTTTTGGCAAGGATAGCAACCCTGGGACGATTGAACAACCATTCGCCACTTTCGAACGCGCGAAACTCGCCATCCGCGAGTATCGGCGTTCAAAAGCGAATCAGAGCGAGAGCTACACGGTAATCGTTCGAGGTGGTGTATATGAACTCTCGGAGCCGATCGTCTTCTGCGAAGAGGATTCGGGAGAGCAGGGAAATGCAGTGGTATACCGCTCTTATCCGGGGGAAAGGCCAGTGATCAGTGGCGGGCGTCGCTTCTCCCCGGTGTGGAGACCTTATCGCGAAAACATCCTCGTAGCGGACTTGCCCGAGTGTTGCAAAACGTCGAGCTTCACGCAGCTATTCGTTGACGGCAAGCGACAGATTCGGGCTCGATATCCCAATTTTGACCCTTCCGTGCCGGGTGTTACAGGATACACGCATCCAACGGGCAACCAGTCTACTTGGCCGCACCGTGAGTTGCGTTTCGACCCGCAGCAGTTTACGGACAAGCGCTGGAGCCGTCCGGAGGAAGCGGTGCTTCACATTTTCGGTAAAAACTATTGGGGCAACTTACAGTGGGAAATCAAGGACATCGACTGGGAGAATCACCTGATCCGACTCGGCCACGGCGGCTTCCAGATCAACGATGTTATGCAAGGCGAGGACGCGACGGGCATTGATGAACGATCCCGATTCTTTATTGAAAATGTATTCGAGGAGTTGGACTCTCCAGGCGAATGGTATGCGGATTTCCGAGAGGGACTGCTATACTACTACCCCGGGGCTGAAGTGGATCTTTCTCATGCTGTAATCGAAGCTGCTCTCCTTCAACGGCTTGTTATTTTCCGTGGTAGCCAGCATTCCCCTGTACATGATATTGTGCTTTCCGGATTCCGATTCGCTCGTACGGAAGGTACCTACTTGGAAACCTACGAAGCACC
Organism: Paenibacillus whitsoniae; assembly: GCF_003955665.1. Lineage (GTDB taxonomy): Bacteria > Bacillota > Bacilli > Paenibacillales > NBRC-103111 > Paenibacillus_E > Paenibacillus_E whitsoniae. The sequence continues at coordinate 10,852 of NZ_RXHU01000093.1, forward strand.
CTCACTCGGGGATTGGTCAATTCATCGGGGCGGGGCCATATTCATGGAGGGAGCCGAACGATGCGAAATAGAATATTGCCATTTTGATGCTGTTGGCGGCAATGCAGTGTTTGTAAACAACTATAACCGGAACCACAGGTTTTATGGAAACCTGGTGGAAGAAGCAGGAGAAAGTGCATTTTGCTTGGTTGGCTCCAAGCATCTGACAATGGGTAGCCAACTTGCCTACCCAGCCGCAATAACGATCAGCAACAATGAAATCTACAACATTGGGGTATTCGGAAAACAAACAGCCGGCGTATTTATTTCTGTTGGCAGAGATCATGTTATTTCTCACAATCATATTCACCATCTGCCACGCGCAGCAATTTGTATCAACGATGGTACATGGGGGGGGCATATTATTGAATGGAATGATATCCATGATACTGTGCAGGAAACAGGTGACCATGGACCATTTAATTCATGGGGCAGGGATCGCTTTTGGTGCCTGGAACAATCTCATGGTCCTGCTTCACACTGTGCAGGCGATGTAAAGAAGGACGCTCGTCACCCGGTCATCATTCGTCACAACCGTTTTGTTGATTATAAGGGATGGGGCATTGACCTGGATGACGGGTCATCCAATTATCACATCTATCAGAATTTATGTATCGGTATAAGTATCAAATTACGCGAGGGCGACTATCGACTCGTGGAGAACAATATTTTTTACCATTGTGCAAATCCACCGGGTATTCACATCGGATATGAGCACAACCACGACCGCTTCCTGCGAAACATCATCGTGGCCCATACGCTCGCAGATAACCCTGAAGTCGACATTAACTTTGAAAAGGGCGAATCTAAAGGCAAGTTATATGAGTTCATCGGTCCCCCGCCAGATGGTCGCTGGGTAGAGGAGCTAGATTATAATTTATTTTACAACGATCTCGGTCAATTCAAAGCAACCGTTCACTTCCGCCCGCTTGGTAGTCGTACCGAACATTACACTTTAGAAGAATGGCAAGCGATTGGTTGGGACCAACATTCGCTCTTCGCTGACCCGCTTTTTACGAATCCGGATCAAGGAGATTTTACATTACAACCCAATTCTCCTGCTTATAGCCTTGGCATCACCAACGTCGATCTGATAGGAGTGGGCTTGCTTCATGATTTTCCTAATGATTTAAAAAAACTTACATAAGTGTAAGTATAAAACGTGTACCGTGAAGGGGGGGATTAAGATGTAGGGTCATTGCTATTCTCATTCGTTGCCAAAATTTATTAATATGGGAGGCTAATTTGAATGTTGAAAATGAAACCTTTGCTGCTTGCCTTATTGTGCGTGTTGACCGCGTTGTCGGGCTTTGCGTTCGCACCACCTACGCCAGCATATGCGTCGCAACTGGATGACCTCACGTCCTTTTATACAGCCATGGACGGATCTAAGGGATGGGTTGACCTATTTGAGAATGATATTTCCTATCTTCGGGCGGACCAAGCAACGTTGAACGGTAGCGGTCTTTCCGTCACCTATCTGTCTAGCAAGAATCCTTACATGGGGGATAGTGTAAGAGGATGGAATTCAACTTCCCAATCCTTTTCTTGGAATGTAAAGACAACAGCTGCGGACAGTTTTTATATCGATGCCTTAATCAATGCAAGCAGTGGTGCGACGATCCAGTTGATCGCCGGTTCCAACGTATTGACTTATACGTTCACTACCTCCGGCTGGAACAAAATCCGACTTGGGCAACTCGCCTTTCCGCTTGGCAGTTCTACAGTGACGCTCACAGCGACATCAGGCACATTCGATATGATGCTGAAGTCTCTAGAACTGTCACCGGCATCGGCGGCAGCTACAATTCAGACTAATATTCAAAATTCCCGATCGAAGGCAACCTGGATGAAAGACAGCCCAGTAGGCGTCATGTACCAATGGGGTCAATGGGGCGCGTACCCGAATGGGACGCAGCCCGCTTGGCCAGGAAGCTATGCCGGTGTGCCGGGGGACCCGTATTTCAACAACTCTGAAACTGATTGGAATGCGCTTGCAGACCGCATTAAGGGGATGGGGGCCGATTTTGTCGTGTGGTCGATCACATGGACACAATATTACGTCGCCGCCCCGATTACTTCAATTGACAATGTGTGGGCTGGCCGAACCACCACGAATTATGGCGGTCAAGACTATCTGATGCACATGCTGGATGCGTTCAAGGCTCGTGGGCTTAGGGTTGTTTTTTACTATCATTCGGGACATGACAACAATCCAAATCTTAATTGGTGGAACAATTTCTGGACCGTATCCTCGAAAGGCTATTATGCCCGCAAGGAAACGGCTATGGACAAGTGGATGAACATTGTCACCGAGATTGGTAACCGTTACGGTACGAAGTTAGATGGGTGGATGTTCGACGACGGTTCCATCTACTATCCTGCGCCTTACGATAAAGTGTCTTCAGCAGTGCGTGCCGGTAATCCCGACCGGATGGTTTCTTTTAACAGCTCCTTTCATAACGGCGGCGGACCACGACTGACGGATTACGAGGACTTCTTCTTTGGGGAAAATAATTCAGGGTCTCTACTGAGTCAGTATTCGATTCAAGACGGAAAGTATACAGATGGACCATTTGCAGGTGAATATGCATTCGGTAATTTCAAAGTCGATAAATATGATTGGGGAATTCGAACAGGCGATAAAACACCAATCGCTACAGATTTGGCGCGGATTCAGTTTATCCAATTCGGCGAGAATGCCATCAGTACACAGCAATCAATGGCTTACGACATGCGAATGTGGACGAATCTTGATCAATCGGCTACAGACATCATATACTTCACGGATGCAGCCAAGCTAGCGCATGCCATTCGCGACGGTAATCTATACAATGACTCGGACGCAGAGGTTGCGTATACGGGTAGCGGGTGGTATACACAGAGTGCAGGCACGACCTATAAAGGGGACGAGCATGTTACAAAAGCCAATGGGGACAGCTTTACGTTTAGCTTCTATGGCACCGGCGCCGACATCGTGACGATGACGAACAGCGATGAAGGCAATATGGATATTTATGTCGACGGTGTTTTTAATGGCACAGCAAACGCAAACAGTGCGTCACGGGTAAGTCAAGCCTTCATCTATTCAGTAAGCGGCCTGACACCAGGAAATCATACTATTAAGGGTGTCAAAACTTCAGGCACTTACATGATCGTGGATGCATTCCTCGTAAAACGAGTGGATCCAAACCAGTGGTATAAACTTGTTAGCAAGAATAATCCGGGCTATGTTCTAGACACCTCGGCGTCGCCAGTTAATGGAACCAAGGTACAAATGTGGCAAGACGTTGGAAATGACCGTCAGCAGTACCGCTTTATCGATGCTGGTGCTGGGTACTATAAAATTCAAGTCCGCAACAATCCGGCCTTTGTCATAGACACCTCCAGTCCCAACATCACGAAAGGAACACAAATGCAAGTATGGAATGATCTCGGTAATGATAGGCAAAGTTACCGGTTAGTGAATCAGGGCAATGGCTATTATAAAATCTTTGTGCGAAATAATGCTAACTATTTGATCGATGCCTCATCCATTTCAAATGGAGGGAAAGTGCAGATGTGGACTGACGCAGGCAATGATCGTCAGCAATGGTCGCCAGTTATGGTTCCGTAGAAATGCCAACTTGAAGATAAAGCTTCCGCATGTATAACTATGTAACCGGATTTTTTTCTGTTTATGTCAAAGCCCTTAAGCGCACTTCTGCATGAGGGCTTTGGCATAACAGGCATGTGAACGCTACTCGTTGAATATTTATGCGGTGTTGGAGATGTTCGGGCCGGAACGGGTCATGTTCGGTAGCGATTGGCCGGTCTGTCAGTTAGCTGCAGATTACGATCAAGTGATGAAGATTCTGTTGAACGCTATACCGCGGGAGTTGGGAGAAACTGAGCGCGCACTGCTGTTCGGTGGCAATGATGAGCGGTTTTATAAACTTAACAAGGGGGGGCAGCCGGCGCTGGCGCGCCGATCACGAAGTCGGCTTCATCCGGAAGTACCAGGTGCGTAAGATGCACTCGGGCCAGCAGCCGTCGCCGGCGCACTGACCGCGGAGCCGGCTTCGTCCGGAAGCACCAGGTACGTGAGCTGCAGCCACTCGGGCCGGCAGCCGTCGCCGGCGCGCCGATCGCGAAGTCAGCTTCATCCGGAAACACCAGGTACGTGAGCTGCTGCTGCTGCTGTGCTGCTGTCGGGTGACAAGAACATAGTAACATTAAAAACCGCATAAATTGCGGTTTTTTTGTTGTATGTTATCAAGTTCTTGTCAAAACGAAATGACAAGAACTTGATAACATTCCCGATTAGGACAAGAACCTTGTAACATTCCCGACGAAGTCACATTACTCGTTTAAAAGTGTCTTCTGCGGGGGCGAGTTCGGAAAACCAATTTCCGTTTGAATTGCATACGAAAATAAAGTATTAGACAGGCTTTGGCGTTAAGCTCCCTCGGTATGATTTAATTTCCTCACGCAAGCTCGTCTATTCGCAGGATTTCATCCTTTAGGTTTCGATGCTGAATGAAAAGGAGCGAGATATATTTAGGGTGTTTCGTTAAAAAGGCATGCGGGAATAGAGGTGGAGTTGAATCACCCAGTTCATTCCAATTACTGCACGTATTCTCCACGATCCCTTAGCGATTTTCACTCCCATGTCTCGACGGGTCAACAGCCCTTTCATTCCTTCGTCACATCTATCTAAGGGGTGGAGGTCGGTCTTTCTAACGGAATGGGTCGGTGCCCTTTTGTTTAACGTATCCCGATACTCCGTGCTTTCTTTGTCTCCTGCGAATACGCCAACTTGCGTGAGAAAAGGTTTAAGTTAAGCTGCTAATGCAAAGATTTTATCGGGTTTGTAAGCGACATCACTACGAGCCATCCCTACTAAGAGTCGAGCTA
>NZ_RXHU01000094.1 GCF_003955665.1 Paenibacillus whitsoniae
ATAAAAACCATACCTACTACTTTATATGAAACAAAATAAACGGAGCGCCGCGGCTTTGTGGGCTCCGTTTTATAATTTATTATGAAACCTCACACCCTTCTTCTTTTTTTTTTTGTGTTTGTCAGTCAAATTCCATCATTCTTTAGAATCGTTTCAAAATTGGTTAGTCTGATTGTTTCGTGCCATCGTATTTCAATATGATCGTTGAAATGTACCATTGCAATTGTTGAACCGTCGTTATATATATAAAGTATATTAATATAGGATAGGAAAAATGGTGCTCCCCCTTTTAGCGAATCGGGTATTAAAAGTATAGCCCTACACACGAACAATGATCGTTCGCAAATTTATGTATGCGCTTTATTTTTTATAGGAGGGGATGCCGACATGAATCCGTTTAAAACACAAAAAGGGTTTTACAAGATATTAGTAATGTTTATTGTAGCCATTAGTATTCCAGCTATCACAATTGGCTATTTGGGTATTCGTAACAGTACGACACATATTATTAGACAGGTAGATAAATCTAGTAATTTTCTCTTGCTTGAAAAGAAATTGTTTATCGAGCAGCAGATGTCCGAAATTGAAAATGTGATGAACCAAATCATGGCAAGTGATGAAGTGTGGAAAATGTTCGAGCCAAATGTGACGTATGCAACCCGATCTCAAACCATGGTAGAAGTAATCAAGTATTTTAACAAACTCGTAGGTACGAACAAAATGATTACTTCCATTTATCTAATAAATAAAGAAGAAGATTATGTAATTACCGATTCCAAATATAGTTTGAATGACTTCTATGACCAAGATATATTACGGATTGATTCAAGAGGGATTTTCACGGTTTTGCAGCCGCGTAAAGTGATTATGCTTAATGGGATCCAAAGGAATCTGCTTAGCACTGTTCGAACTTTTAAGGATGTATCCAGTAATGCCGCGATGCAAATTGTCATTAATATGGACTACCGTGATTTTTTGAGCAGTCTTCAAACGAGTGAGAATTCAAAACAAATGGACCTGCTAATCTTCAACGATAACAACCAAATCATCGTTAACAATACGGGGATCGAACAGGAACTGTTACAGAAACAATTAACAATGATCCGGAATGCGGAAGGTTCCTCACTACAACATACAATAAATGAATCCACATATTTTTTGAGTAAAACACATTCAGACTTTCTAGGATGGTCCGTTGTTTACGAACAACCCTTTGAGCAAGTTGTCGATTCAACCAAGCTATTGAGGAATGTTCTTATTTATTCGTTAGTGATCGTGTTACTATTATCATTCGTAATGGCATATTTATTTTCTTACTTTTTGTACAGACCGCTCGCACGGCTTGTTTCTGATATTCGTAAAAGGATGAATGTAGGCAAGGGAAGAGATGAATACACGCTTATCGATGGCGCGGTGAATACCTTATTTCAAGAAAATCATACGTTGCAGTCTCAATTCGGACTCGCTTTTCCTTTCATGAAGCAGCACTCTGTGTTTGAATTGTTGAGCGGTAAAATTTGGGATGATGAAAAATTCCATGCGATTGTACAATTACTTGGTAAGTCGTTTGATATGTCGCGATTTGTAGTCGGAGTCTTCGATTTCGAAAATAGGGAATTGACCGATAGTTTAATTGAAAAAGTCGAACTATTCTTTGATGAGCGATTTCAGGCAACCCTACATTCATCGATGAGCGAACGTCGACTTGTTATCATTCTGAATACAGAACTACAAAAAGATGATATCTACGAGTTATTTGGGGAACTGAAGGAAACGCTGAATGAAGCTGATGTAGAAATTACTTTGGCCATTAGCCCGGTTTTTGAAAGTCTGGATAAGCTATTTCTTGCCTATCAAGAAGCGCTGCAGCTTCTTAACCGTAAATTCTTTATTGGTAAAAATGAAATGATTGTTAAAGAAACCGTGGATGTCATGGAGTCGAACGGTAGATTTTACGATAAGAATCTTGAAGAAACTTTATTAGATAGTATCCGGTCTCAGAACCTTGAAAAGTCAATGGAAGTGGTAAGTGACTTAATTCGCATGCTTGCCAGTCAGCCCTACTCAATCGCATATGTGAAATACGCGATATTCCAAGTTTGTACGAATATCATTGGCGCGTTGGCAGAAGTAGGGGGCCGCTTAGAAGAAGCAGGAATTGATGGTCCGAGCATTTGGAATAGTGTGCAGTCAGCAGATACGCTTGCAGAACTTGAGCAACTACTCATACGCTTTATATGCCAAAGTATGAATGTGACAGCAGATTTAAAGCAAAAACAACATACGGAACTCGTAGGAAAAACAATGGAATTTATCCAGAGGCACTATCACTTGGATTTATCTTTAAAGGATGTTTCGACGAATGTATATTTAAGTCCCGGCTATTTAAGTTCAATTTTCAAAACGGAAACTGGGATGACAATTTTGGATTATATAACGCAAGTTCGTATGGAAGAGGCTGTTAAGTTGATTATGAGCTCAGATGCGAAGATCCAGGATGTCGCCCTCGCGGTAGGTTACAATAATACGCAAAGTTTTATCCGTCTATTCAAGAAAGCATATAAAATGACACCTCTTGAGTATCGCAGGAAGATCATTCTGACGTGATTGATGATGATAATGCTCCCTCTACTTGAAGAATTTCGGTGGAGGGAGTATTTATTTTGGTTAACATGAGCAGCTTTTCAATTGTGAAAATTTCTTTGGAAGGTGATTTTGGGAAAAGGAAATGGGATATCGGGCAATTCGATAAAAATATGGGGAAAATACCATGAAAATTCTTTGTATTTCATATTGATCGTTAGATTCGTTCATTTACGATGCCCTGAAAAGGTCTATATACTTGGGTTGTAGCCATCTGAAAGCCCTTTCAATTTAAGGTTGTGCTATGAAGAAAATATACAGGGGGGATAAAGAAATGAAACTGCTGCACATCGCTGAAGCCGATTCCCGATTTCCAACAGAGGGACCGTTCTTAGATGCGCTGCGGGAATTTGGGGAGCTAACGGTCATTCGTAACGATGGCACGATGACGGATGAAGAAATGGCATCGCACATTCGGGAGCATGATGTCCTTCTTACGATTTGGGGGTCAAGTCCTGTGCCCGAACAGATCGCACAGAATCCTGGTCGGCTATCTTACATCTGCAACATTTCGGGAGGAATCAAAGGTTGGATACCACTTTCAATTATTGAAGCAGGCATACCCGTAACCAATTGGGGAGATGCCATTGCAGCGGATGTAGCGGAAGCTGCATTTACACTCCTACTGGCTTCATTAAAAGAATTGCTTCCACAACAGTTAGCGGTACGATCAGGCGGTTGGCATCGAAATGACCGTCGAGTAGGCATGATGTATGGCTTAAGAATCGGAATTTATGGTATGGGGGTAATTGGAAGAAAGTTTGTTGATTTTCTGCGCCCATTCGAATGCCACATCCATTATTATGATCCCTATTTGTCTTCAACTACAACACTAGAGGGCTGTAAGCGTTACGACAGTCTAGTGGAACTTGCGGCTGATTGCGACGTGCTTGTCATTCATGCTGGTTTGACGGAAGAAACCCGGAATTCGGTTAACGCAGAAGTATTGTCGCATTTGGCGGACTATAGTATTGTCATTAATACGGCTCGCGGAGATATCATTGATCAAGATGCACTATTCGCTGAACTGCAAGCAGGGAGATTACGCGCTGGGCTCGATGTCATCGCAGATAATGATAGGCTCGCAGAGGACCATCCGGCACGTATGTGGCCAAATGTACTATTTACGGCACATGATCTCTTCTATGCAACTTGGAATATGCCAAAGTTACAAAGATACGAACGGATATGCTTGGATAATTTACAACGCTTTCGAGAAGGCAAGCCGCTGCTGTTTAAGTTCGATCGGGATCGATATCTGCGAAGCACATAATTAAGCCGAATCTTGTATGAACAGCAGGAAACAATAAACAAGATCTGGGAGACGTATATAATGAAGCTATCGTTCACAACGCTTGGATGTCCAGCATGGTCCTGGGAGCAAATCATCGACGAAGCGGTTCGTTACGGTTATGACGGAGTCGAACTTCGAGGTATTTCAGGGGAACTGCGATTAAGTCGATGTGATGCATTGCACAGTGACCGTTTGGAGGCTTCCATCGCCTATGCTGCAGCGCAAGGAATCAAGATCATTTGTCTTGATACTTCGTGTGTATTCCATGATGATAGCAAGTTCGCTGCGGCCATTGAAGAGGGTGTGGAGACGATTGACTTGGCTGTTAAAATGGGCGCTCCTTATATCCGCGTTTTTGGCGACTTAATTCCGAGCGACCAAAAAGAATCCGATATCGTTCGCCAAGTTGCCCGAGGCTTACAGATGCTAGGGCTTTACGCCGAAAACAAAGGGATCAGTGTGCTTCTAGAGACACACGGGGATTTCTCGTCATCCCAGCGGATCCTTGATGTCCTTCGGCAAACATCGTCGCCGGCGATAGGGATCATTTGGGACGTTCATCACACGATAAAGTATGGTGTCCAAGAACCACCGTCTGAAACGTGGCGTCAACTACGGCCTTATATCCGGCATATCCATCTGAAGGATGCACGGGGGGAAGGTAAAGACATCACACCAGTTCTTGTCGGTAAAGGAGATTTGCCTCTACCAGATATTATAAAACTCCTTTCTGAAAGCGAATACATGGGATGGCTTTCGTTTGAATGGGAAAAAAAGTGGCATCCTGACATTGAGGAACCTGATATTGCACTACCTGCGTATATGTCGTACATGCGCCAGCACATTCAATAGTTTAATAAAAAATGGGAGGTTATTTAAATGTCCAAAAAGAAAGCACAGAGCATGACAGTTGCATCGGTTCTAACCTTGGCTATGATCACGGGCTGCTCATCCAATAACGACACTTCTTCTTCACCATCAGCTGCATCCACTTCAACAGCTGCGGCAACAAAGCAGCCGACTGCAACACTAAAATTGGCAGTTCTCGAGACTTATCCGGGTGTCACTTTAGACAACAAAACGACTCATTATATTGAAGAGAAGACCAACACAAAATTGGACATCACCGTAATTCCTAGCGGGGATCTTGAGAATAAGCTGCAAGTTATGCTGGCTTCTGGCGACAAACCGGATATCATCCAGTTGAGTACGGATACGCTAGAGATGAAGCTGACAAAATCAAATGTGTTGCTTCCCCTTAATACCTATTTCGATAAAGCGCCCAATCTTAAAAAATTTGGCGATGGCGGCCTATGGGACATTATGAAGCATAACGATAACAATGTGTATACGATTCCGATTCGCGGCAGCGCGATTGACAATATTCCGATCTACCGCAAGGACTGGCTGGATAAAGTTGGACTGAAGGTGCCAACAACATTGGATGAGTATTACGCTGTAGCCGATGCGTTCACGAACAAAGATCCGGATGGAAATGGTAAAAAGGATACGTATGCACTTAGCGCATATACGGCCGGCGGCAATGTTGATTTATCGTCCATGGATATGGTCTTTAGTGCTTTTGGAACATTGCCAGGGAACTGGATTCTTCAAGACGGGAAGCTTGTGCCTGGTGCTGTAGCACCTGGAGCACTGGATGCACTCAAATTTCTAAATAAAATGTATAAGGAAAAAATGATTGATCCTGAATTCATCACTGACAATGCCGCCAGGTTTAAGGACAAAGTGATAAAAGGTACTGTCGGCGCGCCAGTCTATCGATATTTTTTAATGGATACTTCAAATATTAACAATTACTATACACCGCTTAAACAAAACAATCCCAATGCTGAATTCGTTGAAGGCGGAATTCTCAAAGGGCCAAAACAAAATGGCATTGGCTACCGTATGCTTACTCAACGTGGTTGGCTCAAAACGGCGATTACCAAGGATTCTAAAAACATTGATGCAGCAATTCGAGTACTTGATTTCTTGGCATCAGATGAAGGAAATATGTATGAGAATTATGGGGAAAAAGGGAAAGATTACACATTGGATAACAATATTGTGAAACAGCTGATCAAGGACGAGGAAATCAAAGCAGCTGGCATTGGACAGTTAAAACTTGCATTCAATTTCATGTATAATCACACCTCACAGCGTTTCCAAGAGTTATATAAATTCGCTCATACGATCGGGTACCGAAACCCAGCCGATGGCTTGGTGATCGATGACAACTCGAAAGCAACAGAGCTAGGCCAATTTACTTCCCAACAGTTTACTAAAATGATATTGAATGAGGGTCCCATCGACGACTTATTCAAAGACTTTGTAACGGAGTTTTACAAACGTGGTGGCACCGACTACACCAAAGCTATGAATGACGCTTACCTGGCAAAAACAAAAAAATAGACGAGTTGTTACGGAATACTGGAAAGAGCGGATGATTGTGTGAATTCCGCTCTTCGCCAGACCGGACAGCGGAGAGGGGTGCATCATGGAAACAACGCAAACAACTGAGAGAAAAAAAATCATATGGAAGAATAAAACAGTTTTTCACGATTTGCGAAACGATAAATATTTGTATCTGATGCTGTTGCCAGGGTTATTGTATTTCCTTATTTTTAAATATGCTCCTCTTTATGGCATCGTAATTGCCTTTAAAGATTATGATATTTTTCAAGGGATATGGCAAAGCGATTGGGTTGGATGGAAAAATTTCCAAGATGTCTTTCAGTACTCGGATTTTTGGAAGATCTTCCGTAATACAATTCTAATCAGTGTATATAAAATTATATTCGGTTTCCCAGCACCGATCATCGTTGCACTATTGCTGAATGAGCTAGGCAACCGTTTCTTTAAGCGGGCGATCCAAACGATTTTATATTTGCCTCATTTTATTTCGTGGGTTGTCATTTCAGGATTTATTTTGGCCATTTTATCTCCGAACAATGGCGTTGTTGCACTCGTTTATGAATGGTTTGGCCAAGAACCGCGCAATTTGCTTATTGACCAGAATCTGTTTCGAAGCATACTTGTTGCCTCTGATATTTGGAAGGATCTTGGCTGGGGCACGATTATCTATTTGGCGGCGTTGACACAGGTGGATCCCTCGCTTTATGAGGCGGCTATCATGGATGGAGCGGGTAAATGGAAGCAAACGTGGCACATTACGCTTCCATCTATACGAAATGTCATTATTTTGCTTCTTATTTTGCGTATCGGGTTCTTGATGGGAGCCGGATTTGAGCAAATATTAGTCATGCAGAACTCTGCTGTAGCAGAAGTCAGCGAAGTTTTGGACACATTTGTTTTTAAATACGGTCTGCAGCAAGGGAACTACAGCTTTGCTACTGCAGTCGGCGTGTTTAATTCTGTTATCGCGCTAATTCTCGTACTTGCAGCGCAATGGGTGAGCAAGTTATTCGGGGAAGAGGGGTTGAGCTAGATGAAAAGGCATCGTAATCTTCGTCTTTACCCGCTTGTCCTCAATACCGGGTTTGTACTTCTTGGCCTGATTATGTTTTATCCTTTCTGGTATGTGTTGATGTTTTCTTTAAGTGATCCGACACATGCCTCTGTCAACAAATTGAATCTGTATCCCGAGCATTTTTCATTATCGACATACAAATACGTGCTTTCCCAGAAGTTCCTGTATGTTGGCTTTAGAAATACGCTGATCGTCACGATTTTCGGAACACTCATAAGTATGGTGCTTACAATCGGATGTGCATACCCGCTAGCTAAAAGCAGTTTGCGTTGGCGCAGTCCTATCTTTTCAATTATTTTTTTTACAATGTTGTTTAATGGCGGCTTGATTCCTACCTACCTCGTCATCAAGCAATTGCATTTGGTTGACACACTGTGGGCGTTAATGTTGCCGTCAGCCGTTAGTGTTTACAACATGCTAATTATGATTAAGTTCTATAAGGGAATTCCAACTGAATTGATCGAATCGGCAAAAATGGACGGCGCTAATGATTTGTTCATTCTATTGCGCATCATATTGCCTTTGTCGGGCGCCGTTAACGCTACGATTGGCTTGATTTACGCGGTAGCAAGGTGGAACGAATATCTGCCAGGCATCATCTACATTCATGATCAGCAAAAACGAGTCTTGCAGGTCGTGCTAAATGGGATGCTTAAAGAGGAATCACTTGCGAATCAGCCTGGATTAAGTGATATGGCATCGTCGCCGGAAAGCATCAAGATGGCGGCCGTTGTCGTCAGTATGGTGCCAATTCTGCTCGTCTATCCCTATTTGCAAAAGTATTTCGTCAAAGGCATGCTGATAGGTTCAGTGAAAGGGTAGTGAATACGAAAAATTGAATACGAAAAATTACACTTAAGTACCGTCAATTGGCAGTACTCTATAAGGGGGTGATCATCAAGAAAACCCATTATTTCTATTGGTAAAGTAATAGAATGGCATGGTTCAAACTTTTTAAGAGTGAAAGGAAGTGTTGCATTTGATAGGAAAATGGAGATCTAGCAAAACAAGCGTTTCCCGAATTCTGATTGCGTTATTACTGTTCACATTAGTTCCTGTTTTTCCAGGCCTAACGTCTGAGAAAGTTCACGCGGAAGCTGCACTGCCCTACAGTGAAAACTTTGAAAGCGGAATTGTCGCAGATTGGTCTGTTGTGGATGGCACATGGGCAATCACGAATGATGGCTCTAAGGTTTATCAGACTGTAGCGACTGATTCCATTGCAAGAAGTGTATACGGGGCTCCCACATGGGATAATTATTCAGCTTCAGCTGACTTCAAGATTAACAGTTGGGGCTCGACCCAATTTCAAACGGTCGGTTTATTGACCAGGTATATCGATACAAATAATTACTATTTGTTTACGTATGACCTAGGCGTTCTGAATATCAAGAAAAAGGTGGGTGGTGTCATCAGCGTACTGGCAAGCACACCTTTTCCCCTTCCTATTGGCTCATGGCATACCATTGAGGCTGTGAGTGATCATTCTCGCCTTAAATTGATCATGGATGGAGTCGAAGTGCTGTCCACAGTGGATTTGACCTTCTCCGCAGGGCCTGCTGCGCTAATCACTGCATTCGGGAATGTCAGCTTTGATAATATCTCTATAGAGGCGACACCAGCTTCCGCGGATGTGACAGTTCCCAGTGTTTCGACAGGTGTGGCAGCCCGGGAGACAGCATTTGGCCGTGTCGATATAGACTGGAATGCCGCAACTGACAATGATGCAGTGGCTGGCTACGGTGTATATCGTGATGGCATCCTGCTGGGGAATACATCCAATCGTTATTTTGCAGACACACAAGTGGCTCAAGGTACGACTTATCAATATACCGTGAGGACGATTGACGCTTCGAATAACTACTCCGCCTTTAGCGCGGCTGCATCGGTCACAACGGTGACAACCGCATCAGCGAATACCGTAGGCTTACCTTTTACCGACAATTTTGAGCAAGGTGATTCTCATTATTGGACGGTTGTTAACGGCAACTGGAGCGTAATCAACGACGGAACGAAAGCATTGCGAACGTCAGAGAGCGATTCGATTGCCCGTTCACTACATGGATCCGGTACATGGGATAACTATACGGCAGAAACGAAGTTTAAAGTCGATAACTGGGGCTCAACAAGTTTTCAGACGGTTGGCTTGATGACTCGATACAAGGACACGAACAACTACTATCTCTTCACATACGATTTGGGTGTTTTGAACATTAAAAAGAAAGTTGGAGGCACCATAACCGTATTAGCCAGTATGCCATTTACACTCACTAGCGGCACTTGGTATACACTCCAAGCAGTAACGGATCATTCTCGATTAGGTCTGCTGGTCAACGGAAATGAACAGTTGTCGGCTATCGATACGACGTTTACTGTTGGGCCAATGGGACTCATTACCGCGTATGGAGCTGTAAGCTTCGATGATGTAACGATCCAAGCAGCTGCATTGTCGACGGATACGACTGCACCGAGTGTGCCAACAGGCGTTACGGCAACAGAGACAGTTGCAGGACAGGTAACGGTGTCTTGGAACAGTTCAACGGACAACGACGTCGTTGCGGGATATGAACTTCTGCGCAACGGCACTGTGATTGCGGTCAATTCGTCGCTTACTTTCATAGATAATCAAGTAGTACCAGGCAACTTCTATAGCTATACGGTAAAAGCTTTTGATGCGTCTGGCAACTATTCAGTCCCTAGCAGTGCTGGGACAATTACGACAGCACCTTTCACGAATAATACCTCATTCCGCTCAGACTTGATTGGCGTTCACCCAAGGTTGATTGTAAATCCGGGCATGTCCGCTGAGCTTCAGCGTAGAACAACGGCTTCTGGATATCAAGGGTTCTATAGCGCTATGCTGACCCAAGCGAACAACGCGCCTGATACGATAAATTGGTTTTCATCGGCTGTTGGCAACGATAACAACTGGGAGAATGTGTCTTTTCGGTTACCGACGTTAGCGATGGCTTATAAAGTAACTCAAAACGAAGCCTATAAAACCAAGCTCCGCACCTATGTGCTCGATTTGATTAACCGGCCGCAGTGGGGCGATGAAAACACCGATTATGGTGGTTCAGCAGCTAATGCTACCGGCTTAATTGGCATAGGGTATGCCTATGACTGGGCTTACGATGCCTTCAGTGAAGCTGAACGCTCGCAGATTGCGGCGAAGCTGAAGCAGCAGTCGAAGAAGCTGTACGACGAGTTTTTCAATCATTTATCAGGCACGCTGGCCTACTGGAAAAGTGATTATCAAAACAATCATCGCCATTTCCGTATCGAAGGTCTTTTGGTTGGCACAAGCGCTATCTTGGGAGATATCGGAGATTCGGAAGTTGCAACCATGTATAGTTTTGCAGAGCAGGAGCTGCAAACACTTGTTGCTCAGATTGCGCCTGATGGTTCCCAGCACGAAAGTCCGCATTATATGTCTTATGGGGATGAACATGTCGTTCGTGCGATTGCGTCCTATGCGTCCGTTACAAATAACTCCTCTCTGTGGACCGCATCTGTACACAATATGGGCCTGTTTAAGACATACTTATACGGCCCAGGATATACGACACTTGCTCGCTATGCAGATGACTATAATGCCCGAGGATATTTTAATAACTTCCTATTCAAGCTCGCTTCCAAATATCAAGATGCCAAGCTGCAGGCAATGGCTCTGGCTGCCTATGCTGTCGATCCGAATTCTTACTCCTGGCATGTATGGGACTTCCTGTATTACGATGACACGCTCGTTCCTGATACAACGCCGCAGAATCATTGGGCCTATTTCCCTGATCTGGAAATGGCGAATTTCCGGAGTGGTTGGGGAACGGACGATCTGAGTGTTACTTTGAAGAGCGGGCCACCAGGAGGTCACAAATTAAATGAATGGCGTGATCACATCAGCCCTAATGGAACTTATATTAACGTAGGACACGATCGCCCGGATGCCGGTCATTTCAGTATTGATTTTGGTGATAAGCATTGGGGAGAGTATCCACCATATGACAAGATTGACAGATGGACGAAAGATATTAATACGCTGTTGGTCGACGGAACCGGTCAGAGAGGGGAAGGGAATATCGCATTCTTTCAGCCGTACTCCGATATGAGAGATGTCGCCAAAATCAGCGAATTTTTTGGAACACCGGGATATGGCTTCACGACGGGCGACTTGCATAAATCATATGTTGACATGAGTCGTATGGATCGAAATGTGATGCTCGTCGACGGCGAGTATGTCATTGTATACGACGATTTGCTTTCAGCGAATGGTGCAAGAAACTACCAGTTTCTCTTTAATAACAAGGGTACTTGGACAGGCGATGCAAACAGCGGCTACACCATCACACAAGGTTCCGACAGCATGCAATTGTTCATGCTTCAGCCTGATAACCTTCAAGCCGTGTTATCTCCTGCCTCTAAGGTGGAAATGGGTACGAATCTGAATGTTAGCAATACAGTACCGTCAGAAAAAGCAAACTTTCTGGGGCTATTCTATCCGAATATAAATGGCCGTTCACTCGTTGTGAAACCTCAAATTACCAAAGATACAGAAGGTACTAAGATGGTTGTAACGCGTGATGGCGGGAAAACGGATTGGATTGGCTTTCGAGGGGGCAGTACAGGAACGCTTACAACGACGGATGCTAAGGCCGATGCAAAATCCCTGGTATTCACAAAGAACGGTACCTCTATCGAAAATGCGATGATGATTCAAGGGACTGCATTGACGCTTCCTAATCAAAGTTTCCTTTTCAGTCAGCCGCTAAATGTACGGTATGAAAACATGACGGGCGGGTTTAAGCTGTGGGCAGAAAATTCACAAATGACTACCCTTCCATCCAGCCAAATGGAGGTTACAGGATTAGGTCCAAATACAATCTACACCTTGCAATGGAGTAACGGCACATCTCAACCAATAACTTCGGATGGTGTAGGTAAAATATCGGTTAACTTAGATCTGACTCAGAAGGATTTATCTGTAGTGGTAAGCGGAACGATGTTACCCGATACAAACGCTCCGACGGCACCACATGGATTAAGTGCTGTTTCGACAGCAAGTTATTCTGTAAATCTCAACTGGGACGCTTCGACTGATAATATTGGAGTCAGCCATTATGAGGTGTACAGAAACTGTGCATCGATCGGTACTTCTTTCGGTACATCGTTCACTGACACAGGCTTGACTGCATCATCCCGCTATTTCTATTCGGTTGTGGCTTATGATTACAATGGTAACGCATCTGGAGGACTCGGACGCTGTTTAAATACGCAGATTCCGGACCTACCTCCAAGTATACCTGGTAATTTAACCGGTGGAATATCAGGTAAATCTGTTGCGCTATCCTGGCATTCATCAAGCGATGACCACGGGGTAACAGGATATAAAGTATTCCGTAATGAAACGGAGATCGCAACGGTAACGGATACGACCTACAAAGATTTTAATATCAACTCAACAACGTCGTATTCGTATACAGTGAAAGCATTTGATACAAGGAATAGCTTATCTGGTTCAAGTTTGCCATTTGAATTAACAACCCCAAACTTCCTAGTCTACGCCAACTTTGAGAATGGCGCTTCTGATTGGACTGTAACTTCTGGAACTTGGAATGTTGTTAATGATGGTAGCAACGTGTATAAGTCTAATACCACTTTCGACAACTCTGCTGCAATTGGAAGTACATCTTGGACGGATTATACCGTGGAAACGAAAGTAAAGGTGAACAACTGGTCATCCACAAATTCGCCGAATGTTGGTATCCGGGCACGGTTTACGGATGTAGACAACTATTATTTCTTCGGTTATAAGAACGGAGACTTGACCATTTTCCGAAGAGTTGGAGGTCACAACTATGGCGGAATGGCAAGCAAGCCATTTACTTTTGAAAATGGCGTTTGGTATACGTTCAAAGCTGTGGTGCAGGGGACAACACTGAAGCTGTATGTAAATGGAAATTTGGAATTGACGGCAACAAATAGCGTTCTGACATCGGGTAGAGTGGGAATTGATAGCCGCTTCGGTGACTCGAGGTTCGACGATTTTACAGTAACTCAATAAGAGGCGAAAAGGAAGTGTTGCAAAAATGATAGCAAGGAAACGAAGGAATTCGATGCTGCGCTTTCGTCTACTGAATGTGATTTCGGTGGCAATGTCCCTGTTGTTGCTTACTTCTCATGTAGGTGCGGTTTCAGATACCACACCACCGACTGCGCCTTCTGGTTTAACGGCGGAACCAGTTTCCGAAAGTACAGTTTCACTTGGTTGGAATGCGGCAACAGATGATATTGGCGTTGATCATTACACCATTTTTCGCGACTGTGCATCCGTTGGAACCACGGTAGGAACGAGTTATACGGACGTTGGATTAACGGCATCGACAGATTACTTTTATTATGTACTTGCCTACGATGCAGCGAATAACGAGTCCGGCGGCGGTGGCGCATGCGTGACTACACTTACACCGGACCTAACACCACCTTCCACTCCTACAAGCCTGGCAGCAAAAATGGAGGGGAAATCAGTCGTGCTGACATGGTCGGCTTCAACAGACGATCGTTTGATGAGCGGTTATAAGGTATATCGAAACGGGGTTCAAATAGGCACCACGAACAACCTTTCGTATACAGATTCATCAATTGCTTCTCTAATGAGCTATTCTTATACAGTTAAAGCAGTCGATGATAGTGGAAATGAATCTGCTTCCAGTACTGCATCTGCAGTTACAACGCCAAACTTTTTGTATTTCACCGATTTTGAGAATGGCGCCGCCGATTGGACTGTTGTTTCAGGTACTTGGAGTACAGTGTATGACGGTAGTCGCGTCTACAAATCTAGTACCACGTTTGATAACTCTTCTAAGATTGGAGAGGGATCCTGGTCCGATTACACCGTAGAAACGCGGGTGAAAGTAAACAGTTGGTCGTCTACAAATTCACCTGATGTAGGTATTCGTGTAAGGTTTACGGATAATAAGAACTATTATTTACTTGGCTATAAAAATGGTAATTTGGTTATTAACCGTACAGTTGCCGGAACGGGTAATGGCGGCACAAGTAAACCATTTACACTCCAAACTGGACAGTGGTATACGTTCAAGGCAGTCGTTCAAGGCAGCACACTTAAGCTATATGTAAACGGCAACCTTGAGTTAACTAGAACAGATAGCATGTTGCCTACAGGCGCAGTGGGAATCGAAAGTCGATTTGGTGATTCTAGGTTTGATAATTTTACTGTTACACAATAACACGAATGGGGGGGGCAGGGGCGCTTAACGATTTCACCGCTGACGCTTGGTACAGTTCAGCTTGGCATGCCCTACGGCATTGCTAATCAGCTGGGTCAGCCGGATGAAGCGATGGCAGCGCGTATTTGAATCCCGCCTTGAATGGCGGGATCACCTGTCTGGATACTGCGAGCGTTTATGGTAACTTGCTTGGGATTTATGGCGCCTTGGCTGACTCTCTTGCAGAATATTGACGATCAAGAGGGCATGTCTGTGCCAGAGCTGGCTTTTTCGTATATTGATCACATGCCGGGGATCGCTAGTATTGTCTTCGGCGTGGAGTCGCCGGAACGTGTGCAGGACAACATAGCGCTGCTGCGCACGCCGGCTATCCGGGAGCAGACGCTGCATGAGATGGCGAAAGCATTTGCGGATGTGTCTGAATTTGTGATCACGCCTTCCCGTTGGAAGGGTAAATAAACGATAATGATTCACCAAACTTAGAAGAAATGGGAGAACGATATGGCGAAATATGTAAAGCAGGGCCAAGTTCAGACTGGATTTACAATGATGGAGGATGCCGTCTACAAGACGGTTAGAGACGTCATTCAGGATGTAGCGGTCAATCAAGATGCGGCCGTTCGCAAATTGTCTGCGCAATTTGACCAGTGGTCGCCAGAATGTTTTCGCCTTAGCGAGGCGCAAATTCAAACGATTATCGCCCGTGTTCCAGACAGGGTCAAAGAAGATATTCGCTTTGCGCAGCAGCAGGTGCGCCATTTTGCACAGCAACAGCTGGGAACGCTGCGCGATCTGCAGGTTGAGACGCTGCCCGGCGTCATTCTGGGCCATAAGCACATTCCCGTTAGCAGCGTTGGCTGCTATATCCCGGGCGGTCGCTATCCGATGGTAGCCTCCGCGCACATGAGCATTTTGACGGCGAAGGTGGCTGGCGTCCAGCGTGTTATCGCCTGTACCCCGCCGATCAAAGGGGAAATTCCGGCGGCAACGGTCTGCGCGATGGCGTACGCAGGCGCAGACGAGATCTACGTGCTTGGGGGCATTCAAGCAATGGCAGCGATGGCGCTCGGGACGGAGTCGATCGAGCCCGTCGACATGCTGGTCGGCCCCGGCAATGCCTATGTTGCTGAGGCAAAGCGTCAGCTATTCGGCAAGGTCGGCATCGACCTGTTCGCCGGTCCGACCGAAGTGCTCGTCATCGCCGATCACACGGCCGACGCGGAGATGGTGGCTACCGATCTACTCGGGCAGGCCGAGCACGGGCCGACATCGCCAGCCGCGCTTATCACGACCTCTGAGGCTCTCGCTCGGGAGACGTTGACTGAAATCGAGAAGCAGCTGCTCAAGCTGTCGACCGCTGACGTTGCCGGCGTGGCTTGGCGAGACTACGGAACGGTGATCGTCGTGGAAAGTCGGGAGGAAGCTGTTCGGGAAGCGGACCGACTTGCGTATGAGCACGTGGAGGTGCTGATGGAAGACCCGGATTTTTTCCTGGCGAATATGAAAAATTATGGGGCTTTGTTTCTCGGACCTGAAACGAACGTCGCTTACGGCGATAAAGCAATCGGTACGAATCATACATTACCCACCAAAGGCGCTTCCAGGTACACCGGCGGCCTATGGGTAGGAAAATTTTTGAAAACCTGCACCTATCAGCGCTGTACGGAAGAGGCAAGTCATCTGATCGGCTCATACGTCTCGCGATTATGCGAAATTGAAAATTTCTGGGGTCATAAAGAGCAGGCGGATTTACGTGTACGCAGATATAGCGCCCATGGAGGAAAGGTATGAGAATTGTTTCCTATGTTGAGAATGGCGCGCAAAAAGCAGGCATTCAACGGAAGTAGGCGTGTTGCCGCTTCCTTGCAAGTTGGAAGAAGTCGTGGAGCTTGGGCCAACGCAGCTAAATGAATTTCTACCGGTCGCTAGGGGGTTCAAAAAAGGAGAGCAGCCAAATGAAAGAGATTCCTGATAAATTAGTCGTACTTACTTTCGATGATGCGTTGAGTAACCATGCAACGTATGTAGCTCCAATATTGAAGAAATACGGGTTTAATGCAACATTCTTTGTATGTGAGTTTCCTCCTCTTAGCCTAGATGGTGGTGTTCCTTGTCCTGGTTTTGAAAATAAGGAATTCTATATGAGCTGGGAGCAGATTGCTGAATTGAATGAGGCAGGCTTTGAAATTGGAAATCATACGATGCATCATCGTTTCGTTACAATTCCACGGGAAGAATTACTTAAAGAAATACAGGATCTTAATCTACGTTGTATGGAAAATGATATACCAGTACCTATATCCTTCTGCTATCCGGCTAATGTTACAAGTGAGGAAAGTCCAAGCGTGTTAAATGAGATAAGATTTCAATGGGCTAGGAGAGGAGGAGAATCTGTGTATGATCCTGAAGTCCATCATCCCCTCCTTATTCCATCTTTTGAAGCGCCGTTAAAAAAGGATATTAATGAGTTTGCAAAAATGGTGAATCAAGCCAAAGAAGGAAAAATCATAGTTCTTTATTTTCATGGAATCCCTGATCTTGCTCATCCATGGGTTTCCATGGAGCGGGAAGCATTTGAAGCATATATGGAATATTTGTTTAAAAATGATTTTAAGGTTTTTGCTATGAGAGAACTTTCTAATTATATGGATCCATTGGAATTACAGGCGAAAATTCGTTTAGGTATATAGCATAATGTCAGAATGGATATTAGTTATGACAAGTTTGTTATGGGCGGGTAATTTTGTTGCAGGGAAATTTACTGCTGGTCATGCACCAGTCATAGTACTGGCTGAGTTACGATACGGAATCGCTGTTTTAGTTATGATCCCTTACATTTGGATAATGGAACGACGATTATTGCCCGTTCGTCAAGCTGTACCTGCCTTAATCGGCATGGGGGTAACAGGTGTCGCACTTTTTACTGTATTCATGTTTTGGGCGTTGGAGCACACCTCAGCTACCAATATTGGTTTATTATCGACACTTAATCCCATTGCTATTGCTTGTGTATCTTATATGTTGCTTGGAGAAAAAATGTCCATGCGACAAGCTGTAGGTATGGTTGTCTCCTTAGGCGGCGTGTTGTTGGTTATTACACACGGAGAATGGGATAGATTTCTAGGACTACAATTTAATAAAGGTGATTTATTGATGCTTGCTGCGGTGGCGGTTTGGGGATTATATACGGTCATTGCTAAAATTGCGATGAAGTATATGACACCAATCGCTAGTGCGTTGTGGTCGGGTATATTTGGCTTTTTACTATTGCTTCCGTTTACAGGGAAGTACATTACATTCATTGAAGTGTCGCCTGCTTTTTGGGGTGCCATTCTTTATATCGGTATAGGCGCAACAGCTTTAGCCATGGTGCTATGGAATATTGGCGTTCATCGTGTCGGGGGTACGCGAGCTGGCATTTTTCTAAACTTAAATCCGATTTTTACAGCTATCTTAGCTTATCTATTTTTAGGAGAAAGCATGAACGGAGCACAATGGATAGGCACTGTAGTTGTGATTGGCGGAATGCTGATATTTAGTAGAAACCAGGTAAGAAAATGAGATAAGGAGAGGTAACTTCTATGGAGCAATCGCAATTTGATTATCCTGGAGGCCACAATGAAGGATACCCCGATACCTTCAAGCAATTGTTTAAGGAAATTTTATTTAGCAATGGCTTCTAAAGAACAGAAAATCGGTACTATGGTTTATCCGGGTTTTAGTGATGGGTTGCGAGAACAGATTTTATGCGAGGGTATTGTCAGGAGCCATTTGGAAAGCAAATGGGCTTCTATAAGAGAATAGGGAGATGGAGGCCGCTATGACAAATGCAAACGGGCTTCTTCAAGGTAAAATCGCGCTGATAACCGGAGCTGGTTCAGGAATCGGAAGAGCAACAGCAATGGCTTTTTCCGAAGAAGGGGCGAAGATATGCCTTATTGACCGGGATCTGGATCGTTTGTTGGAAGTGAAAGAAGAGTTGCTTGGGATTGGCGCTGAAGTATTAGCTTTAGAGGCCGATGTACAAGACAGCTTCCACTTAAAGCAGGCTATCGATAAAGCGGGAGAATGGAAGAACGGGTTGGACATTGTGTTCTCCAATGCAGGGGTTGTAGGGTTGCTGACTCCTATTGAGCAAATGCCGGAAGAAGAATGGCGGCGAATCCTTGACATTAACCTGACGGGAACGTTCCTGACGTTGAAGCATTCGATCGCATGGATGAAGGCCAAAGGCGGAAGCGTAATTATGAACAGCTCCATACATGGCAGCCGGGTATTTAACAGTTACGGGATGACGGCTTATGCCGCTTCGAAGAGCGGGATGAATGCATTAGCCAAGATGGCTGCAGCAGAGCTTGCCCCCAATAAGATTAGAGTGAACCTTATTTACCCTGGGGCGATCGATAGTCACCTAAATGGTAATCTGATCCGATCCGAGGCATTATCGAAAGTAGGCGTACCGGTTGAATATCCTGAAGGCAAATATCCCTTTGGCAAAGGTACACCCAAACAAGTGGCAAAATTGGCCGTATTTCTGGCGTCGGATTTGTCGGATTATATGACCGGTTCAGAGATAACGATTGATGGTGTCAGATCCTTAGTCTAGGCCTGTCCTACTTGCCGAAAAAACTTAAACGTTGAATTTAGGAGGACTTTCTGTGTTTTTGGAGACCGCAAAGCATGCAGCGAGAGAAGCGGGAAAGCTCATCCGTTCCCGCTTTGAAGCTGATATTACTACGGAGGAGAAGAGCTCAAGCTTTGACATCGTGACGGACGTGGACAGAGCCTCAGAAAAACTGATCAAGGATTATATAATGGCTAGTTATCCGGATCATTCTTTTCTTGGTGAAGAAGAAAGTTATGGAGACGAATCGGCACTTCACTCGACATTAGAGAGTGCCTCAAAACAGCCTTATTTATGGATTGTTGATCCCATTGACGGCACAAGTAATTTTGTACATGGGCTTCCGGGTTTTTGTGTATCCATTGCGTTAGCGTGCTATGGGGTATTGACTGTGGGTGTCATTTATGATCCCCTGAGGGATATCTTGTATTGGGCGGAAGATGGAAAAGGAGCTTGGTGCGGTGAGAAACCAATATCTGTGTCGAGTAATGCAAATATTGCCGAATGCATATTAAGTACAGGTTTTTCCAGTGATCTCCGGGCACGAAGAGCTGTATTAGCGAGTATTCAAGTGTTGGGGGAACAGTGCCGCACGATTCGTTCGTTTGGATCTGCAGCCCTTCACTTGGCTTACGTCGCATCGGGGAAAATCGCAGCCCACTGGCAATACGGTCTAAGTGTTTGGGATATAGCTGCC
This sequence comes from Paenibacillus whitsoniae, assembly GCF_003955665.1. Taxonomy (GTDB): domain Bacteria; phylum Bacillota; class Bacilli; order Paenibacillales; family NBRC-103111; genus Paenibacillus_E; species Paenibacillus_E whitsoniae. The sequence goes on from NZ_RXHU01000094.1 coordinate 19,993, forward strand.
GGGGTTTTGCTGGTCCAAGAGGCAGGAGGCAAGGTATCCAATATGTCAGGTAAAGCCTATTGTTTAACAGATAAAGATGTGCTGGCAAGTAATACGGAGCAGCATTCCGCTCTATTAGCCCATCTACAACCGCTGGCCCCCCAACCCAGTAAAGTAAATCCCTTTTAGATCTAAGTTGTGTAATGCAGCATGGTTGCGCTTGCCTCGAAAATCTGATATTAATTAGAACATAAGAAGTTGATATGTGTGACTGGCGTAGCCGTGGAGAGAACCACGAGGAAGCACATATTTCATATGCCGTACGCCTGGGCAAAGCGTTTGATCCTATGGGATTAAATGCTTTTTTTATTTTCAGAGGAGGATGAAAGATGGCAGCGGCGATAAAAGTTTATTTTTCCATGGGGACAGCCCAAAGAAAGGAAGAACGTCTATGAAGCATTTTCATCTGCGATATGGTTGTAATCCGCATCAGGCACCTTCCCGAATTTATTCAAAACAGCAAGAGTTGCCCATTCATATTCTGAACGGAAATCCTGGATACATCAATTTGTTGGATGCGTTGAATGCTTGGCAGCTCGTGAAGGAGCTTAGAGAGCTTTTTCAGATTCCATCAGCGGCTTCATTCAAGCATGTAAGTCCTGCCGGAGCTGCCATAGGCATTCCATTAAGCAAGGAATTACAGCAAGCTTATTTTGTAGAAAACTTGGAATTGACACCTTTAGCGGCAGCATATGCCAGAGCGAGAGGCGCAGATCGCATGTCATCCTTCGGTGATTGGATTGCTTTAAGTGATAAAGTGGATATTGTAACGGCAAAGTTAATCGCAAGCGAAGTATCTGATGGGGTTATCGCCCCCGAGTTTGAACCGGAAGCGCTGGAGCTGTTGTGCAAGAAGAGGAAGGGACAATATACGATTATTCAAATCGATGCTCACTATGTCCCAGACGAACTAGAGTGCAAAGATGTATTTGGTATCACATTTGAGCAAAAAAGAAATATGTATAACATAAATGGAAGCTTGTTGGCCAATCTGGTTACTGAGAATAAAAATATTCCCGATGACGCTAGGAAGGATCTACTCCTTGCCCTAGCTGTAACGAAGTATACTCAATCCAATTCCGTCGTTCTTGCGAAAGAGGGGCAAGCGATTGGCATCGGGGCGGGGCAGCAATCTCGAATCCATTGCACAAGATTGGCAGCGAATAAAGCGGACATATGGTATTTAAGACAACATCCCAAAGTATTCCATCTGAGGTTCAAAGATGGGCTTTCAAGATCAGAGAAGGATAATGTAATTGATCAGTATCTGAATAATAGCTTATCGCCAAATGAAGAGAGATATTTACTTGCAAGCTTGATGGAGAAGCCTGAAAAAATAAGCTCCGATGAAAAGAAGGACTGGTTGTCCCGCTTGACTGAGGTAAGTTTGTCTTCCGACGCCTATTTTCCATTTAGAGATAATATCGACCGGGCGGAACGAACAGGCGTTACCTATCTCGTACAACCGGGAGGATCCGTACGCGATGATGATGTGATCCGTGCTTGCAATGAATACGGAATGTCTATGGCTTTTTCCGGGATAAGATTATTTCATCACTAAGAACTTCATTCCCAGCCAATTTTTGCTCTCCGCGCAAAATATGCTAAGATAGATATGGGCAGATTCATACTTTGCGCATATGCGCGCAAGGATTCCAAAAATTGGGAGGTTGTCGTATGGAAGATTATTTTTTGGTGAAAGATGGCAGGATTGTACGCTGGGATGGACTGACACTGGGAGGAACGAAAATCCGGGTTGATGAATTGATCGAGTCTTTTGGACGGAAGGCTCTTGATGAAATTGAACAGTATGGTTTCTTCAGTATAAAGAAATCTTAAGACTTTTCCAAAGAATAATGCCTCTGCCTCTATGAAATAGGATCGATACAATGAACCGTCAAGGTAAACTTCCCTGGCGGTTTTTCTTCGTGCCAGCCAGTACTTGGTTTTTCCAAAAAACGGCAACTGACCGTTTCCCTCTATCCATTTCTCTCATAGAATACTATGTATTTTAATAGATTGCGAGGGAGGTGAACGTTCATGTCCGATAAAGTTGTATTGTCCACTGGCGTGTTGACGCGAGAACCCGGCACGATAACAGCCGTTGTCAATCTTGTGAATCTTGAAAGGAGAGACAGCCATCGGGTCATCGTTGAGGTATGGGATTGGTCATCTTACTCGACGCCTACTAAGTTACCAGTGCTCATTGGCGACAATGTGCCTGTCATTTTCCCGTACCGCCTAGCCGCTCAAAATCTCGCTGTCATGTATGCAGACTTAGACGAAACCGTCGATCTCTACGAAGTTCGTATTACGCTTCCCGATGAGGAGAAAGTGATTGCGAACTGCTTCGGCAGAAGCCTCCCGCCTTACGCTAGTCAAGAAGGGAATACGGTTTTGCAAAAGCAGTTGGTTAAAATCAATTAAGCCTGGTCTTGATGAGAACCTTCAATCCCACTTAATAGGGGGTTGAGGGTTCTTTTCGTTACTTTCCATCCGGGAAGCAGAAGGAAAGCCTTTCTTTTTGAAGGCATCTCTCGTATAGTTAGAATTCTATGAGGAAAATTACGAAAATGGAAAGTAAATATTACATTTCATAGGAGTTGTCTAACGGAATCATGATGAAGAAAGAAATGGCACATATTCGCAAGCAATTTAAATTGGATCATGAGATGCTCCGTCTTTTCGACATTTTTAACGTGTATATTATGAAGGAAAGTAACGAGATCTACCATTACGAGCGTCAGCCGTTCGGCTTATTGGACAGGGAGAAACAGGAACTCTACATGGCCAATTTCAAAAAACTACTGACCGGTGAGTTGGATCAGAAGCTGTTCGAGTTAAAGTTTCAGGAGGAAGCGGACCAACCGACGCAGGTTCTTCTCCATCAAGCCTTGGTGACGGGCAGTCCGGATGAGTGGCAAGATCTGATGCTTTTGTTAGTGGAGAAAATGCTGGCAGACACCAAATACGAACAGGATACGGTCATTACTTTCGTTAAGGGGCAATATTCCAAGCCGACGAAGGCGAGGAACGATGAGGCCGAGGTGAGTGAAAAGGACGAGATGTTCGCAAACTTGTTCATTTTGTGCAGCGTGAATTCCACGGAACAACAGCGGAAAACGCTCATGTTTGATTATGTCGAGCGGGAATTTAAGTATAATGTTTTCGTAGATCCGATCATCAAATTGAACACACCGGAGCAAGGTTTTTTCTATCCTAGCGTGACGGACAACTATTCCGATGTCAATCGCATTGTGTATTGCGCTGGGAAAGTGAATGAACCGAATCCACAATTCATAGAGCAAGTTTTAAATGCCGAGAAGACGGTGACGGCGCTCGAAGAGAGAGCTATTTTTGAAGAGATTGTGAAGGAAGTGGCGGGCGAACAACTGGATGCCACGACGATCGCGCAGGTGTACGAGGAAGTTCATCGGGTCATCGAGTCCCATGAAGAAGAAGAGCCGCCGAAGCTGGATTTTACAGATGTCGAACGCATGCTGAAGGTGAGCGGTGTGGAAGATGTGACGAAGGAAAAGGTGGAACGCGCGTTCCAAAACGTTGTCGATGACAGAAACTATGAGCTTAAAGCGAGCAGTGTCATTCCGAAGTTCACTTCCAAATCGATTAAAATTGAAACGAAGGTAGCCACGATTTCGGTTAGTCCCCAAGACTTAAAATACGTGAGACAGGTGAATTACCAAGGAAAACGCTGCATTATGATCGAGGTCGACGAAGATGTCGTGATTGAAGGATTTACACTCAATACGGAGATGTTGTAAATAAAAAACGGAGCGCCGCGGAATTGCGGGCTCCGTTTTTTATGGCATACGGCAACTTCCCTTCATCCCTCGTTATCCATGTTTAATCTTAGTTATTTAAAGAGACCCTAGAAATCAACTATTCTTAGTCATGTAAGCACATTCATTTTTCAAGGACATGGGAGGTCAACAATCAGATGAAAAAATCATTCACACCATGGATTGGCGCGGGGACAACATTCGTGATGGCGGCAACTTTGCTTGCCGGCTGCGGCAGCGCTACGAATACAACGCAGGAAACAAGCAAAGCGGGCGGTGCGGCCGCAACAGCAGCGGCGAAGCCTTTTGCAGGCAAAACGATCTCGCTCGTAACGGCGAATCACCCTTGGGCGGATGCGATTAAGCCGCTGCTGCCGGATTTTGAGAAAGAAACGGGCATTAAAGTGAACGTGGAGAGCTTCTTCGAAGATCAGCTGACGCAAAAGCTGACGGTGCAGTTCACGTCGGGCTCGGCGACGCCGGATGTGTTCATGTATCGCCCGCTGCAAGAAGGCAAGCTGTTCTTCAAAAATGGCTGGGTTCAACCGTTGGATGATTATGCGAAAAAGGATCCGAATTACGATTTCAAGGATTTCTCTCCTTCCGCGATCGGTTCCACAACGGTAGATGCGAAGCTGGCGGGCATTCCGATTATTACCGAGCAGGAAATTTTGTACTACCGCAAGGATTTGCTGGAGAAGGCGGGCATCGCAGTTCCGAAAACGCTGGATGAGCTGCAAGCCGCGGTGAAAAAGCTGCACGATCCGAAAAACGAAATGTACGGTTTCGTCGCGAGAGGCCAACGTTCGCCGCTCGTCACGCAAGTATCTTCGTTCCTGTACTCGGAAGGCGCAGACTTCACGAATGGTGACAAAGCGACGATCAACACGCCGGAGGCAGTCAAAGCGTTTACGACTTACGGCACACTACTGAAAGACTATGCACCTCCAGGCGTGCTGAATATGTCCTGGCCGCAAGCGTTCGGCATTTTCGCACAAGGTAAAGTGGCGTTCCTGACGGATGCGAACTCACTTTACAACAACGCGATCGATCCTGCGAAGTCGCAGGTGGCCGATAAAGTCGGATTTGCCGTCTTCCCTGGCGGAAAAGCAGGCTCCAAGCCGTACAGCATCACATCCTGGGGCCTGGCGATGAACGCCAAATCCGGCAACAAAGATGCGACGTGGGCGTTCATTCAATGGGCGACAAGCAAAGATGTCGTGCTGAAAACGCAGCAAAAAGGCAACCCTGGCGCACGCGCTTCGGTATGGGATAAACCGGAAGGCACAACAGGATTCCCGGCTGCGCTCGTTCCGATCATTAAAGAAAGCGCCAAAACCGGTGTTGACCACGACCGTCCGACGGTGATCAGCGTGGGCGAAGCGCGTGACGCGGTAGGCGAGATCGTGCAGAAGCTGATGACCGGCGAAACGAATATTCAACCGGTAGCGGACAAAGCGAACCAAGCGCTGCAAACGATCATGGATAAAGATAAAACAAAGTAAGGTAACCTTCCTACGATTTGACGGGTCAAAGGGCCGATAGCCGGCCCTTTCGTACCCGGACAGCTTGCGATTCATCAGAAAGGGGGAATGCAGTGTGCAATACAGTTGGTTTAACCGCAACTTGAAATGGATTTATACGCTTCCGGCTGTGTTCTTCGTCCTTATCATGATGCTGTTCCCCATCATCTATACGGTTCGGATCAGCTTCTATGAGTGGAGTATGTCGGCGACAACGCCGCCGGCTTGGGTGGGACTCGGCAATTATATCGCGCTATTCAAAGATGAGCGCTTCTGGCATGCGGTCGGGTCGACGTTTTATTTTACGATCGCGGCGCTGGCGCTGGAAGTGATCCTCGGTGTGGCGATTGCCCTGCTGCTGTCCAGAGAGTTTAAAGGTAAAAATCTGGTAAAAACGGTGTTCCTGCTGCCGATGGTAGCAACGCCGGTCGCGATGGGTCTCGTGTGGATGCTGATTTACGAGCCGACGATCGGTGTGGCGAACATGATGCTCAAAGGGATGGGGCTGCAGCCGCTCTTGTGGCTGGCTTCGCCAAATCAAGTTATTCCATCGCTCGTCATTGTGGACGTGTGGGAGTGGACGCCGATGATTGCGCTGATCATCATGGCCGGCTTGGCAACGCTGCCTTCCGATCCGTATGAGGCGGCCGACGTGGATGGCGCAAGCGCGTGGACGAAGTTCGTCTCGATTACGCTGCCATTGCTCAGACCAACGATTATTGTCGCCGCGATGCTTCGTCTCATTGATGTACTCAAGACATTTGATATTATTTATGCAACAACGCAGGGCGGACCTAACTTTGCGTCCGAAACGCTGAACTTGTACGGCTATGTGCAAGGCTTCCAATATTTTAAACTGGGCTCGGCTTCTTCGTTGCTCGTTGTGTTCTTTATGCTGGTGATGGGATTAACGCTGTTCATGATCTGGATGCGCAAACGATTGGAGGGAGCGTCATGAAAAAGAAAAAAGGTCAGGGCAAACGCTTCCTGCAAACGCTGCTCACGTATGTGGTGCTGGTCGTTTTCGCTTTCCCTTTTGTGTGGATGCTGCTCGCTTCCTTCAAGACGCAGGCGCAGATTTTATCGACAGGGCAAATGTTTGTGTTCAAGCCGACGTTTCACAACTATGTAGCGGTCTTCAAGGAGTATGACTTCCTCAAATTTATCGGGAACAGTTTTCTTGTCGCTTTCGGTTCGACCTTGCTATCCTTGATTCTCGGCCTGCCGGCCGCGTATGCCATTGCAAGGCATCACCTTCACAAATTAGGGCTGCTCATCCTGGTCGCGAGAATTATCCCGGGGATCACCTTCCTGATTCCTTGGTTTATCCTGTTCTCCAAAATCCATTTGGTGGACACGTATACAGCACTGATTTTGAGTCATATGCTCGTAGGCCTTCCTTTCATTATCTGGATTATGATTTCGTTCTTCGAGGCTCTCCCGACGGAAATCGAGGAGTCGGCGCTGATCGATGGCTGCACGCACCATCAAGTGTTCCTTCGGATCATCATGCCGCTCTCGGGTCCCGGTGTGATTACGTCTTCGCTCCTATCGTTCATCTTCTCGTGGAACAACTTTATGTTCTCGATTATTTTGGCGGGAGACAAAACGAAAACATTACCGATCGCCGTATTTAACTTCATGTCCTACTCCGAAATCAACTGGGGTGCGCTCATGGCGGCGGCTTGCATCATTACCTTGCCGGTATTGATCATCGCGCTCGTCTCCCAGCGCTATGTGGTCAGCGGCCTTGCTGCCGGTGCTGTAAAAGGCTAACAAATAGGAAAAACTATACGGGGATAAGATGTAAAGCCTTTCTTTTGGAAGGCTTCTCTCGTATAGTTAGAATTCTATGAAGAGCAAGCTCAGCGGAAGCATGGAAGGTGATCGGTGCATGCCTTATAAATTGAATATTTTCAGTAAAATTCTCATACTGCTCGTGCTGCTGTTAACGCCCATCGTGGTGCTGTACAGTTTCACGAATCGCACGACGAACAAGGTCGTTCAGGATCAGATCCAGTCGTCGAACTTGAATCAGCTCTCTTTTTTCATGCATCAATTGGATTCCAATGTCGAGCGGTTGGCGATGTCGCCGGTGATCCTAGGCAGCGATCCATACATTAGGGAGTTCATAGACCGCAGCGATGATCCGGCGTATGACATGCTCAGGGAGCAGTCGCGCATTATTGAAAAGTTGAGCCTGCAAAGCGTCGCGAGCGGCTGGGTCAATGAACTGACGATTGTCATCCCGAAGGAGAAGAAAGTGCTGTCTTCCAGCATCTTTGTGAACGGTACTGACCGTTGGCCTTGGCAGGATCCCGTTCATCGTACCTGGTCTTTTCAAGCACCGGCGGATGCGAAAAGCGGCGGCTCCTTCTATCGCGAGATCAGCGAGCCGGTTCGCGCAGAGGTGTTGAATCAGGCAAGGGTGCTGTACCAGGTCCGCTTTAGCGCGCAAAACCTGATTCAGCTTCTTGACGTGTACAAGTCGGATAAGCGGAGCGATCCTTTCCTATTTGACGGGGCGACGGCTTTTATCGTGAACAGCACGGCGGAGACGCAAATCCCGGCAGCGATCAGGGAGGGGCTCCGAGGCATCAACTTGGCCGCATCAGGTCAAATACAGATGAAATTGGTCGATCAGCAGTATTTGATTAGTTATGTCAAATCCGATCAGTTGGGTTGGTATTTGATCGACTATGTACCGGTTCAGAAAATATTGTCGCCGATCACGATGTCCCGTAACTTATTTTATATTTCGATCGGGCTTTTGCTCGGCATGAGTGTATTGGCTTCTTTCCTGCTCTACCGGAATGTGCAGATTCCGCTCGTGAAGATGATTCAAAGCGTGCAAAAGGTGAAGCGAGGCGATTTATCGGTTCGGATCACGTATCGAGCGAAGAACGAATTTGATTTTCTCATTCAACGGTTTAATGAAATGGCGGAGCAAATTCAAGTGCTGGTCGAGGATGTGTACGCCGAGAAAATACGCTCACGCGAAGCGACGCTCAAGCAGCTGCAGTCGCAAATTCATCCCCATTTTTTATATAACTCGCTATTCTTCATTATTAATTCGGCGGAAATGGAAGATAAGGAGTCCGTCGTGGCGATGGCGCAAAATTTGGCTGAGTATTACCGTTACACAACGCGGGTTGAGAACCAGGTGGTCAGGCTGCGAGATGAGCTCGATATGGCCCGCCACTATTTGAGCATCCAGACCCTGCGCATTCACAGGCTAACGTATGAGATTACCGTTCCAGACCCTATGCTGGAGGAGCGTATTCCGAGGCTGATCCTGCAGCCGCTCGTGGAGAACGCCATCGTTCACGGCATTGAGCGCAGCCTCGGGGGCGATCGCATCACGGTCACAGGCGAACAGGATGCGGAATTCAACAGGCTGATCGTGGAAGACAACGGCGCGGGACTCACCGATGACGCGCTCGAGCAGCTGCACAAGCAGCTTCAAACGGCTATGACGGACGAGATCGGCTGCGGCACCTGGAATGTGCATCATCGCTTAGTGTACCAATTCGGCCAAGGGTCAGGCCTACATTTGGAGCGGGGAGCCAGCGGCGGCGTCAGGTCGGTGCTGACGTGGAGACGCGATGCACAGCTGCAACAAGGGCCGAAGATGGAGGTGCCGGAGGCATGACAGAGCTTTTGATCGTCGATGATGAAGTGCATGTGGTGGATCGTCTCTATGCAACGATAGACTGGGTGTCTATCGGCGTGGAGCAGGTGTACAAAGCGTACTCCGGCGAGGAAGCGTTGGAACTGCTGGGGCAGACGTCCATCGACATCGTACTGACCGATATTCAGATGCCCGGCATTACGGGCCTGCAGCTGATAGAGGCGATTAACCGCAGATGGCCGAAGACGAAATGCATTCTTTTATCCGGTTACTCGGATTTTAACTATGCCAAAGAAGCGATCCTGCAAGGCACGGAAGACTATTTACTCAAGCCTGTGACGGAATCGGATCTGCTGGCGACGGTAAGCCGGGTGAAAGAGAAGCTGCAGCGCGAGTGGGAAGAAGTCGTTTCCAGGCAGCGATTAAGCTACACGTTAAAAGAAAATCTTCCGCTGCTGCGCGGCAATTTGCTGAACGATCTGCTTCAAGGCCGCAGCATGTCGCCCTCTTCGCTTCGCGACAAAATGAACATGCTGGAGCTGTCGGATTACCATGAGCAGGCTTTTGCCATTATGATGATCCGGCTCGAATCCCAGTTTCTAGAGTACGACATTTCCCGTCTGTCTTTGATGGAATATGCGATCGGCAACATGGTGGAGGAACTGTTCGGAGAGCGGTTCGACAGCTGGCATGCGAAGGATGCGCATGATTATCTCGTTTTTGTGATGAAAAAGAAGGGCGAGCCGGAAACGCCCGATAAGGAAGAGACGACGTGGCTGGAAAGGACGGCCTCCGTGCTGCAGTCGGCGGTCAACAACTACCTGAAAGGCAAGATTTCCATTCTGGTCAGCACGTGGGGCGCCTTCCCTCAGGACTTGAACGGGCTCTATAACCGTTCGTTAAGCGCATTTCGCAAAAAGATCGGCAATGAACACGAATTGTTCATGCGGCTCGGCGATGAGCCTGTCCCTACGGAGCTGACGGCCCTGCAGCGGCTGTATGAGCCGCCTACACTGAATCATTTGCTAGAAGCCGCACGTTGGGACGATGTGGGGGAGAAGCTTGGCGTGATTTTCGATGAGATGGAAACAAGATACGCGGAGTCGCAGGAGCATCTGCTGGAAGTGTACTTTTCCATTGCTTCTGCCTATGCCTATATCGCCCATAAGAATGGTCGGCAATTGCATCAGCTGATCGGGCGGGACTATGACCGGATGACGGAAGGAATTCCGTTTCGGACGGTGAACCAGCTCCGGGACTGGTCGATGCGGGCGCTGCGGTGCATGAAGGAGGACATGGATCAGGAGCGGAAAGACAGCCGCGTGTCGTTGATCAATGAGATTCGTTCTTTTATTGAGCACAATTTGGCTAATGACGTTTCGTTGCAGTCGATCGCCGATCATGTCTATCTGCATCCCGTGTATGTATCCAAGATTTACAAATTGGAAACCGGGGATAACTTAAGCGACTATGTCAATCAGGTTAGAATGGATAAAGCGGCGCATCTGCTCAAGCATGGCCAGGATAAAATTTATGAAATTGCGACACAGCTGGGCTATCAGCGTCCCCATTCGTTCAATCATGCGTTTAAAAAGCATTACGGCATGACGCCGCAGGAATATCGGGATCAGTATGCTTGAGCAATAAGCACGACCAAGACGAGAGGGGAAACGCAGGATGAAAATTACAAAAATGGAATTGTTCAAGGTGCCGCCAAGATGGCTGTTTCTGAAAATCGAAACAGATGAAGGCCTCACAGGCTGGGGAGAGCCTGTCGTCGAAGGCAAGGCGGACACTGTGGCTGCCGCTGTCGCAGAGATGAGCGAGCACATCATCGGCACAGATCCGATGCGGATCGAGGATCTGTTTCAAGTGCTGTACCGCGGCGGCTTCTACCGCGGGGGGCCGATTCTGTCGAGCGCGATCTCGGGGATCGAGCAGGCGCTCTGGGATATCAAGGGCAAGTTCTACAATGCGCCCGTGTATGATTTGTTAGGCGGCGCGTGCCGCGAGCGGACGCGCGTGTACTCATGGATCGGCGGCGACCGGCCGAGCGATGTGGGGCAAGCGGCCAAAGCGCAGGTGGCCGCCGGATTTACCGCGGTGAAGATGAACGCCACCGAGGAAATGCACTACATCGACTCGATCGGCAAAGTCGATGAGGCCATTGCCCGCATCGCGGCGGTGCGCGAGGCGGTCGGCAAGGAAGTCGGCATCGGCATCGACTTCCACGGCCGCGTGCATAAATCCATGGCGAAGATTCTCGCCAAGGAGCTGGAGCCGTACCGGCCGATGTTCATCGAAGAGCCGGTGCTGCCGGAAAACAACGAAGCGCTGCGCGAGATCGCGCGCTACACGTCCTGCCCGATCGCGACCGGCGAGCGGATGTATACGCGCTGGGGCTTCAAAGAGCTGCTCGCCCAAGGCATCGTCGACATCATTCAGCCGGATCTGTCCCACGCCGGCGGCATTCTGGAAACGCGCAAAATCGCCGCAATGGCGGAAGCCTACGATATCGCTGTAGCTCCGCACTGCCCGCTGGGGCCGATCGCGCTGGCATCCTGCTTGCAGCTAGACACATGTTCCCCGAACGCTTTTATTCAGGAGCAGAGTTTGGGCATTCACTACAATCAAGGCAGCGATCTGCTGGATTACCTGATGGATCCGTCCGTATTCCAGTACGAGGACGGATTCGTGCGCAATTTGACGGCTCCGGGGCTTGGGATTGAAGTCAACGAAGCGAAGGTGCGGGAAATGGCTAAGATCGGCCACAACTGGAAGAACCCGGTCTGGCGTCAGGCGGATGGAACGGTAGCCGAGTGGTAAACAGTCTTCGGACTTCAGCAGAAAGTCGTTCAAATCGTCAACGTGCTCACATATTCAGACAGGCTGATGCCTGTCTTTTTTTTGAACATTTTCCCAAAGGTGTGAACGTCGGAGTAGCCAACTTCTTGCGCGATCTCCGATACGCTCAACCCGGATTGCAGGGCCAGCTCTTTTGCTCGTTGGATCCGTACGCGCAACTGGTACTGGCTCGGGGGCATACCGAAGCAGGCTTTGAACTGAGAAATTAAATAGTTTTTGCTGAGACCGGAAATGCCTTCAAGCCGTTCATAGTTCATCGGTTTCTGAAAATGTTCAATCATATAATTTTTAACTAGAATCATTTTATTCATATTGGCATGAGGGGAACTGTCATGGGCGCGATACCGCAGCGGTATCGTCAATTCAGCCAAAATTTGCAGTAGCAGTCCCTGGGATTTGAGCTGCCGCTCCGGTTCGAGGTGCTTGTAGTTGCTGACCAGCTGGGTGAGCATCGCCTCCAGCGGATGGTTAAGATAGTTGCCGAACTCATGATGTCCTCGCGTCCAAGATTGAAACGGCATCGCCTGCCCGCCAAAATGGAAGACCAGAGAAATGCAAATATAGGGCTCGCCGGAGATCGTATGTATGGCATTAAGCTCGTTCGGCTGGTGCATAAGCAGGTCGCCTTGCTTGGTCGTGTAGGTTTTGTCTTCGATCTGATAGATGGCCGTGCCTTTGACCACATACTGCAGGGCGTATTGAGGGAAGCTCCGTGTCGGCGTTCGCCAGCCTTCAGGTGCGTGGAATAAATGGGCGAGCGTGATATAAGGTGGGAAGGAAACCAGATTCAAATAAGGAAGCGTTTCCTCCGGGTTTAAAGGAACGAGATTCTTGTTCATGACGGTCGTCCTTTTCGCGTGCGTTCTGTCTTGATTACAATGTAACATAGGTCAGGAAAAACGAAAACCGTCTGACACATGCTCCCAGACGGTTTGCTGATCTTATGCGTCAATCAAGCGGAAAGGATTTAATCGCCTGCGCGGAAAGCGTCGGGATCCAGCAGGCTCCAATGGCTTGGCGCATCTCCGAAGTCAGGAATCGCCAGCATTTCTCCGCCTCGAAGACAGGACTCATGCGCGATGAGCCCAGGCGCGAGATATTTGGCCGCATTCCACACGTGATTCGGCGGCAGCAGATCGGTGTGCAGCGCTTTGACGAAATCGTCCACTAAAAACTGATGCGAGCCAAAATGACCGTTCGGAAGCCCATGGAAGGAAAGAGGCAACCGATGCTGCGGATGGACGATGGCGAAGGTGGAATGGAAGTCGTTTTTTAAAGTTGGGTGCAGATCCTGCTCGAGATCCATCAACTCCACGTAGGCATCCTGACAGCTTAAATCGCCGGTAAGATCGACGACGTCTCCCCAGGTTTTCGATGTCCAAGCTGCGCCGCCTGCATGTTCTTCGAAGCTCCCTTCGGTCCCGTACATGCTCATGTATACGCTGTTCGGTCCGCCCCAGCCTACGCGCCGGAATTCATTCAGGCGCAAAGAGCCGCCATCGGACGTGCTGACCAACGCGGTTTGATTGCTGAAAACATTGTCCCACAAGTTGGCGCCTTGTCGAAAGATACCGTCTTCGTGTTTGTCGACGTAGCCCAGACAAGCCACTTTCGTCGCTTTGGCTCCTGTGACGGAGAGAAGCATGCTGACGGAATGCGTGGGATAATACATCGGCGGAATGCCGGCCACCTTTTTCCAATCGTCTCCGCCGGAATATTTGAATGCGTCGTAAAAGCCATGGGACATGTCGTGCATATACTGGGCTTCGCCGTATACGAAATCGCCGAAGGAGCCTGCCTTAAACTTATCGCGGCACAAAATCGTGCTGGGATAGTAGTAACTTGTCTCCCCAGTCATGTATATAAGCCCTGTCCGAACGACTTCGTTCGTGATTTGCTCGATGTCCTCCAGCGATTGGGCCATCGGGACTGCGCAATAGACATGTTTGCCGGCGCGAAGCGCTTGAAGCGTGTGCGGACCGTGAAGATGGCGCTGTGTGAAAATGGCGACGGCATCGACATCTGAAGCAAGCAGCTCTTCGAGCGATGCGTAGCTTCGGGCGATGCGAAAGGCTTGGACGAACGCCTCTCTGCGGCTCGTTACGACTTCTGCCAAGGCGACCTCCTCGACGAAGGGATGGGCTTGCAAAAGGGGAATGAAGCATTTGGAAAATTGTCCTGCACCTACGACACCGATTTTAAATCCCATCGTGATTCCTCGCTTCTTTTAAAGTGTGGTATAAGCCCATTATAGGGCTGAACCCGGGGGTTCGTATTTAGCCGGAAATATGAAATAGGTGTCCATAATTCCGATTTTGCAAAATCTATAACACGTGTTACGATAGCGTAAAGAGGTGTAGACGATGACCCGCAAGCGAGTGACGAGTTTTGATGTAGCCAAACGGGCGGGCGTATCCCGCAGTGTCGTGTCCGCCGTGCTGAATGGCACGCAAGGGATCGGCGTCAGCCCGGAAACCCGTGAAGCCGTACTGGCGGCGATCAAGGAATTGAATTACCATGTGGATTCGCAGGCAAGGGCGATGCGCACCGGGCAAAGCAGCTGCCTGGCTGCGTTCGGAGATACAGGCAATCCGCTGTTCCTCCAGGTGCTGGAAGGCATTCAGCAAGCTTGCCTTGCCCGGCGATATCATATTCTGATCTGCGGTCAGGAAGACGGAGAGGCGCGTGAGCGGCTGCTGGAGCTCTATCTTCAGAATCGCATTGACGGGATTATTACGCTGGACCCGGTATCGTACTGCGACGAGCAGTGGGCTGCCGAAGTGAACCGGCTGCAAGTGCCTTACGTCTCCATTGAAGGCTATGCAGAGAATGACAGCGTCATTTCCGTTCAGGCCGATTACTACAAAAGTGTGATGGATGCGCTGGCGTATATGTCGCGGGATACCGCGCTGCCTCCGCCGATCTATGTGCACCTGCACAACAATGATAATTTGGCGAGCAATTGGGCGGAAAAGAGACGAGAGCAGGCGTATACCGACTGGTGCGCGAATCGGCGCGTTGAGCCGCGTATTGAGAGACTGCATGCAGATGACGAGTTGGGCCTGCGGCGCGTGCTGCAGCGATTGCAGGCGGAGGTGGCTGGCATTCCGCCGCTGCTGTTCAATTGGGCGATGGGCGCGATAGGCACCTATCGGGCAGCCTGGGAGCTGGACCTTCGGGTCGGCGAGCATGTAAAGCTGATGGCAGCGGACGATACACTGCGAGTGAACCGCCATCTGGTTCCTTCCCTGAGCATGATGGAAATTCCTTATGCGGCCATGGGGGCTGAAGCCGTCGCCGCACTGTTCAGTCAGATCGACAAGGGGGAGCCTTTGGAGGGAAGGGAAGCACGGTTTTTACAAGCGAAGCTGCATCCTGGCGAGAGTATATAGGATTATAAGCTCGAACGACGTAGTTTATGTTGAAGCACCATTTTGAAAAATGCGGCAATGATTATGGAGTTTTGTTGATCCGGCATTCTCGGGGTAGGGTGGAAGCCTGCGGAAAGGCAGGTTTTCTGCACAAAAGTGGGGGATTTTACAAAATGCCTGCGATTCAGCAGTTTTAATGGCCAAATTCGCGCAAAGAGGAGGTTCTCGACGAAAATTCCTGCTTCATTGCAGGAATTTCATGGGATCAGGAGCGGGAAGAGGAAAATTCCTGCATTTTGGCAGGCTTGATGCGCCACTCGAATGCTTTCACGATTCCTCATTTCCATGTGCAGTGCCGAAAATCAACCTCATGGCGGATGCTTGTTCTACAAGTAAGCCTATCGTATACATAAAAAATCCCCCTTTCGATCTACGAGAATCGTGAGGGGGATTTTAGTTTTATAAATTAGAAGGGGCGGACCGGGCAAAAAGGTCGTCCGGCATCAACCAGAAAAATGGCCAGTAAATCAAACAGGACTAAGGGGAGTATAAAAGGCAAGAAAGAAACGTGTGCTTTGGAATGGTTTCTCGCTTGTTTTAAATAGACCTTTGTGCCGCTTACTTTCACGATCGTGCCTCGGAATGTGCCCTGCGTCGTCTTAATCAAGACTTCACGATGGATGTGCTTCTTGCAAATCGAATACGCATCGGATTGTTTCAAAGTTATAACCCCCTTTCTAGCTTTTCTATTCTAGTATATGTTCGTTCGATAGAACGGTGCGTGCTTTAGGAGTTTAATCGTGCAAATAGGAAGGGGGAGGAAAACACGGTCGGTTATGTTGCAGAGCAAGGGGATTTATATGCCCTAGACCTATTGATTTATATATAACACGTGTTATTATAGCAATAGAGGAAAGAGAGTTTTTATTTTAGGTAATAACACGTGTTATATAACAAGGAGGCTTGTCACATGTTCTGGACAGAGGAGAAACTGGAGCAGCGCTTAAAAGAGTTGGAAGGGTACCGCTATCGCGATTCGCGTCCGATCGGTTCGTGGACGTTTATACCGGATGAGAAGAAATTAAACGGCGTTAGACCGCCGAACGAGCCGACGACTACGGAAGCTGCGATGATACGCATCGGCGAACGCTGGAAAGGCCGCGACACGTATGTGTGGCTGCGGCAGCGCGTCGCCATCCCTTCCGAATGGTCGGGACGCACGGTGGTCGGACGGTTCGACTTCGGGGAGACGGGGGCTGGGCATAACTCGGGCTTTGAGTCGCTGCTGTATGTGGACGGGGAGCCGTTTCAAGGCGTCGATTCCAACCATACGGAAGTATTCTTGCAGCCGGAATGGATTGGAAGCGAGATCGATCTCTGTTTCCGGTTATGGTCCGGCCTGGAGGGCGGCGGCAAGCCGCAGGAACAGGAGCATCAGCTGCGGAGAGCGGAGTTGGCCTTACTGGACGAGACCGCCGATGACTTATACTATACAGGCCGTGCTGTACTGCATACGGTGAAGGTGCTGGGAGCTGATCAGCCGGAGCGTTATGAGATGCTGAAGGCGCTGGATAACGCCTTTAAGCGCGTTGATTGGTCCAGGCCGGGCTCGGAGGCCTATTACGCTTCGATCGGGGAGGCAGCGGGCGCGCTGCGAGAATCCGTGGCCTCGTGGGAGAAACGCAGCCCGATTACGGTACAATGTATCGGCCATACGCATATCGATGTCGCGTGGCTGTGGCGGCTGACGCATACCCGTGAGAAAGCGGCTCGCTCTTTTTCCACGGTATTGCGGCTGATGGAGAAGTATCCGGAATATGTGTTTTTGCAGACGCAGCCTCAGCTGTATGAATATATCAAAGAAGATTACCCGGACATCTATGAGAACATCAAACAGCGTATCAAGGAAGGCCGCTGGGAGGCGGGCGGCGCTATGTGGCTGGAAGCGGACTGCAATCTGACGAGCGGGGAGTCGCTTGTTCGGCAGCTCCTGTACGGAACCCGCTTCCTGAAACAGGAGTTCGGCGTGAGCTGCAAGTATTTATGGCTGCCGGACGTGTTCGGCTACAGTTGGGCCTTGCCGCAAATTTTGAAAAAAGCCGGCATCGATACGTTCATGACGACCAAAATCAGTTGGAACCAGTACAACCGGATGCCGCACGACACGTTCATCTGGCGGGGAATCGACGGTTCCGAGGTGCTGACGCATTTTGTGACGACGCCGGAGGTTCCTGGCTCGACAGTCTGGTGGTACACGTATAACGGCTTGATCGAGCCATATGCCGTGAAAGGCATTTGGGACACATACCGCGATAAAGGCATTAACCAGGAACTGCTGCTCTCCTACGGCTACGGCGATGGGGGCGGCGGCGTGAACCGCGATATGCTGGAGATGCGGCGCCGTTTGGACGAACTGCCGGGCTTGCCGAACGTGAAGACGGGACTTGCGGGCGATTATTTTGAGAAGCTCCAGGAGACGGTAGCAAATACGGATCAATATGTGCACACCTGGGACGGCGAACTGTATCTCGAGTATCACCGGGGCACTTATACGAGCCAAGCGTATAACAAGCGCATGAATCGCAAGCTGGAACTTCAGTATCGGGATGCCGAATGGCTGCAGACACTGAGCGGGATCCTCGGCGCCGGCTGGCAGACGTACCCGCAGGCGAAGCTTTACAAGGGTTGGAAGACGATTTTGCGCAATCAATTCCACGATATTATTCCAGGCTCCTCCATCCCTGAAGTGTATGAGGATTCGCGTTTGGAGTATGCGGAAGCAGAGGCATGGGGCTTGGAAGCGCAGATGAGCGCGGCCC
Source organism: Paenibacillus whitsoniae (assembly GCF_003955665.1). Classification (GTDB taxonomy): domain Bacteria; phylum Bacillota; class Bacilli; order Paenibacillales; family NBRC-103111; genus Paenibacillus_E; species Paenibacillus_E whitsoniae. The sequence goes on from NZ_RXHU01000094.1 coordinate 38,041, forward strand.
AAGCGTTAACGGCGGAAGCGTCTGGGTCCTGGACGATATGGAACGGAGCGTCCAACGTTCGCACGGAATTGGTACGAATTCCCGCTGAACCTGGCATGGAAGCGGGCTACTGGCTCACCGCAGACGGCAAGGCGCTTGGGGCTGTGCATGTGGACGGCGTCTGGAAGGTTCGCGTGGTTGACGTACCGCCATTGGGCGGACTGACCATTCGCTTTGAAGCGTCGACGCAACCGACTGCGCCGGAAGTTTCATCCGTGTTCACCTATGAGGACAGCAGGTTGTTGACGCCATTCTATGAGCTGGAGTGGAACGCATATGGGCAGTTGACACGTTTGTACGATCGGCAGGCGAAACGCGAGGTTCTCGCCGATGGCGCGCGGGGCAACGTGCTGCAAGTGTTCGAAGACAAACCGAAGATGTTCGAGGCGTGGGATATTGATCTGTTCTACCAGGAAAAGATGCGGGAAATCCAGCAGCTTGAATCCGTGAGTCTGATTGAAAAAGACGCATACAGCGCGGTTCTGCGCTTCGCATGGCGGTATATGGACTCGCACATTGTTCAGCATGTGACCGTTTATGCGGACAGCCGGCGCATCGATTTTGCCACAGAAGTCGATTGGCACGAGCAGCAGCAGCTGTTAAAGGTTGCTTTTCCTGTGCGCATCCGTGCGACGGAAGCGACGTATGACATTCAGTTTGGCAACGTCAAACGCCCGACACATTGGAATACGAGCTGGGATTACGCACGCTTCGAATCGGTTGCGCACCAATGGGTGGACCTGTCCGAGCGAGGCTATGGCGTTTCCCTGCTGAATGACTGCAAATACGGTCACGACATCAAGGACAACGTGATCCGTCTGACCTTGATTAAATCCGCCACCTATCCGGATCCGACTGCGGACCAAGGCCATCATCTTTTTACATATTCGCTGCTGCCCCATCGGGGGGATTGGGTTGCCGCAGGCACCGCACAGGAAGCCGCATCGCTGAATCAGCCGTTGATGCTGGGCACGGGAGCCGCTGCCGTAACGGGCAAGTCGCTACTTCGGCTGGATGCGGATCATGTGATCATCGACGTGGTGAAGAAAGCCGAAGACAGCGAGCGGGTTATCGTCCGGCTGCATGAATTTACGGGAGCCAGCGGCAGTGTGACGCTTTCTAGCGATTTCCGCATCGTCTCCTGGCAGGAGACGAACCTGTTGGAAGAGCCGATCAGCCCATTGCTGGAAGGGGCGGCGCTCTCTTTTGACATCAAGCCGTATGAAATTAAAACGTTCGTGATCGAGATGACCCAAGCGTAATTTACGGGAATTTGCACGTCTCTATTCGTCCCGTAGAAAATGTCGTCACGCCTGCTAAAAAGCTGAAGCCCCTGGGCCTCAGCTTTTTCTTCGTTCTTATCTTTGCGTTGCCAAGCTCATTTCCACGCACATGAGGATAAAAGCGCCGGCGCCATGCAGATCGTTCTCGCTTGTTGGGCGGGCGATGTAGTGCGCGTAGTCGCCGATGCCGGTGCCGATGCAAATGTTGCCGATGATGAGACGGCCATTCTCGTCAAAGGTCAGCGTGTCGATCACGCCTTGGTAGCCTTTCCATGCCGCTTCCATGTAGGCAGGGTCCAGGTAGCCGAAGCGAACGGCTTTGGCAATCGCATGCACGTACAGTGCCGTGCAGGAGTTTTCCAGCCAATTGTCGGTGCGGTCGCCTTTATCGACGACTTGATACCAAAGGCCTGTCGCAGGATCTTGGTACTTCACCAAAGCGACCAGCAAGTCTTGAAGAATCTCGACCAACGCAGCTTTGTCCGGATGATCCGCAGGCATGTACTCGAACATCTCGAGCAGGGCAACCGGGTACCAGCCAATCGCACGACCCCAGAATTCAGGCGCCAGACCGGTCTCCGGATCCGCCCAAGCAACCGCTTTTGTCTCATCCCAGCCGTGATACAGCAGACCTGTGGCAGGATCTTTCGTATGCTTCGCCATCAGCAGCGCCTGGAACGTCATCATGTCGACATAGCTGCTGTCGCCGAATGTTTGACCGTACTGGACGGCAATCGGGCCTGCCATATACAACCCGTCCAGCCACATTTGATTCGGGTATTTTCCTTTATGCCAGAAGCCGCCGGACGGATTGGTCGGCCATTCTTTTAGCAAAGGCACGAGGGTGTGCAAAGCTTTTTCATAGCGTGAATCGCCCGTTTGTTCGAGCAAATTGAACAGCAGTACGCCGGGCTGAATGTCATCCAGCTCATCCGGATTGAATTTTTTGATGCTGCCGTCAGGCTGCACCTGACTGTCCACCCAGCGCTTCAGGTAGCTGTAGTATTTCTCTTTTTTCGTTTCTTTCCAGCATTTTTCCATGCCTGATAAGAATACGCCTTGGTGGTAGTGGAAGCGATCCGGTGGCAGCACTTCCGGCTCAAATTTGGCCATCAGCGCTTCGCAGGCTTTTTCCGCCCACTCGATTGGTGTATATTCGGCCCGGTTCAAGCCGTTCGTTTGCAAATTGGATTCTGAAGCACGCATGTGGTGGATTCCTCCTTCAATTGATTACCCCTATCTTACCAGAGGAATCTGTACATTTTTTGCTGAATACCACGAAAATTACTTATATCTTGCAGGAAACGCGGACGGGTGTATAATAAAAGGCAAACCGAAGGGGAGGCAGCCCGCAATGGAGAGTTTTCGTTACGACAACGGCGACGGGACGTTCCTCGTGTCCTATCGGGAGGCGCTCAGCCACCATATGCCGACCAGCCATTTTCACAGCACGTTTGAAATTTATTATTTGTTGTCCGGCAAACGGGAGTTTTTTATCAAAGACAGGACGATGGTGATGCAAGAAGGTGATGTGATCATCATTGCGCCGAATATTCTCCACCGTACGACGAACGCGGATCAGCCGAGGCATGAGCGGCTTATCGTGAATATGCACGAAAACTATATGGCTGCCGTAAATGGGACCTATCGCGATACGCTGCAGCCGTTGTTCGACAACGAGTATCTCGTTGTGCGCTGCTCCTTGCAGGATCGGCTGGCGATTGAGGCGCTTGCCCAAGCGATTGTCCGCGAGATGCAGGAGCGGAAATCCGGCTTTGACATGTATGCGCAGACGCTCGTCTTGCAGCTCCTCATTATTTGCTGCCGGCACGTCAAGATGAACCGCCAGGATTCGGTGGAATCGCCGAGCCCGATGCATGAACGCATCTCGGAGATTGTCCGCTACATGAACGAAAACTATGCGCAGGAGCTCTCGCTGCAAGTGCTGGCCGACACGTTTTATGTCAGTCCTTATTATTTGAGTCGTTTTTTTAAAGAAGCGACGGGTTTCACGTTTGTGGAATATTTGAACAGCGTGCGGGTGAAGGAGGCAAAAAAACTGCTGGAGCATTCGGGCATGAAAGTCAGTCTGATCGCGAAAAAGGTCGGGTTCGGCAGTGTGACGAATTTCGGCAGGGTGTTCAAGTCCGTGACGGGGCACGTGCCGCTCTATTATCGAAAAGCATAAACGGAGCCGCGCGGGAAGCGGGCTCCGTTTCCATATAGAGACTACTCGCCGTAAGGATCGATCGTTTGAATCGTGCCGTCGCTGTTATAGTGCAGTTCGGCATATTTGACGCAGCGCTTGTGATTGACGCCGTCGGACAGCGAGCAGTCGTGGTAGAACAAATACCATTTCTCTCCAACTTGCAAGATGGAGTGATGCGTTGTCCATCCGATGACAGGTGTCAGTATGGTGCCTTTGAACACATACGGCCCCTCGGGATTGCGGCTTATGGCGTAGACAAGTTTGTGGGTCGTTCCGGTTGAGTAGGACAAGTAGTAATAACCTTTAAACTTATGTACCCACGGCCCCTCAAAGTAGCGGCGGTCTTCGTCGCCGGCTAGGATCGGCTTTCCATCTTCATCGATGATGGAAATTTCACGCGGAGGCGCGGCGAAAGAAAGCATATCCTCGCTGAGCTCTGCGAAGCGTGGACCCAATGCAGGAGCGGAAGGGTCTGGCCCCGCTGCGTCCGGCAGGAAAGCGCCGGTCTGCCATTTCTCGAGCTGGCCGCCCCAGAGTCCGCCGAAGAACATGTAGGCGCGGTTATCTTCATCGACTAGCACCGCAGGATCAATGCTGTAGCTGCCTGCGATATAGCTAGGCTGCGACTGGAAAGGTCCGGCCGGCGAGGAGCTTGTCGCTACGCCGATTCGGAAGATGCCGTCGTGATCTCTGGCCGGAAAGAACAAATAGTAAGTATTGTTCTTATACGCCGCATCAGGGGCCCAGAGCTGCTGAGACGCCCAAGGGATATCCCGGAGGTGCAGCGCTTCGCCATGATCGACGCAAGGAGAATCGAAATCGTCCAGTGAGAGAACGTGATAGTCTTCCATGGCGTATTGATCGCCATTGTCGTTGCTGGGCCCATCGTGATCCAGATCGTGGGAGGGATAAATATAAATTTTGCCTTCAAAGACGTGGGCGGAAGGGTCAGCGGTGTAGATATGCGTGACTAACGGTTCTTTGGGCTTAACGGATGGCTTCATGCGGCTCTCGCACTCCTCACAAGAATTTAGGATCTACATAGTTAGTTTAATAAACGAACTTACTATTTCTATTATAGGCGATCCCGGCAAAACATCAAGTCTTATCTTTCCGCGATGTCCACACGGCAGTCCAACGTGCCTCTTTTCAAATCATGGCGAAAATCCTCTACAATAAGACGAGCATGTCAATGCGGAAGATGAGTTCCGCTCACTTCACGAAGGGAAGGATGTCCCATGCGAGCCTTGTCCAAATTGAGCCCGAGCGGCTGGTTCCGCAATCTGCTCATTCGCCATAAAATCATGTTCATCTACGTCCCGCTGATTTTCATCCCGCTGCTTGTGCTCGGGGTTGTGTCCAACCAAATGTATACGAATGCCATTATTAAAAAGACGATCAAGAACGTCACGGACAATTCTTCGCTCATTATCACCCGGATCAATGGGATGTTGACAAACGTGGAAGGCTGCGCGAATATGCTCACGATCAACTTGAACAGGGTGCTGGTGGACGAAGTCCTGACAAGCGGCGCCTCCGAGAACAATTTGCAGCTTTACACGCAGATTACGAATCAGCTCAGCTATGCGATGCTCGTTTTTCCGGATGTGCAATCCGCCGCGTTTATCGACAGCTCGCATAAAGTATACGGCTCGAATTTCCTTATGGAGCGAAATACGGCGGACATGCTGGCAAGCGATCTGCTGACACAAATCGACGCCTCGAACGGAACGAATCTCTGGTTCCCGATTCAGAAGCGGAACTACTTGACAGCGAGCCCCGACGACGCGGTGCTGACGTTGGGCAAGCGTATTGTGAATATCAACACGGGGCAAAAGCTGGGGCTGCTCGTGCTGAATCTGAAGGAAAGCTCGATTTCCGCGATTTACAGGACGATCGGTTCGATTCAGGACGGCAGCTATCTCATCGCGGACGGCCGCGGTCTCGTCATGTCCTCCCAGCATCCGCAGGAGCTGCTGCAGGAAGTGCAGGATCCCGAGCTGCGGGCGTGGATCGCCGCGAGCGACAACACGTCCGACTTGGCCACCTTCGAGAACGGAGCGAATGTCGTGGTCAGCTCGGAGCTGCCGCGCTTCGGCTGGAAGCTTGTGTCGATCGCGCCGCTGCACTCCCTGACGGCCGACACGCGTAAAATAACCGTGCTGATCCTCCTGATCGGCGGGCTTTGTCTGTTATTTGCCGTTCTCGGCGCGACTGTCCTGTCGAAACTGATTGCGAAGCCGATCATGGGCCTTACCAAGCACATGAAAAAGGTCAAGGAAGGAAATCTGGAACTGGAATTCCCTGTAAATTCCGAGGACGAGCTCGGGATGCTTTCCTCTGGTTTTAACGCGATGATTCGGCGTATCCAGGAGCTGCTGACGCGCATTAATTTTGAACAGAAGAAAAAGCGGGAGTACGAGCTGGCGCTCATTCAGGCGCAGATCAAGCCGCATTTCCTATATAACACGCTGGACGTTATCTACACGCTGTCCGAAATGGGACGCGCGCGCGACGTGCAGCGGACGACGAAGGCGCTCGCGGACTTTTATCGCGTGGCGCTCAGCAAAGGGCGGGAAACGATTACCATTGCCGAGGAAATCCGCAATGTGAAGGACTATTTATCGATTCAGCGCATTCGCTACTCGGACGTGTTCAATTATGAACTCGACATTGAGAACGCCGTGCTGGACGGATTGATTCCGAAGCTGACCATTCAGCCGCTCGTTGAAAACGCGATCTACCATGGGTTAAAAACGAAGGGCTGCTTCGGGCATCTGCATGTCAGCGGAACGGTGGAAGCGGGAAAAATCAAAATCACCGTCCACGACGACGGCGTCGGAATGCCGCCGGAGCGGCTCCAGCAGCTGCAGCGCACCATAGAGGCGGAGCAGGAAGGGATTGGCTTCGGTTTGCGCAATGTGTGCAATCGCGTGAAGCTTTATTTTGGCGAGGAATACGGCCTTGAAATCAGCAGTGAGCGGGAAGCGGGGACGCGTGTAATCCTATGGCTGCCGAATTGGAATGAGGAAGGGGAACCACATGCAGAAAATACTGATCGTAGATGATGAACTGATTTTTCGCGATTACCTGCGCTCGGTGTTGGACTGGGAAGCGTATGGATTTGAAATTTGTGCGGAAGCGAGAAACGGACTGGAAGCATTGGACATGGCCGCGGAGCATCGGCCGGACATTGCACTCGTCGATATTACAATGCCTTTTATGGACGGTTTGCAGCTCACCGAGCACATGAAGGAGTTGTACCCGGATACGAGCGTGGTGCTGATCACAGGGCACAATGAATTCGATTACGCCCGCAAGGCGCTGAAGCTTGGGGTCGAAGACTATATTTTGAAGCCTTTTTCGAAGGACGAGCTTGTGTTGACTTTGCTGAATTTGCAGAAGGAGCACCTGAAGGCACAGGAAGAGAAGTCGACACTCCGGGAAAATCGGCAACTCATGAAAGAGAGCTTCCTGAATCATCTCATCGGGCCCGACTATCACCACTCCGATGAGGAGACCTTGCAGCGGCTCCAACAGTTCGGGGAGTCGCTGACTTCCGGCTGCTATGTGGTCGCCTGCATCGAGATCGATCAGATGGATCAGAAATGGACGCAGGTCAGCGAGCGGCTGCTGTGGAAATACGCGGTTACCAACATTTTGAACGAGGCGCTGGAGGAGAGCGGGAGTCACACGATTTTCAATGGACCAGAGGGACGCATCATTTGTCTGGTCGAGCACAAGAACCGGAAGGCACTCGAAATACCGGCGCTTGCCGGCTATGAGAAGTTGATTTTTCTGGTCAAAAAATATCTCAAATTCACGATTACGATTGGCGTCGGCCGCAGCCACAGCGGCTATTCGGGCATCCGAGATTCGTATCTCGAGGCGCTGGAAGCTCTCCAGCACAAGTTCGTGCTGGGCAGCGATCGCGTGATCGCTTACGGTACGCATACGCTTGAAACGGGCGGGCAAGCTTTTTATCCTGCGGAAATGAATGAGGAACTGCTTGTGCAGCTGCGCATGCAGAACGAGGATCAAGTTCACACGATACTGGAAGAAATTTACCAAACGATCCGCGAGAAAAGACTGTCGCTGGACTATACCTATGTGATCTCTATGGGACTTGTGTCCGTGTGCCTGTCCTATGTGGCGGAGAATGGGCATCCGATCGAGGACTGCTTCGGGGAGTCGTTCTTCCCATATACCGAAATTAAGCGGCTGGAAACGATTGATGCTGCGCTGGAATGGATTCAAAGATTATTTGAAAGGGCCCACCATTATACCGGCAAGCACCGGAAAACCCGCTCTTCAAAGATCGCGCAGGCAGCCAAGACGTACATCGAGATCAGCTACGCCGACCCGGAGTTGCAGCTCGACCAGATTGCGCAGCACGTATTTATTAACGCAAGCTACTTGCGGGCGGTGTTTAAAAAGGAAATCGGCATGACGGTGACGGATTATGTGACCCATGTACGGATGCACAAAGCCAAGGAGATGCTCGGAAAGGGCAATATTCGCCTGGCCGACATCGCGGAGCAGATCGGGTACAGCGATCCGAGCTACTTCAGCAAGAGCTTTAAAAAGTTTTTCGGTTATTCCCCCAGCGAGTATGAAAACAACCGATTCAGCTAAGTGAAAAAAACCGAAGGCGAATGTGCGGATTTTACAAGAAGCCCTCGGTTTTTCCATTATCACGCTCCCCCATTCCTTCTATACTTACGTTGTAAAGGAAAGAGAAACGCTTACGCGGTAAGCCTTCTCCACACAGATTGGGAGGTCAAATCGATGAGAAAAATGGCAGTTTTACTGACAAGCGTACTGGTCAGCTCAAGTCTTGCGGCATGCGGTTCCACGGATACGGCAAAAGAAGCGTCCTCCCCGGCGGCACAGACAGCAGCACCGACGGCGGCCGCAGCGAAGAAAGAGGATGCCAAGCCGATCAAGCTTCGCATCTATGCGCAGTATGCGGATGAAGATACGAAAACACCTTACGACTACGCGGTAGCGGAGCTCAAGAAAGAGATGCCGAACGTGGAGCTGGAACTGGACGTACAAGCGCAGGACGATGGGCAAAAGCTGAAAACGTACGCGGCAACAGGCAATTTGCCGGATATTTTCCAAGCGGGTCTCGACATCATTGACACGTTCAAAAAGTCGAATAACATTCTCGTACTCGACGACTACGTCACGAAGCTCGGATTCAAAGACAAAATGCAGCCAAGCGCAATGAACACGCTCGTAACGGACGACGGGCATACCTACGCGTTCCCTTACGCGGGCAATGAAATGGCGCTGCTGTACTACAACAAAGAGTTGTTCCAGCAGAACGGCGTCAAAGTACCGACCACATACGATGAGTTGATGACGGCGGTGAAAACGTTCAGCAGCAAAGGCATCACGCCGCTGTCGCTGTTCGCGAAAGAGAAGTGGCCTTGCGTCGCGCTTTACGACATGTTCGTTACACGCGCAGAGCCAGGCGGCATTCTGAAGCTGGACAAAGGCCAAGCGAAGGTAGAGGACCCAGCGTACAAGAATGCGGCGGAGCAAATTGTGAATCTGGTTAAGGCCGGTATGCTGCCGAAAGGCGCGACGAACTTGAACTATGACCAAGCGGCAGCGCTGTTCCACGAAGGCAAAGCGGCGATGTTCGTCAACGGTCAATGGGAGATTGAAGCGGCGACGAAGGAGCTTGGCGATAAAGTCGGTTATATGTACATCCCTGCATCGGACGCTGCGGCGTACGAGAAGGGCAAAACCGCATTCAGCGGCAGCGGCGGCCCTGGCGGCTATGCGGTGTCGGCGAATACGAAGGATAAAGACACTGCGGCGAAAGTCGCGGCGTTCCTTTCCTTGAAATATGCCGAATATAAATATACGAATAGAAGCAATCCGATTGTGGCGACGAAGGTGGATAAACCGGTCGTGAAGCCTTTCCCTCCGATGATGGAGCAGCTGTCCAAGGATATTCCGAAAACGACCAGCACGACGGCGTTCTCCTGGGGTCTCTCCAACGCCAAATTCAAAGCTGCGCTCGAAGATGCGGCTCAGAACCTGATGACCGGCAACTATACAGCCGATCAGTTTGTGAAGGATGTCAGCAAAGCGGCGCCCGCAGCAAAATAATTCAGTTGGGATGGAGAAACTCACACTGTGCCGAGGCCGGGCGGTGTGAGTTTTTCACACCAGGAGGATGTGATGGGATGAACAAATTTATGGGCAACAAAACGGCCATTGCGCTTTTTACGCTGCCGGCGCTTTTGCTGTATTCGGTCATCGTGTTTTATCCGATTTTGCAGACGTTTTATCGCAGTACGTTTGAATGGGACGGTCTCAGTCAAGGAACATTTATTTTTCTAGACAACTATGTGCAGTTGTTTCATGACCGTATTTTCTACACGTCGCTGTACAATGGGCTCGTCTTTGCCGCTATTCTGGCCGTCGTGCAGATCGGCATCGGGACGGTGCTGGCTTTTACCGTCGCGGAAGGGTTTAAAGGCAGCAAAATTCTGCGCATTTCCTATTTCATTCCGGTCGTGCTTTCCATCACGGTCGTCTGTCAGCTGTGGTTGGCGATGTATAACAGTGAATATGGACTATTTAATAAAATATTTGAGGCACTCGGCATCTCCTACCGGCAAGATTGGCTCAGCAACAGCAAAACGGCGATTTTTGCCATCGCCTTCGTCAACGCGTGGCAGTATATGGGCTACCAGTTCGCGCTTATTCTCGCGGCTGTCAAATCGGTTCCGGAGCAGTACCTGGAGGCGGCTCGCATCGACGGCGCGTCCAAATGGAAAGCGCACTGGAAAATTACCATTCCAATGCTGGCGGAAACGTATAAATTTTGCCTCGTGCTGGCCATCACAGGAGGGCTTAACGCCTTCGCCAACATGTTCATTATGACGGGCGGCGGCCCGGGCAACTCGACGTATACGCTGACCTATCTCATGTACCGCTCGGCGTTCAGGGTCGGGGAGTTCGGCTACGGCTCCGCAGCCGCGGCGTTCCTCGTCATCGAATGTCTCATCGTGACACTCGCGATCAACCGTCTCATTGCCCGAGAACGGATCACATATTAAGGAGGGCTGGCGATGATGCTGACCTTGCGCAAACTGAAGGCCAAGAACCCATTGCTCGGCGCCTTCCTCTGGATCTATGCCGCGCTGTCGGTCTATCCGCTGGTGTGGATGGTGTTCTATTCTTTTAAAAATAACAACGAAATTTTCGTGACGAATCCGTTCGGCATTCCGCTGCATTTGCGGTTTGAAAATTATTTCGACGCCTGGTCGCGGTTCAATGTGCCGGTCTATTTCTGCAATTCCTTGCTCGTCGCGGCATCGACGGTCGTCGGTACGATCGTGCTAGCCGTCACGTTCTCGTATGCGGTCGCGCGTATGCAATGGCGGCTGAAGGAAGCAGCCCGTGTGTACGTGGTGATCGGGATGTTCATTCCCGTTCAGGTCATCATGATCCCGCTGGCGATTCTCGTTCGGGATTTCCATTTGGCGAACACGTACTGGGCACTCATTGTGCCGTACATCGCGTTCAACCTATCCTTTTCGAGTATGGTGTTCTACGGCTTCTTCCGGAGCATTCCGGTCGAGCTGGAAGAGTCGGCGTGCATGGACGGCGCGAGCATTTATCGGACGTTCTACACGATCATTTTGCCGATTATTAAGCCTGCGATTGCGACGATGGTGATTTTCGTCTTCTTGTCGGCGTGGAACGAATTCACGATGGCGCTCATTCTCATTACGAAGGAGTCGCTCAAAACATTGCCGCTCGGCCTACTCTTCTTCCAAGGACAGTTCACGACGAATTGGGGCGCGATGGGGGCAGCGATGACGATTGCTTCCTTGCCGACCGTGCTGGTGTATGTGCTGTTCAGCGAACAGGTGGAGAAAGCGTTGACTGTCGGATCGGCGGTAAAAGGGTAACACGTAGCTAACGAAATATGTGCATGAAGCGTCTCTTTTGGTCTCGGCCATCAGGACGTTTTTTTTGCTTTGCGCTCGCAAAGCGTGGTACTCTCTTAGAAGATAATTGAAGCAAGGATTTCATGGTAATTACGGGGGCGCATGATCGTTCGAAAACTTGAAAAAGTCATTTTATGGGCAGGCCTTCTTTTCTTTGCCTGCGTCTTTTTGTTCAGTCTGGTCGCTCGCACCGGCTTAGCCGGCCATCGGGATATTACGCTGGGCCTCGCCGGCTTCCCCGATCTGCGGATCGGGCTGGAGAGCCATCCGGCGGTGACACTGGGGCTCCTTATAACGGTACTGGCCGCCTACACAGGCGTCGGCTTATGGCTGCACAAGCGGCCGGCTTCCCGCGGTAGCTTTCTTCTCGGCCTGTTGGCTGTCGCCGTCAGTTTGCGCCTTGCCGCCGTATTCTACTTGGACACGCAGCCCGGATCGGACTTCCGGGTGCTGTACGAGAACGCGCAGAAGGCGGCTGCGGGGGATTTTTCATTTGGCCATTCGGAGTATTATGTACGCTGGGTCTACCAGCTGGGGTATACGCTGTATCAAGGGCTCATTCTCTCGTGGTTCGGTCCAGGGCTCTTGCCGCTTAAACTGTTCAACGTACTGTTCGATACGCTGACTGTGGTGCTGGTGTATCGGATCGCTGCGAACGTGTTTGGCGAGACAAGCGGCAGAATGGCCGGCCTTCTCTATGCTACTTATGTGCCGAATCTGCTCATGAGCGCGGTGCTGTCCAATCAGCACTTGTCTACGCTGTTCTTCGCGGCAGGATGCTGGGCGGCGATTGCGCTTAGGCATCGGAAATCACCGTGGGGGATGGCGGCTGTGGGAGTTTTGTTTGCGGCGGGGACGACGTTTCGGCCGATGGGGGCTTTTTACGCCGGGATCTTATTGCTCTTCCTGCTGGCGGTGGCGTGGCAGAGAGAAGGCAAGCTTCGTTACCAGCTCGGCGAACTGGCGAAGAAAGCGGCAGTATTCGCAGCCGTGTACCTGATCATGCAGCAAGCCGTAGCCTACACGCTGATTGCGCAAGGGGTGACGGAGGTCAATCTATACGCCAACCAGGAGCCGTATTGGAAGTTTATGGTGGGGATGAACAGCAGCTCCTACGGCTTCTGGAACGAAGATGATGCGGTCTACGCTTCGCAATTCCCGCTCGGCGAGCAGCGGAATCATATGGAAAAGATGCGGTTTATGGAGCGCCTGCACGATGTGAAAGCGATGCCTGCTTTATTCGTTTCAAAATGGGCGGTGATGTGGGCCGGCAATGACGAATCGATTCTGTGGAGCCTGGAAGGCACGGATCGCACGTATTTGCCGTTAAATGTTCTGGCTATGGAACGGGCGCAGTATATGGCGATGGCCGTCATGGGATTTGCTGCGCTGTATGTGTTGTTGTTTAAGCGTGCAAGAAATGCCGGAAGGCCGCAAGAAAGCCCGGAGAAAGGACCGGTTCTCTTCCTTCTTGCTCTGCTGCTCGCCTATGCGGCGCTTCATCTCGTGATTGAAGTGCAAGTGCGCTACAGGCTGGACATCATGCCCTTCTTCACTGCCATTGCAGGGTTTGGCTGCCTGACGCTCGGCAGGGGTGTGGAGAAACGAAGAAAAGCTGAGCAAACGAACGACAAGGCGACCGGCCTTTAAGCTGGCCATGATCATCGCAAGAGAAGGAGGGCTATCATCATGCTCAAGCGGATATTTATCAAGCGCAGCAGCGTTCAGCATCGGATGCTGCTCGCTTTTCTCGCGTTGGTGGTGGTGCCGTTAAGCATCTTCAGCTATTTCTCGCTGACGATTTCCAGCAATACGATCGAGAAGCAGGCCGGCGAAGCGAAGCTGAAGTCGCTTGGCTTGATTTCGCAGAAGCTGGGCATCATGGCGTCCGATTTGACGGCGATTTCCAATATTTATTTTTCCAACGAAGAGCTGCGTTCCCTGCTGCAAAGCCCGGCGGGCGACCAGGCGTACCAAGAGCGGCTGCAGCGGCAGTTTTTGACCAAGCTGATCGTTTCGTACCGGTATGCCTACACATGGCTCGATTACTACACCTCGATTTTCGGGTTTAATAATGTGGAGCTGCATACGTTCTATAACGGACCGAAGATTGGGATTGACACATTTCGGGGCGACAGCTGGTTTCAAGAGGCGGTGAAGGAGAACGGGGGCATTGTCTGGATCACAAATCCGTCGCCGAGCTTGACGCCGACCATTAACGACGACTACTACGTATCGGCGATTCGCTTGCTGAAAGATTTTGAGAGCAATACGACGGTGGGCATGCTCATGATCAATGTAGGCGAGAGTTTTATCTACAAGCAGTATGGGGATGCGGCGAGCGAAGGCGAGCAGATTCTTATTTTCGATCGCGGGGGCACCGTCGTTTCCGCTACAGACAAGCACCGCCTTGCGGAAAGCATGACACAGGCCCCGTACTATAAACAATTTACCGGGGATGAAGGCCGGTTTAACGTAACCATCGACCGCAAGCCGATGCTGGTGACATACCATAAAGTCAGCTCCACGGATTGGACGATCGTCTCGTATACGCCGCTGAACACGCTGCTTGCGAATGTGACGCGATCCAAGTGGATTACGCTTATTGGACTTGCCGGTCTGATGCTGCTTTCGGTCATCCTGTCCTATGTCATTGCGAGCCGCCTCTCGGTGCCGATTCGCAGGCTGTATGCCAGTATGAAGCGGGTTGAAATGGGCGATCTGAGCGAACGGACGAAGGTTCACAGCAATGACGAGATTGGGGAGCTCGCCGGGAAATTCAATCAGATGGTCGAACGCATCGAGGAATTGCACGACCAGGTCATTGTCGAGCAGGATTTGAAGCGCAAATCCGAGCTGCAAAATTTGCAGTCGCAAATTAATACGCATTTTTTATATAACACGCTGGCGTCGATTCGTTCCTTACTGCTGACCGAAACGAGAGAAAAGGTGGATCAAGTGATCGTTTCGCTGGTGAAGCTGCTTCGCAAGACATTATCGGACGAAAGCGAGTACATCACGATTGGGGAAGAGTTGGACAACCTCCAGAACTATGTCAATATTCAAATGGCGCGGCAGTATGACAAATTGCAGGTGCATTTTGAGATTGAGGAGCATATCGGCTCGTATCGGACGTTGAAGCTGCTTCTGCAGCCGTTGGTGGAAAATGCGATTTTCCACGGGATCGAGCCGAAGGAAGGGCCAGGCGAAATCGTGATTCAAGCCTGGGAGGAAGCGGGCGAAATCAGGCTGCGGATTACGGATAACGGTGTCGGCATTGCCATGTCGGAGGAAATCGGAAGCGGTTCCCTGACAGAGCGTGTGCTAGCCTCGGCGGGAGGCGTTGGGCTGCGCAATGTGCAGACCCGGATGCGCACGCATTTTGGGGAGAAGTTCGGCTTGCAGGTGCTTCATGCGGATGAGCGGGGCACCAGCATTGCGTTAAATTGGCCGGTCTTTATGCGGGTAGAGGAGTTGAAACGGAAATGAACATCGTGCTGGTGGATGACGAAGCGCAAATTCGTCGCTGGCTGGAAATTTTGCTGAATCAAACGGGACTGGGGGTTCAACTGATTGCGAATTGCAGCAACGGTAAAGAGGCGCTGGAGGTGTGCCGAACCCGCGAAATCGACGTGGTGATCACGGATATTAAAATGCCGGTCATGGACGGCATCGCACTGATCCGAAGCCTGAAGGCGGAGCGCCCCTCTATTGTGAGCTTCATCCTAAGCTCCTACAGTGAGTTTCATTATGCGTCCGAGGCGATCAAGGCCGGGGCTTACGATTATTTGCTAAAGGCGGAAATTACGCCTGACGATCTTCGCCAAGCGCTGCTCAAGGCACAGGAAGCGATTGACAAGGAGCGGATGCGCCAGCGCGAAGTGTTTAGTTTAAAAAGCGAGCTCAACGGCAATCAATATGCGCTGCGCTCTTTGTTCTTCCGCGACCTGCTGCGCGGGGCAGCTGTCCAAGCCGCGGAATTTGAGGAGAAGATGCGGATGTTCCGCATACCGCTTCGCGGCAAGCACCTCATGATGATGGTGCTGCGAAGCGACGAGCACGGGGAAGTAAAAGAGCGCGCCAAGATCAGCGAGCCCGAGCTGCTCGAATCCGCTGTGATCAACATCATTGATGAAACGCTGCGGGTTGAAACGGATAGCGGATGCTGTTTTGTTGCGGAAGAGAATACGTATGTGGCGCTGTACAATTACGGAGACTGGGGAGAGAAATCGCTCCGCGAGACGACACTGCGCCACGCGCACCGGATTTCCGGCTACCTGCTTGAACTGCTCGGTTTATCGGTTTCCGTCGGCATCTCCTTGCCTGCAATGAAATTGACATCGCTGGCCGAGCAGTTTGAAGAGGCGAGATTGGCGCTGAGTCATAAACAATTTTACGCGCGGCGAAGCATCGCTTGGTACGTGGATGAGGACAAGGGTGCGGGTGGCGGCCCTGAGCGGCGACAGCACCAGTTGGATCATCTGTCCGAACTGCTGGATCGCGACGAGTTTGACCGCATCGTTCCCTATCTCCGATTGGTCATGGAGGAAGTAGGCCAAACTATGGCGTGGAGAGAGAAAGAGCTGAAAGCGTTCTGCATCGAAGCTGTGTTTTTGCTGCAGCGGACGGTGCGCCGACTCAAGGCCGCGGCGGGGCTTGATGATGTGCGGCAGCAGGAAGCTGAGCGCCCCCATGAAGTGATCGCAAGCCTGCCGACGTTCGAGCACGTGAACGAGTGGCTGTTGGCGCGCGCCGTTCAAGCGATGGAGGAAGCGCATGCGTTTCAGCACCCGTACAGCGAAGCGATTCGCAAGGTGTGCGACTACGTCAAGGCGAACTATGCGGCCGGGGTTTCCTTGCAGGAAGCGGCAGATTACGTGCACCTCAATCGCAATTATTTGAGCGAGCTGTTCAAGAAAGAAACCGGCATTTCCTTCAATGACTTTTTGACCCAAGTGCGCATCGAGAAAGTGAAAGAGCTGATCGTGGAAGGCAAGACGCCGATCGGCCAGCTCTGCGAGAAGGTCGGCTATCCGGACGGCAGCTATTTATCGAAAGTTTTTAAAAAAGTGACCGGCATGACGCCCCTCGAATTTAAGCGAAAAAAGGGGTAGCCGTTTCAGATCCTTCTTCTTCCGAACAAGAATGAAGGGTCTTTTTGTACGAAATCATGACAAAAGGTGCCGAAGAAAAGAACAAAAATCGGCGGAAAGCCCCCCTATAATTAGGGTACGGCAGCAAGGAAAGCCGATAAAACAACAAAAAGGCAGGGAAGCGCATGAAAGCACGGGGGAAAATGGCAGTAGGCGCGACAACGCTCAGTTTCATGATGATGCTGACAGCTTGCGGATCAGATACGGGCTCAACAACGGAGACGACAGGCTCGGCTGCGCCAAGCGGCGGTGCGGCAGGAGCGAAAGGGGGGAAGCAGGTCGAAATCTCGTTTGCAAACTGGATCTCGGTCGAAGACGGGACGAAAGAAGCGTATAACCAACTAATCGCAGAGTTTGAGAAGACGCATCCCAACATCAAAGTGAAGTCCATCGGCATTCCATTTGCCCAATTCAAGGATCAAGTGCTCGTTAGCTCGGCCGGCGGCAATCCGCCGGATGTGACGATGTCTAACCAGAATTTTACGCCAGCTTTTGTCGGCGCCAAAATTGCGGACCCGCTAAACGATCTGCTTGGCGGGGAGATGATGAGCGACATCGTGGACGGCAGCAAAGCCGGGGTCACGTTTGATGGCAAAGTAATGGCAATGCCGTGGGCGCCGCATCCGAGCGCGCTGTTCTGGAACAAGACGCTGTTCAAGAAAGCTGGGCTTGATCCGGAGAAACCGCCGACAACGTGGGACGAGATGATTCAGGATGCAAAGAAAATTGCCGCCCTCGGCAAAGACGAGAAAGGCACGCCGATCTACGGTATCGGCGAGACGGGCGCTTCCGACTCGTACACAGGCAACATGCTGCTGCGGATTGCGTATTCGTACGGTGGTAAGTTCGTCGATGACCAAGGCAACATTGTTTACGATCAAGGCACGGCGCTGAAGGACGCGCTTTCGTATATGAAAGATATGATCGGCGGCAAAATTTCTCCGAAAGGCTCGATGATGTCCGATCTTCGGCCGATGTTTGCGACTGGCGCACTCGGCATGATTGTGGATGGCGACTTCGGCCGGACGAATTTCCGCAACATGAGCGGCAAGGGCGCAGAGTTTGATAAAGAGTGGGGAGTCACGACGGTTCCCGTCGGCAAAACCGGCAAAAGCGAAACGTTCTTCACCGAACATCAGCTCGTCGTGTCGGCAGGCAGCAAGAACAAGCCGGAAGCGGCGGAGTTCGTGAAGTTCCTCGTTTCCAAGGAAGCGATGGGCATTTACCATAAGCTGAATGGCGTCATGTCTTCTCGCAAATCGATCGCGGCACTGCCGGAAATGAACGAGGATACGTATTCTAAAGTGTTTAACGAACAGATGAAATCGGCGTCGCCGCTTCCGGCTACGAATCCGAAGTTCGATAATGCGATGAAAAATTCGACAGATATGATCGTCATCGTAACCGAAGGCGGAAAAAGCCCGGACGAAGCGATCTCGACCGTTGTTCCTAAAATTAAAGAACTATACAAAAAATAGAGACCGGCATCAGGCGAAGGCGTGACTGCGCTTTCGCCTTTCGCTTGCCATAGCCGAACAGGATGGAGGGAGAGAAAGTGAACGTAAGGTTAACCCGGCATCATAAAAATATTATTTTCGCCACGGTGCTGCTGCTGCCGTCAATCGCCCTGCTGGCGCTGACGATTATCAGCCCGCTGATCAAGTCTGTGCTCATGAGCTTTACCGATTACTCGCTGCTCTCGCCGGATAAGCATTGGAACGGTTTTGCCAATTACACCGAGCTGCTGCGCTCTTCCGAGTTTTATCATTCCTTGCGCGTTACGCTCGTTTACGTCGTCATCACGGTCATTCTCGATCTGATGCTAGGAATGGCGCTGGCGGTCGTGTTAAACCGGAACATCAAGTTCCGCGGTTTCTTCCGCAGCATCATCATGATCCCGTGGGCGATCCCGACAATTGTAACCGCACTCATTTTCATGTGGATTTATCAAGGGGATTACGGCGTGCTCAACTATACGCTGGTACATCTGGGAATGATTGATGCCAATATCAATTGGCTTCGCACGATGAGCGTGGCGCTGCCGAGCATTATCGTCGTCGCCGTATTCCGGCAAACGCCGCTCGTATCGGTGATGCTGCTGGCGGGGCTGCAAGGCATTTCCGGCAGCTTGTATGAAGCGGCGCGCATTGACGGGGCGAGCAGCTGGCGCATTTTTACGAACATTACCTTGCCGATGCTCAAACCGGTCATTTCCAGCGTAACGTTGATCATGATCGTTAATAACTTTCAAATGTTTACGCTGTTCTTCACGCTGACCAACGGCGGTCCTGCGGGCAGCACTACGTCGCTCGCGATTATGACGTATTTTACCGCGTTCTCGAAATATGAGATGGGCAAAGCTTCGGCGATTGGCGTCATCTGGCTCGTGCTCTTGTTCGCCTTTTCCATGATTTTCACACGCCTGACCAATCGGGACGATCGATAGGAGGTAAGCAGCTTGAATGCTATAACCAAAACAGTGCCGGTCGCCCGCGCGGCTGGCAAGAAGAAATCCAGAAACAGCGAGCTGGGCAGCTATTTATTTCTCGCGGCGATCCTCCTTTTCTTGATGTTCCCGGTATATTGGATCGTCGTCACGTCTCTTCACACGAACGCGGAGCTGCTGCAGCTGCCGCCGAAATGGTTCCCGCTGCACCCGAATTTTGCAAGCTACCTCGAGATTTTGAAATCATCGGTGTTTCTCACCTTTTATAAAAATACATTGATTGTCGCTTCAGGCGCTACGATTGTCTGTATCTTTGTCTCGATTTTTGCCGGGTATGCGTTGTCCCGCTTCAAATTCAAAGGGGCTAACCTGCTGACGCTGCTGTTCCTGTCCGCACAAATGTTTCCGACCGTCACGTTGGTGATCGGGCTGTATTCCCAGTATCAGGCGTTGCATCTGCTCAATACGCATTTTGTGCTCATTCTGGCCTCGACCTCCACGTCGCTACCGTTCTCCATCATGCTGATGCGGACTTTCTTCAACGGCATCTCCCGTGAGCTGGAGGAAGCCGCAGAAATTGACGGCGCCTCGCGGTTCAAAACGCTGTTCACGGTCATCGTCCCGCTGTCCAAGCCGGGTATTATGGCGATTGCGATCTATACATTCCTCATTGCATGGGACGATTTCCTGTTCGGGCTGACGCTGGTTAGCGACATTGGCAAAAGAACGCTGAGCCCCGGCTTATCGTTGACCTATCTCGGCGAGTATTCCGCCAACTGGTCAGGCGCGACGGCGGCTGCGGCTGCCGCGACGATTCCGCTGCTCATCGTCTTCATGTTCCTGCAGCGGTACATGGTGGAAGGATTAACCGCCGGCGGCGTCAAAGAGTAAAACCAACTGAGATTATAGGAGGAGAAATCTATCGTGAGCAAACCGAAACGTCCGAATGTGATCGTTTTCTTTACCGACCAGCAGCGCTGGGATACGTCAGGCTTGCACGGCAACCCGATGGGGCTGATGCCGAACTTCGACCGCATGGCGCTGCAGGGCGCGCATTTCACGCATTCCTTTACGTGCCAGCCTGTGTGTGGACCGGCTAGATCATGTTTGCAGACGGGCAAATACGCCACAACGACGGGCTGCTTTGTCAACGGCATTCCGCTGCCGGAGGATGCGAGTACGCTGGCGCACCATTTTAACGAGGCGGGATACCATACGGGGTATATCGGCAAATGGCATCTGGCCCACGAAGAGCCGGTGCCGGCCTCGAAGCGCGGCGGCTATCAGGAGTGGCTGGCGGCCGATGTGCTGGAATTCAGCTCGGATGCGTACCACACCGTTCTTTATAATAATGATGGGGAAGCCGTCAAGCTGCCGGGCTACCGCGTCGATGCCATGACGGATGCGGCGATTCGGTATATCGATCGTCATCAGGATGATCCGTTCTTCCTGTTCGTGTCGTACCTCGAGCCGCATCATCAGAACCACCGCGACGATTATCCGGCGCCGGATGGCTACGCCGAGCGGTACCGGGGCGGGTGGATTCCGCCGGATCTGGCCGCGCTTGGCGGCACGACGCATGAGCACATCGCGGGCTACTACGGCATGGTCAAGCGGCTGGACGAAGCGCTCGGCCGTGTGATGGACGCGCTCAAGTCATTGGAGCTGGACGAGAATACGATCGTGCTCTTCACGTCCGATCACGGCAACCACTTCAAGACGCGCAACGGTGAATATAAACGTTCCGGCCACGATGCGTCGCTTCGTGTGCCGACCGCGATCACGGGGCCGGGCTTCTTCGGCGGCCGGCAAGTGCGCGAGCTGGTCAGCTTGATCGACCTGCCGCCCACGCTGCTCGACGCCGCTGGCCTACCGGTGCCGGCTGAGATGCAGGGCCGCTCCATGCTGCCGCTCGTGCGCGGCACGGCCGAAGCTTGGCCGGAGGAAGCATTCGCGCAGATCAGCGAATCCGAAGTCGGCCGCGTCGTCCGAACGAAGCGCTGGAAATACGGCATCACCGCGCCGGACCGAAATGCGTTCACGGACGCAAGCTCCGACCGCTATGAGGAGAGCTATCTGTACGATTTGCTTTCCGATCCGTACGAGCTGCGCAACCTCATCGGGGTTGCTTCGCACCGCGAGGTCGCGGATGCGATGAAGGCCAGGCTGCTTCGCCGCATGGCGGAAGCCGGCGAAGCGACCGTGCCGGAGATTGTGCCGGCGCCGGTCGTGGAAGCGGGGCAGCGCAGCGTGAGTGCAACCGAAGTGAACAGCTGAATAGAAAGAGAGCCAGGCGTATTGCTTGGCTCTCTTTGCTGTTGGAGGAAGCTGACGGGCAACTGGCTTGGGGCGCTACCGCGCCGCTTTCCGGAAGTCGCCGGGCGTGACGCCTTCATACCTTTTGAAAAAGCGGATAAAGCTGTTGACATTGTTGTATCCGATGCTGGCCGCGATCTCCTGAATCGTCATTTCCGATGTTATAAGCATCCCTTTGCTCACCTCAAGCCGCTTGATCGTCAAGTATTCCAGCAGCGTTTTGCCCACCTCCTGCTTGAACATGCGGCTGAGATAAGCCGGGTTCAGATTCACCTGATCGGCAATCATCTCAACGGACAAGTCTTGATGGAAGTTGGCGTCCATATAGGCGAGCACGGTATCAATGTAAGCATTTTTCTTGGGCTGATGAAGCTCCAGCGCGTCATGAATGCGTCGTACGATGCCGCAGATCCATGCGTGAATCGCGTGAATCGTTTCTTTGGCAGCCAGCTCCCGGAACAGGTTGTGGTTGGTGCCGAAGATGGCTTCCGTCGAGAGATGAAGCTCGGCCACGCTTCGCAGAAGATCTTCAATAATTTGGCTGTACGCGCGAAAAATAACTTCTTCGCTGAGCTTGGTACGCACCTTGATCTGGCCATAGAGCTCGTCCAGACTGCCGATCGCTTCATCCACTTGGCCAGCCTTTAGAAAGTTTACCATATGCGTCGCAAAATGCGGCGGCAAATAAAACTCAGATTCCGCTTCCTTCACCAAATCCTCATAGCACAGCACGGTGTTCGTACCTGCGACGATTTTGGCACGAATAACATCCGAGGCTTCCTTGTACGAATAGTGCACGTCGGTCAGCTGCCCGTAAGGGCTGCCGATGCCGATGGTGACCGACAGCTTGAGCAGCCGGTCAATGATGCTTTTCATCTGCTCGCCAAGCTGCATAAGCTCCGTTTTGACGTTCAGCGGCTGACCGTCGAGGTTGACCAACAGCAGCAGTTGATTCTCATCCAGCTCCGCGGATAAGGCGGTATAGCGCTCTGCGGCAATTTCCTCCGCTATATTCATAATGGCGTATTTATACAAATTTTGATCCGTGACGGAATAACTGTCCACGAGCAGGCTGTAGTCGTCAATTTCAATCAGAAATACAACATACAAGCTGCCGGAGAAGTTCAGGTGTAAAAAGTCCAGTTTCCCCATCATTTCCGGCAGGGAACTAATCTTATTGTTGACGAGCCCAAGCAGAAAACGCTCCCTCAGCACAGGCAGATTCATGTGAAACTGCTGCTCCCATGCCTCATTTTTGCCGAGGACATGATCGAGCACGTGTGAAATCGTTTCGAGCTCGTTGCGCTGCGGAGAAGAGGGACTGCCGGCCAAAGAGCTGCGCTGGTTGTAAGGAATCGTCTTTTTTAAAAGCAATTGAATTGGACTGACCATGCGTCTCGACATGACATATGACAGGACAACGCCGAGCGCAACGAGTACAATGAAGGCAGCCCAAGCGACGCTGCGAATGTAGGAAAGCTTGGAGAGCAAGTATTGAAGCGGCGTCTCCGTCACGATGCTCCAGCCATTGTGTAGTGTTCGGACGTAGGTCAGCAGGTCTCGTTCCCTGCCTTGCTTTAGAATGCGATAGCCGATGTCTGTGCCGTCAAGAAGACTTTCACGAAACAGCGCTTGCACATGTCCTGCATCCGGGTGTTGAGTAGCTGAAGAAGACACCAGGTTGCCCTCTGCATCCACAATATAGGTTGTCGTATGCTGGTTGCCTTCCAATTTTTGCAGCAGCCCGTTTAGGACGGATTCATGCATGTGTACCGCAAGCAGCGCTTGGAAACCGGCCCGCTGAATCGGAACCTTGACGACATAGGTGACAATATTGTCCAGATCATAATTGTTGCCTGGACGGGAAGATAGCCAGATTCCTGAAGCGGGGGAGTCCGTGCCGGCTGGAATCCAGCTATCTTTGTCAGCGCCTGTATAGGTGCGCGTGTAGCCGTCCGAGGCCAGAATCAGATTCTTATCTTTGGCGTAGAAATCGATCGATTGAATAGCCTGGTTGGCCGCTGCCGCCGTTTTCAGAATATCGCGGGCTTCATTGAGCAGAAACGGATTCCCCGGTTCGTTCAAAAAGCTTGTGATCCTTCCCTCAAGCCCGATGCGAATCGCAATCGATTGCATCTCCGCCACCGCGTTCTCCACGGAAGCGTTTTTTTGCTTGGCGGCGTGAATAGTCGCTTGGCTAAGCTCATTTTCCAAGGTCGATACGGTAAAACTGTAGGAAGCATAACTCAACGCCGCGAGCGGGAGTACAATCACAATAAAATAGGAAGCAAAATAGGTCCAGAATAATTTGGGCAAGTCCCGGATATACGTGCGGAGTTTCATTATCGCGTTCAGCGCTATCACCTGTTTCAAAATAGTAGTTCTATTATGCCACAAATGGTGGCTTTGCGGAGGGAATGCCCTTCAAAAGTCACGAATCGATGAGCAATGTCAGGAGTTGATGATGCGCAAAGTCAGGATTTATGCGCATTCGTCGCGGATTGGCGATATACGGAGGAGGGGGCATGCCGCAATAATAGAGACAGAACCGGCACAACTTAAGGGGCTTCAACACAAAGGGAGGAACGAACAATGAATATGAAAAAAGCGGCAAGCCTGACGCTCTCGGCGGCATTAGTTATGGGAGCGCTGACCGCATGCGGGAACAACACAGATACGGGAGCGGAAGCTTCCACGGCAGCTAACGCCGGCAAAAGCAATGAACCGATTAAGCTGACATTCGCTTCGTGGAGCATCAGCGAAGCGGCGACCAAAGGCGCGCTGGAAGAAATGGTGAAAAACTATGAAGCGAAAACGCCGAATGTCAAAATCGAATTTGTCGGAATTCCTTTTTCCGATATTAAACAGCAGACGTTCGTTATGGCTTCCACCGGTAACGCACCTGACATTATTCAAACATTCCCGGCCTGGTTCGGCTCCTATGCCGCTTCCGACATCATTACACCGCTGGACGATCTGATGGGCAAGGCGTACGTTGACGATCTTATGCCGAGCTTTAAAGAAGATTTCTCCTACAACGGCAAGCTGATGGGCGTGCCTTGGGCACCGACGCCGTACATTCTTTACTACAATAAAGATATTTTCAAAAAAGCCGGCTTGCCGGACAAAGCACCTGCTACGATGGATGAACTGCTGAATGATGCGAAAATCATTGCCAATCTGAAAACCGACAGTGGTCAAAAAATTTACGGCTTTGGCGAGCCTACTGATAAGTTGGCGATCAACGGGGAGATTGCGATGCGCAATCTGTACAGCTTCGGCGGCTCGATCCTGGATAAGGACGGCAAAGTGAACGCGAATACACCGGAAATGGTGAGCACGCTGAATTATTACAAAAATTTGGTGAAAGACGGCATCGGTCCATCCGGCGCCAAGCTGAAAGATCTGCGAAACCTGTTCTCCATCGGCCAATTGGGCATGTATGTGGACGGTAATTACGGCAAGGCCGTATTCCGCAATTTGAGCGGCAAAGGCGAAGAGTTCGATAAAGTCTGGGGCGCGGCTCCGATTCCAGCTGGCGCAACCGGCAAGAGTGTATCCATCGGCGAGGCGCACGGGCTCGTCATCTCCGCGGATTCCAAGCACAAGCAAGCAGCCGCCGATTTCATTAAATATTTGACGGATAAAGACGCCATCTCCATCTATCACAAACAGAACGATGTTATCTCCGCGCGCAAGTCGTTAAGCTCGATGTTCACGGAGAGCGAGTTTGATAAAGTGCTGATGCAGCAAATGAACAACATTCAGCCGCTGCCGAAAAATCATCCCGGCATGGAGCAAGCCTACATCGATATTGCCGATGCGCTCCTGAAAGTGTCGACAGATACCGCTCCACCAGAGAAAGCTGCGCAGGAATTGGATGCGAAGCTGAAAACATCTTTGAAATAATCGACAACCATCTGGCGGGAGAGTTCCTACGGACAGTCCGAAGGGGATTCTCCCACCTTATCCGGATAGGAGTGACCACTGTATGAAAGGAAAAAGAATTTCAGAGCTGGCCAAGGATCGCGCTTTTTTACTCGTGTTGATTGTGCCGGCGATTGCGATGCTGCTCTTTACGATTGGCATTCCGATTGTGAAGTCCATTTATATGAGCTTCTTTAAAGTATCGCTGCTCAGCATGAAGAACCAGCCCTGGAACGATTTTGCCAACTATAAAGAAATTTTGCAGGATGGGGAATTTTTCTCCGCGCTGCGCGTCACCTTAACGTATGTTGTTTGCATCGTCTCTGTCCAATTTGTGCTGGGCATGTCGCTGGCGCTCATTCTTAATAGCTCGATTCGGTTTAAAAAATTTTTCCGTACGCTCATTCTCATTCCGTGGATTGTACCGACGATTGTCTCGGCGCTGCTCTGGATGTGGCTGTTCCAGCCGCAATACGGCTTGATTAACTATGTGCTGCAGCAGCTCCACATCATCGGCAAGCCGCAGGAATGGTTAACCAATATGGATCTCGCACTGCCGGCGGTTATCGTGACCGCGCTTTGGCGCCAATTGCCGTTCATGAGCACGATGCTGCTCGCAGGCATGCAGGGCATCTCTGAAGACATGTACGAAGCGGCGCGGATTGACGGTGCGAATCGCAGGCAGATTCTGCTGAACATCACACTGCCTCTGCTGAAAAACAACATCAAGACGATCACGTTGATCTCCATCATCGAGAATTTCAAAATGTTCCCGCTTTTCTGGATCATGACGGGTGGCGGTCCGCTGAACAAGACGACCACGCTTGCCATCTACAGCTATAAAGCGGCATTCGTGCAGATGAATTTGGGCAAAGGTGCGGCGATCGGTGCACTGTGGCTCATAATTATGGTGATCATTTCCGGTCTCTACAACAAGCTGTTCGCACTAGGTGAAGATGCGCCGGCATCAGGAAAGGGGAAGAAGCATGCAAAAATCCGCGCTGTCAAACAAAAGCAAGCTGCCTAATCTCGGGCAGTACGCCTTGCTGCTCCTTTTCGTTCTGTTCCTCATCTTCCCGCTGTATTGGATGTTTGTCACGTCGTTTAAAGACAATTCCGTACTCTTCAACATTCCGCCGGAGTGGGTGCCGAAGAAGCCTGTTCTGAGCCACTATGCGAAGCTGTTTGCGGACAATTATTTTGTGATTTATTACCGCAACAGTCTGTTCGTGAGTTTGTGCACGACATTGATCACCCTGCTGATCGCGATGTTTGCAGGCTACGGGTTCTCCCGGTTTCATTTTAAATTTAAAAATGCCCTGATGTTCGCGATCTTATCCACGCAGATGCTGCCGGTCGTTTCCTTGCTCATCGCGCTGTACGCGATGTACAAATCGTACGGCTTGCTCAATACACACGCCGGTCTGGTCATCGCCTTGACGACGGCTTCGCTGCCGTTCTCGATCTGGATGATCAAGGTGTTCTTCGACAACATCCCGCATTCGCTCGAAGAAGCAGCCAAAATCGACGGCTGCAGCCGGTTCGGCATTTTGTTCCGCATCATTTTTCCGCTGTCGAAGCCAGGGATTTTCTCCGTCGGCATCTACACGTTCATCCTGTCGTGGGACGATTTGCTTTATTCGCTTACGCTTATCAACAAAGACAACTTACGTACGCTGAATCCGGGCATCTCGATCCGGTACATGGGCGAGGTTGCCTATGACTGGGCGAACATTATGACGGTGTGCGTGACGGCGACGATTCCGATCGTGATTTTATTTCTGTTTTTCCAAAAGTATATGGTGGCCGGCCTGACCGCTGGAGCCGTGAAAGAATAAGCTTAACCGAGAGGACCCGTGATTGGGCATATAGAAAGAGGCCGACCGGCATGTTGCCGGTAGGCCTCTTTTGCGTGCGCATAGTCCCATTAAAAATGGCTGTACGGCATTTTCGGAATCAACATAGAGCCGACGAAGTACAGAATGATCACGGTGCCGAAGCTGCTCAGCGCCGCGAGAACCACGAGCAGACGAATGAGGGTTGCATTCACGCCCAGCCATTCGGCAATACCGCCGCAAAGACCTGTTACTTTTGCATCCGCTGTCGATCTAAATAGTTTGTTCATATTTAAACATCTCCTCTTAGGATTGAAAGTGTGGTAACGATTTGTTTCATTTGCTTATGATCCTATTGTAGCGTTCGGACAGCCCTTTGAAAACGGACCTGCGGCGGTTTATGAGGCCCGCCTTAAGTCGGGGAATGGTTCCGACCTCCTAATTTCGTTAGCGTTGTGTGAAGGAAAATCATGTTTTCCTAAAAATTAAAACGGATTTTCCCAAACAAATCCTGGTTACGATAAGTGGACAACGAGGGGGGATTTTTATGAATCTTATTGCTTACTATCGTCAGCAATTTATTGAATTGTCAGATCAGTTTGAACCGCACTGGAAGGAAGAGCGAGACTATCAATTCGGTTTTCGCTGGACGTCCACCGCGCATTCGACGTATAGAGAATTTTTTCAATTGACCCAGTTTCCGCAAGAGCCGATATATTTGATTTACGCGATCTTACTGCCCGAGTCGTTCAAACACACGAATATCGGCGACGCGGTTAAAAGCCTCTCATCACCTTACGAGATGTCGATCTATTATGTTAGGGACAAGCTGCTTCTGACTGCTTGCATCTCCACCGAACGACTGCAGCAGACTTCGCTCGGTTTTTTGAATCAAGCTAGAGGAGAAATCATTGATGTTGTATTTTCTGCCATTCATATGTAGGCGTTCATGCATAATTTGGGTGATTCTGGAGAAAGCTACGACCAAAAAGGAAGCCCAAGATATGGCACTGACAGAGTGGATCAGCGAAAGGCTGCAGCAACGTCCCGACATCATTGCCCAGCGGATCGAGCAGGGGCAGTTTGTGTGCACTATTTTTTATTTGCTGGATGCAATCGATTTGGAGATGCTGCAAACCCATGTGCTTCGCCCGATGATGCGCTCCTTCTCAGGGAACGTCGAGCAGCTGCTGGCGAGTATTTACCAAACGCGCACTTTTTTTCCGACAACCTATTTCATCAAGCACACCCCGGAAGAATCGCTCGACGGCTTGCTGTGCGGCCATGCGCTGCTGTGCATCTCGGGACAAACGGCAGGCATTCTGTTCCCTTTTGCAGCACCGGCTAAAAGGGATATCAGCGTCTCCGAAAATGAGAAAACGATACGCGGCCCCAAGGAAAGTTTCGTTGAGGATATTTGGACCAACCTTTCCCTGATTCGGCAGCGAATCAAAAGCGAGAATTTGGTCATTGAGCAATTTATTATCGGCAGCGAGTCGCATACGATTGTCATGCTTCTCTATATGAAGGGACATGATAACGGCGAGCTCGTCAATACGTTCCGGGCCAAGCTGCAAAGCATTCAGGCGGTGCGTGTTCCAGGCAGCAGCTTTATCGAGGAGGTATTGGATGACCGTCTTTCCTCGCCTTTTCCCAAAATGCTCAATACGGAACGACCCGATGTGGTCACTTCCTCACTGTTTGAGGGGCGCGTCGCCATTCTGACGGACGGCACGCCGAACAATCTTATTGCGCCGGCTACGCTGCTGGCGTTCGTGCAATCGCCGGAGGACTACTATCAGCGGTATTTTTTTAGCAGCTGGATACGGATCCTCCGGTATTTCTTCTTCGGCGTCAGTCTTATTTTGCCCTCGGCGTACGTTGCGATCACGACATATCATCCGGAGATGCTGCCGTACAACATGCTGATCTCCTTGGCGGCGAGCCGGGATATCGTGCCGTTTCCCGCTATTTTGGAAGCCTTGATGATGGAGATCGCCTTCGAAGTTATGCGGGAAGCGGGACAACGCATTCCGACGACGATGGGGCAGACGATTTCCATCGTCGGGGCTATCGTTATCGGCGACGCCGCGGTGCAAGCCGGGATCGTGAGTGCGCCCATGGTCATCATCGTGGCACTGACAGGTATCTCCTCGTTCGTGGTACCGCACTTTTCAATGACGCTGACGATTCGTTTCCTTCGGTTTGCGCTGTTGATGATTTCCGCGATGTTCGGGCTGCTCGGCCTCTTGATCGGCGTTTTCTTGATTTACATCCATTTATTGTCATTGGATTCATTCGGTACGCCATATTTGTCTCCGCTAATTCCTTACAAATCGGAAGACATGAAGGATGCGGTTGGCCGGTTTCCGTGGACGTTCTGGCTGCGCAAGAAATAAGGGCAAGAGGTGGTGGAATCGGCAATGCTGCGACATGTTATACGGCTTATTCTCAAGATCAGTCTTCTCGCTGCTCTCTTGGCAAGCTTAACCGGCTGTTGGTCCAAACAGGAATTAAATGACCGCACATTCGTCTCAGCCATGCTTGTCGATTTGAATGAAAATGGCCAGACGGAAGTATCAACGTTGTTCATGCTGCCGAATCGGATCTCCACCGGCCTGAACTCGAATGTCCCAAATACGAAGCCGTTCGTGTTGATTACAGGATCCGGGGCAGATGTTGCAGAAGCGCTTCAGCACATTCAACAGGATCTGCCTCGTACGGTCACTTGGGGGCAAATTCAAGTGGTTATCATCGGCGATCGATTTGCTAGAAAAGGGCTGAAGCCGCTCTTTGATCACTTGATCCGGGCAACGGACTTCAGGCTGCCGATCTACGTGTTCTATTTCAATGGCATGGCGAAAAATCTAGCAAAGCTCGAGACCATCTTCGAACGGTTTCCTACGGAAGTGTGGCGCGAAGCTGCCCATATGAAGCAAGTTCCGCCCATTCGCATTCGCGAATTGCTATACAGTGTATGGAATAATTTCGGGGATTCCTACATTCCCGAACTGAGCATGAGAGATATGAAGCTGCTTTCCGAAGGGAAGACGGTTAAGTGGTCAGGCGTTGGCGGCGCTGCCATTATGAAGGACAGTAAAGTTATCGACCGCTTCACCAACGAGGAGATGCCCGGGCTGCTGCTACTTAAAAATCGGGTTCCTGAGATGTTGATCACGGGACAGCTTCCGGGCAACGATGGGGTTTACAGCGCCAGACTCGAGGATACGAGGCCTAACGTCTATGCCATTCGCGAAGGAAGCAATGTGAAGCTGCACGTGACGATCGAAGGCAGCGCCGATCTGGTTGCGATTGAATCCAACATGAATCTGACCACGAGCGCGAATATCAAGAAGCTGGAAGCGGTAATTAACCGGCGCATTGAACAGTTGGTTCGCGGGGCGGCGGACAAAGCCAAATCCGAGCAGGTGGATACGTTTCAGTGGAGTGAGAAAATTAAATACAAATATCCGCAGCTTTGGCAGGAATGGTCGGATAATCCCAGGGAGCAAATGTTTGCGCATATGAAGCTTGAGTTTGACATTAAAGTCACCCTTCGGGGCACAGGTGTAAGCCGAACGGCCACCATGTAAGAGGAGCTGAGGAGCATGCTGTTGCTTATCATTGGCTATGCAGTTATTGTTAGTTATCAGCTTGTACTCATGAAGCGACACAGCGTGGAAGCGAAAGAAAGAAAAGTGGCGTTCTCCGTCACTAGTGTATCTTTTCTGCTAGGTATGCTTTGCATTGTGAGGCCGAATTGGGTGAATCCGGACAAAGCCATTCGGTTCTTCTTTGAACCGCTGCAGCACTTTATGATGGGCAGTTAATGCACGGGAGGGCCTCAAGAATGAATAACCAAGGAACAATTACGGGCATGCAGCTTGGCGGGCTTATCTTTGTATTCGTGTTCTCGACAACGATCGCTTTCCTGCTCTCGCCGCTGGCGGGAGTAGCCTCTTTTGATGGGAGCATGTGCATGCTGCTGGCTGCGATTGCTGGAACGGCGCTCACAACACTTGGGATGCGCTTTGCGATGAGATTGCCTACTCAGTATGTGGGGATTTATGGCGGAACGCTCCTTCCCAGATGCGTGCATAAAGCCGTGCTGATGTTCGTAGCTATTTTTTATCTCCATTTAAGTGCGTTCATTTTGCGAGAGTTTACCGACTTTTTTATGCCCATCTATTTGCGAGAGACGCCCCCCGTCGCGGTGGCCATTTTGGTCATGCTGCCCATCGTCGCGCTTACCCAATCTGGTGTATCCACCGTATTTCGATTTGCCCAGGGGTGCTTTCTGGTGATTGGCGGATTGTTTATGTTCAAGCCGTTGTTTTTTATGAATACGATGGATTCGCCCATGTGGTACGAATTTACTCGAATTCACGATTGGAAGATCATCTGGCAGCAGACGTATGCGCTCATTCCCTGGTACGGCGAGTTAATCATGTTCGCTTATATGGCGCCACAGTTCAATCCAGACCGGAACATCCGAAAAATCATTTGGCTTGGCTCCATGGCTGGGACATATATCCTGATCATGGAGTTTCTCATGATGATGTTTTTCTTCGGGCCCAAGCTTTCCGCGGTGTTGGTCTACCCTGCGTTAGAGCTGACGGGATTCATGCATCTGGGAGATTTCTTGCATAATATCGATGCATTGATTGTATCCATCTGGTTCACCGGATTTTTTATTAAACTTGCGATCATTTTCAATTTCGGCACTTTAATCTTCTCGCAGGCCTTATCGCTGCGCCAACATAGAACAGTTACCTTCCCGCTAGCGGCTGCGGTCATTTCCATCTCACTGATTCTTGCCAAAAATCCGATCGAACTATCTGAGGATTTTAACAGCTCATGGGCGAGCTACGCGCTGTGTACGGAAGTGCTGTTCTTCCTATATCCGCTTGCAGCTTGGGTCAGAGGTAAGAAAGGACGCTCCGCGGCACTTGCAGCCGATATGAGCGCAGAGCCGCAGCAGCCGTAAGCCGCCCCCTTCCTTCTATTGTTCAATTTCCTAACATACATTTAGGTAAGGGAATTGAAAAGGAGAGGGGGCGACACGTACAATGGGACCGATCACATTGAAGGAAGAGCATCTCTTTTGGCTTGAGGTGCTGGATGACCATGCGCATTTTTTAAGAGATTTTTTATCTCCTTCGGAGACGAAATGGTGGCAGGAGGCGGAAAAATTTTTCCCATTGTTTCGGGAGGCGATTCGGCACGCCGAAGGGCTTCAACCGCTGGAGGGGGCGGAATCGCCGAATATGCAGGTGTTTGCCCAAAGTGTGTACCCGTTGGCGGATGCCTACTGTCGGCTGGAAGGCCATATGCAGCATTTACGGATCTGGAATAAAGTTAATTTGAACCTAACGCCCTCCTATTTCAACGGCACGATCAACGAGAACAAGGAGTATCTGCGGCAGCTCTCGTACTGGGTCCGAGGCGTTCCAGCCGTGTCGCTCACGCTGACCGAATTGTTGGATATGTGGCTGGAGGACCAGCTAGGCCATGCCGTCCTGCTGCATGGACTGCTTGACCCGGTAGAGCAAAAGCTGGGGGCGGAAACCGATCGATTTGCCGCACAGTTCTCCTCTTACATGGTAAAAAACCGTGCAATGACAGGCTATTTGCGGTTTACGCCGCCGGGTTTTCCGGCCGAGATACATTTTGCCAGGGAAGTGCTTGAAACCGTCAAAGCCTTTTACGCGTTCGTGGGGCGCATCGTTATTGAATACGAGAACACCGAGCTGCTTTCGAAGGCGACGCTGCGCTTTCTCGATCATCATTTTCCGGAATCCTGCTATTTCATGCGTAAGTTAGCCGAATTCGTGCCGGATGCCCATACCCTGGAGCATTGCTCCATTCGAAGGCGGCATGGCAGCCCTTCATCAACTTGAAATGACTCCGCGCGCGCAGCGCGGATTATTTGCGTTCTGGCGTAGCCTTATGGATAAAACCGTACCTTGCGGCACATAGTAGATGAAGCGAGTCCATCTTCAACAAGAAAGGGAGGAAGCCGACATGCCGAACAGTCAGTCTCAGCAAAATCCAATGACATCCGATCGCAATGTGCTGACCGACAAGGAACTTTCTTATGTGAAAGATTTTTTGTCCTGGGAGCTGCTTGCCATGAAGAAATGCAATGATACCGCGAACCGGTGCACGGATCCGCAGATTCAAGCGTTGATCAAGCAAACCGGCCAGCAGCATCTGAACCACTACAATTCGCTGCTTCAATTGCTGCAATAGCAGTGAGAAGCACTTACTTATAGGAGGGATATAGGGATGAGTCTTGAGCTCGCAATGCCTCAGACGGGCCAGCTTCCGCAGGTCAAGGGACCGGAGCTGAACGATCGCGATTTTCTGAATGAGATTTTGACACATGAAAAGTATTTGTCGTCAGGCTACAATACAGGTCTGCTGGAAATGCAAAATCCAAAGCTGCACGAAACGGTGCAATCGATTTTGAGCAACACGCATAACACGCAGTATCAGATCTTTAACGAAATGTTTCAAAAGGGCTGGTACAAAATGAAAGTCGCCGATCAGCAGGAAATTCAGCAGGCGAAAACGCAGTTCACCAATTATCAAACGCAATTTCCGACATTCCATTGATACCGAGAACAAGCAGAGACCGGGTGCGCAAGTGCCGCAGGGGCTGCTTGTTCTTTTTTTTCAGAAATGAAGGTCCTTTGATTATGACCTGAGATAAAGATTATCAGTGCCTGAGAGGAGTTGATTTTACAAGCAAAAGTTAATTTATGTAAAAATGATTATTGCCGCACTTGGGAAAGACTGGATATAGTCGGAGTGGGCGTTGGCGATAAATCATAATCTCTGCGAGCCGGGAGAAAGAAGGCATTGGAGGTGAACAGAGAAAGCGGCTTGTTTAATGAATGACAACTATAAGGAGGCAGGCTGATTCATGAAGAAGCTTAGATTGGCACATCATCATACTATTGCGGCACTGGCGACATCTTCTTTACTTGCGGGTATGCTCCTCATTCCATCCGTATTTGCGGCGAATGTATTCAGCGATAACTTTGACGATGGGGATGCAGCGGGATGGACAACCCAGAACGGCACTTGGGCTGTCGGGCAAGACGGCGGCAACTATGTGTATCGGCAGACCAGTTCAAACGAGGGACGCGCGTCTGCGGGCAGCAGCGCCTGGACGAATTACTCGGTTGAGGCGAACGTAAAGATTGATAACTGGAACGGCACGAATCGCGCCTACGTTGCAGGCCGTTATCAGGACGGCAATAACTTCTATGCTGCTTCGCTGTACAACAGCGGCGGAGGCAAGCTTGAAATCAGGAAAAAAGTAAGCGGTTCCACGACAACTCTCGCAACCTTGAGCTATCCGCTTGCGGCGGGAACCTGGTACAGCGTGAAGCTGGAACTGAACGGCTCCACGTTAAATATGTATGTGAACGGCACCCTGCAGCTTACGGCTACGGATACAAGCCTGACGTCCGGCGGGATCGGTCTGGTGGGGTATAAGGCGGCTGTCAGCTTCGATCAAGTCGTGGTGTCGGACGGCTCGGGCGGGACGACTACCCCTGCGCCTACGACCAGCACGACGCCGTCCCCAACACCATCTACGTCGCCTAGCCCGTCGCCCTCAAGTACACCAACGCCGCCGCCAAGCACAAGCGCGGTCTATGCTTCGCCGAGCGGCACCGACAGTAACCCGGGCACGCTTGCCAGCCCGACCAGCCTAACGGCAGCGCTCAGCAAAGTTGCACCTGGCGGCGTGATTTATCTGCGCGGCGGCGCCTACAGCTACAGCAGCCAAATCACGATCGATCGCACCAACAACGGCACGGCGGGAGCGCTCAAGACCATCATGCCCTATGGCTCCGAAAAGCCCGTGCTGGACTTCTCATCACAATCGTACAACATGTCCGATGTGTCCTTGAATAACCGCGGGTTGCAAGTGGACGGCAGCTACTGGCGTATCCAAGGGCTCGAAGTGAAAGGCGCAGCCGACAACGGCGTATATGTCTCCGGCAGCAATAATGTGCTGGATAATCTGGACGTTCACCACAATCGCGATACCGGCGTGCAGCTCGGCCGTTACGCATCGACGGCAGCGAACAGCGAGTGGCCGGCGAACAATACGATTAAGAACACCTATTCGCACGATAACTACGACCCGGATAACGGAGAAGATGCGGACGGTTTCGCCGCGAAGCTGACGGTCGGGCAAGGCAACGTGTTCGACGGCTGCATTTCGGCCTACAACACAGATGACGGCTGGGATCTTTATACCAAATCGGAAACAGGGCCGATCGGTGCAGTTACGATTAAGAACAGCGTAGCGCACCATAACGGGCAGACGTCCGACGGCAATTCGACAAGCAACAGCGACGGCAACGGCTACAAGTTAGGCGGCGAAAAAATTGCCGTGAACCATGTTGTCATCAACTCTGTCGCCTATTCGAACAAAAAGCACGGCTTTACCTATAACAGCAATCCGGGATCGATTGCTCTGACGAACAACACATCCTTCAACAACGGACAGAGCAATTTTGCCTTTGACGCAGGTACGCATGTGTTCACGAACAACCTGTCCTACAAGGGCTCATCCAGCGATAAAACAAGCGGCACGGACGTGTCCAGCACCAACGTATGGTGGAAGAATAACAAGAGCACGAACGACAAGGGCCTTCTCGCCACCGATGCGGACTTTGTCAGCCTGACCCCTACGTTGACGCGCAACGCCGACGGTTCGCCGAATCTGGGCAATTTCCTGAAGCTGGCTGCCGGCAGCGACTTGCTTGGGGCCGGCACGCCGAGCGGCACAGACATCGGTCACAACTAACCTTTGCAATAAAGCGCAGCGCTGTCCCTTGTGGACGGCGCTGCGCTTTAACGTGCAGCCGCATCTTAAAAAACTGCACTTCCACATGCAATAGCTGCACTCCAAAAAAAGCGGTTGCAAGCTTATAATAGGAGAAACAGGCGGCGTTTCTGTTAAAATAACCATATCCCGACGCATGGAACGAGGCTGCAGCATGAAATCCAACCCTTTTCGGCTTCACAAAAGCATTTTCGCCAAATTTACGCTCTCCTTCATTACGGTGGGGCTTATTCCGCTGCTCATTCTGAGCTATATTTCACTGCGCACGTTCAGCGGCTTCATGGAGCGGTATGCGACGAACAACTACGAGCAAATGCTGCTGTTTGCGAGCCGCAATGTGGACGATATGTTCGTGAAATACAACAACATTTCCAAGCTGATGTATTCTTATGGGGTCAGCGGCCAGTACGGCCAGCTTGGACAAGCGATCGCCGCGCAAACGCGGGACAAGGATCTCCGCCTGACGATGACGATCAACGACTTTTTGCAGACGGTGCTGTATACGGACCGCGATTTGCAAAGCGTTTTCTTCGTCCTGCCGGACGGAGCGTTTCAAACGATGACGAAAAATAACGTAGCCCTCGATTACCGGTATCAATTTCCGCGCTTCGAATGGCGGCAGCAAACGCAGCTTAACCGCAGCGGGCTTTCCTTTTTCCCGACACATAAACAGGACTACTACCTCGGGGAAACGGAGCCGGTGATGACCTTTGCCCGTAACTTAACGGATGTGCTCGGTGCCTCGAAGGTCGAGGGCGATTTGGTCGGCACCTTTTATATGGACGTGGGGCTGGGTGCTTTTCATGATATTTTCAAGCAGATGGTGCTGAACAAACGGGATACGGTCTATGTCGTGGACGAGCACGGCAGTATCCTGTACAGCAATCAGCCCGACCTCATCGGTACGATTTATCAGGAGAAGGCATCGGAAGATATTTTGCATCTCCAGCAGGAAGCGCCTGAGAATCATTTGCAAGTCATCGGCGAATTTTATAAAAAAGAGCTGTTCTTCAAAATCGATCAGTTAATCCAGACCATTACACTGGTTATCGGTCTGTGCATCGTGTCGTTGATCGCGGTGGCGATCTGGTTTTCCAATCGGTTCTCGATTCCGATCCGCAGCATTACGCGGGAAATGGCGAAGGTTGAATCCGGCAATTTCGAAACGAAAGTGACCGTGCAGTCAGCGGACGAATTGGGCCTGTTGTCGCACGGTTTCAATAAAATGGTGGGACGGCTCAAGGAATACATCGACGTTGTCTACGTCGCACGGATCAAGCAGAAGCAGGCGGAGCTGAATGCACTGAAGAGCCAGATTCGTCCGCATTATTTGTACAATACGCTGGAGGTTATTCGCATGAGCGCGGTCGCGGAGGATGCGAACGAGGTCGGCGATATGATTTTGTCCCTTTCCCATCAGCTTAAGTATGTGCTGGACTATGGGGAAGAGACGGTGACGGTGCGTGCGGAGAAGGCGAATGTCGAGCAGTACTTTCAGTTGATGGTCATTCGCTACGGCGAGCATCGGCTCGGCCTCGATTTCCGCTTCGACAGCGAGGTGCTGGACTGTGCGATTCCGAAGCTGAGCTTGCAGCCGATGGTAGAAAACGCGATTTACCACGGCATTATGCCGAAGCAGGGCAAAGGCACCGTTCGCATTACCATTGAGAAATTTGCTGACCATCTGCTCAGCCTTACGGTCGATGATGACGGAGTAGGCATGAACGAGGAGAAGCTGACAGCGGTCAGACAGAAGCTGGCCGACAGCAGTTCGCTGGACACGGGCAGCAGCATTGGGTTGATTAATGTTCATGAGCGTGTACAGGCGCTGTATGGGGCAAACTTTGGGGTCGAAATCAATAGTTCCGAGAACATCGGGACGACGGTCCGGCTTGTCATTCCGTTAACGAAAGAGGTGAGCGCACGTGAGAAGCGTCATTCTGGCTGACGATGAACCGATTATTATAAAAGGATTAAAGAAGCTGATTCCGTGGCAGGAGCTCGGCATTGAGATCGTGGGCGAAGCCATGACGGGCCGAAGCTTGATGGAGCAAATCGACGAGAAGCAGCCCGATTTGGTCGTAACCGACATTTCGATGCCGGACGGCACAGGGATCGACGTGATCAAGGAGGTGCAGCGCAGGCAGCTGCGGACGAAAATTGTTTTCATATCGGCCTATCAGGAGTTCTCCTACGCGAAGGATGCGCTTGCGTTTGGCGCTGTCGATTATTTGGTGAAGCCGATTGAGAAGAGCCTGCTGCTGGATGCGGTGCATAAAGCTCTGACCCAATTGCAAGAAGCGCACGAAGATGAATCATCCAAGGGCAAGTTGGCGGTCTATGAGCAGAAGGATAAAAAGACGCAGCTCGAGGAGCTGTTCGATCGGCTTACCCAGGGAGAGATTCGGCGGGAGGAAGCGCTGCGGAAGCTAACGGCGTTGGAGACGCCATTGACGGCGCCATATTTCTCCGTGTTGTATCTGGAGCTGGAGCATCTGCAGCAGCAGGACGGCCGTTGGGGCGAACATGAGCGACGGCTGCTCGTGTTCGCCGTGTCCAATTTGGCGGACGAGCTGATTCAGCCGTTTGGCGTTGGCCTCGTACTGCGTAAGGCCGAGAATTTGTGCGTGATCGTGAACCATGAGGGCGCCGGCGACGATTTGCTGCGGCTGGCGCGGGAAATGCGAGATAAGATTTTATTTTACCTGAAAATCCATGTGACCATTTGCATCGGCAAAACGGTGTCCGACCTTCAGGAGCTTCGGCAGTCGTATAAGTCGGCGGTTGACGCTGCGGGCGCATCGTATTTCCTCGAGGCCGGGTCTGTGCTGTCTTGGTCGCAGAACGAGCCGGCTGCCGGCTCGGAAGAAGCGTTGGCGGAAGCCCGGCAAGCGGTCATTCAAGCGGTCGTGGCCAAGGATAAAGAGCTGCTGCAGGAGCGCTGCGGCCGCTTGTTCGCGCAGATGGCGCAGAGCAGCCGCGGGATCAAGGAGACGGCGGTGTTGAACGGCTACTCGCTTTTAACCGAACTGCTCGAGGAGCTGACGGCGATCGGCGTGCCGCTCCAGGTAACGTTGGAGCAGCGGAACGATTGGCTGCAGCGGATGCATCAGTTTTACCGCTTCACGGATCTGGCCGATTTTATTTCTGCGCGGATTATGGACATTCTGGAAGGGATCGGCGCCTCCGGCGGCAGCCGTGAAGCGCAGCAGCTGCGCATGATCAAGGAGTATATCGAGGAGCACTACAGCGAGAACATTACACTTGAAAGCATAGCGGCCCAAGTGTTTATGAATCCGTATTATTTCAGCTCCTTCTTCAAGAAGCATACGCAGGAAAATTTCAAGCAGTATGTCACGAACGTGCGCATGAAAAACGCCGTGCGGCTGCTGCTGCAAACCGATCTGCTCGTGTACGAGATTGCGGAGCAGGTCGGCTACCATAATCCTCGGCAGTTCAGCGATATGTTTAAAAAATGTTACGGCAAGCTGCCGCAGGAGTACAAGAGCCAACTGAAGGGAGGCTCTGCGCCGTGAGGGCCGAGGGGCTGTCGGCGTCAGCAGCGGGCAAAGTTACAAAAAAAGCGCACGTCCGTCTTTAAAAACTGCATTTTCTTCCCAAGTCGGATGAACTACACTGGTTGAACAACGACCAAGCAGGTCAATCTCAAAGGGGAAGTGGACATAACGCATGTTAAACGTACAAGAACAAGCCTGGATGCAGGAAGTCGTTGGCAAGATCACGACGAAAATGGCGTGGGTCAGCGAAAAATCAAAAAACAAAATTCCATATACAACGATCGAAGGGACGCACGACAACCGCATCGTGGACAACCCGACAGGCACGGATACCGACGGCATCTGCTGGTGGACGAACGGATTCTGGGGCGGCATGATGTGGCTGATGCATCATGAAACGGGTGACGAGAAGTATCGAGAGATTGCTGAGTTTTCCGAGATAGAGCTCGATCGCTGCTTCGAGGATTACTACGGACTGCATCACGACGTGGGGTTTATGTGGCTGCCGACCAGCGTGGCGAACTACCGTGTGACCAAGAGTCCTGAATCGCGCAAAAGAGCGCTGCACGCAGCCAACCTGCTTGCGGGGCGCTTCAATCTGGCCGGAGGGTTCATTCGTGCCTGGAACGATTTGGAAGGATGCGACACACGCGGCTGGGCGATCATCGACTGCATGTTTAATATCCCATTGCTATATTGGGCATCCGAGGAGACTGGAGA
Source organism: Paenibacillus whitsoniae (assembly GCF_003955665.1). GTDB lineage: Bacteria > Bacillota > Bacilli > Paenibacillales > NBRC-103111 > Paenibacillus_E > Paenibacillus_E whitsoniae. The sequence continues at coordinate 78,335 of NZ_RXHU01000094.1, forward strand.
TCCGCGCTTCAAGCAAATTGCGATGAAGCATGCCGATACGGCGATGACGGCGTTCGTTCGCCCGGACGGCTCGGTGAATCACATCGTCGAGTTCGATCCGTTTAACGGCGGCGTCGTGAAAACATACGGCGGCCAAGGCTACGAGGAAGGCTCGTCCTGGACACGCGGCCAGACGTGGGCGCTGTATGGCTTCATGATGAGCTACATCCATACAGGCAAGGAAGAGTACCTGCAAACCGCGAAGCGGGTTGCGAACTATTTTATCGCCAATATCCCGGCGGACGGCGTGATTCCGGTCGATTTCCGGCAGCCGAAGGAACCGAAGCGCGAGGACGACACGGCGGCGGCGATTGCGGCCTGCGGTCTTATCGAAATCGCCAAGGTCGTCGGAGAGTACGAGAAGCCGCTCTATCTGGACGCGGCGATAAAGCTGCTTAGAGCCTTGGATGCCCGCAGCGACTGGACGGAGAACAGCGACTGCATCCTGCAGTACGGTTCCGGCGCTTATCATGCGGCGAGCCACCATCATGCGATCATTTATGGCGATTACTATTTTATGGAAGCGATTTTCAAATTAAAAGGAAACGATCTGTACCTGTGGTAGAGGTTTCCCGGCAAAGGAGAGCGAGCATTATGATTCACAATCCGATTCTGCGCGGCTTCCATCCGGACGCCTCGATTCTTCGGGTCGGCGACGACTACTACATCGCCACATCCACGTTCGAATGGTTTCCGGGTGTAGTCATTCATCATTCCAAAGATTTGAAGCATTGGCGGCCGTTAACCCGTCCGCTGGACCGGGTGAGCCAGCTTGATTTGCGCGGCGTGCCCAGCTCCGGCGGCATTTGGGCGCCGTCGCTAAGCTATGATAACGGCATCTTTTACCTGTGCTTCACGAATGTGGTCGGCCGCAAAGGCGTCTACAAAGACTTGCACAATTACGTTGTAACAGCACCGTCGATCTCCGGTCCCTGGTCGGAACCGATTTATTTGAACGCCAGCGGCTTCGATCATTTCCTGTTCCACGATGCGGACGGGCGTAAATATCTGTTCAATATGCAATGGGATTTCCGGCAGGGGAAGAGCCGCTTCGCCGGCATCGTCATGCAGGAGTTTTGCCCAATAGAGGGTAGGCTGATCGGGGACATCAAGCTGGTGACGAAGGGGACGGACCTTGGCGTAACGGAAGGCCCGATGGTGTACCGCAAGGACGGCTACTATTATTTGCTGCTGGCTGAAGGGGGCACCGGACCGATGCATGCGGCAACGCTGATGCGTGCGACTTCGATTGGCGGGCCCTATGAAGTTGACCCTGATTATCCGCTAATGACGACGAGAGAGTCGCCGGAGCATCCGCTGCAAAATGCCGGGCATGGCTCGCTGGTCGAGACTCAGCACGGCGAGTGGTACATGGTATTTATCTGCCTGCGGCCGCTGCCGGACGGAAGCGGACTCAGTCCGCTAGGCCGAGAGACATCTCTGCAAAAGGTCGTCTGGACCGAGGACGGCTGGCTGCGTCTCGCAGGCGGCGGTAAGCAGCCGCAGCTCGTGATTCCGGACGCCGAGCTGACGCCTCATCCGTTCGCGCTGGAGCCCGTGCGGGACGATTTTGACGCGCCGACGCTTGGCGTGAATTGGCACTCCCTGCGGGTGCCGATGGAACCTTCATGGCTCAGCTTGACCGAGCGTCCCGGCTTCCTGCGGCTTAGGGGCCGTGAGTCGCTGATGTCCCTGCACCATCAGAGCCTGGTAGCCAGGCGGATCGAGAGCTTCGATTGCGAGGTTCGCACGTGTGTGGACTACGAACCGGAGGCTTTTACCCAGATGGCGGGGCTTGTGCTCTTGTATGACGATGCCGACCACTATTATCTGCGCATCTCCCGGGATGAGGAGCACGGGAAGCATCTGGCGATCATCGTCAGCGACCAGGGGCAGTATGCCGAGCTGGATGCTTATGTGCCAATTCCGAAAGGCCAACGTGTGTATTTGAAAGCGACAATGAGGGTTGAGCGCATCCAGTTCTCTTATTCTCTCGACGGTTCGAACTGGCTGCCGATCGGCCCTGATCTCTATTCCGGCAATCTCGCCGACAGCTACCGGGGGAAACTATCGTTCTCGGGAGCGTTCGCAGGCGTGTGCGTGCAGGATTTGCGGGGAACGCGGCTGCACGCGGATTTTGATTATTGGGACTACGAAGAGCTTTCGTAGACGTTAAAGAAGCCTCTCGTTCTGCCGGCTTGGCAAAGCGAGAGGCTTTTCCCTTTCAGAAAGACCCCGATTATGTTTACAAACAAAAGCTTAATACAACCGTAATATCGCTCTCCGACAAATCGATATGCCCCTGCTCGTTGCGGTTGAAAACGTAGCCGTTGTTCTCAATCCCTTGACAGATGCGGGATAGCCGAGATTCGTCCATTTGGATCAGCTTGGCGAATTGATCGAGATGCATGGGCTTATCATTCAGAGAAATCATGTGGACACCCTCCGTCCGGTTAATTTTGTGCTTAAGCTTAACTTATCAAAATCGCGCTGCGAAGTATCAGGAAATTTGTCGGCGAATTTTGAAAATTAGTAAGAGTTTTACAGTTTGTCACAATCAGCCAGTCCGTGAGAGAAAGTCGACACAGTGCGCCTGAAGGGGCTACAATAGAAGGAGTGTTTAACCATGAGGAGGCGGATATTGTATGGCAATTCCATTCAGCATTATTGGCGGGGCTGGCTTTCGCGCCCAATATTTTTTGCGGATTGCAGCAGCGCTGCCCGAACGCTTTCGGATCAGCGGTCTGGTCGTCCGTGACGAGGCGAAAGGCAGAGAGATGGAAGCCCAGTGGGGCGTGACTACCTACCGTACACTAGAGGAATTGCTTGCGGAGGAAGACCCGAGCTTTGCGGTTGTCTCCGTCGGTTGGGCGGAGTGCCCCAACTACCTCGTACAGCTTGCCGAGCACGGCATTCCGGCTTTGTCGGAAACGCCGCCTGCACCCGATCTTGACGGGTTGAGGAGGCTTCACGAGCGCCTGACGCAACGCGGGGCCAAGGTCCAGGTTGCCGAGCAGTACTGGCTGCATCCCGTCCAGCAGGCACGGCTAGGGCTGATTCGTTCGGGCCGACTGGGCCGCATTACCGAGACGACAGTGTCCATCTCACAGACGTACCATGCGATTAGCCTTATGCGCAAAATGCTGGGTGTCACGTATGAGAACGCTGTCATTCGCGGCTCACGTTTTAGCTCGCAGTGGGTGAATGGCCCAACGCGCAGCGGCCCGCCCACGGAGGACAAGCTGATCCCGCTGCAGAGGGATTTGGCGTGGCTTGATTTTGGCGATCGGCTTGGGATTTACGATTGGACGAAAGACCAACATCGGTCCTGGACCCGATCCAATCATTTGAACGTGCGCGGGGAGCGCGGGGAAATCTGGGATCAGCGGGTTCTGATTCAGCTGGAAGATTGCTCAGAGCAGCGGCTAGAACTCCAGCGCGTCAATAAAGGAGAATGGGAGAATCCCGAGGGCTACCATTTAAAGGGCCTTGTATGCGGGGAGCGATGGGTATATGAGAATCCATTTGCCCCGGCGCGTCTGTATGACGACGAGATTGCGATTGCCGACTGCCTGCAGCGAATGGCGGAGTATGCGGCTGGCGGGCCGAGCTTCTACAGCTTGGCGGAGGCATCGCAGGACCATTATTTGGGCATGATGATGGAGCAAGCGATCGCAACTGGCGAAACCGTGACTACGGAGCGTCAATGCTGGGCGGAATAGCGGCTGGCACGCTTACTCTTTCTGATAACGCTTGGCAACCTGCGCCAAGTAGGTATGGATGTAGGCGTCCACGGCTTCGGCATTCAAACATTTTTTTCGGAACGCGCTTGGCGGCGTTCCCATTTCTCGGGTAAACACTTGGGTAAAATAATGAATGCTTTCAAAGCCGGTATCCTCGGCAATTTGCTTTAGCGGCAAATCCGTGTAGCCTAGCAGATAAGCGGCGCGCTTGATGCGCTCGGTTTTGACGACGGAGGGGAAGGACTGGCCAAGTTCCTCCGCCATGAATCGGGATAGCTGGCGTTCGGACAGATGGACGTTCTGAGCGACATCGCCGATGGCGATTTTTTCCGATAGGTGGGCTTGGATGTACGACCTCGCTTGTTTGAGCGTGCCGGCATATTCGGATACGACAGCCGGCAGCGCCGCTTCTGGCGAAAAAGAATGCTGCTGGAACAAATGGAGACAGCTCAGGACGAGGGAATACGCCAGCAGGGCAATCGGCTCCTGATTCCGCTCATTGGCTTGCGAAGCCTGCAGAAGCAGCGCCTGCCAGATCAAAGCGGGGGCGCTTTGGTCGGCATTGGGGATAAACAAGTGAGCGTGCCCGCACAGCTGGCGAAAATCGCTGAGAAAGGTCTCGCTGCATTCCGCTTCATTCGGCTCCAGTGCAAAGAACAGCAGTTGCATCCCTTCTTCGCTTTGAATATAATGCCGGCTCTCGGGCTTGGAGCAGTACAGTGTACCGGTTCGAAGCGGATAGGTCACGCCGTCATGATAATAGACACCCGCTCCGTCCAGCACGTAGCATATTTCAAAAAAAGAGTGTGTATGCGGGCTATTGCCCTTATGCTGAGGTTTGGCCCCCCAATAGTGAATGAACAGCGAAGCGGTTTGGCCTTTGAGCTGTACCAGATGCTGGTTCAAATACAGATTGCTGCGGGAACATACGGTAGGATTCAGCATGGGACGATTCGCTCCTTGAGTAGGGTAGATTGACGTTCATTATAGCACGGAATTTTTATAAAAATACGGCATGATTTTATAAAGACGCCCCTTGAAAGGGTTTTCTATAATGAAATAGAAAACTTGTAAAGGGGCTGTTTGCTTTGAATCAGGAACATACAATTTCGCTCGCCGGTATTATGGGATTTCCGGTTACCCCGTTTGACGATCGGGAGCAAGTAAATGAAAATGCCTTCCAGGCGAATGTCCGATTCCTCGTCAGCCATGGCTTGGATTCGATATTTGTCGGTGCGGGCTCCGGTGAATATCAGTCACTGACGGTTCATGAATACGCACAGCTACTCACAGCAGCCATCAGTGAAACGAACGGCGGTGTGCCCGTGTTTGCAGGCGCAGGCGGCAACATTCGCGATGCGGTGGAGCGCGCGCAGCTGGCGGAGAAGCTCGGCGCCGACGGCCTGCTGTTGCTTCCGCCCTATTTAATTATACCTGAACAAGAGGGGCTGTTTCAGTACTATCAGACGATCGCCGGCTCTACGAGCCTGCCGGTTATCGTCTACCAGCGCGACAATGCGGTATTCACGCTGTCTACGTTGGAAAGATTGGCGCAAATCCCGAATGTGATCGGATTTAAAGACGGTCTTGGCAATTTTGAGCTGAATCTTGAGTTTGTGCAGATGATCGGAAAGGGGCTCCAGTGGATGAACGGCATGCCGCTCGCCGAACTGACGATGCCTGCCTATTCCGCGATCGGTTACCGTTCATACTCTTCCGCGATTTCCAACTATATCCCGCATGTTTCTCGTAAATTTTACGAATGTCTGCTGGCCGGCGACGACGCGATGCTTCAGCAGATTTACCGGGAAATCATTTTGCCGATTCATCGGATTCGTCAACAGCGCAAAGGCTACGCGGTCTCGCTCATTAAAGCAGGCATGGAAATTGTTGGTCTACCTGTTGGGTTGACTGTTCGCACACCGCTGATACCGGTTGAACGGGCGCATTACACACAATTGGAAGCGATCATTCAGCGCAGCCATGAGCTTATTGCCAATACACATGCCTAGGAGGAAGCAATCATGATGAAAGTATCCATTCAAGTGCCGACGACGGAGCTGTCGGACAGCGATTTGCGACAAATGTGCCAGCTTGGCGTGGATTGCATCGATTTTACCCGCGGCTCTTCCTTTACGGGCGTGAAGGAGCAGGGTTTTCCGGATCTGGACGGGCTGTTGAAGCTCAGAAAGCGGATTCGTTCCTTCGGTATGGACATTAACCGCGTGACGCTGCCGGACATTTCCAGCAGCTTTATGGCAGGCGAGTCTGAAGCGGAGATTCAGCTCGAACATGGCGCTAACGCGATTAAAGCATTCGGCGAAGCAGGGATTACGCTGGTGCGGCAGCGATTTGCCGGCGATGTGTTTCCGCGCATGTCCGAAGACTATACGGCTGTGCATCGAGGTGGTGCGCTTGTGCGCGGGGAAGCGCGAAACCCTCGCGAGCTGCCGCCAAGTGTGGCGGAGCTTGAAGCGTGGTGGCAGCGTTTTGACGCTGTGTATGCCAAGCTTGTGCCGATTGCGGAGGATTGCAACGTGAAGCTGGCGGTCCACCCTTCGGACACGCCGCATCCGAATACGACGTTTGGCGGCCTCGGCTTGAACCGGGTAATTGATGCGTTCCCGAGCCGTAACGTAGGGCTCGTGTACTGCGTAGGGACGCGCGGAGAAGCTGGCGGAACGCCGCTTGTGTTGGATGAAATTTTCCACTATGGACGCAAAGACCGGATTTTCCTCGTTCATTTCCGGAATATTCGCGGAAGCCTGGCAACAGCAGGCGCATTCGAGGAGGCGCTGCTGGATGAAGGGCATATGAATATGCCGAAAATTTTGATGGCGCTTCACAAAGTCGGCTATACCGGCTGTATCAACCCCGATCATATTACAACGCTCGAAATGGATCGCGCCCCGTATAATTCCTCTCCGTCCGGCATCGGCTGGGTGGGCTGGTCCTATGCGGTTGGTTATGTCAAAGCTCTGCTGGCCGCAGTTACCGAGTATAACGGAAGGGGGTACTAAGCGATGGCACAAAATGCACAAGTGAGAACCTACCTCAACTATATCGGCGGTGTTTGGCAGCCCGCTTCCACCGGCGAAACGGAGGCGAGCATGAACCCGGCGAACCGACATGACATCGTCGGCTGCGTGCAAAAGTCGTCCGCCGCCGATCTGGACGCGGCGGTGAACGCCGCCGAAGCCGCGCGGCTGTCTTGGCGCAAGCTTGCAGGTCCCGCGAGAGGGGACCTGCTGTTCAAGGCGGCGAATGAGCTGGAACGCCGCTTGGACGAAGTCGCGGAAGTTATGACCCGCGAGATGGGCAAAACGCTGCCGGAGGCGAAAGGCGAAACCGCGCGCGGTGTTGCGATTTTGCGCTATTACGCCGGCGAGGGCATGCGCCGAACTGGGGACGTCATTCCGTCCACGGACAGCGCGGCCTTAATGTTCACGACGCGAGCGCCGCTCGGCGTGGTCGGCGTGATTACGCCATGGAATTTCCCTGTGGCGATTCCGGTGTGGAAGATCGCGCCGGCCTTGATTTTCGGCAACACGGTCGTGTTTAAGCCGGCGCAGGAAAGCGCTGTGACCGCTGCGCTGCTCGTCGAATGCTTCCACGCCGCAGGGCTGCCTGCCGGCGTGCTTAATCTGGTGACCGGCGACGGGGAAGCGATCGGGAGCGGGATGTCGGCGCACGCGGGCATCCACGGGATTACGTTTACCGGCTCGGGTCGCGTCGGGAAACAAGTCGGGCTCGCCGCACTTGCTCGCGGGGCCAAATACCAGCTGGAGATGGGCGGCAAAAATCCGATCATCGTGGCCGAGGACGCCGATCTCGAGCTTGCCGTTGAAGCAACGGTCAGCGGCGGTTTGCGCTCAACTGGACAGAAGTGCACAGCAACAAGCCGCGTCATCGTGCACAGCGCCGTTTATGACGAGTTCAAGCGAAAGCTTCTGCAGAAGGTCGAGGGAATTCGCGTCGGCGATGGACTTGCGAGCGATACTTGGATGGGGCCTTGCGCCAGCGAGAAGCAGTTCCACACCGTGCTGTCGTACATCCATACAGGGATTAAGGAAGGCGGGCGGCTGCTGGCCGGCGGCGGGCAGGTTCAAGGACTGGAAGACGGCTATTTCCTGGAGCCGACCGTTTTTGAAGGCATCACGAGCGAGATGACGATAGCGCAGGAAGAAATCTTCGGCCCGGTGCTGGCGCTCATGAAAGTCGATTCATTTGAAGAAGCGATACGCCTTGCCAATGACGTACAGTACGGCCTTAGCGCCTCCGTCTTTACGCAGGATATTGGACGAATGCTCACGTTCATACAGGACATGGACGCCGGTCTGGTGCGGGTGAACGCGGAAAGCGCAGGTGTCGAGCTGCAAGCGCCATTTGGCGGCATGAAATTTTCCTCATCCGGCTCCCGCGAGCAGGGACAGGCAGCTATTGAGTTTTATACTGAAATTAAAACCGTCTTCGTTAAGGCGTAACGGTGCGAATTTGACAACCTTTTCGGAAGATGGAATGATGGGAGAATAGAGGCAATCAAACCCTCATGTCTCCGACTGGAAAGGAAGTTCGCATGACAACGAAGCTTTATTACGAATCTGCTTATACGACGGCATGGAAGGCAGTTATTGCCCAGAAAATAACCCGTGACGACGGTCTTTTTGTCGTGCTCGACCGGACGGCGTTCTATCCGCATGGCGGCGGACAGCCCTGCGATCGCGGGGATATTCAGGGTGTCCCCGTGCTGGATGTTCGCTTGGAAGACGATGAAGTGCTGCATCTCGTGCCGCATTTTCCAGAGGTAACGGACGTAGACTGCCAGCTCGATTGGCCGCTTCGCTTCGACCATATGCAGCAGCACAGCGGCCAGCATCTGCTCTCCAGCGTGTGCCGGGACCTGTACCAGGCGATGACGGTCAGCTTTCACCTCGGGCTTGATTACTGCACGATTGATGTTGATCGGGTGGACTTGACTGCCGGCGATTTGGCGGCGATCGAGGAGGAAGCGAACCAGCGAATCTATCGCAATCTGGCGATCTCGAGCTATTTCGTTTCGCCGGAAGAGCTGGCGCAGCTGTCGGTCGTCAAACCGCCAAAAGTGACGGAGAACATCCGCATCGTCGAGATGCAGGACGTTGAGTACAATGCCTGCGGAGGCACGCATGTGTCGTCTACCGGCGAGATCGGCTTGATCAAGCTGCTCAAGACGGAGAAGCAGAAAGGGAACCTGCGGCTGTATTTCCTGTGCGGGCATCGCGCTTTGGCGGAATTCACAGCAAGTCAGCGCATTCTTCAAGCGCTTTCCGCGAGATTTAAAACCGGCAAAGACGAAATCGAAAGCCGCCTCGACAAATGGGAGCGTGAGCAGAAAGCGCTTGAATCCGAGCTCACCCGCTTGAAGGAGGGGCTGCACGGTTACATGGCGAAGGAGCTGCTGCAGGGTGCACAAGGAGCACGGATAGTCGCTCGTGTCTTCGACGATCAGTCGCTGCAGGATTTGCAGAGCTTGGCGAAGCAAATGACCGCCATGACGAGTCAGGTTGTTCTGCTGGGGACCAAGCAGGACAACAAAGTTGTTCTCGCCCAAAACGGCGAGGGCGCGGTGAGCTGCGGTGCGTTTTTCAAAGTGCAGCTGGCAGGTTTTGGCGGCAGCGGCGGTGGCAGCGACAAGCTGGCGCAGGGCGGGTTCGCGAGCGAGTCTGAACTGCTCGCTTTTATGGCGTTTGCCCAGGCGGAGCTTGGCTGAACGGCGGGTTTGGCAAGAGTCAGGTGGGCTGTCCTCGTTTACGGGGGCAGCTTTTTTGCGTAGATCGGAAAGCATATCCTCGAAGTGGATCATCGATGTCATTAGTCAACGCTCCGATCCCGTCAGCCAGGAAGGGGAACGCGCCGCCAGTCGCAGACATACTCACTCATTTCCCATCATACATTTGTAAGTGTGGACTTGTTGCTGAACAAGGGAGGTGAGCCTGCAAAGTGCTCTGGTTGATTTGGCTGATCGTCGCCATGTTCTTTGTCATTTTGGAACTGTTTACAGGCACGTTTTATATGTTGGTGCTCGGCATCAGCGGGCTGCTGGGGATGGCTGGGGCGCTTCTCCATGCACCCGTTTGGGTGCAGCTCGGTATATTCGCTGTGTCGGCTTTCCTGCTGTATGCGTTTGCGATGCCTTTGGGCCGCAGGCTCATTCCGGCGTCCAAAGAAACGCTCCCGAGCCCCAGTCAATTGATCGGGCAGAATGCGCATGTCATTCGCGACATCGTACCGGGGGAAGGCGGACTTGTCAGAGTAAATACGGAGCTTTGGAGCGCGTTCGCTGACGAGTCAATTGCGGCAGGGGAAGTTGTAACGATTGAGGAAGTCAAAGTGTCCAAACTCTATGTGAAAAAAGGGCAGGTGTAGCATGGTCGGTATCATCGTGGTTCTAGTTCTCATCATTTTGGTCGGCATCATCCTTATCAAAGGGATTCGCATCGTTCCGCAGCAAACCGTGGCAATTGTCGAGCGCGTCGGCAAATTCCACAAAACGCTGAACGCGGGCATCAACATCATTATTCCGATCATCGACAGCATCCGGAGCCGGCACGACTTGCGCATCCAGCAGGAAAAAGTACCTTCGCAATCCGTGATTACAAAGGACAACGTAGCGATCGGCGTTGAACTGGCGACGTTTTACTCGGTTGTGGATCCGAAGCTGGCGACCTACGGCATCGCCAATTATGTCCAGGGCATTCATAATATCGTCGCTTCCGCCTTGCGTTCGACGATCGGGAAGATGGAGTTGGACGAAATCTTGTCCAATCGCGACCGCATTCAAGCGGAACTGCGGCAAGCGCTGGACAACGCGTCCGAGAATTGGGGCGTCCGTATCGACCGCGTCGAAATTCTTCAGCTCGAGATTCCGATTGACATCCAAACCTCGATGGAAAAACAAATGCGGGCGGAGCGGGAGAAGCGGGCAAGCATCCTGCAGGCGGAAGGCGAAAAGCAAGCGACCGTGCTCCGTGCGGAGGCGCAGCAGTCCGCCGTCGTCCTGGCGGCTGAAGCCGAGAAGCGCCGACAGATTCTTGACGCCGAGGCGAAGCAGAAGTCGCAGGAGCTTGAGGCGATGGGACGCGCTGAAGCGATCCGACTCGTCGCGAATGCAGAGCGATCGCGGATCGAAGCGCTGAACGAAGCGGGGTTAACGTCGCAGGTGCTGACGTATAAATCGTTCGAGTCGCTGTCCGAAATGGCCAAAGGCAGCGCCTCTACCATTTTCTTGCCGACTGATGTGGTCAGCACGCTGGGGTCGATCGGCGCCGTGTCCAAAATGTTCAAGTCAACCGAATAATCCTTCCGACGTCGCCTCCTGATGAGGCGGCGTTTTTTTTCGGTGCGTTTCGAAACGCCTGCACTGAAATCGGGTTTATGCCATCCTCCAACGCACATCCCTTAACGAGACGCGCAAGGGGGGGATTCCTGTCCATTTAAAGACGGGAAAAAGAATTGTCTTTTAGTTGGCGAAAAGCGTATACTGGACGTAATTGAGCCGGGCAGCGAGTCCGCTGGTTCTTGGCTACCCTCGTACATAAGGAGCGAATGTTCATGGATATTCCCAATCGGATTGCGATCGGCATTGTAGGGCCGGATGCCCTTGTCCATAAAGTATTAGGCGTTATTGCCACGTCGTTTCCATCTTTGCATCCCGTCCCGCGGGTATGCTCCACGGAGGAGGCGCCCATGGCGGCGGAGCAGCTGCTTACCGATGTGGAAGTACTCCTCGTAACGGGGCCTGGCTTATATCGCAAAGTCAAAGACCATGTGCTGACTTCGCTGCCCGTCCATATGCTGCCGCTAACCGATACGGGCTTGTACAGCGCGTTGTACAGGCTCAAAAGCGCGCAAGCGGGCGGTTCCGGCGCCATGCAGTTTACGATCGATTCTTTCACGACTTCGGCGATCGCCAAGCATGTCAAAGAAATCGGCGAAAATCCTGCGAATTTTCTCGTTTTCGATGGCGGGCCTTATCCGTCGGTCGAATCACTGATCGCTTTTCACCTGGACGCGTACCGGTGCGGGAAGAGCGCAGGCGCGATGACCACTGAAAAAGAAGTGGCGGACCGCCTCGCGCAAGAAAACGTGCCGTGCGAATGGATCACGCCTACGGAAGGGAATATCACCGTTGCGCTCGAGCGGGCGCTGCTGTCCACGGAAACCCGCCGCAGCAAGGAAGCGCAAATTCTCGTCGGCATGCTGAACGTCGACGATTTCGGCAAGAAGCTGCAGCAGCAAGGCTCGGAGCACGATATCCAGCGCTTCAAGCTGGACATTCACCGCAACCTCATCGACTACGTCGAGTCGCTCGACGGCTATTTGACGCATCTGGGGGCGGATGAGTATCTGTTTTTTACGACGCGCGGCATCTTTGAACGGGAAACCGTCGGCTATAAATCCGTGCCCCTCGCCCGCGAAGTATGGAAGTCGATGGGCTTGTCGCTGAGCATGGGCATCGGGTTCGGGCGCAGCGCGAACGAGGCCGGCACCCATGCGCGGCTCGCGCTTCGCCGCTGCAAGGAGGCGGGCGGCAACACGTGCTTCATCGTGCGCGAGGACAAGACCCTCATCGGTCCCCTGGAGATGGCGGACCCGTTGGCGCGGGATTTGTCGGTGACCGATCCCGTTTTGCTCAAAAGCGCGGAGGATGCCGGCATGACCTCCTCCTACCTCAGCCGGCTCATGGCGACCGTCGCCCGAACCAGCAAGCTCGACTTCGAGGTGCATGAGCTCGCCAGCATCCTCGGCATCACTGTCCGCAGCACGCACCGTCTGCTGCTGCAGTGGATCGACCACGGCCTGATCACAATCACAGGCTACATTAAAGTGCCGAAAGGCAGACCGAAGCAGACGTTCCGGCTCTCCTTCCTGGAGAAGTTCACCGGCGGGCAGGTATGAGACGAGGTGCCCGTCCCCGGCTCGGGTGACCGCAAATGGAGGAGTCCGTGCTGCTGACGCTTGCGGTTGCACGGCTATCCGCGCCGCAGCCTCCGCTTTTCGTATCGTGGCGGGCACGGCTCGGGACTGCTTTCCCAACAGCGGCAACTGGTTTCCCATCTGTGGCAACCAGTTTCCCACTGTCGCAACCGGTTTTCCAGCAGTGGCAATCGGTTTTCCACTGTGGCAATCGGTTTTCCAACAGCGCCAACTGGTTTCCCATCTGCGATGACCTGCATTTCCTACAGCAAATGCGGGAGATTAACGCCGAAATGATAGCATGACCTGCATTTGTACATGTCTTTTTGTTGAAATTGAGGAAAACAGCCTGGATTTGTGGGATTCCTCGATTTTTTGCTGTAGTTTTTACAGGATCTTGCTCCGATTTGCCCTGCTTGAAGCAATTTACCTGTAAGTTTTACAGGATCTCACACTCGTCAAGGTGAAGACACCACCGCCCCCAGCTCTCCGCAGCCACCATCGAGATACCTGAGTCACTCCCCAGCCTCCAGCCCTAATCGATCCCACAGAAT
>NZ_RXHU01000095.1 GCF_003955665.1 Paenibacillus whitsoniae
AGGAACCTCCGTGCGCATCGCTGTTCCGGATTTTATCGGTGTTCGCGATCCTTCTTATACGAGCGGCGTCGGTATCATTACTTCCGTCTCCAAATCTATGAAAAACCGCGCTCCCAGCTTTACCAAGAAAGCAGCTACCAAAGCAGCAGTAAAAAAATCCTCCGAAAATCAAAAGCCCGGTTGGGTTGAACGGTTTAAAAATTTCTTTAGCGAATTTATTTAGAAGTATTAAAGTAAGGGGGATATGACTGAGTATGTTTGAATTTGATATCGACTTGGATCAATTGGCGCAAATTAAAGTCATCGGTGTAGGTGGCGGCGGCAGCAACGCAGTCAACCGTATGATCGAGAACGGGGTAAAGGGTGTTGAATTTATCACCGTTAATACGGATGCACAAGCGTTGCACCTCGCGAAAGCCGAGCAAAAGCTGCAAATTGGCGATAAGCTGACGCGCGGGCTCGGCGCTGGTGCGAATCCGGAAGTAGGAAAGAAAGCGGCAGAAGAGTCAAGGGAGGCTATTCTGAACTCGCTTCGCGGCGCCGATATGGTGTTCGTTACAGCCGGCATGGGTGGCGGTACTGGAACAGGCGCTGCGCCGGTTATCGCAGAAATCGCCAAAGAAGTTGGCGCACTGACGGTAGGCGTAGTCACACGTCCGTTCACCTTTGAAGGTCGCAAGCGTTCCCTGCAAGCGGAACAAGGCATTGCGGCTCTCAAAGAGAAAGTGGATACGCTAATCATTATTCCGAATGACCGTTTGCTTGAAATCGTCGACAAGAAAACGCCGATGCTGGAAGCGTTCCGCGAAGCGGACAACGTGTTGCGTCAGGGCGTGCAAGGCATCTCCGACTTGATCGCTGTGCCTGGTCTCATCAACCTTGACTTCGCCGACGTGAAGACGATTATGACAGAGCGCGGATCCGCCCTCATGGGGATTGGCGTGGCAACAGGCGAGAACCGCGCGGCAGAAGCGGCGAAGAAAGCGATCTCCAGCCCGCTGCTCGAAACATCGATCGAAGGTGCACGCGGTGTTCTGATGAACATTACCGGCGGTGTGAACCTGAGCTTGTACGAAGTCAATGAAGCGGCGGATATCGTAGCTTCTGCCTCCGATATTGAAGTCAACATGATTTTCGGAGCGGTCATCGACGAGAAGCTGAAAGACGAAATTCTCGTTACGGTCATCGCAACCGGTTTTGAGCATAAAGCAGTGCCGCAACAGCAGCCTCAACGACGTCCAAGTCTCGGGCAGCAGGAAACGCCTGTCCAAGACAACCGGATGAACAACTTGAAGCCGTTTGGCGCACAGCCGTCGAACGATCAATTGGATATTCCGACGTTCCTCCGCAACCGCGGACGGAATACCGACAAATAATTACAGCTTTTCGAGCCCTGAGACCGAGCCCTACGTGATGTAGGGGCCTCGGTCTTTTTGTTTTTCAGGGGATTTACGGGGCGGGGCGAGTCCGCGTTAATTGACAAAAAAAGTATAGTCCATCTAGCACGTTTAGACAGACTTTGAAATTCGGATGGCCTATACTGATTTAGAACCATAAAGTTTCGTCAGAAAAAAGGTAGTTTAAAAAGTCGTCTTTTGATCACGAAGCAGGCCAGGAAGCATATTCGACATCGAATCTTGCGTTCACCTTCGAAGTGCGGTACTCATGTAGGTTTGCCTACACTCCGTTCCACCTTCTTCAGGTTCTCGCAATCTTCTCGGTGCTGAGAACCCGGCTTTTTAAACTCACACAAAAATGGAAATTGAGCAGGATGTTCGGAGGTGAGACATGTGTGGTCGTCTATGCGGATCTCATTTTCCTGCTGAATTTTCTCATCGATGCGGCCCTGCTATTGGTTACGGCCAAGACGCGAAAAATCGCGTTCAGCTGGTGGAGAATTGCGCTCTCCGCTGCGCTTGGCGCCTGTTATGTGGTGATGATGTTTCTGCCGATTCCTCCACTGCTATTTACATTTTCTGTGAAATGTATGTGGTGTATCGGTATGATTATGACTGCTTTTGGCTACGGATCTCTTCAAAATTTATTACGCAACGTTGGTACGTTTCTCGTGGTTAATTTTGTCGTGGCCGGAGGCATGTTTGGGATTCATTACGTCATGGCCTCCTCCTCGGACGTCATGCGAGGCATGGTGTTTACGCAATCGGGAGCCGCCGTCTTCCAAGTGCAAGTAGGGAGCGTTGTATTCGTGCTTCTTTTGATGGCTCCGCTTATCTGGTGGTTCAGAACCGTATTTCAAAGCGCCAAACAGCGGGAGGTTGTCACTTCCTATTTAGCGGAGGTGACGATACATGTCGGTGAGTTTATCGCAACCTGCAAAGGGCTAATTGACACGGGCAATCAACTGTATGACCCGCTCACGCGCACGCCCGTCATGGTGATGGAAGTGGCGGAGTGGGGGGAGGTGCTGCCGGGGAGCTGGCTGCAGCGCATCCGCTCGGCCGATGTCGATCAGATCATTAACGGGCTGGGCGGCGACGATTTTGCCTGGCAGGATCGCTTGCGGCTTGTCCCTTATCGCGGTGTGAACCGGAACACCCAGTTTATGCTCGCGATTAAACCGGATAAGGTGGTGATCACGCATAATCAGACGCAAATGGAGGCAACCAAGGTCCTTATCGGGCTCGACGGCGGCAAGCTGTGCAGTGACGGCACGTATCAAGCCATTATTCATCCAGCCCTGATATCGGCAGGGTAACGGAAAACTTAGCGAAGGCTTTTAGGAGGAAACCAACATGATCTTAAAATGGAAAATGCGTTTTCAACTAGCGTACTATAAGGTATTGATGTGGCTCGGCCTGAAAGGCGAAGAAATCTATTATATCGGGGGTAGTGAAGCACTGCCGCCGCCGCTGACGCGGGAAGAGGAAGAATACTTATTGGAAAAATTACCGTCGGGTGACGCGGCAATCAGAGCGATGCTGATTGAGCGGAACTTGCGACTGGTTGTCTATATAGCAAGAAAGTTCGAGAATACAGGCATCAATATTGAGGATTTGGTTTCCATTGGCGCGATTGGACTGATCAAAGCGGTCAATACGTTCGATCCAGAGAAAAAGATCAAGCTCGCCACATACGCATCTCGCTGTATCGAGAACGAGATTTTGATGTACTTGCGCCGGAACAGCAAGATCCGTACGGAAGTGTCCTTTGACGAACCGCTGAACATCGATTGGGACGGCAATGAGCTGCTGTTATCGGATGTGCTCGGCACCGAGAATGATACGATCTACCGCAACATTGAAGAGCAGGTAGACCGCAAGCTTTTGCATAAGGCCCTAGATAAGCTATCGGAGCGGGAACGCATCATTATGGAGCTTCGCTTTGGACTCCAGGACGGCGAAGAAAAGACGCAGAAGGACGTCGCCGATCTGCTCGGCATTTCCCAGTCCTACATTTCTCGCCTCGAGAAGCGAATTATCAAAAGACTGCGGAAAGAATTCAACAAGATGGTGTGAAAATTTTTTTCGCGAACCGATTGTCAATTTGTGCTACAGACACGGGAGAGAGCGAGTTGCCAACCGTTTGTCAAGTGGGTAAGCCGAGCTCCAGGCAGGAATAAATCGACCGCTCACGGGGATAATTAACAGTAATGTTTCTCCTTGGGAGGTAATCACGGTGACCCGAAATAAAGTTGAGATATGTGGAGTTGATACCGCCAAACTGCCTGTTCTGACCAATGCAGAAATGCGTGAGTTGTTCACTGATTTGCAAACCAAGCAGGAAAGAACCGCAAGAGAGAAATTGGTCAACGGCAACCTAAGGTTGGTACTAAGTGTCATCCAGCGCTTCAACAATCGCGGAGAGTATGTGGACGATCTCTTCCAGGTTGGCTGCATCGGACTGATGAAAGCAATTGATAACTTTGATTTGAGTCAAAACGTAAAATTCTCAACCTATGCCGTACCGATGATTATAGGTGAGATACGCCGCTACTTACGTGACAACAACCCGATTCGCGTGTCTCGTTCCTTGAGAGATATTGCTTACAAAGCGCTGCAAGTCAGAGACAGCTTGACGAATCAAAATTCACGGGAGCCTTCCATCTACGAGATCTCGGAAGCGCTGAACGTGCCCAAGGAAGACGTCGTCTTCGCCCTGGATGCAATTCAGGACCCGGTATCCTTGTTCGAACCGATTTACCACGACGGCGGCGACCCGATTTATGTCATGGACCAGATCAGCGACGAGCGCAATAAGGACATGTCCTGGATTGAAGGCATCGCGCTGCGGGAAGCTATGCACAGGCTGAACGCCAGGGAGAAAATGATTTTATCGATGCGTTTTTTTGAAGGCAAAACACAGATGGAAGTAGCTGACGAAATCGGCATTTCCCAGGCGCAGGTGTCTCGGCTCGAGAAATCGGCGATATCGCAAATGCAGAAACACGTCAAAACTTAACTTGTCCCAAAGACTGAAACAGCTAAGATAGACAAGCTGTGACAGTCTTTTTTTAAGCTTCAGGACATTTTGCGTAGTGGGCACATATACTAATACAAATCTGTTCAAAATCCCTTAGAGATTCGTGGTGAGCTTCCTGATGAAAATTTCTGATTTCCAGACCAAAGATGTCATTAACATCGTCGACGGCAAAAAGCTGGGGCAAATCAGCGATTTGGAGCTTGACCTGCGCCAGGGAAGGATCGAGTCGATCGTTGTTCCGAATCAGTCGCGGTTTTTCGGGTTGTTCGGCACAGGCACGGATGTGATCATTCCTTGGAAGCATATCGTCAAAATCGGCGCGGATGTGGTGTTGGTGAAGTTGGAGGATGCCCGCCCGTATCGGCAGACAGATGACAATGAAGGCGGCGTCTATGAGTTCAATCGGCAGTACCGGAATTAAGGCTGGACACGCGAAGCAGCGGCTGCGGAGAAGAGGGCGGCCTGCTTGCCATCGTGTGTCTTTTTATTTTGTGGTACAGTAGAAGGAGAAGAAAGTCGGAGGGGGAAAAGGAATGAACAACGCGGAGCCATTTGTAGCGCCGGCATCGGCACCGGTGGAGGAGCGGCCATATCTTTTGCATTTGGCAGGCTGGGAGGCGGCGTTTCCGGGCTTGTCGGCGGGGTTTACCTCGCGATGGGGCGGTGTCAGTGGGTCGCCGTTCGGCACGCTGAACTGCGGGCTGCACGTGCGCGATGTGGCTGCGGACGTGGTCACGAACCGGCGTCGCATTGCCGAGGCACTGGAGCAGCCTTTCGAGGCATTTACCTATGCGGAGCAGGTGCATAGCGCAGACGTGGCGGTTATCGGCTCAGCGCTTAAGGGAGCCGGCCGTGACGCCAGAGAAACGGCGGTTCAGGATCGGGACGGTTTTGTCACGAACGAAAAAGGGATCTTTCTCTGCACACAGTATGCCGATTGTGTACCGCTCTTCTTCTACGATCCGGAGCATGAGGCGGTCGGCCTTGCGCATGCGGGTTGGAAGGGTACGGTCCTAAATATTGCCATGTCTACGATTTCCTTAATGACGCATACTTTTGGTAGCCGGCCTGCGAACATTAGAGCGGCGATCGGCCCTTCCATCGGCCAGTGCTGCTATGAAGTCGATGGCACAGTAGCCAGCCGCGTGTATGAAGCGCTGGCATCGATGCAAGCTTCCGAGACCGCTGTGCAAACGGTTATTACCGCGCAGCCGAACGGCAAATACATGCTGAGCCTGCAAGCGCTGAATCAAAAATTCATGGAACAAGCAGGAATTTTGTCGTCTCATATCGAAGTAACTCAGTTATGTACGAGTTGCCGCACAGATCTCTTCTTTTCCCATCGAAAAGAAGGGGGGGCGACGGGGCGTATGATCGCCTGGATCGGTATGCGCGCCTAAGTGCGGCTTTGAAGGGGAATTGAGGTGTTTGGCAGATATGAGTTTGTCTGAAAGAATTGAACATGTAAAAACGCGTATTGCCGAAGTATGCCGGCAGACGGGCCGAAGCCCGGAATCCATCCGTGTGATTGCCGTCACGAAATACGTGTCACTGGACACGACCCGGGAAGTGCTGGACCTCGGGCTTGCACATATCGGCGAGAACCGATGGCAGGATGTGAAGCCGAAGTGGGAGGCGCTTCATGAGCGCGGCACATGGCACTTTCTCGGCCATTTGCAGACGAACAAAGTGAAGGATGTTATCGGCAAGTTCGCCTATATTCATTCCCTCGACAGAATGTCGCTTGCCAAGGAATTGGACAAGCAGGCCGCTGGGCGCGGGATCAAGGTCAACTGCTTTATCCAGGTAAACGTATCCGGAGAAGAGACCAAGTATGGGTTGTCGCCTGCCCAGTTGTTCGATTTTGCAACTGAGGTCAGCCTGCTGCCGAATTTACATATTACCGGGCTTATGACCATGGCGCCATATGAGCTCGAAGCTGAAGAGACAAGACCGGTCTTTCGCGGATTGCGGGAGCTTCGTGACGAGCTGAATGAAAGGCGTATATTCCCTTACGAGGTAATGGATTTATCGATGGGCATGTCCGGCGACTTCGAAGTGGCCATTGAGGAGGGCGCAACGTGGGTGCGTCTCGGCACGATTTTGGTAGGCAAAGAATTGAATTAGGAGGTACCAACGATGGGCGTATACAATAAGTTTATGAATTTCCTGGGACTTCAAGAGGAAGAGGAAGTTGTCGAGCGCGAGCGAATCGTAGAAACACCGGAAGAACCTGAAACCAATCCTTATGAATTACGTAATAGAAATAAAGCGAATGTTGTGAGCATCCACTCCCAGAAGAATGCGCGCGTTGTGCTCAGCGAGCCGCGTACATACGAGGAAACGCAAGATATTGCGGATCACTTGCGCTCGCGCCGATCTGTGGTCGTCAATTTGCAGCGCGTTCGTGGCGACATTGCGCTTCGCATCGTGGATTTTTTAAGCGGAACCGTCTATGCATTGAATGGGTCTATCTCCAAGCTGGGACCGAACATCTTTCTGTGCACGCCGGACACCGTAGACATTCACGGACACATATCCGAGATGGTCGGCGAGGAATAGACGCATACCCTACAACCGAGGTGAAAGACTGACGTGGACACTGTTTATAGCTCTTTATACTACTTGATGGAAATTTATTACTTTATGATTATCGGCTATTTGATTCTCTCTTGGTTTCCGAACGCGCGCGACAGTTTTGTCGGAGGACTGCTTGCGAAGCTGGTTGAACCGTATTTGGCGCCTTTCCGTAAAATAATTCCAAGCATCGGCTTCATCGATCTCTCGCCGATTGTCGCCTTGATTGCACTGCGTTTTGTCGTGATGGGCATTGCGGCGGTTATCGGATTTATCGCGGATCTGTTCTAAATGCTGCAGAAAGAATTATACGGGCATTTTCATTCCGACGAGCATCACTTTGTCGACAAAGCGTGGGATTGGGTCGAGCGGGCAGCTGAGAACCATGCGGTTAAATTAACGGATTTTCTTGATCCGAGACAAGCCTTTATTTTGAGTTCGCTGGTCAATCGCCATCCAGATGTGCATTGTCGGATGGATGGCGGCTACCCGCAGGCGGAACGTCGGCGAGCGCTGATTGCTCCTGACTACCGGATGCTGGAGGACGAAGACATGGAGATGGCGGTACTAGCCGTGTCTTCCGGCGATGGGAAGTTCCTGACATTAGAACATGGAGATTACATGGGCGCCATTCTTGGACTCGGCATGAAGCGGGACAAGATTGGCGATATTCATGTTATTGAAGGCGGATGCCACTGCCTTGTAACCCGGGATGCGGCGGATTATTTGCATCTGAACTTGTCGCAAGTGCATCGGGTACATGTTCAGACCGAGCTGCTGCCGGTGGAGAAGCTGGTGCAGGCGAACGTTCAACTCGACGAAATCACGCTGTCGGTGGCGTCCATGCGGATGGACGGCATTGTCAGTGACGTGTTCCGGCTGAGCCGGGCGAAGGTGTTGATTCCCATTCAAGCGGGCCGTTGCCGGGTAAACTGGAAGGTCGAGGAGGATCCGAGCAAGCCGCTTAAAGAAGGCGATCTCGTGTCGATGCAGGGCTTTGGCAGGTTTAAAGTGCTGGAAGTGGAAGGCGTAACAAAAAAAGGGAGAATTCGTGTAAAAATCGGCAAGTACGCATAATTTGTGGAACTTTTATCCACGAACGATGCAGGAATTGCCGAGTTTCTGTCGAATGTAACGGTATCGACAGGGGCTTATTTTCCACTGTTCGCATTGAACAGATCGGCGGTAAGCTTACGAAGTCAGTTTTGCTGCGCAAAACGCTAAGGAGGGGCACTGATGCCATTAACACCGTTAGACATACATAATAAGGAGTTTACACGTTCTTTTCGCGGCTACGATGAGGATCAGGTCAATGAATTTCTGGACCAAGTCATTAAAGATTATGAAGCGCTGATTCGCGAAAATAAAGATTATCAGAATCAAACTATCGCACTGCAGGAGCGCTTGGACCACTTCATGAACATCGAGGATTCGCTCAGTAAAACGATCATCGTCGCGCAAGAAGCGGCCGACGAAGTGCGTAATAACGCGAAGAAAGAGGCGCAATTGATTCTGAAGGAAGCCGAGAAGAATGCGGACCGGATCATTAACGAGTCTTTGACGCGTTCCCGCAAGGTGGCGCTCGAGATCGAAGAACTCAAGAAGCAAGCGTCGATTTATCGCACACGTTTCCGCACGCTGCTTGAAGCGCAGTTGGAACTGCTGAACAATGAAGGTTGGCAGAGCATGCAGTTTGATCAGGAGAAAGTATCAGAGTAAGAGGCAGCCCTCGGGCGCCTCGCTTATTGACTATGCCGTGCGAATTCGGTATACTCCTGTTAAGTTCGAGTTTCAAAACAACAAAGCTATGACTGGAACGAGTAGGTCGCGTAAGCAGTGTCAGCGAATTAGGGTTGTGGTGTGAGCCTAATCTCTGCAGCGTACTGAATATCCCCCAGGAGCGTCTCTTGAATTTCAGTAGAGAGAAACGGGTCATGCCGTTATCCATGATCGAGTGAGAAAGCTGTCATTCGCTTGTTTCGGCATGGCGGGGAAAGGCTTTTTAACGAGGGTGGTACCGCGAGCTAGAGTTTCTCGTCCCTTTTGGGGATGGGAGGCTTTTTTTGTTTTTCAGCGAAAATCAATTATTGATGATGTGGAAGTGGAGTGAAATCGTATGGATTATGGCAAAACATTAAATCTGCTGCAAACCGATTTCCCGATGAGAGGAAATCTGCCGCAAGCCGAACCGAAGATGCAAGCGCGTTGGGAAGCGGAAGACATCTACGCGAAAGTGCAAGAAAGCCGCAAAGGCCGCGAGAAGTTCATCCTGCATGACGGGCCTCCGTATGCGAACGGGGACATTCATATCGGGCATGCGCTGAACAAAGTATTGAAAGATATTATCGTTCGATTCAAAACGCTGCAAGGCTACGACGCGCCTTACGTTCCTGGTTGGGATACGCACGGCTTGCCGATCGAGCAAGTGATCACAAACAGCGGCAAGGTCGACCGCAAAAAAATGACCGTACCCGAGTTCCGGCAGTACTGTGCCGAATATGCGCTGCAATCTGTGGAAAAGCAAAAAAGCCAATTCCAGCGCCTGGGTATTCGCGGGGATTTCAAAAACCCGTACATCACCTTGCAGCCGGAATACGAAGCACAGCAAATCCGCGTGTTCGGAACGATGGTTCAGCGCGGTTATATCTATAAAGGGTTGAAGCCGGTCTATTGGTCTCCATCCTCTGAGAGCGCACTCGCGGAAGCGGAAATCGAGTACAAAGAGAAAACGTCCACTTCGATTTACGTGGCGTTCCCTGTCAAAGACGGCAAAGGCAAGCTGCCGCAAGACGCGGCGATCGTCATCTGGACGACGACGCCTTGGACGCTGTCTCTTATACACATCTGACGCTGCCGACGATA
>NZ_RXHU01000096.1 GCF_003955665.1 Paenibacillus whitsoniae
CTTCGCGCAGGTGCGTAACGAAATGGATATGCTCCGGGAAGGAGGTAAAATGGTTCGTTTTATTGAGCGTATGGCTGTGAATGACCGCCGGATATTGCTCCTCTTTGACGCCCTCGAAACGCTTCGCAATCTTCGTCACGAACGAATAATCCAGGAAGCGCATCAGGCTTGAGAACGGCTCGCGAAAAATGAAAAGCCCCGGCTCCAGCACTTTAATCGCTTTGCGCTCCACCAGTTCGGCGATGATGTCGCCTTCGTACGGCGTGTCGACCTTATGCTCGAACAGGACGTTCTCCTTAAACCCGAAATCGCCGTGGGAGAACCGCTCGATCAAACGCTCCACCCGCGCCGTAATGCCTTCGTTGCCATTCGGCGAGTTGTGCGTAATCACGATATGGCCGTCGACCAACGCGATGTCCTGAATATGCTCATCCGCAAACGCAGATGCGTATTTCACTTGTCCATGCTGGCTTTCGGCCAGGCCCGCCAGGGAGATTTTGCATGTCATCATGGCTTTCGTTACCTCGCTGTCTTCTTGGAAATAAATTCGGCGATTTCATTCACCGTGTTCATCGGATACAGCATCAAATCCTGGTTCGTCACTTGAATGCCGTACGTCTTCTCGATATGGGCGATCAGCGCCGTCGCGCCAATGGAGTCGATAAAACCATAATCGAACAAATGCACATCCACGCCGAAATCGTCATCGTCCTCGGCAATTTCATAGCGCTCGCGAATGTGCTGCTCCAGCTGCGTTACTAAATCTTCATAAGACATGGTAGAAAGCCTCCTGATTTGAAATGAAAAATGGAATCCCTGTTAAGCGGATTGGATGAAAGCCTCTAAGGGTGAGAAGCTCGAAGCTGCGAATTCAGAAACTTTGAACATCTGCAAACCGTATGTCGCAATCCATGAACCGTGAACGGCAAAGGGCGAATTGCGAACCGTAAATTGCGGACCGTAAACCGTAAACCGCACCCCTCGCAGCCCAAAAGCCTGCAAAAAAGCAGGAATTCTCTCCATTTTGGCGAGAATACGGGAAAAGCCTGCGAAAAAGCAGTTTTTCGCTTCACAGTTGCTCACAATCGGCCCCTTCCAGGGAAATTCCTGCTTATTTGCAGGAATTCCTTAGAATCGGTGGGAAAATCGGTGAAAAGCCTGCCTTTTTGCAGCTTTTTTTGAGTCATACCATTGCCGCTGGGCGATACGCCTCTTGTGACATGAGGAGAGAGCGTCCAATCCATGCACGTAGTGCAACCTTAATTCACCGGTTGAAAAGAAATCGTCGTCACATCTCCGTACCGGGTAATCGTGTACGTTTTCGTGGCTGCGTCATAGTCGACGGTGCCGCTGGAAGCGTCTATTTTCAGCTCGGTCGGGCTGTACAGCTTCACCTGCTGAAGGCCTGCTGCTTGAAGCGCCAACCGCGTTACACCGCCGTCCTTAACAAGGCTGTACGGCACGTTCGAACGAACCAAGTGGAACCTGTCCTCGTTCGGCCCGATGTGCAGCGCTGTCGCCTTCGGCAGGCCGACATACAGCTTATTCTCGCTGCTCGTGTAG
Source organism: Paenibacillus whitsoniae (assembly GCF_003955665.1). GTDB lineage: Bacteria > Bacillota > Bacilli > Paenibacillales > NBRC-103111 > Paenibacillus_E > Paenibacillus_E whitsoniae. Next base: position 1,564 of record NZ_RXHU01000096.1, read on the forward strand.
ATGTCGGCGTCATTCTGGATCGCGTAGAGCGCGAGGCGCTCGCCTTTTTCCACGACAACGCCGAGTGCGTCAGCATAGCCTTCAGCTAAGGCGGGAACGCCCGTTGTCTTCGGCGTCAACGTCGCGTGGAAATGGGGGCTGCCGCCACCCAATCGATCCTTGAGCCTGTCCCACAGATAGGACGCCCAAGATTGGGAAATCGTGACCTCGCCTCGCAGCGCCGTAAGGAACGACATGGCCATTTGCGTCTCGGTCATAAAATTATAGTCATGCTTCGTGCGAAGCTTGTCAAAGTAGTCGGCGAAAACTTTGAGGTCCGCCACCTTGGTCGGCACAGGGAAATGGTACTCTATATGCTCGAAATAATCGATCGGCATATCCAGCTTCACCATCGACTCAAACACGTCCGTCGTCGCATAGTCGCCCTGGCGCAGCACCGGTGTCGGCGCATGAATCAGCATCGTTTTATCCGTCCTGCCTTGCTCGTCCTGCAAAAGAAACGGCAGCGACCAAATGTTCTCCGGCCGGGAAATGACCGGCGATTCGGGCGGCAGGAAGCCGAAGTTGTACCACACGTCTTGCTCGTTTTCCGTGCGCAGCGTCTGGTCGTGGTCCTGGTTGTTCAGGCGCCACGTATGCTGGTTCGTGCCCGGATGCACCCAAGGAATGCCCAGCTTGTCGAAAGCCTGCTTGTGCAGGGCAAATTCCGTCTGCTCTTCCTCGGTGCTCTTAAAATTATGCACAAAGAAGTGCGGATTTAACTGTAAATGATTCTCTTTCGCGTAATCGATAAATGCCTTCAGCTCCGCCTGATAAGGGAACTTTGGATTATCAATGGCGACCGGCGAGCCGAACTCGATGCCGCCGACGATCAGATCGTCCCGACCGTCGTGGTTCAGATCGAGCCAGAGCGGAACGGAGTAATGACCGGCAATCAGGGCGTGGTTGCCCACCTGATTGAGCGTCGCTCCCGTGAGGGGACCCTGGGCCTTCCAGCCGCCGCGGGCGTCCTGGAGGAACACCTGCAGGTCCCCTTCGTTGCTGCCGACCACAAGATCCGGTCGGCCGTCGCCGTTCATGTCGCGCGCCGCGGGGGCCGCGTGCGTCGCTTGGTTGGGCAGCGTAACAATTACGCTGCCTGCTGTTAAGTCAAGGGCCGCTGCGCTGCGGCCCTTGTAGAGCCACACTCGTCCGTCGGAACCGCCGAGGACGAGGTCGAGCTTGCCGTCGCCGTCCATGTCGGCGACGTAAGGCGCTGCAGGCCCGCCGGGCAGCTGCAGCGCCGTTCCGCCCGCGCGCACCGCCGCGGGCCGCGCGAACCTGCCGCCAGCGAGCTGCGGCAGCGTCCAAACCGCGCCGGACTCGTCGGAGACGACGAGGTCCGTGCGCCCGTCCCCGTTCACGTCGGCGGCGTGAACGGCGGTGTAAGGGCCGAGCTGGAGCGGCGTTCCGTCCTCCAGCAACACCTTAGCCGCTGCCGCGAATGTGTCGGGCAGCGCCAACCCCGGCGGCGGCGGCTCGCTCACGTACGCCGCCGCATCCCCACCTAGATTCGTGTACACATACACGAATCCATCCGAGCTGCCGGCAAGGAGGTCCACCTTGCCGTCGCCGTTCACATCCGCCGCGGCCGGGAACGCGCGGTACGGCTTCTCAATCGCGCTCGCGAGATCGCGATATTCCGGGAAGGCGGCCTGCCGGAGCGGCACGCCCCCCGCCATCACGTGCATCCCGCTCGCGTAGCCGGAGCCGGGCAGCTCGCCCGCGAACGACGGCTGCGCGTTCGTTCCCGTATTGAGCTGCACCGTCACGCTCTCGCGCCATTCCCCCCAATAGAAGGCGTTGCGGACAAGCGTGAACGAGGGAATCTCGTTGTACGTTTTGAGCAGCTCCGCCCAGGCGATGCCGTCTTTTTGCCCGATCGCCGGCATCGCTTCAAAATGGTTCTGAAACGCCATCGCCGGCCGCCCATATGGGCCGAGTACTTTGCGTACGCTGAACCCGAGGTTCTCTTTGGCCACGTAGGCTAGTAGTTCTGTGCGATACTGCTGATTCGCCGCCGCAAACGTAAAATCAAAATACGGCGCCAGCGGCATCGCTCTTTTATTAAAGTAAGTTGCTCCTGGAGTCGGTTTGTTCTCTTGCTGGTACTTCTGCGCCCATTTGGTGAAACCCAGCTTCTCATCCATGCCGCTCATCATGTCATAACCGGTTGCGAAGTAGCGATTCGGCAGGAAGTTACTCGAGATCAGCACAGCGCCTTTGCCGACGCGGTTGTGCAAAATCAGCGAAATCGGCTGCTGCGATTTGATGGGGACCGTCATTGCGACGACCGTCTGTCCCGTTGAGGGGACGAATCCGTAGCCCATCTGAAAACCAGGCATATTCGCCATCGACTGATGCTTGAGATAACTGTCGGTAAACAGCTGAAACGTTTGCTGAATGCCTTGGAGATTCACCGGCACCTGCGGAAAATGGAGCGTCTGTTTGTTCGCTGGATCAGCCGATAAGCTGGAGAGCGTCACATCCGTCAGGCTGACAAGGCTGGCTGCACCCAGAAAATCCACTGGAAACTTGTCTGCAAAGCTGTTATCGAGCAATAAATGCCCGCCTTGCTTCACAAACGCTTCGAACTGCTTGGCCAGTTCCGGCCATTTCGCATCCTGCGCAACCGCAGGGTCGAGGTAAAGCGCATCATAACGATTCAATTGGCGTTGGGATAACGATGCTGCATCGGACCGCTCAATTTCGACGCCAGCTTGCAAAGTCTCGTGAAAGTTATTGTACGCCGCGGTGTCATAATTCGTGCCGCTCGTGGCATACAGCAGCTTAGTTTCTTCTACTTTTGGCAAAAATAAGAGCAACAGAATGACTAGCACGCTGAGTACGGCGATGCCGCCGCCCAGCTGCAGCAATCTTTTTTTCGACAAATTCAAAAGGCTCTCCCTCGATTGTTAAAAAAATTGCAAATCCGCCTCGCAAAGCTTCACTATCCTAGCCATTATAGCATTCATGGGGGCGTTTGTTAACTTGTAAGAACCGCCGGATTGTCGGATATTGGCTTACTTTGCGGGGAGCTACACCCTAGCTTCCTGCCCAGTGTTTCTGTTAAACTAAACAAAGAAGACTTTGAGGGTCGATAATCTGGATTTATTATTGAAAGGATTTGCTGCCATGCGTACGATACGCAGAGAAGATATAGAATTGCTGGCGCCTGCGGGCGACTGGGACTGTTTGCGAGCGGCGGTTGCCAATGGGGCGGATGCCGTATTTTTTGGTGTGGAGAAATTTAATGCGCGGGCTCGTGCGCACAACTTTACGATGGCGGAGCTGCCGGACATTATGTCGTTCCTTCATCTATATGGCGTGCAGGGCTTCCTGACGTTCAACATTCTCGTATTTGAAGAGGAGCTTTCCGAAGCGAAAGAGCTGATCGAGGCTTGCGTAAATGCGGGCGTGGATGCCGTGATCGTACAGGATTTGGGCTTGGTTAAAATGATTCGCGAAATCTCCCCGGATTTCCCGATTCACGGTTCGACGCAGATGACAATTACGTCTCCGGAGGCGGTGGAGTTCACGAAGCCGTTCGACATCGAGCGCGTCGTGCTCGGCCGAGAGAATAACTTGAAGCAAATCAAGCAGATCGGCGACCAGGCGAAGCTCCCGATGGAAGTGTTTGTGCACGGGGCGCTATGCGTATCCTATTCGGGTCAGTGCCTCACGTCCGAAATGTGGGGCGGCCGCTCCGCGAACCGCGGCGAATGCGCGCAGGCATGCCGCTTGCCGTATGATCTCATGGTTGACGGCGTACACAAGCCGATGGGCGATGTGACGTATTTGCTGTCGCCGAAAGATTTGGCGGCGATTGAAATCGTGCCGGAGCTGATCGAGGCGGGCGTCCGTTCTTTCAAAATCGAAGGGCGCTTGAAGACGCCGGAGTATGTCGCCAACGTCGTGAGCAAGTACCGGAAGGCGATCGACCGGTATTTTGACGGGGAGGACGCTCGGCCTTCCCGTGAGGAAGTGCGCGAGCTGCAGCAAAGCTTCTCGCGCGGGTTTACCGTTGGGTTCCTGAAAGGAACCAACAATAAGCAGTTGGTCGACGGCACGTTTCCGAAAAGCCGCGGGGTGTTTGTCGGCCGCGTGAAGCAGATTCTGCGCGACGCCGTGATCTGTGAGCTGGAAGCGCCGCTGAAGCGCGGGGATGGCTTGGTGTTTGATGCGGGCGACCCGACGAAGAAGGAAGAGGGCGGGCGTATTTATGACCTGCGCCGCAAAGGCGAGAAGCTGGAAGGCGAAGCGGAGGGCGGCATCATTGAGATTGTGATGGGCCGCAACGATGTGGACCTGAGCCGTCTCCATGTCGGCGACCGGATTTGGAAAACGAACGATCCCGCGCTGGACAAGCGCCTTCGCCAAACGTTCGAGACTGACAGGCCGTACCGGACGTTCCCGGTACGTGTGGCGGTTAGCGGCAAGGAAGGCGAGCCGCTTCGCAGTTGGTGGACCGACCTGCGCGCCGGCCACACGGTGTTCGTGCAGTCCGAGCTGCCGCTCGTGCGCGCGGAGAAGCGGCCGATGGACGAACAGCTCTTTACCGAGCAGTTCGGTCGTCTGGGCGGCACGATTTTTGAACTCGCGGAACTGGACGTTACGCTCGCTGGCGAGCTGATCGTGCCGATGCGCGAATTGAACGCGATGCGCCGTTCGGCTGTCGAACTGCTGGAGGACGAGCGCCAGCGGCCTCGTCCCTATATCAAGCGCGAAGTCGGCGCCTATGATGATGTTCCTGCATCTGCGGCTGCGGTCGCCTTTGGCGACGAATTACCGGAGGTCACGTCGGCTGATCGCAGCGACGTGGAGCTGACCGCTCTGTGCCGCAACCTGGATCAGGTGCTGGCGGTGCTGGAGACGACGGATGTCCAGTTGATCTACGCGGACTTTGAATTTATCAAGCAGTTCCCTGCGGCGGTGGAAGCCGTTCATGCGGCCGGTCGCAAGATCGCGCTGGTGACGCCGCGCATTCATATGCCGGGGGAGACGGGCTATTTTAACAATATCTTAAAATTGAAGCCGGACGCTGTACTCATCCGCAACACGGGCGCAGCGTACTTCTTCCTGAAGCACCGCTTGGAAAACCCGGAAGCGCCGCAGCCGCAGCTCATCGGCGACTTCTCTTTGAACATCGCGAACCACAAGACGGTGTCGCTGTTTCTCGAAACGGGCCTGTCGAAGCTGACGCCTTCGTACGATTTGAATATTCAGCAGATGGTCGACTTGCTGCGCCGGACGGACACGTCCAAGCTGGAAGTCGTCATTCATCAGCATATGCCGATGTTCCACACGGAGCACTGCGTATACTGCACGTTCCTGAGCGAAGGCACCGACTACACGAACTGCGGCCGGCCGTGCGAAGACCATCGCGCGTCCTTGCAGGACCGCGTGGGCATGTCCCATCCGGTACGTGTCGACGAGGGCTGCCGCAACACGGTTTATAACGCCATCGACCAGTCGGGTGCGGAGTATTTGAATCATTTTATGGAGCTGGGCATTCGCTCGTTCCGTGTTGAGTTCCTGGAAGAATCGCCGGAGAAAGTACGCGAGATTCTGAGCTTGTACCGTCGCGCGATCGATGGGGAAATTAACGGCACGCAAGTGTGGCGTTCGCTGAAAGCGACGAATCAACTGGGCGTGACCAAAGGAACGCTAGTTAAATAAGATCGGCGTTACAACAAGGCTTGCAAGAAATTGCAGGCTTTTTTGGCGTTTTAGCCGAAAAGATTGAACGAACTAAGAGGGTCTAGACCTAGTTAAGTCAGTAAAAACACGCGTTTTAACGGTAATTAAGAGGGGCCAGCCCATCTTAGGTTCCTTCAAATGGCAGAAATCTCGCCTTTTGGGGTCTGCTAAGGGGGGCTTGCCCTAGTTAAGCCGGCGAAAATAGACTTTTTTGCTGATCTAGGAGGGAATAGACCCTCTTAGGTTTAAGCTTCCCTTACAACCCTCCTCACCAACTCCTGTTCGTTCACAATTTAGACACAATTTTTTAATCTATTTTTCAGATTCGCTTAATGTTGGTTTATTGTTCCTTCAGTATAGTGATGATGGTTAATAATGTACGACTAAAAGGGGGATCTTGGATGCTTGAGGTCAAACAAGTCAGCAAGCTGTACGAAAACGATCGCGGCGTGCACGGCATCGATTTCTCGATGCAGCGCGGCGAAATCGTCGGTTTCTTAGGGCCGAACGGCGCTGGCAAAACAACGACCATGCGTATGATTACGGGCTATTTAAACCCGACGCACGGGCAAATCATCGTAGACGGCCATTCGATGGCCGATAACCCGAAGAAGGCGCGCCGCAAAATCGGCTACCTGCCGGAGACACCGCCGCTTTACCCTGAAATGACGGTGCAATCGTATTTGCGCTTCATCGCCAATCTGCGGGACGTACCTGCCCGTGAGCAAAAGCTGGCCGTCAGCGAGGCGATCGCCAAGCTGGGGCTGCAAGGTCGCGAGAAGCAGATTATTCGCTCGCTGTCCAAAGGCTACAAGCAGCGCGTCGGACTCGCGCAAGCGATTTTGCACAAGCCGGATCTGCTGGTATTGGACGAGCCTACGTCCGGCCTCGATCCGAAGCAGATCATCGAGATTCGCCAGCTCATACACGAGCTGGGCGAGAACCACACGGTGCTGCTGAGCACGCACATTTTGCCGGAAATCAACGCGATTTGTAACCGCGTTCTTATTATCAACCAAGGCCGCGTCGTCCTCGACGAGCGTCCGGAGAATCTCGGCCGCACGATGGGGGAGACGTTCGAGGTGTCCCTCGAAGTCAAGGGACCGCGCGAGCGGGTCTTGTCCGAGCTGCGCAGCCTGCCGGTCGTCGGCGAGGTCAAGCTGCTCGACGCCGCGCCAGCCGAGGAGCAGCTCCAGCTGCATGCGGCGAGCGACACATCGGCAGCGTTGGCTGCTGAAGCGCCCGAAATTGCCGAGGCGGAGGAAGAATCCGCCGAACCTACACGCGCAAATTCGGCCACGCCAGCCTCATCCGCTTCAGAATCCGTGAAGCTGCTCGTCACGTCCGCAGACCGCACCGACATCCGCGAAGCGGTGTTCTTCCAGCTGGCGAAAGCGGGCTATCCGATTTTGGAAATGAAGAAGGAAAGCCTCAGCCTGGAAGATATCTTCCTCAAGCTGACGACCGACGAAGAGGGGGCGGAGACCGATGCGTAGAATTTGGGCCATCTGCTCGAAAGAGCTGCAAATGTATTTCTTCTCGCCGATCGCTTACGTGGCGTTCGCGTTCTATGTGCTGCTCTCGAGCTTTTTCTTTTATATTAACTTCGTCGTCGGCCAGCCGCCGATTGTCGATGCGCGCTCGATCGTAGGCAACACGTCGTTCGTGTACCTATTTATCATTCCGCTGCTCACGATGCGATTGGTCGCTGACGAGTTCCGTCAAGGCACGGATGAGCTACTCCTGACGTCGCCGACGGGGATCGGCGAAATCGTGCTGGGCAAATATTTGTCCACGTTTATCGTGCAGGTCGGTTTAGTGGCCGTCAGCTTGATTTATCCGCTGATTATGTCTGCTTTTGGCACGCTGGATAAGCCGGTCACATGGCTGTCTTACCTCGGCATGTTCCTGCTCGGCTGTGCGATGATGGCGATCGGCTTGTTCGCGTCCTCCTTGTCGAACAACCAGATGGTCGCGGGCATTGCGGCATTTGTCATCTTGCTCCTGCTCTGGCTGCTCGATTGGGTCAGCTCCAGTATGACTGGCAAGCTGAAAGACTATGTCGGCCAATTCTCGCTGACCAGCCACATGGGCAATTTGCAGAAAGGCGTGCTGCATGGCGGGGATATTGTGTTTTATGTCACCCTGGCGGCCCTTTTCCTTGTCCTGAGCATTCAAATCCTTGAAAGAAAGCGTTGGAGGTGAGCAGGATGAACAAATGGATACGGGGAACGAACGCAACGGTTCTATCGATCGCCGCGATCGGCATTTTCATCATTCTGACGATCTTCCTGCACTCACTGAAAGGCTTTCAGGTCGATCTGACGAAGAACAAGAATTTCACACTTTCCGAACAAACGACATCCACGCTGAAAAGCCTGGATCAAAATATTCACGTCATCTCCTTCACGAACAGCGGCGACGGCAACGATTTTATTACGCGTCAAGTTTCCGACATGATTCAGGAGTATAAGAAGCAAAGCTCTAAAATCACGTACGATGAGTATGACATGCTCAAGCAGCCTTCCATGGCGAAGCAGTACGGCGTGGATCAAGGCGGCACGATCGTATTCGAAATTGGGGATAAAAAGCAAAGCATCAACTACTACGAGCTGTTCACGGGCCAGCAGGATGGTTCTTACACGTTCTCCGGCGAGGAAAAGTTTACGCAAGCGATCAAATCGCTGACATCGACAGAGAAACATACCGTGTACATGTTGTCCGGGCATAACGAGTATCCGGCCAATGCGCTCGGTGCGTTCCGCAGTGCGCTGACAGCCGCGAACTACAATATCAAGGATTTGAACCTGTATGTCGAAGGCAAAATCCCGGACGACGCGAATATGCTGATGATCCTTGGGCCGGAGAACGACCTGAGCGACAAGGAAGCGACACTCATTCAAGACTACTTGAAGGGCAAAGGTAAAATCTATATCGCCCTCGGCTTTAACAAAGACATGGCGACCAAGTGGAAAAACCTAGACGCCATCATGCAAACGTTCGGCATTCAGGATCAGCACGCCGTGGCGATTGAACCGAAGCAGACGTCGCTGTACGATCCGCTCACGATCATTCCGGACTACGGCTCACATGATATTACGAGCAAGCTGTCCAGCAACAACCTCGTGACGATGCTTCGTCTGGCCGTGAGCTTGAACGCCGATGACAGCGCAGCGGATTACACCAAATCCTTGCTGCTGAAATCTACCGACAAAGCTTACGGTGAAACTGACATCAATCTGCTTGCGCAAAGCAAAACGAAGCAGGATGCGGCGGACGTCAAAGGCCCGCTTAACCTTGGCTACGCCATTGCGGACAAGGACAACAAGCCGAAAGCCGTCATTTTGGGCGGATCGACGTTTGTGTTGGATCAAGATATTCAAACGCAAGGTAATAAAGATTTTGCACTCAACAGCATCGGCTGGCTGCAAGAGCAGAAGGATCAGATCACCATTCGCCCTCGCCAAGGCGATGCTTATCAGCAAGCCATGATTACGCCGAGTCAAGCGAATACGATCTTCCTCACGACCATCGTGTTCTTACCGCTCCTGTTCCTAGTCATCGGCGGCCTGATCTGGTGGAGGAGGAGAAGAGGATGAAGCGGTTTATTCCAACGATTATTTTAGTCGTGCTTTGCATCGGCGGCTTTTGGTACGCGTCGAGCAAAGATTTCTTCCAGGAGAAGAAAGAGGAGCCGAAATCGCTTGTCGCGCTAAAGCAAGAAGAGGTGCAGTCGCTGTCCGTGAAGACGGAGGCGGCGCAAATTGAATTGAACCGTGCGGCCAGCGGCTGGGACATGAAAACCCCGGCGGCTGCGCCGATCAACAGCAACCAGGTAGACAGCTGGCTCGACAGCTTCGGGTTGGTGACGTCCGAGAAAGTGGTCGAGGATCAGCCGTCCAATTTGGCGGAATATGGGCTGGATAAGCCGGTCAGCACGTTTGAAGTGACGCTGAAAGACGGCACGAAGAAAGGTATTCTGGTCGGAACCGCGCTGCCGATCCAGGGCTACTCTTACGCGCAGGTCGAGGGCCAGCAGGCCGTCTACCAGGTGAGTGACCAGACGCTAAGCTCCCTTGCTAAAGCGCCGGTTGATTTTGCCGAGACGAGTCCGATCAAGCTGGAAAGCGATAAAGTCCAGAGTGTGAAGGTGACTTGGAAAGGTCAAACGTACACCCTGACGAAGACGGACAAGGATAAAGTGGCGGCAGAAGCGAATTGGAAGCTCGGCGATAAGGACACAAAAGGTTCGGACGCCAACCCGCTGCTCGATGATTTGGTTTTCCTTCATACAGCGGAGATGCCGCAGCCTGTGGCGCAGAAGCCGACATCCGGCGGCGAGCTCAAAATCGAGATTGCGTCGTCCGCAGATGGGAAAGATACGACAGAGGTTTACGAAGGCAAAACTAGCGGGGATGCTGTCTGGCTTGCCAAGCAAGGCGGACAATGGGCCTACTCGCTGACGAATGAAGATATTCAGAAACTGGCGGATGCGTATGCAGGCAAAACGGCGCAGCCTGCCTCTTAATCCAAGAACTGCCTCCTTTCGCGATGATGCGGAAGCGGGGCAGTTTTTTTATCGTAAACGACATAAATCGGCATAATTTGGGAAAACTAACAAATAGGAAAGGAGGTCATTTCACATGTACAACAACTTCAGCAGCGAGCAAATTTCCGGCAAAGAGCTCTCGTACCTCACTGATACATTCAAAAATGAAGAACTGATGGCTAAGCTTTGCGTACAAGCGGCCGTTCACTGCCAGAGCCCTTCTCTCAAGCACACGATGACACAGCTTGCTCAGGAACGTCTGCAGCATATGAGCATCCTGACGAACGCTTTACAGCAGCAATCCGGTTTAACCCACTAATGACAATGTAACGGGAGGTGCCAGGCACATGTATCAAAATCAATCGTTTTCGCAGCAAATAGAGGAAAGCCAGCTGGATTTTCAAGATGAGGACTATGCAGATTTCGTCCTTAATGAATTAAAACGCAGTGCGCGTGAATACGCGACTGCCGCACTTGAAGCAGCGAATCCGCAAATTCGCCAAACGTTCCAGAACCTGCTTCAGCGCACGCTAGAGGATCAGGCGACCGTGTTCCAGGAAATCCAGAAACTCGGCGGCTATCAGATTCAGCAGGCTTCGCAGGAGCAGATTTTAGAAGAATTGCAGAAGCAGAGCCAGAAGGCATCCAAGCTGCAATCCTTCGTGCAGCAGCAGACGAGCGTGAACAACGCTTCTACGGAGCGCAGCACCGTTGCGCAGGCCCGCAGCATGCAGCAGTCCTATGCGGCGAACAGCCAGCTTTCACAACGAATTGGTCAGGAAGCTGAGCAGTCCTATACGTATGTGCCAGAGCAGAACATGACAGAGGATTCTTCGTCCTCTATGCTGCACACGAGCGGAGCCTCCGTCATGCACCAGAACCAAAATCAAAACCAGCATCAGAATCAACCGTATCAGCAGCAATCCCAAAATCGCATGCAGGCGATGGGCCAAGCGCAGATTCAACCGATGCTCAGCACCTCGCAGTACCCAAACGCGACTCACCAAAGCAGCCTGCAGCAGGGTTTTTCGCAGGGACAGTCGCAAACTCATGCGAATACCCAGGCTCACACGAACACTACTTCGTACACGCAGCCTACTAGCTACGGATCGACCACGGGGTCCTTCGGGCGCGAGCAAAACGGATATGCCGCTGCTCCGCAAGGCAGCTCGGACGCTCAGATGGGACGCGGCCCCAGTGCCCGAATCGTTTCCCGTACGCAGCCGGGTATGCAGGCGCAGGGCAGAACAGATAATCAATACACAACCCGCCAGCAGCCTGGCGGCAGATACAGTTTCTAATCTACACGCGAATACGCCCTTGCCGATCTGGCAGGGGCTTTTTGCATGTCTTGAGTTTTGTCCCTCTTTTTTCGGAATTCAGGTATGGAACCAGCTTGGCTTACATATATGTGGAACATGGGATGTCCAAACCTAGGAGGGAGTTATGAGAATGAAAAAAACGTGGGTATATGGTGCGGCAACTTTAGTAGTGCTGGGCGCGTTGACGACAGCTTGTGGATCCAAAGATGAGGTCATCACGACGACGGCAGGGGGCGCAAAGGTGACGACCCAAACCGTATCGCAGGGTACAATCGGTGCAACGAAAACCGCAGCGACAACTGCAAAGCCGGTGCTCGACGCCAGCTACAAAGTGGACGGCAAGAACGTCACGATTACGTATCAGACGACCAACTTTAAGCTATCGGAAGAAGATATGAATAAAGCCAATGTGCCGGGCGAAGGACATCTTCACGTCTATGTGGACGGCAAGCAGAAAGGCATGATCGGGAAAACAGGGCCGCTCACGCTCACGAACCTGGCCGCCGGCTCGCATGAAATCAAGCTTGAGCTTCAGCAGAACGACCATAAAGAGCTCAATGTGGAGAAAATTTTGAATGTCACAGTCAAATAGCGAATATTTGTTCGTATTGGCCGAATTCCGCTGTGTGCGGATGTGAGGTCAACCTACGTACATTTTCCTTGAGAAGGCGGGCACTGAGCCCGTCTTTTCGCATTTGACGGAAGCGGCGCAAACCGCTACGGTTGCTATATGGAGGCATACGCCGGACGGCCTTGCCAAAGGCTGTTTTCATCGTTTGACACACCTGAGCGGGTAGCATAGACTGTTGATAGTATGGCGTAATTGCCGCCTAATCGGAGGGAAACCATTGATCGTCGATATACGCAAGTGGAAGCATGTTTTTAAGCTGGACCCGGACAAAGACATCTCGGATGAAGCGTTGGATCGGCTCTGTTCATCGGGCACGGACGCGATCATGGTCGGAGGTTCGTCCGGCGTGACGTTTGACAATACGGTGGATTTACTGTCGCGCATTCGCCAATATGAAGTGCCGTGCGTGCTGGAAATTTCAAATCAGGAAGCGATTGTGCCAGGTTTTGACCTGTTCCTCGTTCCCGTTGCCCTGAACAGTCGGGACGCGAAATGGATCGTCGGCCAGCATCAAGAAGCGCTCAAAGAATACGGCGCCATGTTGAATTGGGATGAGCTGGTGGCAGAGGGTTACATTATTTTGAATCCCGAGGCCACGGCAGCGCAAGTAACGTCGGCACAAACGGAGCTCGATGCGAAGGACGTCATGGCCTATGCGCGCATGGCGGACAAGCTGTTTCATATGCCGATCGTGTATCTCGAATACAGCGGCACCTTTGGCGATATGGCGCTCGTGCGCAGAACGCGCGGGGTGCTGGAGCAAGCCCGCTTATTCTATGGCGGCGGTATTGACAGCCTGGAGAAGGCGCAGCAAGCGGCGGAAGCGGCCGATACGATCGTCGTTGGGAATATCGTGTATATGGATTTGGAGCAAGCGCTGCAAACAGTGCACGCGAAAAATGGATAGAATAGGAAGGTAACGCAAACCTATGAATGAAAGTGTAAATATTTTAGAAGCGATCAAGAAACTGAATCCCCAGCAGCGCAAAGCCGTCGAGACCGTCGAAGGGCCGCTGCTGATCATGGCAGGAGCGGGAAGCGGCAAGACGCGCGTGCTGACGCATCGGATTGCGTATCTGATCGGCACGCGCAAGGCAGCCCCGTGGAACATTTTGGCGCTGACGTTTACGAATAAAGCGGCGAGAGAGATGCAGGAGCGGGTGGGCAAGCTGGTCGGCGGAAGCGGGGCCGATATATGGGTGTCCACATTCCACTCCATGTGCGTGCGTATGCTCCGCAGGGACATTGGCCGCATCGGCTTTACCTCCAATTTTACAATTCTGGACTCCGGCGATCAGTTGTCGGTCATCAAGGCGTGCTGCAAGGAGCTCAACATCGATACGAAGAAATTTGAGCCGAAGACGTTCCAGGCAGCGATCTCCACAGCCAAGAATGAGCTGGTGACGCCCAAGCAGTTTGAGGACAAGATTGGCGATTATTTTGACGGCCTGACCTCGAAAATCTACACGCTTTATCAGAAAAAGCTGAGAGCCAACAACTCTTTGGATTTTGACGACTTGATTATGACGACGATTCAGCTCTTCAAAGAAGAGCCGGAAGTGCTCAAACATTACCAGGACAAGTTCCAATATATTCACGTGGACGAGTATCAAGATACGAACCGTGCGCAATATATGCTGTGTCAGATGATTGCGGCGAAGCATAAGCGCATTTGCGTCGTCGGCGACAGCGACCAGTCCATTTACCGTTGGCGGGGCGCGGATATTACGAACATTTTGAACTTTGAGGAAGATTACCCGGACGCCACGACGATCCTGTTGGAGCAGAATTATCGCTCCACGTCGAACATTTTGCAGGCGGCGAACAAAGTCATTGCCAACAACACCGGCCGCAAGCCGAAGAACCTTTGGACCGACAAAGAAGGCGGCGCCGGCATCAAAGTGTATCAGGCGGATTCGGAGTATGAAGAAGGGTACTTCATCACGAACGAAATTAATAAGAATAAAGCGAACGGTCGAAAATTCGGCCAGCACGCCATTCTGTACCGCACGAATGCACAGTCCCGGGTGATCGAGGAAATTTTGATCAAATCGGATATTGCGTACACCATCGTCGGCGGCGTGAAGTTCTATGATCGCAAAGAGATCAAGGATATTTTGGCGTATTTGCGCCTCATTTCCAACCCGAACGACGACATCTCCTTAACGCGGATTGTCAATGTGCCGAAGCGGGGCATCGGGGATACGACGATGGACAAAGTGGCCGACATGGCGGCGCGGCGCGGCATCTCGCTGTTTCAGATGCTGGAGATGGTGGACTCCCTCGAGATCAATGGCAAAGCGAAGCATGCGCTGACGGACTTCCGCGAGATGATCGACAACCTGTACCGGATGGTGGACTATCTGTCCGTGACAGAATTGACGGAGAAGGTGCTGGAGATGTCCCAGTACCGCCTGGAGCTTGAGCGCGAGAACACGATTGAATCGAAGGCTCGTCTCGAAAATATCGATGAGTTCCTGTCCGTGACGCAGGACTTCGAGAAGCGCAACGATGACAAGTCGCTCGTTTCCTTCCTGACCGATCTCGCGCTGATCGCGGACATCGATACGCTGGACAAAGACCAGCCCGAAGACGAGCAGGACGCCGTCGTGCTCATGACGATGCATAGTGCCAAAGGCCTCGAATTCCCGGTTGTCTTCATCATCGGGATGGAAGAGGGCGTTTTCCCGCACAGCCGGGCATTCTCCGACAACGAAGAGCTGGAAGAGGAACGCCGTCTGGCCTATGTCGGCATCACCCGCGCCGAGCAAGAGCTGTTCCTCACGTGCGCCCGGGTGCGCACGCTGTTCGGCCGCTCCGCCGCGAATGCGCCGTCCCGGTTCCTCAAGGAGATTCCGCCGGAACTCCTTGAAACCGTCAGCGCCGGCGGCGGGGGTTTCTCCCGAGCTGGGCGCGCCAGCTCGTCGTGGGGCGGCAGCGCCGCCAGTACGAGCCGCGGGCCATCCGCCGGCTCGTCGGCTTGGGGCAGTCCGTCCTCCTTCGGGGGACGGACCAGCCCGGCCGCGGCTGCGCCGATCCCTACGGCAGGCGGCGCACCGAAGCCGCCTGCGTTCCGGGCCCCGCAGCCTGCGGGCGGCGGCGCGGTGCCGGACTACAAAGCCGGCGACAAAGTGTCGCACGGCAAGTGGGGCGTCGGCACCGTCATATCCGCCAAAGGCTCGGGTGACGACACCGAGCTGCAAATCGCTTTTCCAGCGCCGGTGGGGCTCAAGCGCCTGCTGGCGAAATTCGCTCCGATCACGAAAGTGTAGGAAAGGAAGTTCAAAAAGTCGTCTTTTGATCACGAAGCAAACCAGGAAGCGGACTCGACATCGAATCTTGCGTTCAGCTTCGAAGGAAGGTAGCCATGTAGGTTTTGCCTACA
>NZ_RXHU01000097.1 GCF_003955665.1 Paenibacillus whitsoniae
GCCTGGCCGATGAGCGTGTAGGTCGCTTGGTCAAGCTGCCCATGCGGATGCAGTTGATCGCCGACGGAGCATCGCGCGCCATTCGCCAAGCACACCGCCGTTTCGCAGAGCAAAGCGTTCGGGTGCTTATAACCGCCAAACTCGCCCCAATGGGTATGAAATTTGCCCGTCATGCCCAAGAAATCGACGTTCAGGCCCTGGACATATCTCGCCGAAATCGGAAAATGGTCATAGCCATACCCACCGGTCGGCAGCGATTCCAGCTCGAGATGCGTGTTCATCGCAATAAAGTCTCGTCGGCCTCGCCGGATATGTCCGCCGTTATGGAATATCGGCAGGTCCGGCTTGATGCGGCGAACGGCTGCGTTCACACGCCGCGTGTAGTTGGCGTACACTCGCTCGCCCAGCTCCCGCACCGCTTCGAGGTCGCGCGGATCTTTCCCATCCCGGCGAAGGTCTGCGATGCACAGATGGCAGTAGCACGCCTTGACGCCAACAATGTCCAGGAATAAACCGTCCCCGTCGTAATTCGCCACGACTTCCTCAATTTGCTCAATCAGGATGTCCAAATACGGTGAATTCATGCAAAGCAGCCGGTAAAATGGCTTTAAATATTCCTGCCTCGTGACACTTCGGCCCGTGGCATCCCGAACGAGCCATTCCGGATGGGNNATCTCATGCGCAGCCTCGATCATCGCTTGGAGCAAATCGAATGTCAGTCCGGGATGCCGTTCATTGACACGGGTTTCATGGTACGCCCAACCATGGTGGCACTTGGCGAAAACCGTGATGGAATCGACATGACCGCTTCGCAGCATCGCTTTAAATTGCTCTTTCGAGAACTGCCGGCCAATCTCTGGAATAGCTTCGGATGTATGAAAATCCAAGTGAACTTGTCGGAATCGCATGGTAAGCTCCTTTCCTTTCTTTCTCTACCGTTAGCAAGAACCTCCCGCCCCCTGCCGCCTGGCAAGAGGCGGGCAAGCGATTCTTGTTCTCAGTCTGACTACTCTTTTTTCTGCAGATTTACTTCATCCACTAGCGCGTCATTGCTGCCGGCTGCTCCACCGAGCAAACGGATGGAGAGCTGGGCCGTCGTTGCGCCGGTCGTGATCGTATACGTTTTCGTCTGCCAGCCGCTGACCGCAATCGTCTCTAACGTCGTTTGGCTGATCAGTGCCGATGCGGAAGTGGCTTCGCCAACCGCCACATTCAGCGAACCGGCGGTCACCTTCGTGTTCACAGTGAGTTGATACGTTGTGTTCGGCGAGACATTGATCCACTGCTGCAGGAGCCCATTACCGGTGCCGGTGCTTGCGATTTCCTGCGAGTACGTACCTGCCGCTTTATCCGTGCTTCGCGTCAACGTGGCCGTGCCGGACTTCGTCCATACATCTGCGGTGCCATCTGCATTCAGATCCTGCTCGAATCCAGTATTCACAAGCAGGTTGGCTCCGCGAGCCGGACGAACGACAATGCGGTCGATCAGTGCATCCGTGCTGCCGCTGCTCCAGGAGACGAAGCGTACACTCATTCTTCGGGCCCCTGGCTTTGGCATCACCACATAGGTGTATTTCGTCCATGCGGCATTCGTAGCAACGGCATTCAGATTCTCACCGAGCCAGGCAAAGCTGCCCGTCGCCTCGCCGTCTTGAATGGCAAGCGCGCCGGAGGCGACCTTTACCCAGGCTTCGATCAGATAAGGCTCGGTATCGGTAATGTCGATCCACTCCTGCTTAATGCCGCTGCTATAACCTGTAGCGACGATGCGCGTGCTGTAGGCGCCGTTCGCTGCATCCGTGACCCTGGAGAGCGTCGGGCTGCCCATCGACAGCCATCGATCCGGTACTCCGCTGACAATGGTGTTGGACTCGAAGTCATCGTTTCGTGCCAAGTTAACTGGCGCTTTCTTCAACACAATGCCGTCAACATGAATGTCCGAGGCGCCGCTGGCCCACGTAAACAACCGCAGGCTCGTTTTAGCTGCAGCCGTATTCGGCGTAAATTCGTACGAATACTTCTTCCAGACGCCACCGTTGGCCGCAGCAGTAATTTGGTACGTCGTATTTTCGCCCAGCCACGTATTATCCGCCTTGGTTTCGCCGTCAATGACCGCAAGCACGCCGCTATCCACCTTCGCCCAGAACTCCACCGCATAGTTCAGATTCGGATCGACGGCGATCCACTCTTGCGCTATGCCTTGGCTGTAGCCCGTGCCAACGATGCGCTGAGATTTAGCGCCGTCGGCAAACGTGGTGCTATCAATCGTTAACGTAGGCGTCCCATATTTCACCCACTGGTCGGCGAGCCCATTCGCATCTGCATCAAGCTCAACCGAGCTGTTCTGCAGCATCGTGCCGTCCGGGTCCGGCTTGAACACGATTTTGTCGACATAGGCCGTCGTCGTACCTGGATCCCAAGCGGTCAGCCGAATGCTCATATTGGCGGCATTAGGACGCGGCTTGAATTTGAACGAATATTTCGTCCACGTGGAGCCGCTCGCATCAACATAGGCATTTGTACCAAGGAAACCAAAACTCGCATCCGCCTCGTCCTCGGTAATTCGCAATTTGCCGGAAGTGACCTTGACCCAAGCTTCGACGAGATAGCTTTTCGTTGGATCCGGCTTGAACCATTCCTGATGAATGTTCGCGCCATATCCCGTGCTGACCAGCTTAGCGGAATTCGTGCCATCCACGGCATCCGTCGACAGGCTCAGCGTCATGCTGCCGCTTGTCGGCCAAGCATCGGGCTTCAATGGGTCATTCGTATTCAATTCGAAGCTGCCGTTGCTGAGATAATTACCGACCCGCACCGTCGTCGACGATTCCGACATGCCGCCATCGGTGGCATAACGGATTCTTAACGTATAGACGCCCGCCGGTGTGTCATCCGGAACAGTGACCTGGAACGTTTTGGACGTTTTGCGATTCGTATGAACTCCGCCTGTATAAGCAGATAGCGAATACGTACTCTCCCCGTTGCCGGATACGTACCAGCCGGCAGGCGCCTGAATCGAATAGCTGCCGCTTTGCGCAGTGAGCGAATAGTTACGGAGATCGGCAATCAGGTTGAACGTATCTCCACTAAACACTGACTGATCGATCGGCTCAATGACACCGTTCACCTTTTCAGCCTTGACGACAAAGGTGGATTCGGATACGTTTTGATTCGTGCCTCCGACAACGAAGGCAGCCGTTGCCGTTAATCCGTGCTTGATCCATTTCGTTTCAGCGCCGACTGTCACCTGAAACTCGAAGTTTTGCGAGGCATTCGCCGCCAGTCCCGCCAAGGAAGTCCCGGTGGAGGAAGCGATCGACCACCCGCCCGTATTGAGCGTAAGCGAACCTGATGTTATGCTGCTTGCGTAATGGTTCGTCACTTTGCCTTTGATTTTGACGGTTTGACCATCGGTCACCGTATCATACTCCGGCGCAATCTCGATGCGCAGATTCGGATCGAGATCAGTCAGCCCCAGGCTGCTGACCTTCGTTTTATAAGCGCTGTTGCTGAGGCCAAACACTTCCTGGATTGCGTTCAGATTCCCGAAGCCATGCAGGGTGGTTGGTTCAATGACGCCGCCTTCCGCATTCTCGTTCCAGGCGTAGATGGTCGAGATATTCATGGATCTGGGATGCGAATCCAGGTAATTTTTAATATTCGTCAATTGCGCGCGGAATTTCAGCGGGCTGGGGTCGGCGTAGACGTAATTATCGTGCCCTTTCCCCATGGGCGCGGATCGTAGCCGCTGATGCCGCCCGGAATCAACAAATAATTCTCATAATTCTCGTAGCCGCTGCCGGGCGGGTACGTCGCATACACAAAGTCGTTCCACGCCGGCGGATACGAAGTTGCATAATCCTCCGGCACGTATTGATGCGAATCGAGGCCAATCCCTGCTAAATTGAGCGGCAAGAAGCCGTCCATGCCCGCAGTTATCGAAGGCTGCAGGTTCCGATACGCAGCGTCCAGCAGCAGCGGATTCGGCAAGCCGGCGTTCTGAGCTGCTGTCCGCAAGCTCTGAAGTGCGGTCTGCCACTGTGTAGCCCCGCCCAACCGAGCGGCAAAATTGCCGTAAAAGCCAACAATCGGCCTGCCGTCCGGCGTTTTTTTGTAGGAGGGATCCTGCATCATCGACACTAATTTCGGCACCATATACGTATTCCAGTCGCTCGCGGGCCACTGGCCGTCGGCGATGAAATACATATAGAACTTCATCAAATCCTTGTAAGGCGAGTTAATAAAATTGTAAATCGACTGCTGCCCGGGCCGTTCCCCGCCCCCTGCTTCGCTCCAGTAATAATAGAAGGCGAAGTGGTCCAGCCCACGGCTCGCCGCCTGCAAAATCTGCTGATCGACAACGCTTTGATTCCGATCGTCGTACCAACCTTGCAGCGGCTCCCGGTTCGGCAGCGGCCCAAACCCCCATAAGCCCGGTACGGTGAGCATGTCCGTGACCCCGCTCCACTGGTTGGCGGAGCTGCCGTAAATCTTTTTGTAATTCGAGATCGCTGATGGATTTAATTGCGGATTCCAGTTGTCAAAATAAAACGCCCCGACCTCATATGGGCCCGCCGCTTTGGCACTTCGCTGAAACGTCACAAGCGATACGAGCACCAACAAGACGGCAAGGCAAAGCCACTTCACATTCAAGAAACGAACCTGTTCGGAATTCAACATTCAGTTTCCTCCGTTTTTTCCAGAATGATGTGTACGGACTTGCTTTCTCCTTTCAGATTGAATCGGATAAACGCGCATTTGTCCTCGATAATAGCGGCTTCGATCACCTCCTTGCAGGATTGAATACGGTACCCGCTTAAGTCGTCCCAGTACACCAAACCGAACGGGAGACTGCGATCCGTTTCAATCACATAATGAATTTCGATCCTCGCCTCGCTTTTCTCAAATGTATGTACAAAAATTTCCGGGATCGCGTCTGTAAAATCCCCCTCCATGCCGCTCTGCATCCTATAATTGCGCAGGAGATGCGGACGGCTTTTGCCCTGGATAAATGCAAGCTGACATTCCGTGTCGTAATACAGAAACGTCTCCGGCCAGGGGCCTTGCGGGATTCCACCCCGCAGCATCGTATACGCGTTCAACGCAGGCCGGATCTCGCAATCCTCCGTCAGCATATAGGAAGGCGCGGTCTGCCTATACTGGCCACGATACAGATCGACGGCGTCTGGCAGATTCATTTTGCGAATCGGATACGCCGCGGTGTACGCCCAGAAATTCTCCAGCATCCGCGCGCTTTCCTCAATATCGCCTTCCGAGCACACCAGGAATGTCGGGGAAGCATCCATTTCATGCGATTCCTGCTGCTGCGTGAAAAACACCCATTCGTTGTTCTGCGTGTTGCGCAGATACTCGTCGAACAGCTTTTGCCAATAAGCGATATTGTCGCCTGTGCAGAGACCTGCCCGCAGCACGTCGTTCGGGTCCGTCGAATAATAGACCGCGTCATCGGTATGCAGCGCTAAGTTGAGGTCCCGTGCCGTCCACTCGACCGCGACGATTTGGCTGCCTTGCGGCCTTTTATACCCCGCGGGATCGATATACCAGAACCCCCAAGGAACGCCGCGATGGGAAATCCCGTCCCACCACGATTGCTGCCAGCAGTACCCCCATAAGCCTTGAAAATCCTGCGACTCCATCACTTGAATAAGTTCGTTTGTGATAAAACCTGTGGCTAAAACCTTCGTTGTCACCCATGGAAAGGCTTCTGCCACGCTGGTCCATTCGCTAGCAAGTCGCGTGATAAGCTCCGCTTCATTGTTGTACGCAGGGCAAGCCAGAATGACGCTATCGCCGAATTGTTCGTGCCAAGCTTGAATCGAAGCTTGAACATGAGATGTGGTCTCACGATTCACGATCCACGTCACAGGGATCTGGTACCGATGCGCCAGTTCGGCAATGCGATAGATGCCTTCGACCGGCACGCCCCTGCCTTGAAATGAGGCCGCATAGCTGACAAACGTGTAAATCAATCGTTCCGGTTGCATGCTGGTCACATCCTTTCATTTTTTTGGAAACGCTTTCGAAAAGGTGATACCACCGTAACACGGCCGCGAAAAGAAACTCAATGTCTCATTTCTACAGCAATGGTGAAATTCTATCCTGTGGGGGCGCGGATCTGAGAATGACGTTTTTTTATAAAATGCTCATTTTTGTACATGAAAAGTGGATCTGCGCCTATTCCATTACCCGTGTACATCTGATATATTAGGTGTTACTTAAATATTTTAGGTGCTGCTTAATATACAAACCTTACAATCCATTACGAATGGCGGGTGATCAGGATGCTAGTTTGGATGCTGCGCAAAATTATGGCGGATCGCGGCATTTGGACGGGAGCGGCTTTAGCACGACTGTTAAAAGAGAAAGCCGGCTATGAATTGTCCGCCCCTTCCATCAGCGCGCTGCTCAAGGAACAGCCGAAGCAGATGAAAGCGGACACGCTGGACGCGTTATGTACGGCGCTGGCCTGTACGCCTGGTGAATTATGGGTGCATACGCCTTCACAGATCGAAGGCGCATAAGTTTAATTGGAGGTGATAAGGACCGTGGCAGAGAAAACGATCGTTCCTTTCGGAGAATCAGTTCTTCGCAAGAAAGCCAAACCTGTTGAGGAGATTACCCCGAGAATTATCAAATTGTTAAATGATCTGGGCGACACGCTTTACGCCGCCGAAGGCAGAGCCGGGCTGGCAGCGCCTCAAATCGGGATATTGCGAAGAGTTGTCGTTATGGATTGCGGCGACGGTCTGATTGAGCTTATTAATCCGGAAATATTGGAATCGCACGGCGAACAGATCGGCCCAGAAGCGTGCTTGTCGTTCCCAGGCTATTCAGGCTATGTTAAGCGCGCCAAGTATGTAAAGATCAAATTCCTCAATCGCGCAGGGAAAAGTGTCGTCATGGAAGGTGAAGACCATCTGGCGCGATGTATGCAGCATGAGATCGATCATTTGGACGGCGTACTGTTTATTGACCGCATTCAAGGCGGCCAGTTATTTAACGAGAGAACCGGCAAGAAGGTGAACCTCGCTGAGATCATTCGATTAACGAATCAATATGTCTAAAAGAAAAAGTAAGGAAGAGCCTGATTGGGAGGCTCTTCCTTACTTTTATTTACGCACAGACCTTTTTGGAGGAAAATAAAGGATTTTTTGAACAAAGGGATAATGTATATAAGTTTGCGATTTTTTGAAATACGAGAATGAAGGAGTGAAACGATGTGAAAAAGAAGTTCGTCTCGTTCATGGCAGCGCTCCTGCTGCTGACGATGACGCTGGCCCCCTCATTTGCAGTTGTACAGGAAGCTGCTGCGGCTGAAACGTGGATTGATGTGAGTACGCCTGAGGAGCTAAATGACATTCGCAATCATCTCACAGACAATTTTAGACTGACCCAGGACATCGATCTTTCAACGTATACCACGAACTGGGACCCGATTGGCGTGTACAATACCGCCCCTTTCACCGGTAAATTCGACGGACAAGGACACACGATTTCGAATTTGAACATCAATCGGCCAAACGATAATAATGTCGGCTTGTTTAAACAAACGAAAAACGCCAGCATTAAAAATGTGCATTTAATGAATGTGAACGTTCGTGGATTCCGGTATGTCGGAGCACTTGTCGGCGATATCACCGAATCCCAGCTTTCGGGTTCATCGGTATCGGGAACCGTCACAGGTCATCAAACTGTAGGAGGTATGGTGGGCAGCAGCGATTCGTCGAGCATTAGCGACAGCTATGTATCGGGAAGCGTGGCCGGCGATGCAACGGGTGCTGACGAATTTGGCGGCATCGCAGGCTATGCGGCTTTTACCATTTTAGGGGGACGTATTCACAATGTCTATGTGAATGCTGTTATCTATAACAGTTCAATTTCAGGCGGACTCCTCGGAAAAGTTGAAGGCCCTCCCGATATAAGCAATGCCCATTGGGATACGGAAACAAGCGGCGTCTCGACGTCAACTGGCGGAGGCCAGGGCCATCCAGCTGCCGATATGAAGCAAAAGGCAACTTACGGAAGTTGGGATTTTACAAACACCTGGCGAATGGTTGAAGGAAGCACCCCCCCGCTCAGCCTAAGTCAATATGACAGCATCGCCTTGAACGCACTGACGGTTGCCAATACGTCCGATAGCACCCCCATCCCTCTTGATCGCGCCTTCTCCAGCGATTATGGCATCTATAACGCGCAAGTAGTGAGCCAAGTCGACCAAGTTAACATTGCAGGTGTTGCAAAGCAAGGAACGTCCACTATTTCTATTAATGGAAACGGGAGTTCGGAGATAGTTGCGCTAAATCCCGGAACCAATACTATCACGATTAGGGTGACCTCCGCCGTTGGATTAACGGCCGAGTACACGCTGAACGTCACGCGTGATGCGGGCACGGTGGCTTATCCACACCGCCTTACGACGGCGGCCCAGCTTGCCGCGATCGGCTCCGCAGCTTCAGGATACGGCTTAGGGGATGTGTACAGGCTGGAATCCGACCTGGATTTATCCGGATATGCCGCCGGCAGCGGCTGGGTGCCCATTGGAAACAACGCAACGCCTTTCAAGGGCGTATTCAACGGCAACCAGCATACGATTGCAAATTTGCACGTGAATCTGCCCTTGACAGACGACGTCGGGCTATTTGGAAAAACCGTTGGTGCGCAAATTGACGATCTGGCTGTAACAAACGTGAACGTGACTGGTCGGAATTCGGTTGGCGGTCTCATCGGCACATCCATCAATACGAATGTCAGCTACGCAGCCGTTCAAGGCGCTGTTTACGGCAATGACAAGGTGGCTGGACTGGTCGGCACTCAAAGTGGACCGGCCCAGATTACGAATGCTTACTCGGCAGCTTTTGTGTCTGCTTCACTTTCAGGAGTCGCTGGTGGACTCGTCGCTGAAGGAAGTGCTGGAACGGTTATCCACTCCTTCTGGGACACGGAAGCCAGCCAGCAATCAGCATCACCCGGCGGCGGTGCGCCCAAATCAACCCGTCAACTTCAGACCAGATCCACCTACACGTCTGACGGTTGGCTAATTGGCGCCGGACAACACTGGGATATGATTGAAGGCACGGGGTATCCGATGCCGCAAGCGAGTTTCGCTCAGGCAACGCTAGCAAGTTTGACAATTAGCACACCAGGTGCGACGCATACGCTCGGTAGTTTTGATGGGCGTACAGGAATCTATGATGCAACCGTGAGCACACCTGTGACAACGGCGGTTATCACTGCGACGCCGGCAGTCGCGGGCTCTACGGTGATGCTGAACGGCAGCGCCGCTACCAGCTTGAATCTACATTTGGGGAGCAATCCAATCAGCGTACGTGTCACTTCACCGGACGGTCTGTCGCAAGGCTCATATCTCCTATCGCTGATCGTACCGACACCGCAAATCCAATCGGTTCAAGTTCCTGCGAACGGAACCTACGGGATCGGCCAGGAACTCACATTTATAGTAACGTTCAATCATGCGATCGACGTTACCGGTACGCCGATTCTTCCGCTTCACTTGAACAGTTCTGATATTGCCGCTGTCTATGCGGGACATCCGATCGGTCAGCCAGCTCAGTTGATATTCACCTACACGGTACAAGCGGGCGACTTTGATACGGACGGCATTTCCCTTGACAGCGCCCTTAAGGCTGACGCACCAGCTGCTGTCACGGCCATCGGCGACTCCGTGCCGCTTGCACTTGCCGGCGTGCCTTCCCTTAGCGGCGTGCTGGTTGAAGGTGTCCTTCCTACCATCAGCTTAACGCCATCGACCACAGCGCCTACGAACGGGCCGCTAACGATTCAGGTCGCGGCTGACGGAACCGGCAGCGCGCTCAGTTCTCTGAAGTGGGCTGCCGGTGCACAGACCACCTCCTTTTTTGCAAGCAGTGGAACCGTTGTGAATGCAGGCGAATTCCAAGTGACGGCAAATGGGACGTACACCGTCTATGCCGAAGATTCGGCGGGTAACCGACATGTGAAAACGATCACCATCACTAACCTTGTAAACGGTTTGCCAACCATTGATCTGGATTATACGCCGAAAACCGGAAGCCCGACGACGATTGAGATTACTGTTGTAGCTGCAGCAAATGAAGAGGGCTCCGGGAATTCAATCGCCGATTTGCGCTGGGCCCCAGGGGATCTGACGATTGGCAGCTTTGCCGATGCGACATTTGGGACGGTTGTGCCTGTCACTAAGCGAATTCCAATTGCGCAAAATGGCACGTACACCGTATATGCGAAAGATACCGTGGGCAATGAGCAAGTGGCTTCCATCGAAATCACAACAATTTCGGCGAATTCGGGATCGGAATCCGATACCGGCACCAATACGCCTTCCGCTCCTGTGCTCCCAGCCGGCCAATTCGTCGTGGTTCCCGGGCAAGCCTATACGCTGAACTTTGGTGGTCTGACCTTGCATATACCAGCAGGCGCGGTCACACAAGCGATGACCATTTCCATGCAACCGGCCACCGACGATGCACAAAAGCTGTTGGGCGCAGGTCAAGTGCTGCTAAGCGATGCCTTCCGTCTGACAAAAGATGTGGACGGGAAGTTCGCCTCTCCCCTCACATTGACGCTGACGCGCAGTGATACCAAGGTTGATTCTGCCGTGTACTATTATGACGAAATCGCCAAAAAGTGGAACCGGCTTCCAAGCAAATCGGAAGGATCAACAATCGCCGGTGAAACGGATCACTTTACATTATTTGCTGTTTTGTCGATGAAGGGTAGTCCAGGGAACGCGCAGCCATCTTTCAACGATATTGCCGGCCACTGGGCTGAAAAAGAGATCCAATCGAGCGCCGCATTGGGCTGGGTGAACGGCTATCCGAACGGTGCTTTCCTGCCAGACCAAGCCGTCACTCGTGCCGAGTTCGCCGTCATGCTAAGCAAGGTGCTTCACCTCCCCGCAGCGCAGGCATTACCATTCGAGGATGCGTACAGCATCCCGGTTTGGGCGGTGAGTGCGATCGCTTCTGCTGCTCAGACTGGTATTTTAAGCGGTTATGAAGACCGCACCTTCCGTCCAAACGTGATCATTACGCGCGCAGAAGCTGCCGTCATGATTGCCAAAGCAGCCGGGTTGTCAGCGGCCGCCACGGGTACTTCCTTCGGGGATGACGAGCAAATCGCCAGCTGGGCACGAGCGTGGATCGCCGCCGCGGCTCAAGCGCAGCTTGTGCAAGGACAGTCTGGCAACGCATTCCTCCCTCAGGCCTCGACAACGAGAGCCGAAGCTGTCGTTCTGCTTAAGCGGCTGAATGCAAGGATGCATTAGTGTAAAAAAAGGGAAGAGCCCCTAAGATTTCAGGGCTCTTCCTTTTTGAATTTATCCGAGCACACGCACCGGCGCGCCGGCCAAATATGCTTCAATATCTGCCACCGCGTCCCGGTAAAAAGCTTCGTAATTCGCCTTGGACACGTAGCCGATATGCGGGGTCGTCAGCAGATTCGGCAGCGACCGGTACGGATCGTCCTGCGGCAGCGGTTCCGTCTCGAACACGTCGACAGCCGCGCCGGCGATCCAGCCTTCCTGCAATGCTGTGGCGAGCGCGGCACTGTCTACGATCGGCCCCCTGGACGTATTAACCAGGTAGGCAGTTGGCTTCATTTGCTTGAGATCGGCTGCCCCAATCAAGCCTCTTGTTCGATCGCTGAGTACGAGATGAATGGATACATAATCGCTGCTCGCCAGCAGCTCCTCTTTGGAAGCAGCGAGCTTCACACCTGCCTCATCCGCCCGCTCTTGCGTCAGGTTTTGGCTCCAGGCGATAACGTCCATGCCAAAAACTTGCCCGAATTGGGCGATTTTGCTGCCCAGCTTGCCAAGCCCCAGTACGCCGAGCGTCTTGCCGTACAAATCCGAGCCTACTGTGCTCTGCCATCCGCCGCTGCGAATCGCATTGTGCTCCGGCACGATGTTGCGAGCAAGCGCCAGCATGAGCGCCCACGTCAGCTCGGCGGTTGCATTTCCCGCTCCGCCCGTTCCACATACCGTCACACCCTGTGCCGCGGCTGCGGCCAAATCGATAGAAGCATTACGCATGCCAGTGGTGACCAGCAATCGGAGGCGCGGCAGCCGTGCCAGCAGATCGGACCGGAAAGGCGTCCGCTCTCTCATAATCACAACAATCTCGCACTCTGCGATGCGTGCAATCAGATCTTCAGGATCATCGATATGCCGATCGATACTTGTGACCTCAACCCGGTCCGAGATGAGGCCCCAGTCGGCCGACTGAAGCGCAACTTGCTGATAATCGTCCAATATGGCACAGCGAATTTTCATTTGCATGCGCTCCCTTCTATGTAAGTTCTTGATCACTCCAATGTTGTCAGTCACCAAGTTCTTGGATTAATTTCTTGAATGTGTCGTACGCAGGTTTTTTTGAATAATCATCCCGCAGAATACCGTATTGATGGAAGAGATCATCCTTGGAACTGTCTGCATCCCGTAGACCAAACAGCTGGTAATGGGTAATATTCAGTTCAAGACGCAATGTATAAATGGCGTGGATAATCGTCTCAAGAACTTTCGCTTGTTGTTCGTAAGTTCTATCAATATTCGAAACAGGGTTCCTGCCTGTTGGCCATCCGTTTTCTGTCACACGAATAGGAACCGAAGCCGGGATGCCGGCTTTAACCAGATCTTGTTCCCTTAAATTGCGAAGTATGCGTTCCACGGATGCCGATATTTCTTTCAGATCCAGCGGATGTTCATCAAATACGTCCACATAGAAATTATGTCCAATAAAATCAACAGAGTCAATAAAGTTGTTTCCACCTGACTTGGCCAGGTTCTCCCAGAAATGAGGAACCGCCACTGGACTGTCAGGCACTGATCCGAATCCGATTTTTATCGGGAGATTGAGCTCACGGGCTTCTTTCTTTGCTGTCATAACGCCTTCAACAAGGGCTTGCATCATATAAGGCTTCGAGCCTTCCATAAACGATAAATTCGGTTCGTTCGTAATTTGAAGAGAAGCCAATTGGGTGCCGTATTGCTGAACGATCCTGCGAATAAAACCAAGCCAGCTTTCGAGTTCAATTTCAGGTTCACTTTGGTTTGTCCAATCCCCGCATCCGATCGTCAAGTCACCCATTAAACTGGTTCTCGAATAAAGATCCGCATTTGCGAACATTTTGGATTCCCATTCTTTTGTGTAGATCAGGTAGGTTCTAGGGATCAGCTTTTTGGCTTCACCTCGAAGATCGCGCATTGCGCTTTGAATATTATCGTAGTTATCCTGGGGTCCGATAGCCAAACCGAAAGGCGTTCCTGCCACACTAAGCGGATAAATCCCAAATGTGAATCCGAATGTTATCGCTTGATCATTGCTATTCATGATTTACCCCTCCATTTTCTTTACTAATACATTGACTTTATGAAGAGCAAATTTCAAATCGATCTGCTCCTCTTCGCTTAACTTAGCAAGATTATTGCTGAAATTCTGATAAATATCCGCCCATTTTCGATCTTGCAATTCCTTGCCTTTCAATGTTAACGACACCAAAACAGCACGTTTATCCCTATTGTCAGGTATCTTATCCAAAAATCCATCGTTTACCAAATCACCAATAATATTCGATAGTTGTTGTTTGGCAATATGTAAACCAGCGCTGATGTCTTTTAGATTCAAAGCCTTTTGATGCATATAGATAAACTCGATAACATGATTCTGCATATGTGTTAATTCTTCCGAATGCTTGTTCAAATCTCTAAAACTAGCAAAAACAGCTGGAATTAAAGCAAGGTATTCGTTTGCGATTTCTTTTATCATGCATAACCTCCTTCTATTTAGTAATTATTTTATTACTTTTAATTCGAAATTTCAACATTTTAATTCAATATTAATTAATATTTATTTACTATTTCTCTAATACCTTGAAGCGCAAGAAAGCCTGGCGATCACTCGCCAGGCTTTCTGTATGCTTCTTATCGAACACCCACCGGCGTTCTGTCGGATGAAATTTTGCTGAGCGCCTCGCCAGCTTCATCCTCAAAGATGCCTCGTACGGCAAGGTCACCAATCGCGACAACGCCTACCAACTCGCCATTTTGTACGACCGGCAGGCGGCGAATTTGTTCTTTGGCCATGATCTTGGCCGCTTCATCGATGGAGGTATCGGGCGAAATCGTCGCCACGTCTTTGGAAATCACCTGCTCAACCGCAGTCGAGCCGGAATGCTTCTCCGCGTAGCCGCGGACGACCAAATCTCGGTCCGTTACGACACCGATCAGTTTCTTGCCGTCCACGACAGCGACAAAGCCGATGTCGTGCTCCTTCATTTTAACCGCAATTTCATAAATGTTATCCTGCAAAGTGACTGTTACACAGTCTGTACTCATAATGTCCTTTACGGTCTGATTCCCCATGTCACGAGTCCTCCCTTAAAAAAATGTCATACGAACATAGCATTAACCAAAGGAGGAGCCTCATGCATGCCAATTAATCCAAAACGAAGGGCATCGCACCGCGAACCTTATCACCAACATATTATAGCTTAGGAATGGAAAGAATAGATCGCAGATGCGGCTTAATGTCAGAAATCCGATCCACCATGAAGTCCGCACGCGTCAAATCCTGGTCACCTGAATTCGGATTTCTATATCCGACGCAGGACATCCCTGCAGTTTTGGCCGCCAACACGCCGTTCCTGGAATCTTCAAGCACCATGCATTCGGCTGCTTCCACACCCAGCGTTTCAGCGGTTTGGAGATAAATATCCGGTGCCGGCTTGCCCTGCGGAACTTCTTCCCCGCTAAGGATAACGCTGAAATATGATGTCAAACTGAATTTATCCAATACCGCCTCAATAAACCCTCTTGGGGACGAAGAAGCCAGGCCAATGGTGATTTGATTCGCTTTCAGAAATGCCAGCAGTTCGGGAATCCCCTCAATCGGTTGATCATCGGACGCACGGAGTTTGGCCAACTTGGTTTCCATTTGAAGCTTGATCATATCCTCAACAGAAGCACGCAAGCTATGTTTGACAATTAATCGAGACCACATCGCAGGATTCGTCATACCGACGTACTCTTCCAGCTCGCTATGAGTAATCCGAACCCCTATCTGCTCCATCACCCATTGATCAACTTCAAAATGCAGCGGCTCACTATCGATGATGACACCGTCCATATCGAAAATAAACGCTTTGATCACGCTGTACTCCCCTTCCCTGTCCAATATTTGGCTTATTGCCACTTGATTTCAGACCGGCCGTCCGGGCCCGTTACGATAAATCCTTCCGAGAATGCCTTGTCCAGAAACATCGGCAGCCGTTCCTTGAACCCTTTGGCGAACGGCAGTGATGCTAATTCATCCTTGCTGACCCAGTACAGCCTGCCCTCATCGGTTTCCGTCAAGAGCTCGCCAGAGAATACTTCCGTGCGATAGCTAAACACGAAATATTTATCTTTCGTTACTTCGTCATACCAGTAGATAATGCCGCATAATTCCAGATTGGAAATGGTCAGACCTGTTTCTTCTTTAATTTCTCGAATGGTGGAATCTATGATGCTTTCGCCGTCCTCGATGTGCCCGCCAGGAAACGCAACACCCTTCCACGACTTCACCCGTTCCTGCACCAGTACACGATCGGTCGCACGATCGTAAATCATGCACATGTTCGTCAGCTCTACGCTTGACATGGATGCCTCAACTCCTTTTAACCTAACAACTATTATACACATGCCAGGAAGGAAGTGGTGAATTGGTTTCATGCCTCTCCAATAAAAAAACGCACCGACTGCCCTCAGGCAACGCTGCGTTCTTTCTTTGGATATCGGCCCGATTGGCGCACCATTTCTCGCAATTCCTCCAGCAGCGAATCCAGCTCTGAACGGAGTTGGTGCAGCTCTTTCATACATTGCGCCTGAAGCTTGTCCAAATCCCTTGAGCTCATTGCACCGGTGCGAATTTGGTGGAGAAGCTTGTACTGCACGGATTCACTGTCGCATATGCGAAACTCGGTCATTCTTTCCGCTGCTTGATTCTGAAATCGATTCATGATTACGGCTCCCTTACGCTTTTTTTCTTAATCATAAGGGAAACATATTAACCAGAGATTCACAAAATGTAAGCGGAATATTAAATTTTCATGTTGACACCTTTCTACGCCTCACTCCGTTCGCTGTCCTCCAACCTCTCCTCTAGAGCGCTCCCGCACCTCTCGAGCGGCAGTCGCAGCGTAATGCGCGTACCGCCTTCCTCTCCCCGTTCAAAATGAAACGAAGACGCAGTCCCATAGTACATCTTCATCCGCATGACGACATTGCGCAGGCCGAATAAGTCTTTCTCCTTCTTCCAGTCCGTTGGCCTTCCTTCATCGGCCAGGCATGCCGCTTCCTCCAGTTTGCCGCGAATATACGCAAGCCGTTCCGGGCTCACGCCCACCCCGTTGTCACTCACTTCGAGGACGAGCTCCCGATCCTCAACACGAGTGCTTATTGCAAGCTCCCCGCCTTCGCTCTGCTTCTCCAGCCCGTGCAGGACAGCGTTTTCGACGAGCGGCTGCAGCAGAAGCTTGAGCACATGATACGGAGAACTCTCCTCAGAAATCTCATATCGCACAGTAAAATGATCCAGGAACCGAAGCTGCTGCACTTTGATATAGTACTGCAAATGCTCTATCGTCTCTTTGACCGTGAACGTTTCATTGCCTTTATTCAAGCTTAATCGGAAAAACTTCGATAAATTCAGTACCATCTCGCTAATCTCATCGGCATCGTAATTTTTGGCCGTCCAATAGATCGAATCGAGCGTGTTGTATAAAAAATGAGGATTGATCTGCGATTGCAAAAATTTGAGTTCCATTTTGGAGAGCAGCAGCTGCTTCTCATAGTGATCGCGAATGAGCGTCTTCTGATTTTCCGCCATCCGGTTGAACGATTCGATGACATACCCCAGCTCATCCACCCGGGAGTCCACCAGTTGAATCGTGAAGTTCCCTGTGCGCAGCTGCTTCATGCCGTAAGCCAGCTTGCGCAAAGGAGCCGAGATACCCCGGTAGACGATCCACGAAATCCACAGCGCAAGCACAAGACTGACGATGAGAATACCGTAGGAGAACACTTTCAAGGCGTCGGTATGCTGCCGAATTTCCCACAGCGGCTGCTCCATCTTGAGCGACCAGCCGGACAGCTTCGATTTAACGCTGATCGTGACCATTTCCGGATCCTTCGGCGGAGCTTGGCGAATCGTCTTGACCTTCTCCTCTTCTTTCCACGGATTGACCACGGTGCCGCTGGTGCCGGCAATCGTTTTGCCGTCGCTGTCGAATAACGTAATGTTGGCATTCCTGGAGGGCAGCAGCGGCTTGGCCTGTTCAATGAGCGCACTCTTTTTCACAGAAATAATCAGCAGGTTCGGATTCATCAACGTCCGATTGTACGGGTCCATGGTGCGAATCAAATGGACACTGTCCGCATCAAAGTAAGATTCTCCCGCTTGCGGCGTGAAAAAAATCGTGCCCCCGCTCGCCGCCATCAACCGTTGATACCATTCCTGCTTCTCAGCGCCGTCCGGCAGCTTGCCGCCGCCGAGTTTGGTGGAAATGACCGTCCGCGACGGCATATGAATGATCGTGATTTGGTCGACGATCAAATTGACCGTTGTCATGCTCGTAATCTGATCCATCACCTGCGCGAAGTAGACGAAATCCTGTTTCTTCGGTTCCTGGCCGACACCTTGCAGCGTGGCATTCACATTGGTATCAAAAGCGATCAGCGAGGAAAGCTGCTCCATATTTTGCAGCGTCTGATCGAGATAATCCGTCATCGTGTGCAGTGCCCCCTGCGTTCGTTCCCCCGTCTGTACCTCCAGAATCGTCTGGGACTTGGAGATGGCAAACAGACTGAAGCCTGCCAGCGGAAGCAGAATCAACAAGAAATACCAGGTAAGCCGAATCTGGATATAACCGACCAGCAATTTGCGGATCTTGGGCAAAAGTTCTCTCATTGTTGTTCCCGCCACCATTCGTTGACTTCACCTGTAATCTCGTCGCCGCCGGCTTCCTTCCATTTTTTCACAAACGCATCGAATTCCTCGATCGGACTCAGCCCCGCAATAATTCGGGTGAACGTGTCCTCCTGGAGCTTGTTCAGCTTAACCTGGTGCTTGCCCATCGCCGGCGTCGGCGGTCCCGTGAACTTGTCTTCCATTAAATTGGCTGCGATCCGCTGCACGTTATCGTAAAGGCGGAACTGCTCGCCCAGCCCTTCCAGCCGGTCTTTCGTCACGCCGGGATCGGCCATATCCTCCAACGCGCCGTAAATGCCGCGATAGCCATGTTTCGTATGCTCGGCAAAATTAATAGAAAGCTTGCCGTTTACGCGGGTCCAAATCTCATTCTCAAAGCCAAGCTTTAACGAGATTTGACCGGGACCGGCGATGAAATCCAAAAACTTCACAACCGCTTCCGCCTGCTGACTCTTCACTGGCACGACGTTGTAGGAGCGCACGACCGACGTGCGATAGACGCCGTGATTGCCGCTGGGTCCGACCGGAAAATCCAACGGAATCCACTCCGCCTTCGGGTCGTTCTTCATGCTCGCAGCGATGTGGGACCGCGTGTCCGACCAAGCGGCGGAATACAGGCCGACGCGTCCACTGGCGATTTTGTCACCGAGCACATCGATTTTATTTAATGGAAATTCCGGGTCCAGAATGCCCTCATCATACAGACCACGCAGGTACAAAAGCGCGTCTTTCATTTCAGGCAAAATGCCGGCATACACCAGCTTGCCGTCTCGCTCATACCAGCCGTTCATCTGGACGCCGAAGGCGCCGAGAAACGGCGATGTCCGCCGCAGCCGCTCGAGGATCGAGAGGCCGTACGTATCCTTTTGCCCGTCGCCATCGGGGTCCTGCTCGGCAAACGCGCGCATGACCGCCGTAAATTCGTCGATCGTTTTGGGCGGCTTGAGGCCTAGCTTATCCAGCCAGTCCTTGCGGGCGTAGACGATTTCCGTTCCTTTCACTTCGTTCAGGCTCGGTATGGCATAAATATTCCCGTCCACCGTGACGTTGTCCCAAGCTTCCTTGGGGATTCTGGCTTTCAGATTCGGGCCATACTTGTCAATATATGCATTCAGCGGCGTCAGCGCCTTCTGGTTGACGAAATGAATGAACCATGAAGGATCTGACGTATTGAGCAAATCCGGCGGGTCGCCAGAG
Source organism: Paenibacillus whitsoniae (assembly GCF_003955665.1). GTDB lineage: Bacteria > Bacillota > Bacilli > Paenibacillales > NBRC-103111 > Paenibacillus_E > Paenibacillus_E whitsoniae. The sequence goes on from NZ_RXHU01000097.1 coordinate 19,200, forward strand.
GCCATGATGACGTTAAGCTTCTCATCGTAACCGTTTAGCGGAGGCAGGGTGACGTTCACATTGACGCCGGTGTTTTTTTCGATATAACTCAGATAAGGATTATGGTTCTCATCCATGCCTTCCGGGAAGATCATGCCTAACGAATTGACGACGATACGAATGCCGTTGTTGTTTGCTGTCTTTGCTGCGGTATCATCGCTTAGCCCTAACGGATGGGAACTGCAGCCGGCTGTTAATGTGCTTGCCGTGATGAGCATGAGCGCCGCTGTCTTCTTTTTCATCCTTCAACCACCTCCTATGCTGAGTTCGACTCCCGCTGGCCAATCCCTTTTTTTCGCAGGCGACTGGTTATTAAAGTACCAAAAGAAGTCATCGTCCTCCGATGTGGCAGGATTCCAGCTAGTAATACAATAAGGATAGCCTGCGAAAGCGGCAGGAAACTATGGAAAAAGGAGGGAGTTTTCGTTGCCATATACAGATGGTCACTCCCACACGCTAGAAAACGAAGCAGATATTGTCGTGATCGGCGGAGGCGTCGGCGGCTGCGCTGCTGCCCTTGCCGCCGCCAGAACCGGCAAAAAAGTCATCATGACGGAGGAGACCGATTGGATCGGCGGTCAGTTAACAAGCCAGGCCGTACCGCCAGATGAGCACCCCTGGATCGAACAATTCGGCTGCACGCGGACTTACCGCCAGTTCCGCGACGGTGTGCGCGACTACTACCGGCGCCACTATCCCCTGACCGCCCAAGCACGTGCCGATGTGCGCCTGAATCCGGGCAATGGCGGCGTCTCTCGCCTATGCCATGAGCCGCGCGCCGCGCTTGCCGTGCTGCAAGAGATGCTTGCGCCTTATGTGGGCAGCGGCCGACTGCAGATCCTGACCCGCCACCGCATCGAGGCGGCTGAAGTAGACGGCGATCGCGTGCGTGCGGTGACCGTTCGCAATTTGGCGAACGATTCGCTTGTGACGCTCACGGCCGATTATGTGCTTGACGCTACCGAATGCGGTGACGTGCTCCCGCTGGCCGGCGCCGAATATGTGACCGGCGCAGAATCGAAGGCGCAGACCGGCGAGCCGAACGCCTTGGAGTCGGGGGCCGAGCCGCAGGACATGCAAGGCTTTACCTATTGCTTCGCCATGGACTACCTGGAAGGCGAGGATCATACGATTCCGCGCCCGGAGCGTTATGACTTCTGGCGGCAGTACAAGGCCGATTTCTGGCCGGACCGACTGCTGAGCTGGACTGGGGTGCGCCCGATGACGCTTGAGCCGGTTTCCTATGAGCTTTTCGAGGGCACAGAAAAGTACTCCCTCTTCTATTACCGACGCATCATTGACCGCTCAAATTTCGAAGATGGCTTCTATCCCGGCAGTATTACGTTGGTCAATTGGCCGCAAAATGACTATTGGCTCGGCTCTGTCATCGACGTCTCCCCGGAAGATCGCGAGCGTCATCTGTGGGATGCGAAGCAGCTCAGCCTCTCCCTGCTCTACTGGCTGCAGACGGAAGCGCCGCGCCCGGACGGCGGTTTCGGCTATCCGGGACTGCGACTGCGCAAAGATATCGTCGGCACGGAAGACGGCCTTGCTATGTACCCGTACATACGCGAATCCCGCCGGATCAAGGCGGAGTTTACCGTGCTCGAACAGCACGTTAGCACCGCATGCCGGCCTGATGGCAAGGCGGAGACGTTCCCCGATTCCGTCGGCATCGGCTGCTATCGCATCGATCTGCATCCAAGCACAGGCAATCGGCATTACTTGGACATTTCGTCACTGCCGTTCCAAATCCCGCTCGGCAGCTTAATCCCGGTTCGTATGAACAATCTGCTGCCCGCCTGCAAAAATCTTGGCGTCACCCATATTACCAACGGCTGCTACCGGCTGCATCCGGTCGAATGGAACATCGGCGAAGCCGCAGGCTTCCTCGCCAGCCGCTGTTTGGATCGGGGCCTCACCCCGCGCGAGCTGCGAGCCAGTGAATCCGAGCTCCGCGAATTCCAGCGCATGCTGGTAAGCTACGGCATTGAGCTGGCTTGGCCGTCCGTTCATCCGGTTTAACCCTAACTTTCATATAAAGAGGTGCATCTATCATGACTACACAACGTATTGCCGTCATCGGCGCAGGCTCCATCTCCGAAATGCATTTGCGCGCCTATCAGAACAATCCAAATGCTGAGATCTATGCGATTTGCGACCTCAACGAGGAGCGTGCCCGCGCCAAAGCAGAAAAGTACAGCATCCCCCACGTCTTTACGAGCTATGAGGAGCTGCTTGCCGATCCTGCGATTGATGCTGTGAGCATCTGTACATGGAACAACAGCCATGCGCCCATTTCCATCGCAGCGCTCGACGCCGGTAAAAACGTCCTGACCGAAAAACCGCTCTGCAAAACGGTGAGCGAAGCGCTCGCTGTCGAAGAAGCGGTCAAACGTTCCGGTAAAACGCTGCAAGTCGGCTTTGTCCGCCGGTATGCGTCGAACACGCGCATTATCAAGTCATTCCTCGACAATAACGAGCTCGGCGAGATTTATTATGCCAAGGCTTCCTGCATTCGACGTCTCGGCAACCCGGGCGGCTGGTTCTCGGACATTGAGCGCTCCGGCGGCGGCCCGCTGATCGATGTCGGCGTGCACGTGATCGACCTGTGCTGGTATTTGATGGGTCGACCAAAGGTCAAATCCATCTCGGGCAACACCTACAAGAAACTGGGCAACCGCGCGAACGTGAAAAACCTCGCCTTTTACAAGGCTGCCGACTACGACGCCTCGCACAATACGGTCGAGGATATGGCAAATGCGCTCATCCGTTTTGAGAACGGCGCTTCCATTCTGGTAGACGTCAGCTTCACGCTGCATGCCAAGGAAGATGAACTGACCGTGAAATTGTACGGCGAAAAAGGCGGCGCCGAGCTGGAGCCTCAGCTCTCCATCATCACCGAGAAATACGACACGATTCTGAATCTGACGCCACAGATCAATAACCTCTCCTTCGACTTTGTCGCTGGCTTCCAGGATGAAATCAACTATTTCATCGAAGTGTGCCAAGGCAGCAAGGAAACCTTGTCCCCTGTGCAGGATGGCGTCGAAATGATGAAAATTTTGTGCGGTGTCTATGAATCGAGCGAAAAAGGCGAAGAAATTCGCTTCTAAACATCTTGAACGTCAGCTTTGTGTTCCAGCATCTACGACTTACTTCAATTGAAATGGTACGTAACTACCCCGATCACATTTCTGAAAGGATAGTGAAACCCGTTGAAAACGTCGAAATCGCTGATTATGCTTATTCTACTCTCTATGCTCGCTGCGGCCTGGTCCTTCCCGGCCTCAGCTGCAACGAGCCCAACTGATCTTATTGAAGTGGAAGCTGCCCCCATCGACATCACGATCAATATTGAAGGTCCTCGTAAACAGATCAATTACGTCGATCGGGACTTAACTGGCATTACCGATTATGTCGCTTTGTTTACACCGGAATTCGCAACGCAGATCACGGTCGGCCAGACATCCGTCGGCGTTGTCGTCGACAGCACGAACCACGTTACCCGTGTGATCAACCCTTCCGTGAATGGCGGTGTGCCGGTATGGACGGGACCTACGACGCTCTCTTTTCCACCGGGTGGCTTTATTCTGGTAGCGAATGACGATAGCTGGGCGAATAAAACATTCAAGCAGTATCTAGCGAAAAACTTCAAAGTCGGCGATGCGATCAAGCTCCGCAAAAACGGCGAAGTCATCCCCGTCACCGAATTGATGAGCGGCCAAGGCTTGAAAGCCCGCCTCAAGCTGAACAACGACGACTGGGTAACGGTCACCGAGCCAAAAGTGCTTGTATCCGGCAAGCTGGACAATATGGAAGCAGGCGCCTCCTACGCGATTCGCGTTAATCAAACGTCAGTACCGCTGCAAGCGAACGGGCAGTTCCAAAGCGAGATCGCGGTGACGGAAGGCGTTAACTATCTCGATGTCATCGCCTCCAAGAACGGTACGGAGAACGACCGCAAGTCGCTGATTGTATTTTATAAAAAGCCATCGAGCACACCGAAGGAAGTCGTCCTCTGGGTCGATCAAGGCACGAATATTTTCAAGCTGCAGACGCCGCAAAATATTCTCGATATGCTGACGAAAGCCAAAGCAGCCGGCGTGACGGCGATTGCCCTGGACGTCAAGGGCGTGGAAGGCTTCGCCAACTACAAGAAAAACGATTTGACGCACCGCCCCCATATCTCGGAAATGAAGGCGCCAACGCGTGCGGGTGCCAATCCGAACCTGGATATGCTTGAGGAATTTGTGCGTTATGGCCATCAGCTGGGTATCAAAATCCATGCGGCCTTTAACGTTTTTGCCGAAGGTTCTCCCGCCCACAACGAGTATGGGCTGCTGAATCAGCATCTGGACTGGGAAGAACAAGTATTTCGTCCGGAGGATAACGGTCAAATTTTGCGACTGCGCGAGAGTAATTATTACAAATCCGGCAAAGCGCTCGTCGATTTCGTAAACCCGGCCAACGACGATGTTCGCGCTTTTGAGCTCATGAACATTGAGGAAGTAATCAAAAACTACGACGTTGACGGCATCGTGCTCGACCGTACGCGGTATGATAACGAAACCGCCGATTTCAGCCCGCTGACACGCTCGAAATTCGAAGCGTTCCTGGCGACCCGTGGGAAACAGTTGACAACGTGGCCTGACGATGTTTTCAAATATGTCAACAATGTGCGCACACCGGGTCCACTCATCAACGACTGGTGGGAATTCCGTTCGCAAACAATCAAAACATTCACCGACGACGTCCGAGCCCTCACCAATCGCTACACGGCGCTAAAAGGCCATAAAGTAGCGGCATCGGCCTATGTCGGCTCGTGGTTTGAATCGTACTACCTGAACGGCGTTCATTGGGGCAGCCCGAATTTCCACTACGACAGCCGCCTGAACTTGCCGGACAGCTCCTTGTATACCGACACCTACGCCCAAACCGGGTACGCGGGCAATCTCGATTTCTTAATGATCGGCACCTATCAGACGACGCAAAAAGAAATTGAACACTACATCACGCTCGGCAACATCGTCACAAACGGTGAAATTCCGATGTATGCAAGCATCGCACTGGCCAACATTCAAGAACCGACTTTGCAGCGAACCGTGTTCCAAAGCGGCTTAACGCATTCGAACGGCCTTATGCTTTTTGACTTATCGCAAGTGAACTGGTCCGTCGTCAGCGCTTCGCTGCACGATGTGCCGTATGTGAAAGATTATCAAGTCGGCGTCAGCGTGCCGGGCAATCCGTCCTCCTTTATTGAAGCCGATCAGTACAACATCTCCCGCAATGAGAATAACTTGAACGTCTACACAGACAGCTTCGGCCAATCGACGGCAACGAGCACCTACGGTGTGGAAGCAATCGTCGACAGCGCCGGCAAAGTGACCAAGGTCGTGAACCAGCAGCAGGCACTCACCTGGAATTGGACGAATCTGTCGCCGAACAACAGCATCATTCCACAAGGCGGCTTCGTCATTTCGGCGTTGGATGCATCCGGAGTACGAACCAGAAGGCAGCTTGTTGCAAGCACGTACAAAGCCGGAGACAGCGTCCGCTCTGCGGTATTGAGCGGATATCTAGCCTATGATCAGACGACAACGCCTCTCGCCTCTGTGAACATCAAAGGCAACGTCGAAGTGCTCGGACCGGGCGCGGCTGAGGTGCGATTGAACGGCGTACCGGCTGCCGTCGCCAGCAACGGTGATTTTGAGAGCAGCGTTCCGCTCGCCATCGGTGCCAACACCGTGCAAATGGCCGTATACGTCGACGGCTTCAAAACTAACGAGAAGTCCTTCACCATGACCCGGACGCCGCCTACCTTGACAGGTCTTACACTGGACGCTTCTGCCTACCGAATTGCAGTTGGAGATCAGATTAAGGCCGTCACGACCGCCGTCTATTCGGACGGATCCAGCAGCGTGGTCACGGGCGCCTCATTGACATCGAGTAATCCTTCAGTAGCTTCCATCGCAGCCGACGGCACGATAACGGCGAAGCAAGCGGGTACAACGGAAATTACGGCCGTCTATAACGGTCAGGTTACGAAAGCCACCGTCACCGTCGTGAGCGTGGTCCGCATTGCTTTTGAAGATGTGATCCACCTCATGGTAAAAGGCGATACGTACACGCCAAAGCTCAGCGTAACTTACTCCGACGGAACAAAGGTGCTCCTCACGCAAGGTGTAACCTTTGACTCCTCTCGAGCCAAAGCGGTTACCGTCGCGCCTGACGGCACGCTGACTGCGCTGAAGCCGGGGCTGACTACGATCACCGCCACGTATAAAGGCAAGCGGGATTCGTTCAAGGTTCTGGTGTTTCCCAATGTTAAAGCGAAAAATGATCACAAAGGCATCGACATCGACAGTCTGAAAGAAACGGACTTTGATGAGTAAAAGACATCCGTAATCACCTCGGCGCATTCAAAACGCCAACAAAAAACCGGCTTCCCCCTGGGGACTGTCTCTTATACAC
>NZ_RXHU01000098.1 GCF_003955665.1 Paenibacillus whitsoniae
AAAAGTGAACGATTGCTCGCTCATTTATTTTAAGCTGACTTGCTCATTTGACTTGCTAGCGAGATTATTCAATCTCATTATGGTTGATTGCTCAACCGTTTTGCTTACTCACTCGTTGTTCAGTTTTCAAAGATCAATGTCTTTCGCTCGCTGTAGTATCACCAACACAGCGAAATTTAATTTACCACAGAACGCTGCATCCTTGCAAGTGTTTTTTTGTCACTTCATGTCGGGTTCTGAGGGAGTTTCATCTTACCACACGAAGCTGCCCAAAAGCAAAACCGTCATCTTCGCGCCGTGTTCTTTCCGAACAACGTTGACTAATGTACCACGGACAAGCGGCATTTTCAACCCCTCCGAAAAAGTTGTACAATTGCCACTCTTTCGAATGTTGGTACTAAAGAAATTCGCAAAATAAAAAGGCGCAGCGCCTGCACCCTTTTCCGCTTAATATTCCATTGTGATGAGAGGCGTCCCCACGGTGACCCGCCATTCGCCCGAGGTCGAATCCCGATGAAGCGCAACCTGCGCGTTCACGGTATGTTTACCGCTTTGCACGGAAGCTTTGAACTTCCCAGAAACCATCGATCTGCTGAACGTATGCGCATCGGAGTAGTTCTCGACAACCTTGCCGCCACAAGCAAGGACGATGTCGTCAAGCAGCAGCTCCGGGTTGTCGGCCATCTTTTCAGAAGAGACATAGCCTTGCACCATCACGTTCCAATGGCCTCGAACGTCTTGCTCTTGCAGCTTGCCATCCATCTGTTCCTGCCAACTGAGCAACTGCGACTCATCCACACTGCCCGCGGCATCCAGGCGCACAACGGCATAGCAAGCTCGTTGTCCTGCAGGACTTGCAACGGTAAGCGAAGCTGCGACATTCGGGGCTAAGGTCATCCGGCTGCTATAGATCGATGAGTCACCGCCAGCCGCTCCCTGAAAGCCCAGTGCACTCGCCAGGGTTGCACCAGCCTTTTGAACATTGACATCAGTACCCTCGCATGACCCAAAGTAAGCATTATATTTGAACGTAGTATTATGATTGCTGTCTACAAAAGGCCCGGCGGCGGCAAGCAGCTTACGCGCGTCTTGTCCCGTTTCCGCCTCGGCGTGGCGAATCCAGCCAAAAGAGAGAAGGACGATTGAAACCATAACGATTGCTTGCACCCAGCGACCTTGACCTCGCATAAAAAAGCACCTCTTTAACTAGAATCTATCAATCTAGTAAAAGGATGCCCGGTTTGGAGCTGATATAAACCTAACCTCGCGTGGTTTCGAAAAATTCAATGCGTTCGCCGTCCAAACCATTGAAAAAGAAGTACCGCGATCCGTTTGGCAGCGTCACGATCTCTTCATCCAACTGTTCCACGGACAAGCCCTGAATCCGCGTGTATTCCGCTTCAATATCATCCACGGTGAACGCCAAGTGATGCACTTTGCCTTCTTGCGGCAAGCCCGAATTGTAGCCTTCGATCAGTTCCACTTCGGTTTCACCTTGCGCGCCAAAGCCCAGAAAACCGAGCCGTATTACACCGTTCGTATGCAGGAGGGTGCCTTTGTGCGTTAAACCGATCACTTTTTCATAGAACGCGATAGAAGCCTCCAGGTTCGCTACCATCACGCCGACGTGCTCCAATCTTTTTACAGCCATATGTCATGAACCTCCTCACTCAAGCTCTTCTTCATTGTACCGAAAAGAGCGAGAAAGAGCCAGTCCGACTAGGCCATCAGGATCGTTTCCATGTCCCCGTTCAACGAGTACAGCGTAACCTCCGTGTTCGTTGTATGGATTAACCCCAGGTTATCGAAAATCTCCTTCACTTGAGCGTTCGCTAAATGACTTTTGACCGTATCGATCGCCCGCTGAGCGTATTCCTGATACATGACCTCAAAGAAAAGCAGCACTTCTTTTTCAGCAATCAGCACTTTTGTGTGCACCATTGACAGCACCCCCGATTCAGATAAGCATATTGTATATTCGGGAAGCTAGAAAAGTGTGAGAACATTATTAGGTTTATGTTAGGTTTTTCTAGTTTCGCAACGGGGGTTCGGAGGGTGTATAATAGAGGGAACGAATGAACAAATGGACGACAGCAGACAGGAGGCATCGGTGTGAGAGTGTTAAAGCTGCTGCAAATTTACGAGGTGGACGGGATTACACCCAAGCATAAGTCGGAGCGGTTTAATTTTGATGAAATTCAAGGACAGGTATTTCGCGAAATCAGTCCGACGGAGGTCGGACGGCCCATGACGCTGACAGCGGTGCACGTCGACTCCCCGATCAAAACGACACGGGTTCAAGCGATCGATCAGGAAGGCGTAGACTTTCGCGTGTTGACACGAAATACGATCTATCATTTTGAGATCCACTATAAAAAAGACCTTTGACTCCGCCGGATAGCGGTGGTCAGAGGTCTTTTTTCTTAGCGCGGCTGACTAGGGCGAGTCTGAATGCTCCGAGGGCCGCAGATTTTGCCGAATTTTCGTTCCATGCAAGGAACTTTTGTGAAGGCGTACCGGGGGTACGTCAAGCGAAAGTGACGCAGCAGGGGGCGAAAAGGTGGTGAAAGATGCCCCTGAGCGGGTTTTCAGACACGCCCTAGCTCAACCACACTCGCATGAGCGAGAACAGCTGACTAAGGTTCAGCGGTTTGGAGATGTAGTCGGAAGCGCCTGCCTGCAGGCAGATTTCCCGGTCCTGCTTCATGGCTTTTGCCGTCAGGGCGATAATCGGCACCTCGACGTAGCGCTCGTCTTTGCGAATGAGGCGGATCGCCTCGTAGCCGTCCATCACGGGCATCATGATGTCCATCAGGATGAGCTCAATATCCGGATCCTGCTGAAGCAGTTCGATACATTCCTGCCCGTTCTGCGCGACGCTGACCCGTATGCCTTCTTTTTCAAAAGCGTTGCACAAGGCGTAGACGTTGCGTACATCGTCATCGACAACCAGCACTTTGCGGCCCGCGAAATTGTTCTTCGCCTCGATGGCGGGCGCTTTCTTATAGGCATCACGCAGCAAGTACCCGCTGATCGTCGACCCCGAGGAAGCCGCCGCCTCCAGGAAGGTCTGATTCATTTCTTCCATTTTATGCTGAATGGAAGGTACGTAAAGGGTGAAGCGACTTCCTCTGCCTTCCTCGCTCTCCATCACAATGGCGCCACCAAGCAGACGCGCAAGTTCGCGGGAGATCGAAAGGCCCAGCCCCGTGCCGCCGTACTTCCGATTCGTCGTACCGTCCGCCTGGGTGAAAGGCTCGAAGATAAGCTGCTGCTTCTCCGGCGAAATGCCAATCCCCGTATCTTGAACGGAAACGGCAATCGCTGGGCCGCTATGCTTAACCGTTGGTACAACACTGTCCATCTCGGCGGGTAAACACTTGCGGATTGCAACCTGAACCGCGCCCTCATGCGTGAATTTGAACGCATTGGACAGCAGGTTTTTAACAATTTGACTAACCCTCTGCTCATCCGAATAAAAAACAGTCGGCACGTCGCCATCAATCGCTATGGTAAAATCAAGGTTTCGCTGCTCCGCCACTTTGTCAAACTGACTTCGGAGTATGTCAGGGAGCGTGAAGAGGTTCATTTCGCTAACATGTATGTCGAGTTTGCCGGCCTCTACTTTGGATAAATCCAAAATATCATTAATCAAATGCAAAAGATCGTTACCCGAGGAGTGGATGACTCTCGCGTACTCCTGTTCTTCCTTGGAGAGGGAGCCGTTGCTGTTCTCATGAAGCATTTGCGATAAAATGAGCACACTGTTCAGCGGGGTACGCAGTTCATGCGACATGTTGGCCAGAAACTCGGACTTATAGCGGGAGCTCTGCTCCAACTGGATCGCGTACTCCTCAAAAGAAGCTCTCATGTGCTCAAGCTCTCTGGAGCGCTCATCCGCATAGCGGTTTCGTTCCTCGAGCTGTTCGTTCGTAATATGAAGCTCTTCCTGCTGTGTCCGAAGCTCCTCCGTAATCACCTGGTATTCCTGGAGCAACTGCTCGAGTTCCACGCGCGTTTGCACACTATGAATAATGGTGCCGAGCACTTCAAGCGCATCGTGCAGCAGTTCAAGCTGCATGGACGTGAAGCGTTCGAGCGAAGCAAGTTCGATGATTGAAATCACTTCATTGTTATGTAAAATAGGTACGATGAGCACGCTTTGCGCCTTTGCCGTGCACAAACCGGTTGATAGCGTAATATAAGCGTCCGGTACATGGGTGAGGTGAAACATCCTTTTTTCCAAAGCACACTGGCCTACGAGCCCTTCGCCAACTGCGATATAAGGCTTGCCTACCTCATCGTCCGCCGGTACGTCGGCATAGGACGCCAGCTTCATCAGTACATCCTTACCGTTCACGGTACATCTGAAATAAAAAGCGCCGTACGAAGCCCCGAACATATCATAGGCTTGTCCAATAATCATTGCGGCCAACTGCTCCAAATCCGGGATACCTTGCAGCAATCGAATAAGCTCGGTCAACTTTCGCTGCTGCCATTCGATCTCCTCCTGGTTCTCGAGCAGCGCATTCGTTGCCTCCGCCAAATCTTTGACTTCATCGTTCATGCGGACATAAATGCGTTTGGTGCGGTCCCTTTTCATTGAGGTCAGCTTAATAATGCTCCGGGTAACTTGCTTAAGCGTGCCGACAATGGAACCGGAGACCAGCACGGCCGTAATCATGGAAAAGATCAGAACTAGCCCGAGCATCGCAAAAAATGAGTGCGTGAGCATCTTATTCTGAGCATCCAATTCCTTGGTCCGCGTCGTCAGGTACCCCATCTCCATCGTGCGGTATCTCCCTAGCTGTGCGCGAATGTCCAGTATATCCTGGTGCGCTTGAAAAAATGAAACATTAGGTGTACTCGTGTTCGAAATCTCTTTCCGAAGCTGCATCATAGCAGCTCCGCCAGACTGCAAAAGCCAATCCTCAATGGAAGACTTGATCGACACTAAGTTATTAAGCTGAACAGCGTTTCCATAGGAGAGCTCCAGAAGTCGCGTATAGGTATCCCGCCATTTGCTCTCAGCAGAATTATAAGGTTCCAGGTAATTGGTTTCCCCAGTAAGCAGGTAGCCTCTTTGCCCGATTTCCATGTCCATGACGTATTTCTCAAGCTGGTTCGTTTCATTGCTAATGACAAAATCATGCTCTATGACATAATTGCGATCCTTCTGCATGATCATTAATTCCCGATTGACCAATATGAAGGAAATGGTGATACAAATGATGATGAATATGTAGCCGATCATAATTTTGGCGCGAATGCCGAATCTCATTTTTCCCATCATGCTGTCATCCTTTCACCACAGTACAGTCCCCCTCTTATTATCATAACTCAAAATCCCAGTATCTGGGTATGATTATTTTAAGCTTTACTACTTTAACGAGTTAATGTATTATCTAAATAAAGAGATCTATCATTCCCTTTAAAAGGAGCTGACAACATGGAGAAGGGCCCAGGTATTTCCAACATTGTGTCCAGAAATATTTTATCCCGTATGAAGCCTTATTCGCCAGGCAAACCGATTTGGGAAGTGCAGCAGGAATTAGGGATCGAGCGCGTCACAAAGCTGGCTTCGAATGAAAACCCAATCGGTCCATCCCCTATGGCGCTGGAGGCGATTCAAGCTTATCTGACCGAGATCAACCGCTACCCGGATGCCGATACGGTCCACCTTCGTAAAGCGATTGCGGGCCACTACGCACTGGATCCGGAACAGGTGCTGGTGACCAATGGCGGAGATGAGCTGATCACACTGCTTTCAGAAACATTCTTGGATGCAGACGATGAGGTGATCGTTCCTTCTCCAACGTTCAGCGAGTATGAATTCGGCGGCAATCTGCTGGGAGCCAAAGTCGTGCCTGTTCCACTCCGCGAGGGATTCGCCTATGACGCAGACGAATTGCTCGCCGCTGTTACGGAACGTACCAAGCTGCTCTATCTCTGCTCACCCAACAATCCGACAGGCACTTATATGAAGAAAGAGGAGCTGCATCGGCTTGTTGCCTCCCTCCCCTCGCATGTGCTGGTGGTTTATGACGGTGCTTACAGCCATTTTGTAACGGCTGACGACTACAGCGACGGCATCGAGCTTGTGCGCAGCGGCTTTCCCATCGTCGTGCTGCAAACTTTCTCGAAGTTGTATGGGCTGGCTGGCATTCGCGTCGGTTACGGCATTGCAGATCCGGGCATCATCGCCCGCATTCGCCAGGTGAAAGAGCCATTCAACGTCAATATGCTGGCGCAAGTCGCCGCTGCCGCCGCTATTCGCGATGAAGCGCATGTAGAGGCAACGCGTGCTTTGAACGAGCAAGGCCGAGACACGCTGTATGCACAATTGGATGCCCTGAATCTGGGTTACACGCCGAGCATGAGCAATTTCGTACTGGTAGAGCTTGGTCCCGACGCCAAAACGATCTACGATCGCCTGATGCAGCGCGGCATCATCGTCCGCTATGCGGGAAGCTGGCATTTGCCGAATCATATTCGCGTATCCATCGGGACTCCGGAAGAACAGGCGTTGTTTATTCAAGAACTTACCGCCATTCTGGCCTCTCTCGCCCAGCCGAGCACACCGATCTAGCCGATTGTCCGACTCTATGAATTATGGTACAATGCTAGCAAATTACGTGCCAGCTGGAGGTAGGTTATGTTAAAAGAATTTAGAGATTTTGCCTTCAAAGGCAATATGATCGACCTCGCGGTCGGGGTCATCATTGGCGGCGCCTTCGGGAAAGTGATCTCGTCGATTGTGAGCGATCTGGTGATGCCGCTTGTCGGTTTGATCGTCGGTAAAGTGCAGTTCAATAACTTGTTCATTTCATTAAATGGCAAACATTATGATACGCTTGCGGACGCAGCAGCGGCAAATGCACCTACCTTTAACTACGGGCAATTCCTTACTGTTTTTCTTGATTTTCTGATTGTGGCCTTTGTTATATTCATGGTTGTGCGGCAACTACACCGTTTCCGCAAGAAGGAAGAGCCGAAGGAAGTTACGACCAAAAAGTGCCCGCACTGCATTTCGGAAATTCCGATCCAGGCGACGCGCTGCAAGTTCTGTACGTCAGAACTGGCAACCGGCACGGCGAGCGGCGGTATTCAGTAAGCATTATGAAACGCACAGCGGCATAACGCGGGATCAAGCCCGACACTTGTTCATGCAAAAACCAAAGAAAAAAGCCCTTTGCGGGGCTTTTTTTCATTCGCGCGGCTGTGGGCAGCCGGCTAAGCTTTGGTCCGGAGATCGGCTATCTCGCCGGACTCGAAGGCATTATCGCGCAGCAGGCGAAGCAGCTGCGCGGCGGTATCCGCAGGGGTGCGCAGCTCGCCCTGCTCCTTTAAAGCGACGAACCGGCCTACCTCCGGGAAGTCCGTATGGGATGCAGCGCGAATCTCCCGCTGCATGTCTGTATCGACCACACCCGGTGCTACGGAGATGACGTGCACCGGGTGTGGCTGGTTCGCCTGCTCGACGCCCGCGCAGCGCGTCAGCATATTCAGCCCGGCTTTGGCGGTGCAGTAGGCACCCCAGCCGGGGTAGGGTTTGCGGCCCGCGCCCGAGGAGATGCCGACGACCCGCTTCAAGACCGGCCACGCCTGCGTGAGCCGGATGAAGCTGTTCGTCAGCAGCGCGGGCGCGATGAGGTTGACCTGCAGGCTGCGCTGCAGGTCCTGCGGGCTTGCGGCGCCGAGCGGCTTCATCGGCGCGAGCGTGCCCGCGTTGTTGATCAGCGTGATCGAGGTCACGCTGACGAGGGGTTCTACGATTCGCGCCATGAGCGAATCGATGCCTTCGGTCTGCGCCAGGTCGTAAGCGTGAAAGGTGAATTCACCTTTCGCGCTTTGCGCCGCTTGGCGCAGGGCCTCGCTTTCGCTGCGGGCGATGCAATGCACCGCTGCGCCTTCTTGCAGGAGCTGCGTCGCAAGCGCAGCGCCGATGCCGCGCGTGCCGCCGGTGATAATGTAGACGTCCATGATCGTTGATTCCTCCTTGGGTGGGCGTGTATTCGGTATTTCCATACTATCCCCATCGCTCAGAATGTCAAGTTGTTGAACAGGCTCCTTGAAGCGCGACGTGCCATGACGCTTCTCTTCGCAAGCATGAAAAGAACGAAAAAGACGCTATTATGCGTTTTTTACATCTACCACAAAAAGCCTCGAATCCCACAACGGCGAAGTTAATTTCCAGCGGCGGTGCGCCCTCTGCAAGTTACTTCAAGCCTGTGGTATTCGAGGCTTATTTTAATTATAGACGCCTAAGCTGCTCAGCTCCGCTTCCATCTCGCTGCGGAATTGCACCTTGTCGGATTCGGGCATAAAAGCGGCCTCCACGCCGTTCATGATGAGCTTTGCCAATTCCGGCGGCGAGAACCCGAAGTTGTCGGCGAGGGCCCGATACTCGTTGGTGATGTTCGTGCCCGATACGCTGGGGTTGTCGGTGTTAACAGTCACGATCAAGCCTTGGTCCATGTACTCCCGTATCGGGTAGGCGTCCCAGGAAGCGACAGCTTTGGTTTGGATATTGGAGATCGGGCACATTTCCAGCGGAATCCGTCGGTCTTTCACCATTCGCAGGATGTCTGCATTCTCACGCAGCCGGACGCCGTGGCCAATGCGCGTGGCACCGAGCCCTGTGACGGCTTCCTCCACGTTCACTGCTCCTCCCGCCTCGCCCGCGTGAATGGTAACCGGAATGCCGAGCGCATGGGACTTGGCGAAGACTTCCCGGAAAAACTCCGGCGGATACGTCGCCTCGTCTCCCGCCAAATCGACGGCGACGACCCCCTTGCCAGCATACTGTGCAGCAGCCTCAATCACTTCCATATTACTGGCGCAGGAGTGATTGCGCATGCAGATGGCAATTACGCCAAACCGAGTGCCAAAGTCATGCTGTGCCCGCCGCAGCCCCAGGATGACGTAGTGAAACGTCTCCTCGATCGACAATCCTTGGTGCCGATGAAGCTGCGGCGCAAAACGCACCTCCACATACCGGCAGTTATGTTCCACGGATTGCTCGACGACTTCGTACGCAACCCGTTCCAGTGCCGCTCCGGTTTGCAGGAAACGCGTCGTAAAGTGGAATTTCTCCAGATATTCAATAAGGCTTCCGCAATGCTCCGTGACCCGCATGTACGGAATCAACGCCTGGGTCTCATACGTAGGCAAGGCGATGCCTTGCTCCCGCGCAAGTGCCACAATCGTCTCTGGCCTCACACTTCCATCCAAATGCAGGTGCAAATCCACTTTCGGCAATCTCGTTAACAGGTCAGGTGTACGCATAGGAGCCACTCCGATCTTTTGAATTTTCAATTACTTTATATGAATGTAATAGATATGTCAATATACTTAACACATAAATATATTCCCAATATATGCGTTATGTTTAATGACATCAACCATGTTTTTTTGAAAAACAAAAAAATCCGCAGCAAGCTCACCGCCCTGCCACGGATTGGTCCAAGCCACGCACTAATTTCTAGCGCGCGCCAATAAATATAGAAAGTACGGGGCCCCGATCACCGCCGCGACAAGCCCTGTCGGAATTTCCGTCGGCTGAAACACCCATCGTGCCAAGGTGTCGGCCAGGATCAGAATCAAACCTCCGGTCAGCGCGGACGCGGGCAGCAAGTATTGATGCTTCGGTCCGACGAGACGTCTGGCCAGATGCGGGCCGATGAGCCCGACAAAGCCGATGCCGCCTCCGACGGCCACGCAAGCGCCAGCGAGCGCCACAGCCGAGGCCAGCAGCCATCTGCGCTCGCGCTCGAGCGCGACGCCGAGTCCAAGGGAAGTATTTTCGCCAAGATTAAGCACATTAAGCACATTTGCCTTATACATCACATAAGGAAGCAGAATGACCAACCACGGCAGCAATGCCAGCACGAACTTCCAGTTGGTTCCCCAGATGCTGCCGGCGAGCCAAATGGATACGAATTGAAAATCGTTCGGGTCCAGCCGAATGCTGAGCACGACCATCAAGGCGGCGATGCCCGCCGATACGCCGATGCCCACGAGTACAAGCCTGGATGAGGAAATGCCTTCTCCTCGAACATAAGACATACTGTAAATCAAAATTGCCGCAAGCCCCGCTCCGGCCATTGCAATGATCGGCATGAGGAACAGCGGGCCTGCCAGATTATTTTTATAGAACGACACGGTCAAAATAACGGCTAACCCTGCCCCTGCGTTAATTCCCAGGATGCCCGGATCGGCCAGCGCGTTGCGAGAAACGCCTTGCAAAATCGTCCCCGACACCGCAAGGCCCGCTCCCACAAGAATCGAAATGACGATACGCGGAAGTCGAAACTCAAATAAAATAAGATGCTGCTTATCCGTCCCGCCCCCGAACAGTGTCCGCAGCATTTCCCCCGGACTGAGCCGAATAACCCCTGTGTTCATACTCCAAATAAAAATAAGTGCGATAAGTATAGCTAGTATGGACATGACCGTGACAGCCCGCGCTGTTCTTGCTTGCGTCGTGATGCCTGTTGCTTTCATTACGACCTCCCTCTCTTTCTGCGTGCTAGATAGAGGAAGAACGGTACGCCGATGAGCGCAATGATCGATCCGATCGGCGTCTCAAACGGCGGATTGACCATACGAGCAGCCATATCGGCCACCACAACGAGCAGGCCGCCGAATACAGCCGAGGTTGGAATGATCCAGCGATAATCGACCCCCACCAAAAAACGGACGATATGCGGCACGATCAATCCGATAAAAGCAATCGGTCCGACCGTGGATACTGCGGCTCCCGCCAGAATGAGCACAAGCGTGAAAGCGATAAATTTGACGCGCCCCGTCCGCAGACCCAAGCCTGTCGCAACGTCCTCGCCCATGCTAAGTACCGTAATCCAGGGCGAAATCAGCAATGCGCACAACACCGCTCCCCCAACCCACGGTCCCATGATCTCGATCTGCATCCATTTGGTTCCGGCGATCCCCCCGGCGAACCAGAAGGCAATATCCTGCCCGATGCGAAACGTAATGGCAATACCTTCGCTCAAAGCAACCAGCAGCGCGCTGACCGCTGACCCCGCGAGCACGATCCGCACAGGCGTCACGCCCCCTCTCACCATTGCGGCAACCCCATAGACCAGTCCCGTCGCCACCGCCGCTCCGACAAAAGAGAGCAGAATCACATAATGAAACGGCAGCCCCGGAAAAACGGCAAAACACAGGGCAAGCATAGAGCCTGCACCTGCGTTAATGCCCAGAATTCCTGGGTCCGATAGGGGGTTGCGCGTAACGCCTTGCATAATGGCACCGGCCACGGCGAAAGCCGCGCCGACCAACACGCCGGCCACCGCACGCGGCAGTCGGAGCTGCCAAATAATGAGATGCTCCGTAACCTCGGCATTATAATGGAAGATCGCCTGCCACACTCCCTTAAAGGAAATATCCGCCGCGCCGACTGAGATCGAAGCGATAAGGGAAAGAAACAGCAGCAGCAATCCGCCGATAATCATGCCGGACGCTGTCCAAGGGCGCGATGTCATCGCGGGTGCTTGAGGTGAAGCTTTTGTCTCGGAACCCATGTCTAGCCCGCTCCCCCGAATATTATTTAATAGAAACCTTAAGGATGTCGTCCATCACGCGTGTACCGGCGATGACCCCGTTATACAGCCAAGAGCTTTGACGATCCATTTCGTATACGCGGTTAGATTTAACGGCCGGAATATTTTTCCACAGCGGATCTTCCAGGTTGCCCGCTTGTCCTTTATCGCTGTTCACCAGGAAGACGTAATCAGCATCAAGCTGTGCCAGCTTCTCGAGCGAAATCGGCACCCAGTTTGCCTTGGCATCCGGCAGAACTGCCAGAATGTTCGGCATTTGGAGACCAAGATCGCCGTATACGACCGCACCGCTTGCCACTTTGCCATTAACGACGTAAAAGTTTTTGTTCGTTAACCAAAGAATGGCCACCTTTTTATCGCCAATGGTCGGCGCAAGCTTTGCCTTGGTATCTTTGGCTTTCTGATCGTAATCGGCAAGCGCTTTGTTCGCTACGTCGGTTTTGTTCAGCAGCTCGCCCATTTTCAGCAGCGTTTTGCGGAAGTCACCTGTCGTTTCCGTACCAAGCACGTAGGTAGGTACAATCTTGGAATACTGGTCGTACAACCCTTTCTCCACTTGGGACTCGCTGCCCACGATCATGAAGTCCGGAGCCGTCTTCAATACGGACTCTACCGGCAAATCGCTGGGAATGATCGGAACGCCGCTCAACTGCGTTTGCAGATAATCCTGCACCGATCCTCCCTTTACCGACCACTGCACAACCGGCTTAACGCCAAGTGTGAGCAGCGGATCTTCTAAATAGGAAGCGATAACCGCTTTCGGATTCGCAGGCACTTTCACGTCGTGCCCCATCGCGTCTTTCAGCGTATACTCGGCAGCAGGAGCTTGCGTTGCCGCTGCCGTTGCCGCAGGTGCCGTGGAAGCTGCTGCGGACGGGGATGTCGTACCGGTTGCGTTATTGTTGCTGCCGCATGCTGTCGCCAGAAGAGCTGCCGCACAGACGGAAAGCACGGTGAATGTTATTTTAATCGATTTCTTGTTGGACGTAGACAAGCGAAACCCTCCCGATATTTTCATTATGATACGGTCTATCATAATGAAAATGATTCTCAATGTCAACTACTCTGATTGAAAACCGGCATGGGATTGTCCCCCTTCTATTGGATATGCTTCAGTGCTTCCCGTACGCTAAGCGGCGACAGTTCCGTCTGTGCAACGAATGTCTTGACTGCTTCCGCATCCGTCTTGGCATATTCGCGAAGCGCCCAGCCGATCGCCTTGCGGATGAAAAACTCCTTCGAGCCCGCCATGCGCCGGATCACAGCAAAAAGCAGCGCTGTGTCGGTTTTCTTTTTATATTTGAGCTGAAATAAAATCGCCGTCCGCTGCAGCCACATGTTGCCGGAGGCAAGCCATTTCTCGACATACGCGGGAATGAGCTCGGGATAGCGCTGCAAATGGTACCCGATCAGGTGATCGGCAACGGTATCGACTGTATCCCACCAGGACTTGGTGACGATGTACGTCTCGAGCGTATCGATGTGCGCCGCCTCCGCCGTCTTCCGCACTTGCATCAGCATAAGGATCGCTGTGTACGCAAATTCGCGCCCGGGAAGCTGCCACAGCGCCTCCGCCGCCTGGACGGCCTCGTCCCCTTTTGGCAGACCATGCTCTTTCGCAAACTGCTTGGTCAACGCAGTGCGCTGCGGATTGCGGATGCCCAGAAAAGGAAACTGATCCTTCATGTAGGCCTCCATTTTTCGGGCGTTTTCTTGGTCGCTGTGCGCTCTAAGCACTTGTTCCAGCTGCTGGACATATGCGGTTGACATCGCCGGTTCCTCCCTCGTCTTCACTTCTTTTCTATGACTCTCATTGTAGCAATTCCTTGGCAGTTGGGGTATGCTTATAGCAGTATTTTAGATAGAAGATATAAGGATCGGAGAGAGCACATATGACGACATATAAACTGGTTGCCGCAGACCTGGACGATACGCTGCTGCGCGATGATTTGACCATTTCGGACGCTACGATCGCCGCCATGCATCAAGCGGTTGCCAAGGGAGTAACCGTCACGATCGCGACAGGACGAAGCTTCCCTTCGGCTGCCAAAATCGCCAACCAAATCGGACTCAATGTTCCGATCATTACGTACCAGGGCGCGCTCATAAAAAATTTGATCGACGAAAAAGTGATTTACGAACGTACCGTACCTATCGATTGCGCCCGCTATTTACTCGACTACTGTGAGCAGCGCGGGCTTCACCTTCAGCTTTACCATGGTGATGAGCTTTATGCAGGCGAGGATAACGACAAGGTGAAAAAATATGTACACCTGACGAAAACGCCTTATATCGTCGGCGACTTGCGCCAATGGATCGACATTCCGCAGCCGAAAATGCTCATCATCGACGAGCCTGCGGTCTGCGATCAGATCCGTGAGGAGCTGCTGCCGATTCTCGGCGACCGGCTCCACATTACGAAGTCCAAGCCGCATTATTTGGAATTCATGCATAAGGAAGGCACCAAAGGCCATGCGATCGCCTTCCTGGCGGAGCATATCGGCTGCACGTTGGAGCAAGTCATTGCGCTTGGCGACGCATGGAACGACCGGGAGATGCTGGAGGTTGCCGGCCTCGGCGTGGCGATGGACAATGCGCTGCCGGAGCTGAAGGCGTTGGCGAATTATGTAACGAAAAGCAACAACGACGACGGCGTGCGGCATGTGCTGGAAACGTTCGTACTGGTGTAATAAGGGGCCGGGCAGTGAAGCTGTCCGGCTTTTTGGCG
>NZ_RXHU01000099.1 GCF_003955665.1 Paenibacillus whitsoniae
GGCACGATCCGCGACAACATCGCGTACGGCCGCAAGGATGCCACCGAGCACGACGTCGTGCAGGCAGCCATCGCTGCGAACGCGGATCATTTTATCCGAACGCTGCCGGACGGATACGATACGATTTTGAATGAAGAAGCGTCCAACCTGTCCCATGGGCAAAAGCAGCTCTTGACCATCGCCAGGGCCATACTGGCCGATCCGGCGATTCTGATTCTCGACGAGGCGACGAGCAGCGTTGATACGCGGACTGAGATGGCGATTCAACGGGCCATGAATCATTTGATGGCGGATCGCACGTCGTTCGTGATTGCGCACAGGTTGTCAACTATCCGTGAAGCTGATTTGATCCTGGTTATGAACCACGGTACGGTCATTGAGCAAGGCACGCATCTGGAGCTGCTTGCGCAGCACGGCTTTTACGCCGATCTGTACAACAGTCAATTTGCGACAAAAGCTGTGTAATTCTATTGTAGAAATATTGGCTCTCCTGTCGGCTTTCTGCTAAGATAGGAGAGTCAATCATATTTTTGAAGGAGATGTCACCATGTCTGAAATGAACACACTGGAAATTATTCAATTTATCCGCGACAGCAAAAAGAAAACCCCTGTCAAAGTATACGTAAAAGGAAACCTGGACGGCCTTGAATTCGGCGAAGGCAGCCAAGCGTTTATCTCCGGCGGAAGCGGCGTCGTTTTCGGCGAGTGGAGCGAAATCGCGCCTGTGCTGGAAGCCAATAAAGATAAAGTTGTGGATTATGTAGTTGAATCCGACCGCCGCAACTCCGCGATCCCTACGCTGGATCTGAAACCGATCAACGCTCGTATCGAGCCGGGTGCCGTAATCCGCGACAAAGTGCACATTGGCGACAATGCCGTCATCATGATGGGCGCGCTCATCAACATCGGTGCATCCGTCGGCGACGGCACGATGATCGACATGAATGCCGTGCTTGGCGGCCGTGCGCAAATCGGTAAAATGTGCCACATCGGCGCAGGCGCTGTTGTAGCCGGCGTAATCGAGCCTCCTTCCGCACAACCTTGCGTGGTTGAAGACGACGTGCTGATCGGCGCGAACGCGGTTATCCTCGAAGGCGTGCGCATCGGACAAGGTTCCGTTGTTGCTGCTGGCGCGGTCGTTACCCAAGATGTCGAGCCTTTCACTGTCGTAGCTGGCGCACCTGCTCGCGTGATCAAGAAAGTCGACGACAAAACGAAATCCAAAACGGAAATCCTTGCGGATCTTCGCAAGCTGTAAGCCGTACCGGAGGATACTGATATGCTGAGCCCCTTTGTAGAATTGCGGCGCAAGCTGCATCAAATCCCGGAGCCCGGCTTTCAGGAATTCAAAACGCAAAGGCTGCTGCTGGATGAACTCAGCAAGCTGCCTCAAGACCGAATGTCGATACGCACTTGGCGTACCGGCATTCTTGTTTATATCCGCGGATTGAATCCTGCGAAGCGCTTCGGCTATCGCGCCGATATGGACGGGCTGCCCATTCCCGAGGATACGGGACTCCCGTTCCCTTCCGAGCATCCCGGCTATATGCACGCCTGCGGGCATGATTTTCACATGGCGATCGGCATGGGCGTCGTTACGCACTTTGTGCATCATCCGATGAAGGATGATCTCGTTGTATTGTTCCAGCCTGCAGAGGAGGGCCCTGGCGGCGCGCTTCCGATGCTGGGCGCCGATGAATTCCAGGACTGGAAACCGGATCAAATGCTGGCGCTCCACATCGCGCCGGAGTATCCGGTCGGCACAATTGCAACACGGCCTGAAATTTTGTTCGCGAACACGTCGGAATTATTCATCGACTTGCATGGCAAAGGCGGTCATGCCGCGTATCCGCATCGAGCGAACGATATGATTATCGCAGCGTCGCAAATGGTCGGCCAGCTGCAGACGATCGTCTCGCGGAACGTGAATCCGCTGGACGCCGCCGTCGTTACGATCGGCAAGCTGGAGGCCGGCACGAAGCAGAACATCATTGCCGAGAACGCGCGCCTCGAGGGCACGATCCGCACCCTGTCCGCCGATTCCATGAGGCAAGTGAAGCGCCGGATCGAAGCGATCACAGCGGGCATCGAGGCTTCCTTCGAATGCGAAGCAAAGATCGACTACGGTTCGAATTATATGCAAGTATTTAATACGCCTGATGTGACCCGGGAATTTATGGACTGGTTGAAAGGCCGTGACAATGTGACGCTTGTGGAGTGCACCGAAGCGATGACCGGAGAAGATTTCGGTTACTTCCTGGAGCAAATTCCCGGCTTCATGTTCTGGCTCGGCGTCGATACACCGCACGGCCTGCATCATGCAAAGCTCAACCCGAACGAGGATGCGATCGAGCTGGCGATTGCGACGATTACGGCGTATTTGGAGTTTAAATCCGTCTGATCTATCCTGTGAACAAAAAGGAGCAAGCTACCTGCTTAGGTACTTTGCTCCTTTTTCTTATATAACGGCACCTTCCCGCACTCTCGCCGCTTCCTTCGCTTTCACACGCTGCCCTCCGCCATTAACCAAATAAATGCCAATGCCAATCAGCGCACCTCCGACGCCGACATACCAGCGGATCTGCTCGCCTAAAAGCAGCCAGCTGGACAACACGCCGAAGAACGGTACCAAGAACAGAAAGGAACTCGTCTTAGCCGGATCGCCTTGCCCGAGCAAATAAAACCATGCAGAAAACTGCACAATCGAACAGAGAATCACAAGAACCAGCAGGATACCGATGGAGCCAGGTGTCAACACCATCGCCGGGCGCTCCGTCATCCCGCTTAACAGCAGCAGAATCCCCCCTCCGAAAAGCATTTGATAGGCCGCAAGGACGATGGCATCGAGTCCCGCTCCCCACCTCTTAATCAGCAAGGTAGCCGCTGCGAAGCACAACGCCCCTGCAAGACCAAGCACGATGCCGCCCTGAAGCCGCAGTTGGAAGCCGAGGGTGGCGATAACGCCGATAAAGCCGATAATCACGCCTCCCCATTGCCGTGCGCGATATTGGTTTCGCAGCAGTACAGCACCTAATACAATCACCAGCAAAGGGCTCATAAACGTAATGATCGACGACTCGCTGGCCGTTATCCAGTGCATGCTGTAGTAGCAAAAGCCCATAACTCCGGCAGTTTGACATAAACCGATCACGGCCACCTGCAGCCATGGCATTTTTCCCTTCGGCCGCGGCCTCCGTCCAGCAAATATCGCCAGCAAGCCGCCTGCCATCACGTAGCGAATCCCCATCAAGAAGAAGGGCGGCGCATACGCAAGTCCCATTTTGCCAACAGGGAATGCGATGCCCATCACAAACGTCGTTAAAATAAGAAGCACAGCAAATTTCCAAGGTACCACCTTTGTCTGTCTCTCCATCCACACAACCTCCGATTCCACGCTGATATCTGTTTACCGTTATTGTAGTGGAGATTACCCATTATGTATAATGATTGTAATTGATAAGATCCATCATAATATCTGATACCTGAAAGAAGGGAGCCATCACAATCATGGAAAGCTCCGAGCTTCGCGTATTCCAAATGGTGGCGCGAGAAGGCTCCATTACGAAGGCCGCTCAGCAGTTAGGCTACGTGCAGTCGAATGTCACGGCACGTATTCAATCGCTGGAAGCCGAGGTCGGGTCCCCCTTGTTCAATCGCCACCCTCGCGGCATGTCACTGACCTCCAGCGGCAAGCTGCTTCTGACCTATGCCGATAAAATTATCGGACTGTTGGATGAAGCCAAGTTGGCGCTCACCGATCAGAACAAACCATTCGGCACGCTCGCCATCGGTTCGACGCAAACTTGTGCCGCGGTGCGGCTGCCTGCGCTGCTGACAAAGTATTATCAGCAATTTCCCGACGTTCAGCTGTCACTCACCACGGGACATACGGCCGATCTCATCGACCGCATGCTCCATTACGAGCTCGACGGCTCCTTTATCGGCGGGAGTTTCGAGCATCCCGAGCTGACCTCGGTCATCGCGTTCCCGGAGGAGCTGGTCATCGTTTCTACGCCTGCTGTCGCAACCTTGGAAGAGGCCGTGGCCAAGCCGGTGCTCGTCTTTTCAAACGGTTGCTCCTATCGGGAGATTTTGCAAAAATGGTTGAGCTCCCTTGGCCCTTCCCGGCCGCCATTGATGGAATTTGGCACATTGGAAGCGATTCTGGGCGGCGTTGCGGCTCCCCAAACCGTTGCGGACAAATACGTCAAAGAGGGAACGATGCGCACCCACACCGTTCCCTCCCCTTATCGTTATATCAACACCGAGTTCATCACACGCAAAGACGCCTTTAACAGTAGCGCACTGCGCGAATTGATTCGCCTGCTGCAGGTGCCGTCCACTATTGAGGCAGACTGACAACCGCAGATGACCGTTTTCCGCCAAACAGAAGTCTCGCGATAAATAAAATCAAAAATAAGAGCATGAAGCCCGCGGAATATCGGTACATCGTTGCATACCCTGTAACCGCCGCAATCGAGCCGAGCAAGAACGCCCCAATCGCGACACCCAAATCCGTTGAATTGTAAAAAAGGCTGTTCGCCATGCTGTGCTGCGCTTTTGGTGTCATGCGCAGCATCCAAGCTTGAATCGTCGGCTGGATCGCCCCGAAGCCGAGCCCGTAAAGCAGAGCAGAGACGATCAGGAGCGGCATTGTTGTCGTGAATGACAGCAGCAGCATGCTGGCGATGACGCTTGCCGCCGCGGGAATGAGCACGGCCCCAGGACCTTTACGGTCGAACAGTTTCCCGGAAATCGGACGGATTAGAACAATTGTGATCGCATTAAACAGGAAGAACAAGCCGACCTGCTCCAAGTGGACCGCTTGCCCGAACAAAGCGATAAAACTCAGCAGTCCGCTGTACGTAATAGACAGCAGCACATTGAGCAGCGCCGGGTAGAGCAGCTTGCTTTTTCGGAAAGACACTGCCTCCTCGGCTGCGGATGCCCTACCGGAATCGCCAGGCGCGGCCGCCTGCGGTTTCGGAGGAATCGCGCGCGAAAGCAGCAGCAGTGGAAAGATCGCAAATGCTGTTACAGCGCCGGTAAGCGTTAGCGTCGGCCAACCGGCATGCTTCATCAGATTCAGCCCGATCATCGGGCCGATGGACATGGCCAACGAAGTCGACAGGCCGAAGTAGCCGATCCCCTCTCCGATGCGTGAAGCCGGAATAATTTGCGATACCAGCGTCGGGATGATCGTCGATGCCATACCGAATCCGATGCCGTAGCCAATGCGCATCAGCAGCAAGGAGCCCAGCGAACCTGCCCACATGTAGCTGAGCGTAATCAGGCCGGCCACGCCCAAGCCGATGAACAGCAGCACATTGCGATGCACCTTGCGCATCAGCGCGGCCGTAGCAAACCGTGTAGCAATCGCAGACAGCGCAAATAAACTGGTGAGGAGGCTGACCGCCACATCACCGGCAGTGAACGTTTCTTTCGCATACGCCGGAAAGGATGCCAATAGCTCCTGCAAATTCAAAAACAATAAAAATGAAGCAATCGTCAAACAAACGAAGGATGTCGTCCATAAACGGGACCTTTCTTCGGTATTGGTCATGATGTATCCTCCTTGGTACGGTAGATTACCGCGGCATTAATTCATTCACATGATGATTGATCCGATGGAGCAGCTTCATCAACTGGGCGTATTCCTCGTCGCTCATGCAGCCCTTTATCTCCTGAATGACATTCTGTTCAATCGGCAGCGTCTGCGCAATCAACGCCTTCCCTTTTTCCGTCATAAAAACCAGAAACGAGCGGCGATCGTTATCCCCTATCTTTTTCAGCACATAGCCTTTCCCTTCCAAATGGTCCAAAATGCGCGTAATCGTCGGCCGATCTTTGCCTGAACGTTCGGCAATTTCTTTTTGCATCAAGCCGTCCTCCCGGTCAACTTGATACAGCACAGACCATTGCTCCGGCGTAATCTCGTGTTCTTTCAACCGGAACAGCAAATAATTGGACAGCTTCCGATACGTTACCCCCATTTGAAACCCGATTGAAAGATCTAGTGCATTGTCATCAGCCATGAAACAGCGGCCTCCCCTAAAATTAGTTGTCACGACAACTATTTAAATAATATGTTTTAATCTTACCTGAAAAGTAAGCGAGATTCAACCTTATTCCCGTAAAATGAAAAAGAACCGCGGCTTTTTCAAAGCCTACGGTCCTTTTCCTTATAACTTCTGAACGAATTGCGCTAAGCGGTCCAACGCGGTTTCCAATACTTCCTGCGCGTACGCATAGGAAATGCGAATATAACCCTCGCCGTAAGCCGTAAACGCATCCCCTGGCACGACCGCGACGTGCTCCTCCTGAAGCAGCCGCATGGCGAATTCCTGCGAGCTCAGTCCGAACTTGGCGATCGACGGGAACAAATAAAACGCGCCATCCGGCTTGTCCAGCTCAAATCCCATCGCAATTAGCCGGTCATACACATAGTCGCGGCGCTGCACGTACGCTTCGCGCATTGGCAGTGCATCATCGATGCCGACGGTCAAAGCCTCTAACGCAGCGTACTGGCTGATTGAGCTCGCGCAGGTCACGTTATATTGGTGCACCTTCACCATATGCGCCGTCAAGTACGCCGGCGCCATCGTGAAGCCGATCCGCCACCCTGTCATTGCATGAGACTTGGAAAGGCCGTTAATCACGATCGTTTTTTCACGCAGATTCCCGATTGATGCGATGGAGCGATGCTGCACCCCGTAAACCAACTCACTGTATATCTCGTCGGACAATATAAACAGCTCCCTGTCGGCGAGCAGAGCCGCCAAATCAGCCAACTCCCGTTCGCTGAGCACTTGCCCCGTCGGATTGGACGGATAGCACAAGATGACGCAGCGCGTCTTGTCCGTAAGATGCGGCGCCAGCAGTTCCGCCGTCAGCTTGAGGCCGTTCGGTCTCGTGTCCACGTAGACCGGGACCGCGCCGGCGAGCCGGATCAGCGGCTCGTAGCCAGGGTAAATCGGGGCTGGAAGAATAACTTCCGCCCCCGGTGTCAAAATCGTCCGCAGCGTAATATCAACCGCTTCACTAGCGCCTGCCGTGACGATGATTTCATCCGCCGCGCGGTACTGCTGTCCATATTTGACATGGACAAAATGAGAGACCGCCTCCCGCAATTCCGGCAGGCCGGGATTTGGCGTATATACGGTTTTATTTTGATCCAGCGCCCGCTGCCCCGCCTCGATAATGTGGCGCGGGGTCGGGAAATCCGGCTGGCCAATGGTCAGTGTCAATGCACCCGGGATGGTGCTGACTAGGTTGGAAATTTTGCGAATACCGGAAATTTGAATGTCCTTCACTTCCGGATTAATGAGATGCTCAAGCACGGATCCGATTCTCCCCTCATGCAGAATGCTCGTCTATTTCGTGCGAATCGTTTGAATCAAATGCTCCATATCCGCCGGAATCGGCGCTTCGAATTGCAGCCATTCCGCTGTGCGCGGATGCTTGAAGCCGAGAACAGCCGCGTGAAGCGCTTGGCCGTCCATTAGCATACCTTTGCTCTTGCCGTACATCGGATCGCCGACCAGCGGATGGCCGATAAACTTCATGTGAACGCGGATCTGGTGCGTCCGTCCGGTCTCCAGCTTGAGCTCGACCAGTGTAAAATCGCCGAAGCGCTCCAGCACGACGAAGTGTGTCACAGCGTGCTTGCTATTTTTGTCCGTGACGGTGTACATTTTGCGGTCATGGGAATCGCGGCCGATCGGCGCATCAATGGTGCCGTTGTCGTGCTGCAGATTGCCATGTACCAGGGCGATGTACTTGCGGTTTACCGTATGCGCCTTGAGCTGTTCCGCGAGGCTGGCATGGGCTTTATCGTTTTTAGCCGCCATAATGAGGCCTGACGTATCCTTGTCGATGCGGTGTACGATGCCTGGACGCAGCTCGCCGTTGATGCCGGAAAGATCCTTGCAGTGATGCATCAGCGCATTCACTAGCGTGCCCGAATAATGCCCCGGCGCCGGATGGACGACAAGGCCGCGCTGCTTGTTAATCACGATCACATCGCTATCCTCGTAGACGACTTCAATCGGAATCGGCTCAGCCACAAGCTCCACACCCTGCGGTTCCGGCACGATCAGGCCAATGACATCTCCTAAGCTCAACTTGTAATTGGCTTTTACATTTTTGCCGTTCACCTTAGCGTGACCGTCTTTCACCCACATCTGAACGAGCGTCCGAGAGACATCCTCTTCCACAGCTTCGGTAATGAATTTGTCGATCCGCTCGCCGGCAAATTCCTCCTCTACCGTCCATTCGAGGAGTTCAGCAGCCGCTTCATCAGGTGAGGTCTGGTTTGTGTTCATTGGAAGCTCCTTTTTTCTCCTTGCGCGCGGCAAGAAGTGAATCGATGAAAATCAGGATAACCCCGACGACAATCGCGGAATCTGCGATATTGAAAATCGGATATTCATAATAGATGGCTTTGCCAAACAACGTAAAATCAAACGTAACCTGCAAGAAATCAACCACCTCACCGAACAAGGCCCGGTTGACAAAGTTCCCGATCGCGCCGCCGAGCAGCAGGCTTAGAGCAAAAGACAGCAGGACCTTCCCTTCGCGAATCGTTTTTGTTATGTACCAAATAATCCCAGCTACAATCAGAATGGTAATGACAATGAAAAACCAACGCTGATTCTGCAAAATGCCGAAAGCCGCGCCTTTGTTCCGATGCGAGGTAATCATGAAGAAATCCCCGATCACCGGGCGTTCTTCGCCAATCGGAATCTCTTTCACAATGATCCACTTGGTAATTTGGTCCAATACTAAAACAATCACCGCATATAGCGCGTACAAATAAGCTTTTTTCATAGTCATCCTCCTGCATATTCGAGCTTGACGTTCCTTTTTTACAAGGAATTACCTCACTAAAACAAGCGTTCACACGGCATGCTATTCAGTATGGATCAGCTGTTAGAAGGGAGCTGTGGACTGATGAGCCATTTATCCGAGGAACAAATCCATTCGTTGTATGTGCAATTATTGGAGGAAAAAGTAAGTTTAGAAAAACACTTTGCCCGAAACGATCATTACGGACTTGGCAACGCGCTCGCCGATACGACCGGGGACTTGTCAGCCTACGACAATCATCCAGGGGATACAGCGACAGAGTTGTATGAACGCGAAAAAGATATTTCTCTAAATGAGCACGCCGAGCAGCAGCTTGAACAAATCAATGAGGCACTCGCAGCTATCGATCGCGGCGATTACGGAACCTGCGTCTACTGCGGAGTCCCCATCCCATTTGAAAGGCTGCAGACGATTCCGACGGCTTTAACCTGCATCCAGCACGTACCTGATCCCGAGCAATCGTTCCGTCGTCCTGTCGAAGAACAGGTCCTCTATCCACCATTTGGCCGAACCAGCTTTGACGAGCGGAACGATGAAACGGAATTTGACGGTGAAGATGCCTGGCAAATTGTTGAGAGCTGGGGCAACTCGGACTCCCCCGCCATGGCGGAATCGAACCAAGTGGAAACCTACGACGACATGTACATCGAATACGACGAGCTTGAAGGCTATGTCGAACCTTTTGAAAGCTTCGTCGCTACCGACTTGTACGGGGAACACGTTACGATTGTTCGCAGCCGCGCGTACCGGAACTATATGGACAGCGGTGAGGGTGACCCGTTCCTTGAAAAGGAACCTGCCGCCGAACTGGAGGAGTAGCCGCTATCCGAAAAACAGGACAAACGAGCTTCGCTATCTGCGAGAGCTCGTTTGTTTCTTTTTACGCGTGATAGTGAGTCGTCACGACATCGCTGCATCGTACGCAAAGGGTCGGATGATCTTTACTTTGCCCGACTTCCGGCGTCACGATCCAACAGCGTTCGCATTTCTCGCCGTCCGCTACCGTAACAGCTACCGCAACATCCTTCGCCCCATGCGCGCCTTCCGGAACCTCTGTCCCAACCGGATGCAAGGCCACGCCGGACACAATGAAAAGTTGATCCAATTGGTCAAAGCCGCCTAGGAACGCTGCCATGCTTTCGTTTGGATACAGATGCACCGCCGCGCCGAGCGAATTGCCGATCACTTTTTGCGTGCGTGCTTCCTCCAGGGCTTTCAGCACTTCGTCCCGTACTTCCAGGAAGGCGTTCCATTTGGCTTCCAATTTCTCGTCGTATACACTCGCATCGACTTCCGGAAGTTCAGCCATTTGCACAGAGCTCAGTTCTACACCCGGGATGTACTGCCATACCTCGTCCGCCGTATGCGGCAAAATCGGGGAGATCAGCTTCGTGATCGCGTTCAGCGCGGCGTACAGCACCGTTTGCGAAGCTTTGCGGGCCGGATCGTTCGCTGCGTTTGCATACAGACGATCTTTAATGATGTCCAGATAGAACGAACTCATTTCTACTGCACAGAAGTGGTGGATCGTTTGGTACACTACGTGGAAATCGTACGCATCGTAAGCTTTGACAACCTTCTCAATCATGCGATTGAGGCGGATCAGCGCGTAACGGTCAAGCTCGGACAGTTTCTCCACTTCTACGCGATCTGTCGCAGGGTTGAACGACGTGAGATTACCAAGCAAGAAACGGAGAGTATTCCGAATTTTCCGATATACTTCCGATGTTTGATTCAAGATGTTGTCCGAAATCCGGTGATCGGCCTGATAATCGACGGAAGATACCCATAACCGCAAAATATCCGCGCCCAGCTTGCCGCAAACAACATTCGGATCGATGGTGTTGCCGATCGATTTGGACATTTTACGGCCTTCGCCGTCCAAGGTAAAGCCGTGGCTCAGGATACCTTTGTAAGGCGCCTGTCCGCGCGTCGCCACGCCTGTGATCAGCGAGGAGTTGAACCAGCCACGATATTGGTCGGAGCCTTCCAGGTACAGGTCGGCCGGCCATTGCAGCTCAGGACGTGTTTCCAGCACAGCCACATGGGAGGAGCCGGAATCGAACCAAACGTCCATGATGTCCGTTTCTTTGCGGAATTCGTGATGTCCGCATTTCGCGCAGGTTGTGCCAGCCGGCAGCAAATCTTTCTCGTCCTTGATGAACCAAGCGTTAGAGCCTTCGCGCTCGAACAACTGCGCCACATGCTCAATCGTCGTTTCGTTGACGAGCGGCTCGTTACAGCTGCGGCAGTAGAAAATCGGAATCGGTACACCCCACGC
The DNA here is from genome assembly GCF_003955665.1 of Paenibacillus whitsoniae. Taxonomy (GTDB): domain Bacteria; phylum Bacillota; class Bacilli; order Paenibacillales; family NBRC-103111; genus Paenibacillus_E; species Paenibacillus_E whitsoniae. The sequence continues at coordinate 11,150 of NZ_RXHU01000099.1, forward strand.
GCGCTGACGGGAAATACACCAGTC